>VBWC01000001.1 GCA_006218035.1 Gammaproteobacteria bacterium
ACCGTCGTGGTGGCTACAGGAACTGGAAATCCCGAGATGATTCGGGGGGAAACCTCAGGTTCTGACCCCTTTAACTGGTATCAATGGCTTAGGCTGGTCTGAGCCCTTTAATGCGTTAATGCCTTTTCGCGGCGGGAAAACCTTAACTTGCGAATATCAGTTCTTTATCAGCACTTTCGACGGACTTCTTTTCGCGATCCGGCATGTGATCGATGACGATAGCGGTTCGCTTCTTGTCCAGGGGATCAACCCCATACTCCTTAGGATCGAACCTGATCAGGCGCGACGAATTGACCAGCACGGCCATGGTCGAGGCATTGTGCAAGACGATAGCAAGAAAGGGATTGATCATGCCCATGGCCCCGATCACCAGACCGCCGGCGTTAATTCCAAGCGCCATGCCGTAGTTCTGGCGAATGACGTTGATAGTCTTTTGACTTATCTGCCTGGTCGTATCGAGACGTCTGAAATCTTCACTGGCCAAGGCGATATCCGCTGATTCGATGGCCACCGCGGAACATTTCGTTCCGAGCGCTATACCCACGTCAGCAACAGCCAAGGCTGGCGCATCATTGACGCCATCACCGACCATGATCACTCGGTGGCCCTGCCGCTGCAGCTCGCGGATCAAGTTGTACTTATCGTCTGGCATTAATTGCGCCCGCCACTCGCTGATTCCCGCTTTTTCGGCAACGATTTCTGCCGTTGCCGGATGGTCGCCGGTCAACATCACTATCCGCTCCACGCCCTGTTCGCGCATCTTGCGCAGGGTTTCGGCTACATTGGCCCGCAGATTGTCCTGAACGGCGATGACCCCGACCACTTCACCTTCCTCGGCTATATACATGGCAGTATCGCCCGACTTCACGGCAGCGGCATAATCGTTGGCAGCCTTTTCCGGAATCACGACGTCGTTGGCTTCCATGAGCCGGTCACTGCCGACCAGAACCTTACGCCCGGAAATGTCCGCACTCATGCCCAGGCCCGTGCGGATTTCAAAAGCATCGGGTTGTGCAATATCGACCCCTTCATTGTGCGCGTGCGCAACGACCGCGTTGCCAAGCGGATGATTGGAATGAAGTTCAGCACTGGCTGCGATGGACAGGACCTTGTTCTTATCGATACCCGGTTTGTAGGTTTTCAACCCGGTCACCATGGGAAGTCCTACGGTAAGCGTACCGGTCTTATCAAGCACGAGGACGTCCGATTGGGCCGCCGTTTCAAGATAGCTTCCGCCCCTGACCAATATCCCCCGCCTGGCGCTATTTCCGATGGCTGCACTCACCGCGGTGGGAGTGGCAAGCCCAACCGCGCACGGACAGGCGATCAAAAGCATAGTGAGGGCCCGCGAGGGGTCCAGCGTCACAGCGAAGACAGCACCCGAAATAGCGAATGAAAAAGGCACAAACTTTTTCGAGAACCGCTCGCCCGCCGTTTGAATGGCGGGGCGCAACTCCTTAGATTCATTGACCCGCTCGACGATCCGACCGACTACCGTATCATTGCCGATCTCCTCCACCCTGACCTTGATATTGCCGGTCAAAAGTACCGTACCCGCATAAACCTTGTCTCCCGCAGTTTTGATAACCGGCCGCTCTTCACCCGTGATGGGTGCTTCGTTGACAGCACCGGTTCCCTGGATGAGGGTACCGTCGACCAGAATTCGGGTTCCCTGATAGACCACAAGAACATCGTTGATCTTCACGTCGGCCAGGGTCTGCTTGAGAATCAACTCGACCCCTTGTTCCGTTCGTTTGACCAGCCAAACCTGTTCATGTTTGTCGATCTCCAGCAGATCTTTAATCGCCTTATCCGTCTTTTTCAGGGTCACAGCCTGAAAATATTCCCCGATGTTGAGCAGGAACAGGATGGAAAGTGCGGTGACCCCGTTCCCCAATAACAAACTGGCGACGGTCGCGGTTCCGACCAAGGTATCCGTATTGACTTGGCGATGGGTAACGGACTTCCACAAGCCTTTGAGGTATCCCGAGCCCGTGTAGACCGTCGCAGCGCCTGCGATCACAAAGACCGCCGGTGAAGCCAGGAGCGCAGGAAATAAAAGTTTTTGCGCGCCGATTCCAGCCAATACCACGCCACCCGCCACAGACTTTTCCCTGTATTTTTTGATAGCGTCGCCATCATGGGAATGATCATGCCCACAGGGAGCCACATCGCCCTGATGAGGGTGGTGGTGATCACCATGGTCAGGGCCGCATGCACTATGACTACGGCTGTTATGTTTATTGCCTTCAGAAAAAACAAAATCAGCGACGACTTTCTTGCCAGCCTTGAATTCTTTCTTGAACGCCTTTTTGAACGTTCTGCCGTTGAAATCAGCAAGTGTGCCGCCTGACGCCAAATGCTGGCTAACTACCCGACCGATAGCGAAGGTGGTCGCTCCCCCAAGGGCGGCAACACCGGCCGTTGACGGAATCGTTCCGACACCAGGAATGAATTTGAGCGCGCTCGTCGCGGCAAGCGCCATGGAGGTAGAAAGTGAACCACCCGCCAACGAAAGGATCGCCGACTTGCCCAGCGATTTATTGAAGGGAACCCCATGAAGGCTGGCCAGGCTGTGCAACATCTTGAACTGCACACCGGTGATGGCCGCCACATCACCGAAAGGTATGGGTACCAAACTGGCCCCCAGGGAGGCTACCGTATAGGCGGTGATAACGGCAGCGTCGTGATGATTATCCCCCGACACGACGGGACGCGGCGTTTTATGCGCGGCATGATGACCATCGCAACCATGATCATGATGGGCGTGGGCGTGCTGGTTGCCGGCACCATGATCATGAGCAACCGCACCATTATCGTGGTAACTGTGACCATCAACTTCCATGTCTCAAGACAGCCCCCCGACCTAGAAAGCTAATTCCCGACCAAGGCGTTCATTCTTATCCAGCCGCAGCGCCCCGTTCACTCCAAATCCTTGTCATTATCGTTCAAAAATGTTTCATTTGTACAGGGGAGGCGACCGGAAAGTGATCGCTTGCATGCTGTAAGTCGCCGAGGCGTTTGATGCCGAGCAACTCCATCAGTTTGGCGTGATCGGTGATGGCGTACCGTTGCGGTGGCTGAATCAGTTCGGAATAGCTACTAACCGGCCATTCACGCGGATGAGCGACCGCCCCGGCCCTAACCATGTTGCGGTCCATGTAGAGGAGACAGCGTGCCAGGTGCTCATCGGCCTGTACGGCGGTGGCGTGGTATCGGTCTTCCCAGAAGGCACCTTTTCGGCTCTTGCGCTGGTTGTAGGCTTGCGCCGTTCGGCCCGCAATCAGTTGCATATTTTTCGCGATGACGTCGTCGCCCGTATCCAGCACCAGCAGGTGGATGTGATTGGAGGTAACGATGTAGTTGAGTACGCACAGGCCGTAGCGCTTCTTCGCTTCGGGTTTAAGGGGTCACGGGTTTAAGGGGTCAGCAGTTTTTTAAGGGGTCAAGTTTTTTAAGGGGTCAGAGCCCTTTTCGAAGGCCGACCGCGCCTTGCCTGACCAATTTTAGTCTTGAGCCTCGCTTCAACCTTCTCCTTGAAGTACTCATTACCCAAGGGCGTACCGGTCTGCCAGGCCGCCCGGATTTGCTTGATGTCATCGGTATCAACGTGGGCCTTGAACAGCGCGCGGTACGCTTCCTTGCGCTGATTCGCCGACTTGGCCAGCGCCAGATATACCTTGTGCGGCGTCAGCATTGGATCGTCCCGCCCCTCCGCATTGGATCGGTAACTCGACCAGCGGTATTCGCGCGGATGATTCACCATCTTGGCCCGCACCGGATTCAGCTCGATGTAACGCATGCAGGTAAGCAGATAATCGTCTTCCTGCACCAGACTGGCCTTGTATCGCCCTTCCCACAGCGTCCCGCTGCTTCCGTACTGAAAGTGGATATACGGCACATATCGCCGGCCGACGTACTGCATCATGCGGATGATACCCTCTCTATCGCTCGGTGTTGCGAGCACGTGTACATGGTTAGTCATCAACACGTACGCATGAATCGCGCAACGGTATCGCTCCGCCGCTTCGCGCAGCCAGCCGAGATACGCTTGATAATCCGCGTTCTCATAAAATACAGGTTCGCGGCTGTGGCCGCGCTGAACGGCGTGCACTGGCAGATCGGGAAGGTAAAATCGCGGCTTTCGTGGCATGGCAACGGACTTCTTATCGAAGGGGCTCCACTATACTTTGGCTCAACCAGAATTTAAAGGGCTCTGACCCCTTTAACCAGAATTTAAAGGGCTCTGACCCCTTTAATCAGACCCCTTTAATCAGTCAGTGCATGTTTCACTGGCTGTCTCCGGAAAGACTCGAGATCGACCACCACTTCGAGGCGATGGCCTGTGTTGCTTAATCATGTGTCCGGGAAATCGGGGGTGGCTCACTCTGACCCCTTTAATGCTCAGTTTCTCTAAGATAACTATGGTCTCTCGCGTGCGTCTCGAAACTACTTATCACGTGCCCACAAAGAGCACTTATAAAATTGTGGCGCTTCTCCAAGTCTCCGTAAGTATATCTCTTACCGACGTCAGCAGCGGTAACACGTCCATGAGCTATCGCATTGCGATGCTCCTTAATTTCCTTCAAATACCACTCATTCTCTTCAGCTGGTATTGGTTCTCCAGGAAGATGCATAAATGTCCACACATCTTCCAATTGCTTTTTCCCAATATTTATACCATCAGATGGAAATACGGTATTATCTATTTGCACTGGCTCTTCAGAAAATAATCTTTCAATTAATCCTCCCTTTTTCTCCCAAACCTTCTTCTTTCCACACCCTATGACCGAATTGAATTCTGGATCGAGTAGTATGCACAGAAGGTTGTTCTTAAATTTCATCGGGAAAAAACCATCCCTTTCGATTAGCGAAAGGAATTTAGAACACGAGTTGACTATTGAATACTCTAGTGATGCATAAATAGAAATAAAGAACATGCCCTTCTGTGTTTTCAGTAATTCATTTACGGCGTTATCAGACTCCTCGTCTAACAGCCTTATTTGTCCGAGCAATAGCGTGCTTTGTTTAATACGCTCTGTTGATTCCGACGAGATATCGCTGAACATTATTGCGAGAACCTCTCCGAACAGTAGTCAATCCTCTCTTTAAGTCGTTTTCTAGAATTTGTGGCGCCTGATGTCAGTTTCTTTAATTCTTCATCGTTTATCCATTTTTCAGCATTTTTTCCAATAATGGTGCCTCCCTTTGCGATGATGTCTGCGGCACCTATAGCTACAGCTTCATATAAGTTGATTGGCGTCACATTTCGATTTCCCCTCCTGATGCCGTTAGGGAGTTCTTGTTTAAGCTCATTGAAAGTTCTCTCGAAAAGATCACGGCTGGACGCATAGTCAAATTCTAATGACGCTTTTTGCATGTAATCATTCAGAAAACCGACAACACTGTGCACGAAATTATCTCTATCATAAAAATATGCAAAAAACTTAAGTACGAGTTCCTCCCGTGTCCCATCTGATTCATTTGACCTTGGTAGATTTATTGCTGAGGCAAAATCACCATTTTTAGATAATTTAGATATGAAATCATTAAATTCCCCCCTATACACACAGGCTCGTATTTCTTGATCGGTTAATTTCACCCCTCCAGTATTTAATCGTTCAAATAAATCAAATCGAACCTTTAAGTCGCTTTTGTCGCTAAGAGTTGTGATCTTCAGCGGCCTAAGCGTGAATTTAAGTCTTAAACTCTGCGGTATGTCATCAAATGTTTTTCCGTTGAACTCGGACAAAATATCTAGCCCTTTTAGCTTTAAGTTTTCTTTTATGCCAAATTTGCTCAGCTGTTCTGCGTCAGCAATATAATGAATTAAACTGCTTAACCTCTGAACGCCATCGATTAACTCCCATGTTCCATCTCGATTGGCTGCCATAAAAAGACTCGGAATAGGTATTCCGAGAAAAACCGACTCAATGAACTTCGACTGGTTCTTTTCTGGCCACCGGAATTGCCGCTGATATTCTGGAGCAATGTCTATGATGCCTTCATGAGACATTGAAACAATTTCTTTCACCGAAATATCAAAACTATCAAAATCTACTTTGCGCCTTTCTTTTTCTAATTGTTCCAATAAGTTCTTCATGAAATAGCTTTCTCCTGACAATCTTGTGACACCAATCCTATGAGCATTCTTGTACTGCTAACGTTCCGGTTCACGCGCCGGCGAAGCCGGTCGCGTGGAACCGGTTGTTAGACCCCGGTTTTTGCCCACTTCTTCACCAACGCAGTAACACGATCAGGCACACCCCATGAGCCAGAGACCTGTGAGTTACTCTTGGCGGCTGATCGAATTCGCGCAGAAAAGGAAGGCTCCCACATCTCCAAGTCTTCCAGATAGCCCATGCGTGCTTTTGCCTCGGCAAAACTACCACTCTGTTCGAAGAGTCCAACCAATACCTCACTCATGCGACGCTGCGATTGTTTGTTTTTTCGATACGCTTCAAACAACTCACGTGCGAGTGCAGCGGCGGTCTTCCCGTTGCCATTAAAGGCTTGAAAGCGCCCAATGAAGCCATAGGGGTCTTGCCCAAATCGTACCGCAAATGCCGGAACACCGCGTCCCATCGCAAATCCGATTTCTTGGTCCGTCCAATTACTGGCGTGAAAATTCTGATGCAGCAATGCAACTAAGGCATCGCAAGTAGCAAGGGCCGTTTCGATCTGAGTTTGCCACGCCTGTGTCGGTTCGATGTCGTTATGCGCAATGAAGCACGAAATTCCGTAAGCAAGCAGCGCTTCCTGTAGCTCGGCCGCGAAATTACGTTGGGTCGCAAGATGCGAAACGAAGAGCCGAAGCATTCCTTTACGCCAAAACGGAGGGTCAACCCGCGGAGCTGGTATTTCTTCGAACTGAAATCCGACATGTTGTGCGAGATCAATTAACGACTGATCTGGAGCCTCGTCCACCATATGAAGTACGTAGGCATCTTTTGACCCTCGCCACTCGTCAGACCATGGCAAGGAAAACTGTTTTAACGTTACGTCAATAAGCGGCCAATCTTCGGTGCCAAGCCGAGCCGCAATCTCCTTCATTAGCAAGACTCGTTGTGATGGCGACAGTGGCATAGTTGATCCGGGGGTCTAACATCTGAGTAGACCCCAAATAGGAGTGTTATAACACCCCACTTCGGGGTATTTCACGCAGCGCTCACATTACCGAATCTGTTTAAAGTCTAGCCAGACCGTGCGACGGGGCGCAACGATTTACAAATTGTCTCAACGAGTTCTGGACGCGGCATGGGTGCGGCGCTCCGGTTTTCGGAATAATTTTGTTGATTGCTGCCGCGGGGAAATACACCAAATTACTCCCTATCACGCAACCGAGCGGCATCGTCAACAATAGACTTGTCTTTTTCTGACCTTACCCCGCCCCAAACCACCCCAAACTCTCATGCAGCCTCACCACCTCGCCAATGATGACAAGCGTCGGGCCGTGGAATTCGTTCGCAGCGGCGCGTTGCGGAAGCTCTTTTACCGTGCTGACGATGACGCGTTGTTGCGGGGTCGTGCCCTGTTCAATCAGTGCGGCGGGCATCGCGGGTGACATGCCGTGTTGGATCAATCCGGCGCAGATGTCGGCCAGGCCGAGCAGGCCCATGTAGATGACGACGGTTTGTTGTGGCTGGACGAGTTCGGTCCAGTTCAAATGTACGGTGTCGTCTTTGCGGTGACCGGTGACGAATACGACGGACTGCGCGTAGTCACGGTGCGTCAGCGGGATACCGGCATAGCTCGCGCAACCGGAGGCGGCAGTGATGCCGGGCACGACCTGGAACGGAATGCCTTCGTCGGCGAGTGTCGCGATCTCTTCGCCGCCGCGGCCGAAGATGAACGGGTCGCCGCCCTTTAAACGCAGCACGCGCTTGCCCTGTTTTGCGAGCCGCACCAGCGTTTCGTTGATCTCTTGCTGGCGCACGCTGTGATATGCGGCCTTCTTGCCGACGTACAGACGCTCTGCCTCGCGGCGTACCAGATCGAGTATCTCCGGTGCGACCAGCCGGTCATAGAGCACGACATCGCACTGCTGCATCAGCCGGAGAGCGCGAAACGTCAGCAGATCGGGATCACCCGGTCCGGCGCCGACCAGATAGACCTCACCCAGCGCGGTATCGCGTTCCGATGCGGCCAGTGATTTTTCGAGCGCCGCCTCGGCCTGTTCATGGCGGCCGGCAAACACCATCTCGGCGATAGGCCCTTGCAACACACGCTCCCAGAATTGGCGGCGCTCCTGCGGACGCTGGAAGCGCTGTTTGACCTGCGCGCGATAGCGGCCGACGAGTTCGGCGAGTTTACCGTAGGCTGTCGGGATCAACGTTTCCAGACGTGCACGCAATAGCCGCGCCAGCACCGGCGAGGCTCCGCCGGTGGATACCGCGATGATCACGGGGCTGCGGTCGATCATCGACGGCAGGATGAAACTGCACAGGTCGGGGTTGTCGACGACGTTGACCGGAATGTTTCGTTTACGGCAGGCCGCGGCGATTTTTTCGTTGAGCGCGCGGTCGTCGGTCGCGGCGATGACCAGCCGCATGCCGTCAAGGTCGTCGTCGGAGTACGGTTTGTTACGATGCTGCGCGTCATCCTGCTCGACCAGCGCGCGGCACTGCGGGCCGAGGCCGGGCGCAATAATCGTCACGCGTCCGCCGGCGCGCAATATCAGCGCGGCCTTGCGCGCGGCAACGTCACCGCCGCCGATCAGTAAACACGGCTGCTCGCGGATTCTGAGAAATATTGGAAAAAATTCCATAGCCGCAATACCCTTCGGGCACACCAGCCCGCCGTGGGAAAGTCAGATCACGCGCTCGTTGCCGCCGTCCACCGGTAACTGGGCGCCGGTGGTCCTGGCGAACAGCGGGCCGCACATCTCGGCGGCGAGTTCGGCGACGTCCTGGCTGGTGACCTGGACCTTGAGCACGTTTCTGGTCTTGTACTCGTCGACGGTCAGGCCATAGGACTGCGCACGTGTCTCCAGTACCTCGCTGGTCCAGATGCCGGTATCGAACACGGCGTTCGGATGGAGCGTGTTGATACGGATGTTATCGCGACCCCACTCCAGCGCCGCGACGCGCGCGAGCTGGTTCAGCGCGGCCTTCGAGGCCGAGTACGCCGCGGCGCCGGGGCCGGGTGCGGGCACGTTCTTCGAGCCGATCACCACGACGCGACCGCCGTTTTGCGCCAGCTTCAACAGCGGATGACCGAGCCGCATCAGCGCCAGACTGGCGTCGACGTTGACGTTCATGACGCGCCACCATTCCTCGTAGTGCAGATCGGCGATGTTGCAACTGGGCGGAAACACGCCGGCGTTCAGCACCAGCATATCCAGCCCGCCGAAGCGCAGCACCGCCTGCTCCAGCGCGCGCTGCACCGACGCTTCGTCGGTCACGTCACAGATCAGCCCGCAATAATCGGGGCGATCAAGCAAGGTCGCGACCGCATCGTTGATGTCGAGGCCGACGACCGCCGCGCCGCGCGCGAGAAAGCTGTCGACACAGGCACGGCCGATGCCGCTGGCGGCGCCGGAGATCAGCACCACCTCGCCGGTAAATGCCGGCGGTTTGCCGCTCTTTCGCAGCTTGGCCTGTTCGAGATCCCAGTACTCGACGTCGAAGATATCCTTCTCCGGCAACGCGCGGTAACCGCCGAGCGCGGTCGCGCGCAGGATGATGTCGATGGTGTGGTCATAGATGTCGCGCACGATCGCCGCGTCCTTCGCGGTGCGGCCGACCGTCAGCATGCCGAGCGCCGGGTCCAGCACGACACGCGGCGCGGCATCGAGCATGGTTTTGCCGACACCGGACAGCTTGTCGTTCACGTCAAAGTATTTTTTATACTGCTCGGCGTAGCCGGGGACATCGAGCCCGAGCATCGGCACGCGCTTGGTACGTATCACATGGTCCGGCGTCGCCGGCCCCTGTTGCGACAGGCGCGCAATGTCCGGGTGGCGCGCGAACGCGCGGCTCTTGGTGTCTCGCTGCGTCGACAGAATCACCGGGCCACCGGCGAACTGCGAGATACCGGCGCGCAGCCGGACGATGTCTTGCAAATGCACCGGCACATCCGTGGGCGGCTCGGCCTGCACCACGTCCCAGGCCTGCGCGTGTTTCAAATAATATTCGGCGCGGCCGACCAGTTCGATCATGCGCTCGTAGGACTCGCGCGCGGTCGCACCGAACGAGAAGATGCCGTGGCTCAGCAACACCATGCCGACCATCCTGTCGGTCAGATAGCGCTCGATGAGATCGGCGCACATGCGCGCGAGGTCGAACCCGGGCATCACGTATGGCACGATCAGCACGCTGTCGCCGTAGATTTCCCGGATACGCTGCTCGCCATTGGCCGTATTGGTTACCGCGATCACCGCATCCGAATGGGTATGGTCAACGTACTTGAACGGCAGCACCGCATGCAGGATCGCCTCGACCGACGGCGTCGGCGCGGCCGCATTCGTCATGTGCGTCTTCAGTTCGTTGACCATCTCGGGGTCGGACAGCTCCTTGAGCTTCGCGAGTTTTACCAGATGATCGAGCCGCACCGGCGCGAAACCCGCTGCCTCGATGAACTCCAGATCCCAGCCGCTGCCCTTGACGTAGAGCAGCGCTTCTTCAATGCCCAGGATATTTTTTTCGGTGATCTTGACCGAGGTGTTGCCGCCGCCGTGCATCACCAGCGTCGTGTCACGCCCGAGCAGTCGCGACGTGTAGACACGCTGTTGCAGATCGCCTTGAAATCCGGCAGCCTCGATTTCGTTCCAGAGATTTTGCATGGTTAGGTCGTTTTTATGTCGTATGCCCAATTTTTTGTAGGGTGGGTTAGGCGCCTTGCGCCGTAACCCACCAGCCGTTGCGCAGCAACACAATACGGGTTGGTAATGTGCCTGGGGGCGATTGGCGGGTTACGGCCTGCGGCCTAACCCGCCCTGCAATTCTTCATTACCTCTTCGTCATTCCTGCGAAAGCAGGAATCCAGTCGCGCTAACAACCACTGGATTCCGGGTCTACGCTGCGCTTCGCCCGGAATGACGCCTATTTAATTATCCCCCCGCCGCTATCGTATCCAGCCCGTTCAAATACGGCTGCAGCAAGCGCGGCACGCGGATACTGCCGTCGCGCTGCTGGTAATTCTCCATGATCGCGACCAGCGTGCGACCGACCGCGAGGCCGGACCCGTTCAATGTATGCACCAACTCAGGCTTCTTTGTCTCAGGATTGCGCCAGCGCGCCTGCAGGCGGCGCGCCTGGAAGTTTTCAAAATTGCTGCACGATGAAATCTCGCGGTACTTCTGCTGGCCCGGCAGCCACACCTCAATGTCGTAGGTCTTCGCCGCCGAGAAGCCGATATCGCCGGCGCACAGCGCGACGACGCGGTACGGCAGCTCCAGCAGCTGCAAAACCTTTTCGGCATGGGCCGTGAGCTTCTCCAGCTCATTATAGGAATCGTCGGGCCGGACGATGCGCACCAGCTCAACCTTTTCAAACTGGTGCTGGCGGATCATGCCGCGCGTGTCCTTGCCGTACGAACCCGCTTCGCTTCTGAAACACGGTGTGTGCGCGGTATAGCACAGCGGCAGACGATCGGCCTCGACGATCTCGTCGCGGAGCATATTGGTGACCGGCACCTCGGCCGTCGGGATCAGATAGAAACCCTGCTCGCCGCGAACCGCGAACAGGTCTTCCTCGAATTTCGGTAACTGGCCAGTGCCGCGAAAGCTTTCCTTGTTGGCGAGATACGGCACGTAGACTTCCGTGTAGCCGTGCTCGCGCGTGTGCAGGTTGAGCATGAACTGGATCAGTGCGCGGTGCAGCGCGGCAAGCGGGCCGGACAACGTCACGAAGCGACTGCCGGCAATCTTCGCCGCCACGTCGAAATCCATCAGCCCGAGCGTTGCGCCGATATCGACATGGTCCTTCGGCTCGAAGTCAAACGTGCGCGGCTCGCCCCGGCGGCGCACCTCGGCGTTGTCGTTTTCATCCTTGCCGTCCGGCACGCTGGCGTGCGGGATATTCGGGATGGCCAGTAATATCGTGTCGAGCTCGGATTGCAGGGCGGCAAGACGTTCCTCAGCCTGCTTCAATGCGTCACCGAGATGCGCGACCTCGGCGAGCAACGGCGCGGCATCCTGGCCCTGCGCCTTGGCCTTGCCGATCTCTTTGGATTTGGTGTTGCGCTCGCTCTGCAACTGCTGCGTGCGCACCTGCACCTCCTTGCGCTCGGCCTCGAGCGCGGTGAGGCGCGCGACATCCAGTTTGAATCCGCGCCGCGCGAGTTGCCGGGCAACGCTATCGATATCCTGTCTGATCCGTTTTACGTCGAGCATGATGTTCTCTTCACTGCGAATATTCCGCCGCTCGCTGGTGCCATCCGGCAACGCCGGTCAATCACGTTGTCGTCATTCCCGCGCAAGCGGGAATCCAGTACCGTAGGATTCCGGGTCGTCGCTACGCTCTGCCCGGAATGACAACCTGTTGTTCACTTGATCCCTATTCCGCCACCAGTCTTGCCGGCCAACTGACGATATGCCCCGGCTCGATGGTCGTGCTGAGATGCTCGATGATCGCTTGCACCTTGTCCGGCTCATCGAAGAATTCGACGATCACCGGCATATCCAGTCCGGTATCAAACAGGGCCGACGAATGCATCTTGCCGGACTTGCCGAAGCCCGAAATACCGCGAAACACGGTCACGCCCCGGACTTTCTCCCAGTCGTGCAGCCGTTTGACCAGCGGATCGAGCTGCCCTTTTGCCTCGGTCAGGTAGATGCGCACCATGGTGACATCGATCTCGTTCATATCTGTCTCCCGGCCAGCATTCCGGCCCACGCCGCGCCCAGGCACAGCAGGACACTGCCAGCGATATTCAACATTGCCTTCACCAGCGCGCCCTGCTCGACGAGGTTCAGCGTCTCGACGGAAAACGTCGAGAACGTCGTAAACGCGCCGAGCAGGCCGATCAGCAACAGCGCCCGCCACTCGGGCCCGAGACTCGAGCGCTCGAACAGCCAGACATACAAAAATCCCGCCGCCAGCGAACCCAGCACATTGACCACCAGCGTGCCCCACGGGAAGCCACGCCCGAGCAACGCGTATATGCCACTGGACATCCAGTAGCGCAACAGCGCTCCGGCAGCGCCTCCGGCGGCGATCATCAGTACCTGGTTCACGTACGGCTCCCGCGTTGCATCCTAAGCAAGTCCTGATTATGTGTCATTTCGACCGCAGGGAGAAATCCCGTTTTGAACCCCTCTGATGCCTGCTCGAGAGAGATCCCTCACTGTGTGCGGGACAGGGATTTCTCGCTACGCTCGAAATGACAGGCTGCCACGCAGGATGCGGTAAACGCAGTGCACCGCATCAATCGCGAGCGACGCGTTCGTGCCTCATCGCATCCTGCGATATCTGCCGGATATTGCGGAGCTCCCGCTATTCCGTCATTCCGGGCCGCGTATAGCGCGGACCCGGAATCCAGTACATCAGGTTACTTCACCACTGGATTCCTCGGCGGCCATTCCCGACGCCGCTCCCGGTCCTTGCTCCCGGCAGGACTTTACCTCGCCCGTCCATGGGCTCGCGCCTGCGCGGGAATGACAAGCCGGAAATGAATCAATCTCCCGTTTTCTTCTGCCGATCCAACTGACGCAGCTGCGCGAGTTTCTCGGCTATCTTGATCTCCAGCCCGCGCGGTACCGGATGGTAATAGCGGTTGACCGGCATATCGTCCGGAAAATAGCGCTCGCCGGCCGCGTAGCCCGCCGCTTCATTGTGCGCGTAGCGATAGCCCTTGCCGTAGTCCAGTTCTTTCATCAGCCTGGTCGGCGCATTGCGCAGATGCAGCGGCACGTCGAGCGACCCGTATTTCTGCACGTCCGCCTTCGCCGCGCCGAACGCGGTGTAAACCGCGTTGCTCTTCGCCGCGCAGGCCATGTAGACCACCGCCTGCGCGATGGCCAATTCGCCTTCCGGACTGCCGAGCCGTTCCTGTACGTCCCATGCGCTCAAGGCCAGTTCGAGTGCGCGCGGGTCGGCATTGCCGATGTCCTCGCTCGCCATGCGCACCACGCGCCGCGCGATATACAGCGGATCGCAGCCGCCGTCGATCATGCGCGCGTACCAGTACAGTGACGCATCCGGATCGGAACCGCGCACGGCCTTGTGCAACGCCGAGATCTGGTCGTAGAACATCTCGCCGCGCTTGTCGAAGCGACGCACGCCGCCGGTCAGGATGTCATTGACCAGTGCCTCGCCGATGACTTCGCGGCCGTGGCCCGGTTCGGCGAGGTCCGCCGCGATCTCGAGAAAATTCAGCGCGCGGCGGGCATCGCCGTCGGCGGCCTCGGCGAGCCGGTCGCGTAAGTCATCGGCAATCTCCAGCGGCCGGTCGCCCAGGCCGTGCGTCTTGTCGGTCAGCGCACGGTCGATCACCGCGCGTATGTCCGTGGCTTCAAGGCGTTTCAATACATAGACACGCGCGCGGGACAGCAACGCACTGTTGAGTTCAAACGACGGATTCTCGGTGGTCGCGCCGATGAGCACGAAGGTGCCGTCCTCGACGAACGGCAGAAACGCGTCCTGTTGCGCCTTGTTAAACCGATGCACCTCGTCGACGAACAACACCGTGCCCTGACCCTTGTCCTGCAACACCTGACGCGCGCTGTCGACTGCGGCGCGCACGTCCTTGACGCCGGCCAGTACCGCGGAGATGCTGATGAACTGGGCATTGGCGCGGCTGGCCAGCATGCGCGCCAGCGTTGTCTTGCCGGTGCCTGGCGGGCCCCAGAAGATCATCGAATGCAACCGGTCGGACTGGATCGCCAGCCGCAGCGGCTTGCCCGGACCGAGCAGATGCGTCTGGCCGGCAAAGTCCTCGAGGCGTTGCGGCCGCATACGGTCGGCGAGCGGCTGCGTTGCGGCCGCCGCCCGGGCGATGTTGTCGCGTTTGGCCGCCGTGTTACTCACCGACCACGTCAACGCCCGGCGGCGGCACGAACTTCAGCCGGGATGGATTGATGGCGGGATTGCGCCTCACATTCAGGAAGCGGATACGCGTTTCCTGGCCAAAGGCGTCGGTCAGTTCCATCGCGCGCAGGTGGTCGCGATCGAAGCCGAGCCTGATTGCCTCGACGGTGCTGTCTTTGGCGATCGGCTCCAGTTTGAACCAGGTCAGCCCGTCCGCGTCCTCGAGCTGAAAGATGTCGAACGATTCGTTGAGCGGTTGCGTGCTGCTCAGCAACTGTGCGGGCATGTCGCCCAGCGCCTGTTTCGCCTGCTTGACGATCACCTGTTCGAGGTCCGGATCGTAGATCCAGATCTTGTCGCCGTCGGCCAGTATCAGTTGCTTGTACGGATCGAGATAGTCCCAGCGAAACTTTCCCGGTCGCGACAGCAGAAACATGCCGCTGGCCTGACGCCGTTCGCCGGTCTGCGCGTCGATCTGTTCCTGTTCGAAGTTGGCCTCGATCGTCACCAGATCGGCAAAGTAACGCTCGAGCCGCGGCGGCATCGCGGTATCGGCGGCCAGTACAGCGGCGCATGGTATCAGCAGCAATAACAGGCACGCGCTGACGCGGCCGCGCGTGGATCGGATGGATGTGTTCATGAGCCTCAGCCTTCAGGTGGTGGGGGCGCCAAAACGTCGCGCGAGCCGTTTGATTCGAGCGGTCCGACCACGCCGGCCGCTTCCATCGCCTCAATCATGCGCGCCGCACGATTATAGCCAACCTTCAGGCGCCGTTGCAGGCCCGAGATCGACGCGCGGCGGCTTTCGGTGACGATGCGCAGCGCCTGGTCGTAAAGATCATCCTGCTCGGAATCCCCAAACACATCACCGTTGCCGGAGGCGTCGCCACCGTTTTCGGATTCGTGCAGGATCGATTCCAGATATTCCGGCGCGCCGGTCTTCTTCAATTCGGCGACGACCTTGTGCACCTCATGGTCGGCGACGAATGCCCCGTGTACGCGCACCGGCACGGCGGTGCCCGGCGGCAGATAGAGCATGTCGCCATTGCCGAGCAGCTGCTCGGCGCCCATCTGGTCGATGATGGTGCGCGAATCGATCTTCGATGACACCTGGAACGCAATGCGGGTTGGAATATTGGCCTTGATCAGGCCGGTAATCACGTCGACCGACGGCCGCTGCGTGGCGAGTATCAGATGAATGCCCGACGCGCGCGCCTTCTGCGCCAGCCGCGCGATCAACTGCTCGACCTTCTTGCCGACCACCATCATCATGTCGGCGAACTCGTCGATGATGACGACGATATACGGCAGCGGCTGCAGGGTCGGCGGCTCCTGGCCCTCAAAAATTGTCTTGGCCAGCGGATCGGGCAGCGGCTTGCCTTTCTCCATCGCGTCGGCGACCTTGCGGTTATAGCCACCGATGTTGCGCACGCCGAGCGAGGCCATCAGCTTGTAGCGCTTCTCCATCTCGGCGACACACCAGCGCAGCGCGCTGGCCGCCTGCTTCATGTCGGTGACGACCGGCGTCAGCAGATGCGGCACGCCTTCATAGATGGACAGCTCCAGCATCTTCGGATCGATCATAATCAGGCGCACATCGTTCGGCGTCGCGTTGTACAACAGGCTCAGTATCATCGCGTTGATGCCGACCGACTTGCCGGAACCCGTCGTGCCGGCGACCAGCAGGTGCGGCATGCGCGCCAGATCGACCACCACCGGACGGCCGTCGATCTCCTTGCCGAGCGCCAGCGCCAGTGGCGAGGCGGCCTCGTCGTACTCGCGCGACTTCAGGATCTCGCTGAGCCGCACGGTCTCACGGTGTTCGTTGGGAATCTCCAGACCGATCGTCGACTTGCCCGGGATGACCTCGACGACGCGCACGCTGATCACTGACAGTGCGCGCGCCAGATCCTTGGAGAGATTGGTGATCTGGCTGACCTTGACGCCCGGCGCCGGCCGCAGCTCGAAACGGGTGATGACGGGGCCCGGATGGACGGACTCGACCTCGACCTCGACATCGAAATCGCGCAGCTTGATTTCGACCAGACGCGACATCGCCTCCAGCGCCGCGTCCGACATCTGCCGGCCGGACGGCTCGGCGTCGTCGAGCAGCGCCAGTGACGGCAGCTCGCTGTTCGCCGACGGATTGAACATCGGCACCTGCCGGTCCTTTTCCGCCCGTTCGCTGATTTCGATCTTCTGGATGACCGGCTCGATGCGCGGCGTCGGCCGGTTGATAACGCGGGTCTTCTCGACCGGCACAGGTGCCGGTGCCGGACGCGCGGCCCTGGCGCGGCGACGCTCCTGCCAGGTTTCCCATAGCCGCATCGTGAACTGCTGCGCCGCCGCCAGGACAATCAACGTGTAGCGCCCGGTGGCGTCCGTCACCTTGATCCACGACAGGCCGGTAAACAGTGTCACACCGGAAAGAAACAGCGCGAGCAACAGCAGCGTCGCACCGACAAAACTGAACAGGTGGACCAGGCCCTTGCCGACGGAATCACCCAGTATGCCGCCGGAGTTCAGCGGTAACGACGAGGCCGGATCGGCAAAATGCAACGCGGCCAGCGCCGCGCCGCCGACCACGGTCAGCACGAAACCGGCGCCGCGCAGCGCGAACAAGCGGCTGTCGGCCGGCGCTCCGCTATTGCCGCCGCGGTACAACAGCCAGCCGGCGTAACCGGCCATCACCGGAAACAGGTAGGCGAAATATCCGAACAGGTACAGAAACACGTCGGCAAACCACGCGCCCACCACGCCGCCGCCATTGGCGATATCGCCACCGGTGCCGCTGTGCGACCAGCCGGGATCGGCGGGGTGGTAGGTAAACAGCGCGACGAGCAGATAGATCGCGATGGCGCCGAACACCAGCAACGCGCCTTCGCGCAGGCCGTGGCTGCCCAGAGGCTGGGCCCCGCCTTTTTTTAATACCATCCGTGCCAAGACTTTACCCTTCACGCAAAGAAGACTCCTTACTCACCGAATACTAAAAGAAATCTCTACTTAAGCAAAGTCTTAATATGGGGATTCACCACCTCGCCGTGACTGAGATTGATGCCGGCATACAAGGCCGGATGCTCCCACCATTTATCCTGCGTCAGCTTGAATACATACGGCAACAGCGCCGCGGACAAGGCCTGCGACGCACTGCGCGGGACGGCGCCGGGCATATTGGTGACCGCGCAATGCACGACGCCCTCCCAGACAAATGTCGGCTTCGAGTAGTCCGTCGGGCGCGTGGTCTCGATGCAGCCACCCTGATCGACAGAGACATCGACAATGACACTGCCGTTGCCCATCTTCCTGACGGTGTCCGCCGACACCAGATGCGGCGCGCGCTCGCCGGTGACCAGTACCGCGCCTATCAACAAATCTGCGTTCACCACCGCCTCTTCCAGCGTGGCCGCAAATGGATGCAGCCCGGTGACGTTGTTGCCCAGCGCACGCACCTGCTCCAGTCTTTCCCGGCGCAGATCGAACACGGTAACCTGCGCGCCGAGCGCCGCGGCGACGAGCGCCGCGCTGTGACCCACCACCCCGGCGCCGAGAATCACGACGCTGCCGCGTTCCGCCGCCGGCAGACCGCCGAGCAGGATGCCCTTGCCGCCATTCGGGTGATATAGCAGGTTCATGCCGATCTGCGTCGCCAGCCGCCCGGCGATATCGCTCATCGGCGCGAGCAGCGGCAATCGCCCGCCGGACTCCTCCACCGTTTCAAACGCCACCGCGGTGAGACCGATGTCGCGCAGTGCGATGAGCAGATGGGGATTGGCGGCGAGATGCAGATAGCAGAACAACAGATGCTCGGGACGTAGCAGCGCGAGCTCGCTCTCCAGCGGCTCCTTGACCTTGACGATCAATTCGGCATCGCCATACACGGCTGCCGCATCCGGCAGGATGTCGGCGCCGACGGCGCGATAGTCGTCGTCACGGTAACCGCTGAGGATACCGGCACCGGTTTCCAGCAGCACGGTGTGCCCGCGTACGACGAGATCCGCCACCGCCGCCGGTATCAGTCCGACACGGCCTTCCAGCACCTTGATTTCACGCGGCACTCCAATTCGCATTTGCACTCCCCATTCTTTACTAGAGCGAGGGCATCACGTACCATGCCCCGGCCGTTTTGCATTCCGTTTAGCGCGGGTCTGACTTGAAACCCGGCTTGAAAAAAGGCCCTGCCGCCGCCATCCGGAGTATAAGCAACTCCGTCGCGCGTTGGCCAGAATGACGCGATTGCCCGGCCGGAGCAAGCGCCGTTTCAGCCTGCGCGGATTGTGGTTACCTCTTCACGACTGGACAGCATCGATGAGCAACACGAAACATTGCCGATTACTGATACTCGGGTCCGGCCCCGCCGGCTACACCGCCGCCGTCTATGCCGCGCGCGCGAATCTGCATCCGGTCATGGTCACGGGCGTGGAACAGGGCGGGCAGCTGATGACCACGACCGACGTCGACAACTGGCCCGGCGATCCCGACGGCGTGCAGGGACCAGAACTGATGCAGCGCATGCTCAAGCATGCCGAACGGTTCGACACCGAAATCATTTTCGATCATATCAACAAGGCGGAACTGGATAAAAAGCCTTTCCGCCTGACCGGCGACAACGGCGTGTATACCTGCGACGCGCTGATCATTGCGACCGGTGCGTCGGCGAAGTATCTCGGCCTGCCGTCCGAAGAGACCTTCAGGGGCCGCGGCGTCTCCGCCTGCGCGACCTGCGACGGCTTCTTCTACAAGGGCCAGAAGGTGGCCGTGATCGGCGGCGGCAGCACCGCGGTAGAGGAGGCGCTGTATCTGTCGAACATCGCCTCGCACGTGACACTGGTACACCGGCGCGACAAGCTGCGCTCGGAGAAGATACTCGCCGACCGGTTTATCAGGAAAACCACGCAGGGCAATGCGGCAATCGAGTGGCATCATGAACTCGACGAGGTGCTGGGAGACGCCAGCGGCGTCACCGGCGTCCGGCTGAAAAGCGCGCTGGACGGCGCCACCAAACAACTCGACGTCGCGGGGGTCTTCATCGCGATCGGTCACAAGCCGAACACCGATATCTTCACTGGACAGATCGAGATGGATCACGGTTACATCAAGGTCAGTGCCGGCACCACGGGCATGGCGACCGCCACCAGCATCCCGGGCGTATTTGCTGCGGGCGACGTCTCCGACCCGACCTACCGCCAGGCGGTCACCTCGGCGGGGTCCGGCTGTATGGCGGCGCTGGATGCGGAAAGCTATCTCGACGATCTCGCCGAGCAGGGATAGGAAAGCTCGGGCTAACGCTTCTTCGTTGTCATTTCCGCACAACCGCGAAGACAGCGGCTTCGATAGGGACTGGATTCCGGCTCGGCGCTACGCGCCGTCCGGAATGACAATCTGTGTCATTCCTGCGAAAGCACGACTGCATGGAGGCGGGAGGTACGAGCCCATGGACGGGCGAGGTAGAGTCCTGCCGGGAGCAGGGACCGAGGATCGCGCCTGGAACAGCGACCGAGGAATCCGGCCCGTCCGGTTACGAAAGGCTCATACAGGCGGGAAGGCAGCGGCTTCGGCAGGGATCGGATTCCGGCTCGGCGCTCGCGCGCCGTCCGGAATGACGGGTCCATCAGACGCGTTACCCGGCCCCCGCGTGCCCATGCGCTGCGCTGTGCTAGACTGGCTGTCAACGTGCACTGACAGCGAGGAAGCACCATGTCGGCACCCCCCGACAAGCGGGGTCTTCCGAGAATACCGGTCGACAGCGCGGTCGTTTACAGACAGTCCGGTTCGGGCGGGATATATCATGGCCGCGCCCGCAATCTCAGCGGCAGCGGCATTCTTTTCACTACCCCTCACCGCCCCGTTCTCGGCTGTCGGTTGAATCTGCACATGCGCTCCAGTCCCGGTCGCATTCCATCACTCAAGGCAATTGTCGAGGTGGTGCGCATTACCCCGGCTACCGGTCGCGGCCAATTCCAGGTCGCCGGAAAAATCCGCGAGGTACCCGCCTAGCCAGCCCGCGTATCGGCCGCCCGGTCAGCCGGCACTGCCTGCTTTTCGCGCGCGCCGGGTTTCGCTCTACAATAGGCGCATGCGCGTCGTTACGCATGAGCACATGGACAGTATTGCAGCGCCCGCCTGGAATGCCGTCGCCGGCACCACCAATCCGTTTCTGCGCCATGCGTTTTTTGCGGCGCTCGAGCATCAGCACTGCGTCGGCGCGGGAACGATGTGGCAACCGCATTACCTTGCGGCCTATGAAGGCGACGTGCTGGCCGGCGTGCTGCCAATGTTTATCAAGCACGATTCATTCGGCGAGTTTGTCTTCGACTGGTCGTGGGCGCAGGCCTACGAATCCTCGGGACGCCGCTACTATCCGAAGCTGGTGGTCGCCGTGCCGTTTACGCCCGTCACGGGCCGCCGCCTGCTGGTCAACGAAACGTCCGCGCAGCGCGACCACGTCGCATCGATGCTGGTCGATGCAGCGCGCGAACTGGCGAGCCGGGCCGGTCTGTCGTCGCTGCATTTCCTGTTCACCGACGCCGCTGACTCCCGCCTGCTGTCGCACCGCGACGACCTGGTCGAACGCATCGGATATCAGTACCACTGGTACAACCCCGGTTACCGCGACTTCAACGATTTTCTGAACGCGTTCACGTCAAAGAAGCGCAAGAACGTGCTGCGCGACCGGCGCCTGATCCGCGAGGCAGGCGTGGAGATCGACGTGCTGACCGGCGCGCAAATTACCGGGTCGCTGTGGAATACCTACTACGGATTCTATGCGTCGACCATGCGGCGCAAGGGAAACATCAATGCGTTGTCGGCGGAATTCTTTCATGAAATCGGTGAAAAGCTGCCGGAAAACATCATGCTGGTGATGGCCAGGCAAAACCGGGAGTACGTCGGCGGCGCTTTCTTCATGCACGATGCCGACAGCCTTTACGGCCGCTACTGGGGCTGCAATCGCGCGATTCCGGGACTGCATTTCGAAGTCTGCTATTATCGTCCCATCGAGTTTTGTATCGAACGGGGTCTGCAACGCTTTGAAGCCGGCGCGCAGGGTGAGCACAAGATCGATCGCGGATTCGTTCCGGTGGAAACCCGGTCGGCGCACTGGATCGCCGACCCCGCCGGCCGCGCGATGATCGAGGATTTTGTCGGTCACGAGCGCCGCGTTATCGCCAGTCATATTGAGCATGCGTCAGCACTGACGCCGTACAAGCGGGATCGATCGTCATGCGCATCAACCTCTATCGCCAGCGCCGGGCGCCGGAGCCTGGCGGGATGAACGGGCCGGTGTGGATCAACCACTGTGACGAGCAATCCGGTTGCCTGTTTCCGGACGCCACACTGGCGCTGACGGAGCCGGACGGATTACTCGCCGTCGGCGGCAACCTGGAACCGGCATCGCTGATCAATGCGTACCGCAACGGCATTTTTCCATGGTTCAGCGCCGACCAGCCGATCCTGTGGTGGTCGCCGGATCAGCGTACCGTACTGTACCCGGACGAAATACGCATCGCGCGCAGCCTGCATAAAACGATCAAATCGCAGCCCTACGAGATCCGGCTGGACACGGCGTTCGAAGACGTGATCCGTGCGTGCGCCGCACCGCGCCAGGATGGCGCCGGAACGTGGATTACCGACGACATGATGCGCGCCTACATCCGGCTGCACGAGCTGGGCATCGCGCACAGCGCCGAGGCATGGCGCGACGGTCGACTGGTCGGCGGGCTGTACGGCGTGGCGCTCGGACGGGTTTTCTTCGGCGAATCGATGTTCTACCTCGCCCCCGACGCGTCAAAAATCGCGTTCGTCACGCTGGTTCAACAATTAGTCCGCTGGGGTTTCGCACTGGTTGATTGCCAGATCGCGTCGTCGCATCTGGCCCGGTTCGGTGCGCGCCCGATTCCACGCGTGCTGTTTCTTAACCATCTGCGAAAACTGTGCGCAACGCTGCGCTCGCCGGTGCGCTGGCGTATGGACGATTACCGGTCGTTACACGGGTTGAGCCCGGACTGACAGCGCTATGCACTTTCAGCCACGCCCGCCGTTAGCCACCGATGCGCTGACATTCGTATCGACACCACCACATCGCTGCAGCTACCTGCCGGAACGGGAAGCACGCACCCTGGTCGCAGACCCCGATCTGCTGATCGATACCCGGCATTACAGCTACCTGGCCGAACACGGCTTTCGGCGCAGCGGCCGGTACTTCTACCGCCCGAGCTGTGCCCGGTGCAGCGCCTGCGTCCCGGTGCGGGTATCCGTTGAGCGTTTCCTGCCCAACCGCAGCCAGCGCCGCATCTGGAAACGTAACCAGGACCTGACCGTGACCGCACGACCACCCGGTCTGGACGACGAACATTTTCTACTCTACAAGCGTTATCTCGCGGCGCGCCACGGCGATGGCGAGATGGCGGGACACACGGCGGCGGAATATCTCGCCTTCCTGGCGAACCCCGATATCGAGTCCGCCTTTGTGGAATTCCGCGACCGCGATCGGCTGGTGGCGGTCGCGACTACGGATTACCTCGAACAGGGCTTGTCGGCGATTTACACGTTCTTTGATCCGGACTGCAAGGACCGGGGTCTCGGCGTGTACACCGTGTTGTGGCAGCTGAGCGAGGCCCGCCGCCGTGACCTGCCGTGGCTGTTTCTGGGTTACTGGATCAGCGAATGCCGGAAGATGCGTTACAAAACGCTGTACCGGCCGCACCAGTTGTACCGCGACGGCCGGTGGGTCTGGGCAGATACCGCACAAACCGGCTGAATCCGGTTATAATGCCGGGCTATCAGCAGCGGCATCCGCCGCCGGCGGGGTTCCGCGACGTTCATACTAAAGGTTGTTATGGCAAAAGAAGAAAATATTGAAATGGAAGGCACGGTTCTTGAAACGTTGCCGAACACGATGTTCCGGGTGCAGCTCGACAACGGACATACCGTGACTGCACATATTTCTGGAAAAATGCGCAAGAACTATATTCGGATACTGACCGGCGACAAGGTCACCGTGCAAATGACCCCCTACGATCTGACCAAAGGACGCATCACCTATCGTGCCCGCTAGTGTGCGGCAGTAGCGGCACTAGCCTGCCGGCAGAGTCGCCTCTCTCCCCTCGAAATCGATCACCAGCGAACCACGCTGTTCGCCGATGCGAATGTTCCCGCCCTTGGCGAGCCTGCCAAACAGCAGCTCCTCGGCCAGCGGTTTCTTGATGTGCTCCTGTATCAAACGTGCCATCGGACGCGCACCCATCTTCGGATCATAGCCTCGTTCGGCGAGCCAGCGGCGCGCCGCGTCATCGACATCCAGCGTGACATGCTGCTGCTCGAGCTGCGCCTCCAGCTCGACGATAAATTTGTCGACCACAAACGAGATCGTCTGCGCATCGAGCGGCTTGAACTGGATCGTCGCCGTCAGCCGGTTGCGGAATTCCGGACTGAAGATGCGTTTGATGGCTTCCATGCCGTCACTGGAATGATCCTGCTGCGTAAAGCCGATTGACGCCCGGCTCATCTGATCGGCGCCGGCGTTGGTGGTCATCACCAGTGCAACATTGCGAAAATCCGCCTTGCGTCCATTGTTGTCCGTTAGCGTACCGTGATCCATTACCTGTAATAACAGGTTAAACACGTCGGGATGCGCCTTCTCGATTTCGTCGAACAGAATCACCGAGTGCGGGTGTTTGGTCACCTCCTCTGTCAGCAGCCCTCCCTGATCGAAACCGACGTAACCGGGTGGCGCACCAATTAATCGCGATACGGTATGACGCTCCATGTACTCCGACATGTCGAACCGGATCAGCTCGATACCCATGATTTTCGCCAGCTGACGCGTGAGTTCCGTTTTGCCCACGCCGGTCGGACCGGCGAACAGGAACGCGCCGATCGGTTTCTGGGATTCTCCCAGACCCGAACGCGCCATCTTGATCGCACTGGCCAGCGTATTGATCGCCTCGTCCTGACCGAATACGACGAGCTTCAGGTCACGCTCCAGCGTGCGCAGCCGGTCCTTGTCCGAGGCCGACACGCTACGCGACGGGATCCGGGCGATGCGCGCCACAATCTCCTCGATGTCGCGGACACCGATGGTCTTCTTGCGCTTCGACACCGGCAAGAGTTGCTGGCTGGCGCCCGCTTCATCGATAACGTCGATTGCCTTGTCCGGCAGGTTGCGATCCGTAATATAGCGGTCCGACAGCTCCGCGGCCGCGCGCAGCGATTCGTTTGAGTACTTGACGTGATGGTGCTCGGTGAACCGGTCCTTCAGGCCGCGCAGGATCTGCACGGTCTCCTCGACGGTCGGCTCGACAATATCGATCTTCTGGAAACGGCGCGCGAGCGCACGATCCTTTTCGAAAATACCGCGATACTCCTGGTACGTGGTCGCACCGATGCATTTCATATCGCCGGACGTCAGCGCCGGCTTGATCATGTTGGACGCATCCATCACGCCGCCGGAAGCCGCTCCCGCGCCGATCACGGTATGAATCTCGTCGATGAACAAAATTGCGCCGGGCTCGCTCTTCAACTGCCCCATCACGGCCTTGAAACGCTTTTCAAAGTCGCCGCGATACTTGGTACCGGCCAGCAGTGCGCCCATATCGAGCATGTAGATCGTGCTGTTCTTAAGTATCTCCGGCACGTCGCCTTCGACAATTTTCTTTGCGAGACCTTCGGCGATCGCCGTTTTGCCGACGCCGGCCTCACCGACCAGCAGCGGGTTGTTTTTGCGCCGCCGGCACAGCACCTGGGTCGCACGCGCCAGTTCTTCCTTGCGGCCAACCAGCGGATCTATCTTGCCCTGACGCGCCAGTTCATTCAGATTGGTCGCAAAACTGTCGAGCGGCTTTTTACCAGGCGCCTCACGCCCCGCTTCCTCGTCCGAGGGGGAAACGAGGCTTTCCGGTTCCTCGCCATGTACCTTGCTGATGCCATGGGCGATGTAGTTCACGATATCCAGCCGCGTGAGATCCTGCTTGTTCAGGAAGTAAACCGCCTGCGAGTCCTGTTCGCTGAATATCGCGACCAGCACATTACCGCCGGTCACTTCGTGCTTGCCGGATGACTGGACGTGGAACACCGCACGCTGCAATACCCGCTGGAACCCAAGCGTCGGCTGGGTCTCGGAGGCGCTATGTTCGGATAACCGCGGCGTCGTTTCGTCAAGAAACTTTGCCAGATCGGACTTGAGAACCGGGATATCGACACCACAGGCGCGTAACACACCGGCGGCAATCGGGTTATCGGTCAACGCGAGCAGCAAATGCTCGACGGTCATAAACTCATGATTCTTTTCGCGCGCTTCCCGGAAGGCTAAATTAAGCGTGAACTCGAGTTCCTTGCTAAGCATGACAGTCGTCTCTCATTGACCTGGATCGGGATCAGGCTTCCTCCATGACGCATTTCAGCGGATGGTTGTTATCGCGCGCGTACTGATTGGTCTGCTCGACCTTCGTCTCGGCGACGTCCTTGCTGTAAACGCCACAAACGCCCATGCCACGGGTGTGCACATGCAGCATCACCTGGGTGGACTTCTCACGGCTCAGGTGGAACAGGGTCTCCAGCACCTTGACCACAAAATCCATCGGTGTGTAGTCGTCGTTCAGCAGCAACACCTTGTACAACGGTGGCAGCTTAAGCTTCGGTGCCGCCTCCTTCAGGGCGACGCCGTCATCTTTACCGAATTGCGAAATGTGCTTGCGCTGGTCGCTCATAATGGAATTGATTCTACCCTATACCCGCCGGCCCTTCATAATATTAGCGGCAATGACGGCGACCCCCTTGAAAGAAGGCAATATTTGCGCCATATCGAACCAGGCAGCTAACGGTTCTTAAAGACCGGCACCTACATGCACCCGCGACTGATATGTTGGTACAAAACAATTCCCATGTAAAACGCAGATACCGCCACGCTCACTAATCCATGAGCAATCCACGGATTAATTTCCTGTTGACTCTCCAAATGAGAACGGTTAACAATTAGAGCCGGAAGGTTCCCGGACAACAACATTAGAAGAGTCGAGCTATGGATGCCCCAAATAAAGATATGGAAGTACAGCGTCACACAGACGGTGACGATACGGCGTTAAGCAATCGTGAGCGTGGCCCGGTCGTTCACGGTGTTGTCAAGTGGTTCAGCAATGCCAAAGGTTACGGCTTTGTCTGTACCGAGCACTGTAGCGGCGATATCTTTGCACACTTTTCCGCAATATCTGCGGAGGGCTACAAGACTCTGAAGAAAGGACAGCAGGTACGCTTCGAACTGGTCACCGGACCCAAGGGAAGCTTTGCCAGCAATATCGAACCCATCGACAACAACGCCGTCACTGGCACCGCGCCTCAGACGTCGCTTGCCGGCGCAACCGGTCGCGATAACTGACGGATTGTTAATAATGGCCGTTACGGCCGTTATTAACCAGCGCGGCCACCGGTATCTCCGCAGTCCGCCATTGTTCAAGCGCTCTTCAGCCGCTCGAACAATGGCGCTGCGTTCGCGCACACGGCCGTTTTTCTGCTTACATATGCGCAATGACCGCTGCGCCGAACTCCGAACAGCTAAGCAGCTTGGCGTCGCTCATCAGCCTTTCAAAGTCGTACGTGACGGTGCGCGCCGCGATCGCTCCTGAAATGCCTTGAATCACGAGATCGGCGGCCTCGATCCAGCCAAGATGCCGCAGCATCATTTCGCCAGAAAGAATCAACGATCCGGGATTAACCACGTCCTGCCCCGCGTACTTCGGCGCGGTACCGTGCGTCGCCTCGAACATTGCCACGGTGTCCGACAGGTTGGCGCCCGGCGCGATGCCGATGCCGCCCACCTGCGCGGCGAGCGCGTCGGAAATGTAATCGCCATTGAGATTGAGCGTCGCGATGACGCTGTATTCCTGCGGCCGCAGCAGAATCTGCTGGAGAAACGCATCGGCGATCACGTCCTTGATGACGATTTCCTTGCCGGTCCTGGGATGCTTGAACATGCACCACGGGCCGCCGTCGATCTCCTTCGCGCCGAACTCCTTCTTCGCCAGTTCATAGCCCCAGTCCTTGAAGCTGCCCTCGGTGAACTTCATGATATTGCCCTTGTGCACCAGCGTCACCGAGTCGCGCTGATTGTCGATCGCATACTGAAAGGCCTTGCGCACCAGCCGGTAGGTACCTTCCTGGGACACCGGCTTGATACCGATTCCGGAAGTCTTGGGAAAGCGTATCTTGGTGACGCCCATTTCATTCTGCAGAAAGTCGATGATTTTTTTCGCTTCCGGCGTGCCGGCCTTCCATTCAATGCCGGCATAGATATCCTCGGAATTTTCACGAAAGATCACCATGTCGGTTTTTTCCGGCGCCTTCAGCGGGCTGGGGACCCCGGGGAAATAGCGTATCGGCCGCAGGCAGAGATACAGATCGAGTTGTTGGCGCAGCGCGACGTTCAGCGAACGGATACCGCCGCCAACCGGCGTAGTCAACGGCCCCTTAATGGATACGACATAATCGCGTACTGCAGTCAGGGTTTCATCCGGCAACCAGGTGTCCTTTGCGTATACCTGCGTCGCCTTTTCACCAGCGTAGACCTCCATCCATGCGATGGATTTTTTACCGCCGTAGGCCTTGCGGACCGCGGCATCGATAACCTTGCGCATCACCGGCGTGATGTCCACGCCGATGCCGTCACCTTCGATAAACGGGATGATCGGCCGCGCTGGCACATCCAGCGAGCCGTTCTTGTTGACGCGGATCTGTTCCCCATCTTTGGGAACCGTGACTTTATCAAACGACATATAATCTCCCCGTATACGGTCGGCACAAGAATAAACGATCCATATTAGCAGCTGCCCGAAGCCTCGGCGAACTTCATCCTGCATATTGGCGCGATATACAATGACAGATAATCGTCATCCTGTACCAGCGTGCAGTCGCGGGGCGGGCCTAATCCGGCGCAATTCGGGGAACCATGTCTACTGTCATCCTGTTTAACAAACCGTACGGTGTCCTCACCCAGTTTACCGACAGCGAACACCGCCCGACGCTGGCCGACTACATTCCGGAGCAAGGTGTGTATGCGGCAGGGCGCCTCGACCGGGACAGCGAAGGCCTGGTGGTACTGACCGGCGACGGCGCGCTGCAGGCGCGCATTTCGAATCCGCAACACAAACTGGCGAAGACCTACTGGGTTCAGGTCGAAGGCGAACCGACGGATGCCGCGCTTGATACGTTGCGGCGCGGGGTCCGACTGAAAGACGGGATGACACTGCCCGCCGTTGCCGGCAAAATCGCGGCGCCGACCGTCTGGGACCGCGATCCGCCGATACGTTATCGCGCCGCTATCGCGACCGCGTGGCTTGAACTTACCATCACCGAGGGCCGCAACCGACAGGTGCGACGCATGACGGCCGCCACCGGCTATCCAACACTGCGCCTCATTCGGTGCGCAGTCGGACCGTGGCGCATCGACGGGCTGGCGCCGGGCGCATGGCGTCGCCTGGAGGTTTAGCGCCAGGCTGCGCGCGTCGGCAGAACACTCGCCCGCCCATCGATAGCGCCACCGCCAGCGGGCGGAAACCCCGCCCGCCATGTTAATATTCGCGGATGATCTGGAGACCCAACGTCACTGTCGCGGTCGTGGCCGAACGTGACGGCAAATTTCTGATGGTGGAAGAGAATGTCAGCGGCCGGCTGGTGTTGAACCAACCGGCCGGCCATCTCGACGAGGGTGAAGGCCTGCAACATGCCGCTGCGCGCGAAGCCCTCGAGGAGACGGCATGGCATGTCGTGCCGGAGTCACTGGTCGGCATATATCGCTGGCAGATGCCGGAAAGCGCTACTACGTATTTACGCGCCTGTTTTGCGGCCCGCTGCGTGGATTTCGACCGGACGCGCGAACTCGATACGGGTATCGAACGCGCGATCTGGCTGTCATATGACGAACTAGTGAGGCGCACCGGACAGATGCGCAGCCCAATGGTGATGCGCTGCGTCGACGACTACCGCGCCGGGCATCGTTTCCCGCTCACCCTGCTGTGTGACCTCTAGCACCATGCTTGCACGCCATGTGAATCTTACGTCAGTACCGGACGCCGTGCGCGACAAAGCCGATCCCGGCATGCGCGTTGTTGTCGGCGTATCCGGCGGCGTCGATTCGTCCGTCGCGGCAATGCTGCTGGCGCACGCGGGGTATGAGGTTAGCGGGCTGTTCATGAAGAACTGGGATGAGAATGGCGCGGGCCTCCCGGAAAACAGTCCATGTACCGCGGCAGAGGACATGAAGGATGCGCTACACGTTTGTGAGCGGCTCGGGGTCGCACTGGACGGCGAGGATTTCTCCGGGGCGTATCGTGACCGTGTGTTCGGTTATTTCCTGGCAGAACACACCCGCGGGCGTACGCCGAATCCGGATATCCTCTGCAACAAGGAAATCAAGTTCAAGGTGTTTCTCGAGCATGCGTTGACCCGTGGCGCGGACCGGATTGCCACTGGCCATTATGCGCGAACAGACTGCGTCGACGGCCGCTATCGCCTGCTGAAGGCGCGGGATTTGAACAAGGACCAGAGCTATTTTCTGTATACGCTGGGACAGCGCGAACTCGCTGCGACGATATTCCCGCTCGGCGAGCTGACCAAAACCGAGGTGCGGCGCCTCGCGCGGGAAGCCGGGCTGGAAAATCACGCCAAGCGCGACAGCACCGGCATCTGCTTTATCGGCGAACGGGATTTCGCCGGCTTCCTGCGTCACTATTTTCCTGCCCTGCCCGGTGAGATGCGCACGCCGGAAGGCGAATACATCGGCACCCACCAGGGCCTGATGTTCCATACCATCGGCCAGCGTCAGGGCCTCGGACTCGGCGGCAGCCGCGGCCGCAGCGGCGAGCCGTGGTTCGTGGTCGGCAAGAATCTCAAGCAGAACGTACTGATTGTCGCGCAGGGGCATGAGCATCCGCTGCTCTACAGCACCTCGCTGACGGCGACGCACCTGCACTGGGTGGCGCGGCAGGCGCCTGCAAGCCCGGTGCGTTGCGGCGCGAAAATACGTTATCGACAGGCCGATCAGAGCGGCGAGGTCACCCTGACAGGGCTGGATCAGTGCCGGGTTGTTTTTGATGCCCCGCAGCGCGCGGTAACACCCGGCCAGTCGATCGTGTTCTACCAGGGGGATGAATGCCTCGGCGGCGGCATCATCGATGAACCCACCAATCATGTCTAACGTTATCGACTGTACTTCCGGCGGCGTTGCCATGTCAGCGCCGAAATGCCACCCGTTTCCGGACCACCGTGTCTAGCACGCTGCGCGATCGCACGCTCGCCCTGGCAGGTATCGCTCAGGCTGCGGCGCTGGTAAAACAGGTCGCGCGCACTGGCGCTGCGGACGAGGCCGCGTTCGCGACTTGTCTCTACAGCATATTCCAGACGCAACCTGACGCTACGGCAGAGGTTTACGCCGGCGTCGATCGCCTGGCGCCCGGGCTCAGGCTGCTGGCAAAACAGCTCGGCACGGAAAATCAGGCCCGCGACATTGAGATCGCAAAATACATGATCGGCGTAATGACGCTGGAGCGCCAACTGGCCAAGCGCCCGCAGATGCTCGTGGAAATCGCCGCCGGCATTGAAAGAATTCGGCGCCAGGCAGAGCACTATTCGTTCACCCATCCGATCGTCGTGTCGGCCATTGCGGCGCTGTACGCAGAGACCATCAGCGTGCTGACGCCGCGAATCATTGTCCAGGGCGAGCAAGGCTATTTGTCGAAGAAAGAGGTTGCCGAACAGGTGCGTGCGCTGTTGCTGGCCGCAATTCGCTCGACCGTCCTGTGGCGCCAGTGTGGTGGCTCACGCCTGCAAATTCTTCTTTCGCGCGGGAAAATCCACCAGATGATCGAGCAATTATTGCGCGGGCAGTAACGTCAGAGACTGCGTTCAGGCAGCCGATACGGTACAATTCGCTGGTAACCACACCGGATTTCTGCATGGAACTGTCGACACTTACCGCCATCTCGCCCATTGACGGACGCTATGCGAACAAGACCGCCGATCTGCGCGACATCTTTAGTGAGTACGGCCTGATCCGGCATCGCGTACTGGTCGAGGTCCGCTGGCTGGAGGCGCTGGCAGATCACAAAAACATCGCCGAAGTCCCCCCGCTGAGCGAACACGCGAAAAACGCACTGGGGAAAATCGTCGATTCGTTTGGCATCGAAGACGCGCAACGCATCAAGAACATCGAGAGAACCACCAACCACGACGTTAAGTCCGTCGAATACTTTCTTAAGGAAAAAATCGCCGGCAACAAGGAACTTGAGAAGGTCGGCGAATTCGTCCATTTTGCCTGCACCTCCGAGGATATCAACAATCTCGCCTACGGACTGATGCTGAGGGAAGCTCGCGCACAGGTGCTGCTACCGCTGATCGACCAGCTCGTCGACACCCTCGTCGATATGGCCGCGCGGTACGCCGCACAACCGATGGTATCGCGGACGCACGGACAGACGGCCTCGCCAACCACGCTGGGCAAGGAAATCGCCAACGTCGTCGTGCGCCTGAAACGGCAGCGCGGCCAGATCGCCAGTGTCCCGCTGCTCGGCAAGCTGAACGGCGCGGTCGGCAATTACAACGCCCATCTCGCCGCGTATCCGGATATCGATTGGCCGACGTTTTCGCGCCGCTTTGTCGAGGGACTCGGTTTGGACTGGAACAGCCATACCACGCAGATCGAGCCGCATGACTACATCGCCGAGCTGTTTGACGCACTGGCGCGTTTCAATACTGTATTGATCGACTTTTGTCGTGACACATGGGGATATATTTCGCTAGGATATTTCCGGCAGAAGGCGGTCGCCGGCGAGGTCGGCTCGTCGACCATGCCGCACAAGGTCAATCCCATCGACTTCGAAAACGCGGAGGGCAATCTCGGAATCGCGAACGCGTTGCTGAGACATCTCGCCGAGAAGCTGCCGATATCGCGCTGGCAACGCGATCTGACCGATTCTACCGTGCTACGCAATATCGGGGTCGGTGTTGCGCACAGTATGATCGCCTACCAGTCCTGCCTGAAAGGCCTGTCCCGACTCGAAAGTGATGCCGCACGCATGAAACAGGACCTCGATAACAGCTGGGAGGTATTAGCAGAGCCTATCCAAACCGTCATGAGGCGCTACGGCATCGATCAGCCGTACGAGAAGCTCAAGGAGCTGACGCGCGGCCGCCGCATTGACGCCGCGGCGATCAGCGCCTTTATCGGCCAGCTCGAGATACCGGAAACCGCAAAGAAACAGCTGCTTGCCCTTACCCCGGCCACCTACGTCGGGAACGCCTCCAATCAGGCCACCGAGACGGACTTCTCACCGGAACTGTGAACTGGTTCACAGTTTTTTGACCTGGGGTATGGATAATGGGTACTCAGGCAATCAGCGGGCACGGCTCCTTCCTTCAAGCCTCCCCAAAACGTGTCATGCAGGTTGCCTTAATTTACCCCGAACTGTACATCTCCCCTCCGTGCAGTTCGGGTTTTTTTTGGGCTTGCTAGCGACGTCACCGTAATGTCAGTGTCAATCAGCATAATAGAAACTGCTGGTAGCAAACGGTGGTGCCGTGACCCCCTCCTCCAAAAGCCGCACCGGCGCTCCACCGCCACTACCCCGCCGGGCAACCCGAGCTATGCCGCCCCCGCATAGCTCGGGTATTTTCCCGACCCGCATCGGAAACTGTGACGCTGTTCACGAATATTTAGCTGCCCCGTGCCAATATTATTACCAGATAGTGAAGCACCGACACGTAGGTACTATCCTACCTTCATGCCTCCCCACCGTGTCGTTATCACTATCGAAATTCGCCCCGAACTGTGTCCCCTCCCATACAGTTCGGGGTTTTTTTTGGTTGTGCTGACGGTCGCGACAGTCCAATATAAACGCGCAGCCGATGGCACCTCCGCAATCTCGAACAGATGCGCACGTATCGATCATGGCACCGATTGAAAACCTGATCCTCGGTGAGTCCACCGGAAACATTGACATCGCCACGAGCGACGAGAGTCGTCTGGCGGCCGTTTCACTGGCGTCTCAGGCGCAACGAACCTTGCACCTGTTCAGCGGCGATCTCGACGCCCCGATTTATGACACTGTGCCTTTTGTCGATGCGGTCACCTCCCTGGCGACGCGCAGCCGATACTCGTTCGTCCATATCCTGTTACAGGATGCCCAAAAAATCGCCAGACAGGGTCATCGACTTCTGGAACTGTGTTACCGCCTCGACAGCAAGGTCAAGCTGCGTAAACCGGCTTATGAGCATAAGGATTTTAACGAGTCGTTTCTCGTCGCTGACGAGACCGGGGTGTTACATCGTCGCGTCGCCGATCGTTATACCGGCATCGTCGATTTTAACGCCCGCCGCCAAGCCCGGGAGCTGGTCAGTTTCTTTAACGAAGTGTGGGGGCGCAGCGAACCACACGCTGAACTGCGCCGCCTGCATCTCTGAAATCCATGGCGGCATTGCTCCGACGTTTACACGCAGCGTTGTGGATCGCATTCTTCACTGTCCTCGCGACGGCCGGATTCGCGGCGGAAAGCGCTACCGAGATTCTCGAACTGAAAAATCGGCCGGCAAGCGAGATCATCCCGATGATCAAGCCATTTCTTGCCAACGAGGACGCGATATCAGGCACGGGGTTTCGACTCATAATACGTACGACACCCGCCAACATGAAGGAAATCCGCAAGATCGTTGCCTCCATCGACCAGGCGCCGCGGCGTTTAGTGATTAGTGTACGGCAAAGCGATGTGCGTGACGCCGAACATCAGGCCGGCAGCGTCAGCGGCTCGATTTCGACAGGCGGTGACACGGACGCCACGATCGGCGGCGGGGAAGATGCCCGCCCGGGTAACGGACGAGGCGTCACCGTCCGCGTCACGCGAACACGCTCCCAGGCCGATGAAGCAGGCACGCAGCAGATACAGGTTCTCGAGGGCCACAGCGCTTCGATACGCGTCGGACAGTCTGTTCCGGTGGTGACCCGGGCCGGCAACCTTGAGGGAAAGGTCGCCGGCAAGCATGCCGAGTTCACGTACCGGGACGTTACCGCCGGATTTGATGTGCTGCCACGCACCAATGGCAATCAGGTGACGCTGGAAATCCGGCCACACCGAGCCAGCATGGATTCCGGCACGTCCGGCGCGGTCACGGTGCGGCAGATGCATACCACCATTTCGGGCAGGCTCGGGGAATGGCTGGAAGTTGGCGGTATCTCCCAGACCGAGGCGCACGACACGCAGGGTTACGTATTCTCGACCAAGCGATCGGATGCAATGCAGGGCGTCACGCTGATCAAGGTTGACGAGTTACCGGAATAAACACCCTTTTCGCACCATGGGCAGGGCCCTGCGGCCGGATTTACCACGCCACCGATGGTGATCGGCACGAGGCAATCGATCAAACAACGGCTCACGGAAATCTTGCGCATTTTTTAGATATTTTAAAGACACGCTGGGCGCTTTTTTGTAAGATGCCAAGTCACTTCGAAAAATGAATTCATCCAACATGAAGAAAGTTGTTCTTACGGTGGCGACCGCTGTGCTTTCCGTGGTCACGGTCTACTGTTTTTTTCAATTCATCAAGTCGGCCGGCACCACCAGCTATCCGGGTATCACCGACAGCGCACTCCATGACCTCAACGTCTACGCCTACACAAATCTCGGGGTATCGATGGCATCGCTGGTAACGGTGTTGATACTCGTGATTCGTAACCGCGATTAGCATTGGCCGGAAATAATGGTCGCTGACCGCGTTTTCTGCGACGGCACCCTGCAATCGACAGACGTGATGCGCGCCATCGTTGGCCGTACGCGCGGCTACGCAGGCGACCCTGGCGGGATACGCCTGTTTTTGCATCGCCGGCGAGCATTTTCCGGGCATCATCCCGGCGCCGGCACAGTCGTGATATACAACGGCATGACAACGCGCCATCTGGTACGTCTGGATCAATACGAGGGAACGTTATACCAACGTAAGCGGGTCACCGTGACCGCCACGGGCGCAACGGCCGTGGCCGCCTGGACGTATTTTGTGAAGCCGCGCTTCCGCCGAAACGTTTCGAGGGAGAACTGGGATCTGAAAACGTGTGAAAGGCGCCGTCTCGAGATGTATCCCATACCCCAGTAGCAGCGGCGATGTACCGCCGGTCAGCGACGACAACGGCTATCGTCCGCGGAGAAACAACCTGTCCAGCTCACGCATGTCGACCTGCACCCAGGTCGGTCGGCCGTGGTTGCACTGACCGCTACGTTCGGTGTGTTCCATAGCTCGCAACAGTGCATTCATTTCGTCTAACGTCATGCGACGGTTCGCGCGGATGGATCCGTGACAAGCGGCGGCGGCCAGTATGTCGCAGGTAAGATCCTCGACGCGCGTTGTCCGGTCGTGCTCGGCAAGGTCGGCCAGGATATCGCGCGCCAACGCCGCTATGTCACCGCCGGCAAGCATGGCGGGAACACCGCGCACCGCGACGGTATCCGCCCCGAGGCATTCGATCTCGAAACCACCGCGCGCGAGCATTTCGCGATGCACGGTTACCGCGACTGCGTCTTGCTTGCTGACATGGACCGTGACGGGTAGCAACAACGGTTGAACAGTCACCTGACCGCTGTCGAATGACGACTTGAGCCGCTCGTAGGTCACGCGCTCGTGCGCAGCGTGTATGTCGACGAGTACCAGACCGGCGCTGTTCTGCGCAAGGATATACACGCCGTGCAGCTGCGCGAGCGCAACCCCGAGCGGCATGCTCTCGGCGGACACTGCCGCGTCCGGCATAGCGGCGCCCGGTACGCCCTGCAACGCGCGGTAAGCGGATACCTGCTCCGCGACATTCAATGCGATCGTGCCCTGCCGCGGTACAGAACCGGTATGGCTGCGGCCAACAACCACCGTTGCCGGTGCAGGACTATCGTACGATGGCCGCGCCGTTGCCGGCGGAGGTACCGCACCTTGGCCCGTCCCCGCCACGCCACCCGGCCGCAGTTCAGCGAGCGCATCGCGGATGGTGCGATACAGAAAGTCGTGCGCCAACCGGCTCTCGCGGAAACGCACCTCGTGCTTGGTCGGGTGGACGTTGACGTCGATCATTTCCGGCGCAATACCGAGATACAACACGTAGGCGGGATGGCGGTCCTGATACAGGACGTCGCGATACGCCTGACGGATCGCGTGGGTCACCAGCTTGTCGCGGACAAACCGCCCGTTGACATAGAAATACTGCATGTCGGCCTGGGAGCGCGAAAACGTCGGTAGCGTGATCCAGCCGGACAAGGCCAGCCCCGCGCCTTCCGCCTTGATGCCGACTGCGTTTTCGAGAAACGAGTTACCCAGCACGGCGGCAAGGCGGCGCTCCTGCTCCTCACGCTGCAATGCCGGCCGCAGCATCTGAACATCGCGCTGGTTGTGGCGCAGGTGAAAGCCTACGTCGAGACGCCCCAGCGCGATCCGGTTGAACATGTTCTCAAGGTGGCTGAATTCGGTCTTTGCCGTGCGCAGGAACTTGCGACGCGCCGGCGTGTTGAAAAACAGGTCGCGCACTTCGATAGTCGTGCCGCGCGGATGGGCGGCCGGCTGTAATTCCCAGGATGCCGGTGTACCGTCAGCCCGGATGCTCCAGCCGGTATCGCCGCCCTCCACTCGCGAGATCGACGTCAGGCGCGAAACCGAGGCGATGCTCGGCAGCGCCTCGCCGCGAAAGCCGAGGCTGACGACCTTCTCAAGGTCGGCAAAACTGGTGATCTTGCTGGTGGCGTGACGACTCAGCGCCAGCGACAGGTCATCGCGGTGGATACCCTCCCCATCGTCACGCACGCGAATCAGACGCGCGCCGCCGTCCTCGATGTCGATATCGATCTGCCGGGCGTTGGCATCGATGCTGTTCTCCAGCAGCTCTTTAAGCACGGACGCCGGGCGCTCGACCACCTCGCCGGCGGCGATCTGATTGGCAAGCTCTGTCGATAAACGATGAATGCGCATGGCTGGTACCGAGGCGCAGTATACCAGTAGAGCGCGATCGTTCTGCCGCCGCGCCTCATCCGGAAATTCGCCCAAAGAATCAGCTGTCGGAGGGTATCAACAGACGCTGCCCGACCCGTACCTGGTCGGAAGTGAGGTTATTCGCCAGGCGTAACTGGTCGACACTGACACGATAACGCTGCGCGATCGCCGCGAGGCTCTCGCCCTGCGCGATGATATGTTGACGGGTGCTCGCAAGCAGCGTGCCTGGAGGCGGATATTTGTTGAAATAGGAGCGCACGCCCCGATGTATTGCCTGCGCCATTTTGCGCTGGTAATCCTTGTCTTTCAGTCTGCGTTCTTCACTCGGATTGGATATGAACGCAGTCTCAACGAGAATCGACGGCACATCCGGCGACTTGAGCACGACAAACCCGGCGCGTTCGACCTGCGGCTTGTGCAGCTTCACGACCGATCTCATCGCGCGCAACACTTCGTTGGCGGCGGTATAGCTCGCCTCGATCGTCGCCACCTGGGACAGGTCTACCAGTACGGACGCAAGCAGATCATCCTTGTCTTCCAGACTGACACCACCAAGCAAGTCAGCCGCATTTTCCTTGGCCGCCAGCATGCGCGCCGCCTCACTGGTCGCGCCGCGCTCCGACAGAATGAAGACTGACGCGCCATCCACCCGCACGTCCTTGAACGCGTCGGCGTGAATGGAGACCATCAGATCCGCCTTGTTGCCGCGCGCCTTGTCGGTGCGTTTTCTCAGGCTGCTGTAATAATCACCGTCGCGTATCATCACGGGCCGCATGCCGCGCTCCGCGCGGATCAACTGTTCAAGCTCGCGCGCAATCGCGAGAACAACGTCTTTTTCCGCCGTCCCGTGCCGGCCGATCGCGCCGGGATCGTCGCCACCGTGGCCCGCATCGATAGCGATCACCACTTCGCGCAAACTGTTTGCCGGCGCGGTTTTGACCGTTGTCGCCGGGGGCGTGGCGGCGGCGGTTTTTGCGGACCCTGCACCCTGCGGCAGCAAATCGACCACGAGTCGATGTCCGTATGTCTGGTTAGGCGGAAGCAGGAAGGTCTTCGGGCGGGTTTTGTCAGTCACGTCCAGCACGATACGCAGATTATTGCCGTTGCGCGTCGCGCTGCGTATGTGCTTCAGCATGCTGTCGCCCGGGGAGGCACCCTGATCCAGCGGCTTGATCAAGCGCGCGGCGTCGATATCGATGACGACACGATCAGGATTGGCGAGCGAAAACAGGCGGTACTCCGCCGGCGAGCTGATATCGAATACGACACGCGTGTGATCGGGCGCCGGCCATACCCGGACGCCGTTGATCTGTGTGTCGCCCGCCCAGCCGACAAACGGGAACCATAATCCAACCAACAAGGCTGTTAGTCGTCTTCTCATGCGCGCGCCCTGTTACCTCTATCCCTGGGTAGGCTATGAAAGCCCGATTCCAGCGGAGTGTCAAGAAATTCTTCCATTAATCTAACAAGATATCCTGCTTACTTGCGATATTAAGTCACGTAATGGCCATAACTCGCGGTATTTTTGCGGACGAACTCGCCAAATCACCAAAAAATCGCCACAAGCAACTGTAATGCAAACATAATGCCGGGTGCGGCGATCTAGCGCAGATTCTCCAGTATCCGCACACCCGACGGCGTTTGTCCTGCCAGCTCCACGCTACGACCGCCGTTCGCGAGCCGGAGGGTGATCGACAGGTCCGCGTCAGGCAGCCGCCCGGCGCCGCGCTCCGGCCACTCGATCAGGCAGATCGCGTCGCCGCCGAAGTAGTCACGCACACCGAGATACTCGAGCTCTTCGGGGTCCGCCAGCCGGTAGAGATCGAAGTGAAAGATCTGCCGCCCATTAATCTCATAAGGCTCCACCAGCGTGAACGTCGGGCTTCTGACCGAACCCGGATGGCCCATACCACGCAGAAAACCGCGTGCCAGCGTCGTCTTGCCCGCACCGAGCTCGCCACGCAGAAACACCGTGCAGCCGCCATCGGCGCACGCCTGCGCCAACCGCTGACCCAGCGCCATCATGTCCGCTTCGCTGGCTATCGTCAGCTGCATGGCAAGCACACTCAGGCCGGACCGGGATTGACCAGCCGGCGCAGATGCGGCATCAAATCGCTGGCCAACACGCCGCGTTCGCCGTCGTGCCGCGCTGCTGCGTCGGCCGCACTGGCATGCAGCCAGACACCCGTTGACGCCGCGAGCGACAGCGCAAGCTGCTGGGCGACCAGCCCCGCGATCACGCCGGTCAGCACGTCGCCCATGCCACCGCTCGCCATGCCCGGATTGCCGGCATCGCACAGAATCAGCGGCCCATCGCCGCCGCCGATCAGCGTCCCGGCGCCTTTCAATACCACTATCCCGCCGTAACGCTGCTGTAACGCGCGCACGGCGGCAAAGCGATCCGCCTGGACCGTTGCGGTCGATATGGATAACAACCGCGCTGCCTCGCCCGGATGCGGCGTCAGCACCCAGTTGTCCCGCCTGACTGGCTCGGCGGCCAGTATATTGAGCGCATCGGCATCGACCACCAGCGGCAGACCGCTATCCAGCACTTGCGCAAACATCCGCCGCGACCACTCCGATTGCCCGAGGCCCGGGCCGATCGCAATCACTGTCGCGCGTGCGAACAAACGTCGCAGATCCGGCGCCGTGTCGACACCGTGACACATCAGTTCCGGTCGCGCCTGCGCGATCGCCGCAGTGTGTGCGGCGCGTGTCGCCAGCGTGACGAGTCCGGCGCCGACGCGCGCCGCGGCCTCGCCTGCCATACGCACCGCCCCCGGCATGCCGTAATCCCCGCCGATAACCAGCACGTGCCCGAAATGCCCTTTATGCGCGTCCCGCGGCCGCGGCGGCAAAACTTGTGGTATCAGGCCGGCGTCGAAGCGGCGGGTAGTACATGTGATCCGCCGGTAAACATCGCGCGGCACCTGCAGGTCATCGAACACGATCTCGCCACAACACGCCGGGCCGGAGCCAGTGAACATGCCGCGTTTCAGGCCAATGAAGGTGACGGTCATCGCCGCACGCACGGCAGCCCCCCTAACGGCGCCGGTGTCGGCGCTCAGACCCGACGGAATATCGATAGCGACAACCGGGCGGCCGCTGCCGTTGATCGCCTCAATCGCGGCGCGCCATTCCCCGGTCACTTCCCGGGCTAGCCCGGTGCCGAACAGTGCATCGACAACGACGTCGGCCTGATCAAACGCGTCCGCCTCGAACGGCTGCGACGCCACACCGGCACTGCCCAAAGCATGACAGGCAGCCAGCGCATCGCCCGCCAGCCGCGCCTTGTCGCCGATCTGGAGCACGTCGACCTGCCAGCCCGCCTCACGCGCCAGGCGCGCCATTACATAACCATCGCCGGCGTTGTTACCGATGCCGCAGACGATCGCCAACCGGCGCGCCTGCGGCCAGCGCCGGCGCAACGCGGTGAATACCGCGGCACCGGCGCGTGTCATCAGCGTCAGGCCCGGGATGGCGTGCTGCTCGATCGCGATGCGATCGAACACGCGCACGTCTTCGGCACGGTATAACAGATGCGGGAGTTCTGGCATGGGGGCTATCATAACGGTTATGCAGAACGCAAAGAACCCGGCGCCGGTGCGCGACGCCGGCGATATGCAGCAACTCGCTGCCGACATCAAACGTCACGGTGCAGCGCTTGGCTTCCAGCAGATCGGCATTGCCGATACCGAACTTGCCGTGCACGAGGCATGGCTCGCGAACTGGCTGGCCGCCGACCGGCACGGCGATATGGCCTATATGCAGCGTCACGGCACGAAACGCAGCCGCCCGGGTGAGCTGATCCCCGGCACGCTACGCGTGATATCGGTGCGCATGGACTATTACCCGGAACCGCCCGAGGCAGCGGAGCGGGTGCTGGACGACGATACGCGCGGGTTTGTATCGCGTTATGCGCTCGGCCGTGATTATCACAAGGTGCTGCGAGCGCGGTTACAGCGCCTGGCCGATAGTATCGTGGCCAGTGCCGGGGAGTTCGGCTATCGCGCGTTCGTCGACAGCGCGCCGGTGCTGGAAAAGGCGCTGGCCGAAAAGGCCGGGCTCGGCTGGATAGGCAAGCATACCAATCTGATCAACCGCAACCACGGCTCGTGGTTCTTCCTTGGCGAGCTGTATACCGACCTGCCGCTGCCGGTCGACCGCCCGGTGGAAAACCACTGCGGCACCTGCCGCGCGTGCATCGATGTCTGTCCGACGCAGGCCATCGTCGCGCCGTATGAACTGGATGCGCGGCGCTGTATCTCGTATCTCACGATTGAATTGCGCGGCAGTATTCCGCTGCCGCTGCGTCCGCTGATCGGCAACCGCATCTATGGCTGCGACGATTGTCAGCTGGTGTGCCCGTGGAACCGCTACGCCACCATGACGACCGAAACCGATTTCCTGCCGCGCCACGGCCTGGCTGCGCCGGCGCTGCTCGATCTGTTCGACTGGTCGGAGCCGGTGTTTCTCGAGCGCACCGCCGGCTCGGCGATACGACGCATCGGTTACGAATGCTGGCTGCGCAATATCGCCGTGGCGCTCGGCAACGGCGCGCCGGATGGCCGGGTCATCGCGGCGCTCCAGGCGCGGCTCGCCTTCCCGTCAGCGCTGGTGCGCGAGCACGTGGAATGGGCGCTGCAACGGCAGCAAGATGCTATGGCAAGCGGATAAAGTGCTCGCGGTAGTATTGCAGCTCGCGGATCGAATCGCGGATATCGTCCAGCGCCAGGTGCGTCGATTTTTTCTCGACCCCCGCCGCCACCGCCGGCGCCCAGCGCATGGCCAGCTCCTTGACCGTGCTGACATCGAGATTGCGGTAATGAAAAAAGCGCTCCAGATCCGGCATCAAACGATACAAAAACCGGCGGTCCTGACAGATACTGTTGCCGCACATCGGCGATTTGCCGGCCGGAACATGCTGCTCCAGAAATTCTGTTGTCTGACGTTCCGCTTCGGCGGCCGTGACCGTGCTCTGCCTGACACGTGCGATCAAACCGGAATTACCATGCTGGTTCCGGTTCCAGTCGTCCATTGCTTCCAGCACGGCGGCGGGCTGATGTACCGCCAGCACCGGTCCTTCGGCGACGGTATTGAGCGCACCGTCGGTCACGATGGTCGCGATCTCGATAATCTGGTCCCGGGCGGTATCGAGACCGGTCATCTCCAGATCGATCCAGATCAGATTGTCGGCTTGTGGCGGCACGTTGTTTTCCCGGATAGTTGACTTGTCATGCATTCTACCAGACGCTAGCCTGCGATTGCGTTGACACGGAGATTCGGGTTTGAATGGGTTCACGATGATTTTTCTTGCGGCGCTCGGGCTGGCAACCGCGCTGCAGTACTGGCTGACCGGGCGTCATCAGGCACACGTCATGCGACACCGCGACCGGGTGCCCGACGCATTCGCCGGCAAGATCTCCCTCGCCGCCCATCAGAAAGCCGCCGACTACACGGTCGCACGCGGCCACCTCGACAACGTCGATCTGGTGATCGGCGGCGTCGTTCTGCTCGGCTGGACCCTGGGTGGCGGTCTGCAATGGCTGGACACGGCGCTGCGGGAAACCGGTCTCGGGCCGGTCGGCACCGGCACCGCCGTGCTGGTCGGCGCGTTTGTCGTTATGGCGATGCTGGATCTGCCGCTCGGCATCTATCGCACCTTCGTCGTCGAGCAGCGCTTCGGCTTTAACCGTATGACCGTGCCGCTGTTCGTCAGCGACACCATCAAGAAAGCGGCCCTGCTGGTAGCCTTCGGCGCGCCGCTCGCCGCCGTTATCGTCTGGTTGATGACGACCTGGCAAGACCTCTGGTGGTTCTGCACGTGGCTGGTGTGGACCGGTTTCATGATCTTCATGATCTGGCTATACCCGGCCGCGATCGCACCGCTGTTCAACCGATTCACGCCACTGGAGAACGACGCGCTGCAACAGCGCATACAAAATCTGCTGGAGCGTACCGGCTTTCGCAGCCGCGGCATTTTCGTCATGGACGGCTCGCGCCGCTCCGGCCACGGCAACGCCTATTTCACCGGGTTCGGCGCCAACAAACGCATCGTCTTTTTCGACACGCTGGCGAATCAGCTGGAACCGGGCGAACTGGAAGCGGTACTCGCCCACGAACTCGGCCACTTCCGCCATGGCCACGTGCGCAAGCGCCTGCTGGTGACAGCGGCAACCAGTTTCGCCGGCCTGGCACTGCTCGGCTGGCTGGCGCAGCAACAGTGGTTTTATGCCGGGCTCGGCATCCAGACGCCGTCACCGCATATCGCGTTGCTGTTATTTATTCTGGTGGTCCCGGTCTTCAGCGTGTTCCTGCAGCCGTTGGCGGCGTGGTGGTCCCGGTCACACGAATACGAGGCCGACAATTTCGCTGCCCGACAGGCCAGCGCTGCGGATCTGATCGGGGCGCTGATAAAACTCTATACCGAGAACGCTGCGACAGTCACGCCGGACCCGATGTATTCCGCGTTCCATGATTCCCATCCCTCGGCGGCGTTGCGCATCGCTAATCTGGCCGCACACGCCTGACGCGATTCGCCGGACATCATGCCGAAAAAACACCGCGCGTCCATTGAACTGCCGTCGGTAAAGCGAAAAACCCGAAGCGACAAGACGGGAGTCGTCGTCGCGGACTCCGGGCCGGGCGCTGCGGAACCGGGGCCGCCGCAACCAGGCCTGGTGGTTGCCAACCACGGCCTGCATGTCGCCCTCCAGGATGACAGCCGGGCGTTGTGGCATTGCACGCGACGGCGTAGTGTCACAACGGTGGTCGCCGGCGACCAGGTGATCTGGCAGGCGTTGCCGGACGGCACGGGCGTTATCATCGAGTGCCTGCCGCGCACGTCGTTGTTAGCGCGCCCTGATCGCACCGGCGCCGCGAAACCGATTGCGGCGAATATCGACCGGATGATTATTGTCGCCGCTGTCATACCGCCTTTCAACGAACGACTGATTGATCGTTACATCGTTGGCGCGGAGATCAGCGGTATTCAGCCGCTGATTGTCGTTAACAAGATTGATCTGCTCGATCACCGCCAGCGCGATGAAATCGCGGGCCGATTGTCGCTTTATCGCGAGATAGGCTACGAAGTGCTGTTTACCAGCACTATCGATGGCGCGCATCTACAGGAATTTGCGAACCGCGTGAGCGGGAAAACCAGTGTGCTGGTCGGCAAATCCGGCGCCGGCAAATCATCGTTGATCAACACGCTGCTGCCGGACCTCGATATCCGCATCGCGGCGTTATCGGAAGCCACCAGTCTCGGCCGGCACACCACGACAGCGACCATGCTCTATGAACTGCCTGGCGGCGGGAACATCATCGATTCACCTGGAATACGCGATTTCAGCATAGGCAATATCGGGCCGGCGCTTGTTGAACGAGGCTTTATCGAGTTTCGCTCGCTGCACGGCAGATGCAAGTTCAATGACTGCCTGCATCGCGCCGAACACCACTGCGCGGTAAAGGACGCGGTCGAGTCGGGCGCCATCCACCGGTCCCGTTACCTGAGCTATCTTGAATTGCTAAACGAGCTGGCACCAGCGTGACCCGATGTCGCAGGTTATCCGGGTTCCGCGGCAGGCTACGCTGCCGCATCGTCGTCCGCAACGAGAATGCGGTACGGCGCTTCCTCGCCGCGCCGTGTCAGGCCATCGAGTCGATCCACCAATGACGGAATGTCCGCCGGTTTGACGATATAGGCATCCCCGCCGGCCCGGATGGCCCCAAGGCGCGCCGCAAAGTCATCCCGTGCCGACATAAATACAACCAGCACATTGCCGGCCCGGCGCTATTCCATGGCTTGAGTTCAACGCCGAGCTTGTTCGCAAGAGAATTCCACGAAAGAATAAATGCCGGGGTAACGCCGTTCAAGGTCAGGTGCGATGCTTTGTTATGCCGCGGCATCCAGCCCATACTTCTGTTAACCCGACAGTGAGGTTAACGTGCTTTGTTCCCGGCGAATTATTAACCAATGCAAAATCTGGCGGGAGTGCGCTTGAGAGGGTCGCTATCTTTCTGCGGAAGTCAGACCCGCCCGTACAACAACACCGGCGCGGATATTTTAGACAGGCGGAGGCGTCGCTGGCTCGATCAACAGCGCGGCGGAAAGTATCACCAGACCCCGGACGATCAGAATACCGATCCCCTGGGCCCGGTGGTCCGGGCGTATCGCCTCATCACCGCGCAGCAACCTGCGTCCCGCCGGAATCTGCAGCAGGTAAAGTGCGTACAGCGCCAGCACGAGAATCACGTGCATCCAGATCATGAACGAGAAGATTTCCTCCTGCTTGATCAGGCGAAGATACCAGTCGCGCGTGAAAACGAGATACACCGGGATCAGCATGTCAATCAGCATGATTGTCGCCATCACCGTGACATGGAAGACACGCCAATGCGACAGGCGGAACGCAACCAGCATCACCAGATAGGTGGCGGCCACGAAAATAAACGCTCCGGATATCATGCTCATTTCCCGTCCTCTACCGGTGACTTCCCCGACACGATTTTCATGATGCGGCCGGCCTGATGCGAAACAACGTAAAGCTCGCCGTCTTCGTCCTCACCGAAACTGCTGATGTTTTCGTCCGAGATCAGCAGTTCCCTGTGGGTCACGACACTGTCGTCCTTGACGCGGAGCGCCCAAATTCGCTTGGTGACGTAGTCGCCGAACAGATAGGCGCCGCATAACCCGGGGATCGCGTTGCCACGGTAGACAAAACCACCGGTGACGGAGAATCCCTCGGGATGGCGGTAGGTAAATAAAGGTGTTTCCAGCCCCGCCGTGTCGCACGTATCGGCAAAACCCGGCGTGCAAACATCGCCTTCCATTATCCGCCAGCCATAGTTGCGCCCCTTGCGCACAATATCGATTTCCTCGACCGTGTCCTGGCCGACATCGGCCGCATAAAGCAACCCGGTTTGCCGGTCGAACGAGAATCGCCACGGGTTGCGCAGACCGTACGCCCATACCTCGCCGCGCGCATCCGCGACGTTGACGAACGGATTGTCCGGCGGAATCGCGTAACGGTGCGGCGGCTGCTCACGATCGACGTCGATACGCAATATGGCGCCCAGCAAGGTCGCGCGATTCTGGCCGTGACCGAGCGGATCGTTGGCGGCACCGCCATCGCCCATACCGATGTAGAGGTATCCGTCCGGGCCGAACGCGAGCTGACCGCCATTGTGATTAGCGAACGGCTGATCGATGGTGAGTACCACCGTTTCACTGGAGGCATCGGCCGTTACCGGCGCTGACCGTGTAAATCGCGACACCACGGTACGCAATGCCGTCCGGCCGCCGAAGGCCTTGCCGATCATCGCATCGAACAGGCTGGTGCGCGCCGTATAGTTAACGAAAAAGTAGCCGTTTTGATCATAACGCGGATGAAACGCCACGCTGAGCAGGCCCTGCTCGCCGCCACTCGCCACCTTGTCACGAATGTCGAGAAACGGCACGGGTAACACCTTGCCGTTTTCGACAATGCGGATCACGCCGTCCTGTTCCACGACAAACAGGCGCGTACCACCGTCTGGCGCGCTGGTAATATGCACCGGCTGCGCAAAGCCCGCGGCAACCGCTTGCAGCGCAATGTCCGGCAAGGGCTGATCCGGCGGCGGTTCCGTGCAACCCCGCGCCTGGCCGGTCACAGGCGTCAGCCACCAGCATGTGAGCAGGATCGCGAAACCTGCCGCGCGCCGCGTCACGCCCGGCCGCTGGCGACTGTCGGCAGGACGTGACTCATACTTCGCGACGACCGGAGAAGGCGTGGGCCAGCGTGCCGCCGTCGACGTACTCCAGTTCGCCGCCCAGCGGTACACCGTGGGCAATGCGCGTCACGCGGATACGGCGTTGATGCAGCATCTCGCTGATGTAATGCGCGGTGGCCTCCCCTTCGACGGTCGGGTTGGTCGCCAGAATGACCTCGCTGATCTCACCCGTATCGAGGCGCGCAGACAAGTGGTCCAGGCCGATGTCGTCCGGGCCTATGCCATCCAGCGGCGACAGATGCCCCATCAACACGAAATACAGGCCGCGGTAGGCGGTCGATTGCTCGATCGCCAGCACGTCGACAGGCATTTCAACGATACACAACGCGGTCCGGTCGCGGCGCTCGCTGGCACAGGTACGGCAGATGTTATCTTCGCTCAAGGTACGGCACTGGCTGCAATGCCCGATCCGGTCCACCGCATTGACCAGCGCCTCGGCAAGGCGGCGCGCCCCGTTGCGATCCCGCTCCAGCAAATGAAAACTCATACGCTGCGCGGTCTTGGGCCCGACGCCGGGCAGGCAGCGCAAGGACTCAATCAGCCGTTCGAGCAGGGTGACGTTCGACATCGCGGCTTCAGAACGGCAACTTGAAATCGCCCGGCAGACCCATACCACTGGTCATCGCCGACATCTTTTCCTTGGTGGTCTTTTCTATCTGGCGCACCGCATCATTGACCGCCGCCGCGACCAGATCCTCGAGCATCTCCTTGTCGTCGCCGAACAGGCTGTCATCGATCTTGACGCGCTTGACGTCATGGCGCCCGTTCATGACAACACTGACGAGCCCGCCGCCGGCCTGACCGGTGACTTCCATATTGCCCAGCTCTTCCTGGGCCCGCTGCAGGTTTTCCTGCATCTTCTGCGCCTGCTTCATCAGATTACCAATGCCGCCTTTCATAGTGTCTCCTTGCCTCGATGTCAGGAACCGCGGACTGTTTCAGAGGCTCCGCATGGTGCCGGAAAGCTCCGCCCAGTTTACAACCACGCACGTGAAGGGCAACGGACGAAAAACAACAATGACTCCTTTCGTCCGCCGGTCTTGGCAACCGGAGGCGGGATGTGTCAGGACGCCCGCCATAACCCGCCCGGCAGCGAGCCGGTCATTCCACCGGATAGATCGAATCGGGGACGATTTTCGCGCCGAACACTTCACGCAACGCCTGCACATTGCTGTCGCCTTCGATCGCCTCGACGGCATGACGCTGGCGCTCGCGATCGTGCTGCGCCGCCAGCTGCACCGGCGTGTGGTTCTGCTGCTCGCCGATCTCGACACGCAATGCAAGCGGCGTCTTGTAATACTGCTGCAAGGCCTGCTCCAGTCGCTTCTCAAATTTGTTGTTATGCAAGTGCACGTGCGACGCGCCAAGCACCAGATGCAAGGCGTCATCGCGGCGTTCCTTCAGTACACAGTTTGCCGCCAGCTCGCGCACCAGACCATCGATACCCAGACGACCGACGATCCCCGCCCATTCGTCCGACGCCGCCTCACGCACCACCGGTTTTTTCACCGCTGATGCGCCGGCCGGGCACCTCGCCGGCTTTTGCGCTACCGCCGGCGAGGTGCCTGCGCTACGCGCGGGCACTTCCTGTGCCGCCGCGTCGCCGCCGGCCGGACGGAACGCCAGCATGCGCAACAATACCATCTCGAATCCACTGCGCGCATCGGGCACCATGGGCAGATCCCGGCGTCCGATCAGGCCAATCTGGTAATACAGTTGCACGTCCTCCGGCGATATCGCGGCGGCCAGCCGGACAATCTCTTCGCGATCATCCCAGTCGTCGCCGGCGGCACCGGGCACGGCCTGCACTACCGCGATACGATGCAGCGCCGATACCAGTTCGGCGAGCGCATCGGAAAAATCCGGCGCCTGTTCCGCCAGCCGCGCTGCGCAGTCCAGCGTACCGGCGGCATCACCGGCCGCCAGGCGGTCGAGTAACGCGAACACGTGCGACCGGTCAATGGTGCCCAGCATGGTTCGGACGTCGGCCTCGCGCAACTCACCGCCACCATAGGCGATCGCCTGATCGAGCAGGCTGAGCGCGTCGCGCATACTGCCATCGGCGGCGCGTGCAATCAGCGCGACAGCCGCTGCATCAGAGGCAACCTTCTCTGCCTTAAGCACGTTCGTCACGTGACCGCGGATCAGTTCCTTCGGCAGTTGTTTCAGATTGAATTGCAGGCAGCGCGACAGGATCGTGACCGGCAGCCGCTGCGGATCGGTCGTCGCCAGCAGGAATTTGACATGCGGCGGCGGCTCCTCCAGCGTTTTGAGCAGCGCATTAAAGCTGTGGTTGGACAGCATGTGTACTTCGTCAATGAGATAGATCTTGTAACGGCCGCGCGTCGGTGAGTACTGGACGTTCTCGAGCAACTCGCGGGTATCCTCGACCTTGGTGCGCGACGCGGCGTCGACCTCGATCAAATCGATAAAGCGACCCTCGTCGATCTCGCGGCAGGCAGAGCAGGCGCCGCACGGCGCCGAGGTGACGCCGGTTTCACAATTCAGCGCCTTCGCCAGAACGCGTGCGATGGTGGTTTTGCCGACGCCGCGCGTCCCGGTGAACAGAAACGCGTGATGCAGCCGCTGATTATCGAGCGCGTTGACCAGCGCGCGCAGCACGTGCTCCTGGCCGACGAGCTCGGAAAATGTACGCGGGCGCCATTTACGCGCCAGAACTTGGTAAGTCATTCCGAGGTGAACCAATAATTGATCAGCGCCGGGAAATAACCCGATCCTTATCCATCGCAATGGCTGGGCATTATAGCGTAATTCTTCTGATCGAGTCACTCGACCGGCGATGATTTATCGTGACCACCGGCACATTGGTAAATACCGGAAGATGGGTATCTATCACGACGAGACAGGCACGCAAAGCAGGGAGGACTATTGATTGATTTACCGAAAAGCCGCTAGCCGGTATTCGGCAGATAGCCACAACATCACTGCTTCAATTTGAACCAGGACGCAGTATCAAGTAAAACACGAGCCGAAGCCGACAGACTTTCCGCAGCTGTTTGTATCGCAGCACTGGAGGATTGGGTTTCGGTAGCCACACCGGCGATACTGCTTACACTCGACGAGAACTGCTCCGTCGCCACCGACTGTTCCTCGACTGCCGCGGCGATAGTCGCCATTTTTTGCGAGACGCGATCGGCGGCGCTTACAATCTCGTCCATGGATCCCGCGGCCTGCTCCGCGAGACGCACCGCTTCCGCCACGCTGTCCGTACCCGACTGTATATCGCGCAATGATTTCGAGGCGGTCTGCTGGATTTGATCAATCATTGGACCGATCTCTTTCGTTGATTCAGAGGTTTGCGTTGCGAGCTGCCGGACTTCGTCCGCGACCACCGCGAATCCGCGGCCATGTTCACCGGCGCGCGCGGCTTCGATAGCCGCGTTGAGCGCCAACAGATTGGTCTGATTCGCAATGCCATTGATAACCGTCACAATCTTTCCGATCGCCGTGCTATGTACATTCAATGTCTCGACGGTCCTGGACCAATCACCAACCATTTCGCCAACTCTAAGCGCAGCCGCGCGGCTGCGACCGACAACCTCCTTACCGTTAAGCGCGGTTTCTCTCGCCATCCGCGAATTCTCCGCAACGCCCGTGGCTTGACGTGCCATTTGCAGAGCAGCATCCGACAACTGCGAACTGGCAGTCGCCGCATTCTCCGCTGCTGCGGACTGAACGGATGCGCCACACGTAAGCTGATCGGTCGACGCATAAAGGTTTTCCGAGCTGCACGCGATCGTATTTGATTCGCCGATCAATCTTTCGGCAATCTCCTTCAGTGATACGATCATGTTGTTAACAGCGCGAGCCATGGCGCCGATCTCGTCGGTGCCTGTTTCTTGCAGCCGCACCGTCAAATCGCCGTTTGCCACCTTTTCTATCAGCGATCTGGTGCGAACAATTGGCCGGGCGATGTTTGCCGCGATAACCATCGCGACAACTACAAAAATTACCACGGCAACAATACCGATAATAATCATCCATTGGCGCATCAACGCCTTGGTTATCCGCCCTTCATCACCGACGACCTGTAATGTGCGCTCGAGATTAGCCGGCGATAAAGCAACGGTAAGCACCCCGATGGGCTGGCTGGAAACGGACATCAGCGGCGCCGAAATCGTGAAATAATCGGTGCCGTAAATTGTCAGGCGGCGCTCCACCACATCGCCGGCGGCGAACACCTGCTTTACGAGCGTGTCATCGAGCTGCAAACCGGACGCATGTGAAGCCGCTTTATCCGCGCTGATAAATCCGCCGCTGACGATCGACTCCTTACCCATGAAGACGGCACTGGCCACACCCAACGCGTCGTGAAGCGTTTCCAACGGCCGGGCATAACCATTGAGAATCTTTCCAGAAACGACAAACCCGAGGGGATCGTCGAAATCGTCATATATTGTTCCCGCCGACGCGATACTCAGCCCACCGACACCGGCAACATCCTGGTCTTTCAAACCAAGCGCCACCATGAACCCCGGCGAATGAAACGAAATTCCCTCTACCAGAGTGGTATCCACTCCCGACCGATCCTTCAACCGTTCGCGGATTCGGGTAACCAGTGGCCAGGAATCCGCATAACCCTGCAGCGCCTTGACGTCTGTGCCGGCCGACGAAACCGCAAGCAGATCGCCGTACACGTCATATATAAATGCAAAGTCGTTACGGTCGGAGGTTATCCGGGATGCCAGCAAATGTTGCAGTGCCGAGCGCTTGTTTCCGACAATACTGGTGTGAACGTCGCCGTCCTGGCGCACCGCCCCGACATTTCGCCGCGTGTTATCGCGGATATCATCCAACAACCGCTGAAACAGTTTCAGGTGCCCCTGTAACGCAAGGTAGGCATCACTCGAAATATGGTCGCTTAGCGCGGTAGTCTGTCTCGCGATGTTCTCGCTGCTTTTCCATGAGACGATCATCATCATCGCAACGATGATGATGATACCCATGCTGCAAAAGCTCGCGACCAGCCTGCCCCTGATACTCTTCATGAGTGTCTTATGATCGCTTGCAATTCGAGCACGGCTTGCCGTCGCGCCACGAAAAATGCACGACTACGCCGGGCAAGCTATGGCGCATGGACAGGGACAGCACCAGCGTCCCTTATCGTCTTGTGCACCGCGGACGATGTCGCAAAATCGATAAATTGCCTGACAACGCTGCTGTTGTTCTCCGCTTTGTAAACAAAACCAAGCGTGGTGGCGCTGGGATAACCGGCGTCGGACGGTACCAGACCATCGATCTTGAGGATTTTGACATTCGCGTCTTTTGCGACGTCATTTGGCCCGAATCCGATGGTGCCTTCCTTACGCTCGACAATTTCGAACGTCTCCGGCGTGCTGTAGGTGGTCTTGGACTTATCCGTGAGGGTGATACCGCTGAACCCCGGAAATGTCTCCTGGAGTGCCGCAAGCGAACTGTCATCGTCTTCACGGCGAACAACACGAATCTTCTCGTCGCTACCACCGACATCCTTCCAGTTCGTGATCTTTCCGCTGTATATGTCAAGCACCTGCTTGCCAGTCAGGTTTGACACCGCAACGCCGGGATGCACGAAAAAGGCTACTGGTACTTTCGCAAACGCCCGGTAGTCCAGACCATAATGTTTTTCCTTCTCCTTGATACCTCGCGCGACCCGGCCGAGCACATGCTCGCCGTTCCCGACCGCCTTGATTGCTCCGCCAGAGCCGATGCTCGATGGAACATTGATCGTGACGCCCGCTTGATGTCTGGAAAATTCGACGCCAATCGCGTTCAGCACAACAATGCCGTCTCCAGTCCCGACTATTGTCAGTTCCGCTGCCCATACCTGGCTTGATGCCTGGACGGCAATCGCCACGAGCGCACCTTTAACAAACTGTTGCACCGACATTTGATCTCTCCCCAGTCTGAATCGAGTAGAAAGTTTTATCTTTTGCCGGTTTTCGGCATCCACGCCTCGATACTTTAGAACAAGAAGGACAGACTCCTTGAATGGCCAGCCGTTTACACGGGGACCCTAAACAAAATTACTCACTCGCCGCTAATCCCGGAGCGTACCGGCACCACTCGCATAGGGAGCAAGAAAACAAGAACACGGGAGTACACAAAATGGGTATTCGTAATCTCAAATGGGCATCGCTGGCAAGCGCCTTGCTGACGTTCGGCGTCGCGGCCGTCGCCAATGCGGAGGAAATCAACGTAAGTACCACGGGCGGCCTGAAGATCGAGACGCCCGACAAACAGTTCATGTTTTCGATCGGCGGATTGATACAGGCCGACGCGGACTTTTACCTGGACGACAAGGCGGATCTTACCAGCGGAACCGAGTTCCGGCGGGCGCGTTTTTTCCTGAAAGGCCGCCTGTTCGGCGACTGGGAATTCAAATTTGAGCCGGATCTCGCCGAGGACACGATAGAGATGCAAGATCTCTACCTGCGCTACACCGGGCTGGATAACGGAAATGTCACGATCGGCCACTTTCGCCAGCCCTTCAGTCTCGATGACATGACGAGCTCAAGGTACCTTACGTTCATGGAACGGGCATTGCCCAATGTCTTCGCGCCAGCCATTCGTATGGGCGTCGGTTACGATACCAGCGGAACAAACAGTTCCATCGCGTTCGGGCTGTTCGGTGAGCCGGCCGGCGCCGGGGATGGCGGCGACGAAGGCTTCGGCGTCGGCGGCCGCGTGACCTTCTCACCGACCCACGAAGATGCACGTGTTATCCACGTCGGCGCTTCGGCCGGCTGGAGGAAACCGGAAGACGATACCAACAAGACAATGCGATATCGTCAACGGCCGGAGTCCCACGTCACCAACACGCGTCTGGTGGACACCGGGACGATCAACGACGTCGATGACATCGCCATCCTTGGCATCGAGGCCGCCGGCGCCTGGGGACCACTTTCGCTCCAGGGCGAGATTATTTCGTCGTCCGTTTCCGCGTCGACAGATTCCACATTCAGCGGCGCCTATGTCTTCGCCAGCTATTTTCTGACCGGCGAATCACATCCTTACAGCGTCAGCAGCGGTACGTTCGAGCGCATAAAACCGAAAAGCAGTAAGGGGGCTTGGGAAATTGCCGTACGATACAGCACACTTGACTTGACCGACGAGGCGATCAGCGGCGGCGAGGAAAACAACATCACGCTGGGCGTCAACTATTACGTCAACCCCAACGTCAAGTTCCAGGCAAATTACATCGCCGTTGACACCGATGCTATCGCCGGAGATGACGATCCGAGCATAGTACAGGCACGCGCCCAGATCGATTTCTGAGCCGCACCGATCCACCTGCGCCAGCGACGTGATTGTCGCGTCGCTGGCCAGCGGCAAGAAAGGGCGGCGACCCGTACCCGCCACACCCCGGCACACGAATCGACTGCTGCCGCTGCTCCCTTCCGGGCCTGACGGGGTTCACGATCTATCGTTGCGGAGGGACTTGCACGGGCCGCCATTAAACCGTCGGCGAAGCAGGAGTGTAGCGCAACTATCAGCGATAACTTGCTGTTCTACGCCTTTATTCCGGCACCTCTTCGCCTGAGAAAAAGCGCGCATCCGCAGTGCACATAAGATAGAGCCAATCAACGCGTTGTTCAAGCGATATTGGGCTCTCTTAGTATGGAATTTTCCGACCAGCGCGTTGACTGCCGTGATCGCCGGCAACGCATCGGCCGCCCCTGTATAGAATTCACTATCGAAGCAACTCGCGACTACGACCATAGATCATCAGATCATCATCGAACTGAAATCGACGCCACGCTACCGCCCGGCGCGTGCCTGCGTACTTAAGCTGCAACGACACACTGGCGATCAGTAACAGAAAGCCGGAATACCGGATAGGAAGATTATTCTCTGCGTCCACATCGACGAGTTGCCAACAGCCAGAGCCGCTCCTGAAAACGGTAGTGCGCTACGGTCAGCGCGGCATGAATGGCAAGCAGCATCACTGCCACAATCAGCAGCGCGCGCGTCAGAACATGGGAAGAGATGCTTACCCGGAGCGGTCCACCGTTGCAAGCCGCCTGACCAACGGAAAACCTAGTGCGCGGGAGTCGGGCGAACGCGGCGGTCACAGTGAGAACGCCGGTCGGATGAGTTGCCGTACGCCATCGCAGTGGTGCCGCCGGGACCATCTGTCGCCACAGCCGCTGCTTGTGTATCTCCCCACCTGTCAAACGACGATATGCGATCACTACTACGCCTGCCCTGCGCTGTTTTACGTAGACAAATCGACCAGCGCAAAAAGCGCATCACTTTCCATGCGTGCATCATGCCCAGAAAATACAGCGAAAACAGTAGCAGAAAGGTTATAAACAAGCACATCTCGGGCACCTGATAATACAGGCCCGCCAACCCTGCCGCCATTCCCGTCAGCGCCAGCGTCAACAGCACGGCCAACGACTCGTTGACCGAAAAACCGGCGCGCTGCAATACATGATGAAAATGCTCCCGATCCGCCGCAAACGGCGAGCGACCCTTGATAATCCGCCGCAACATAATACCCACCGTATCAAACAGCGGCAGCATCAAAAACCACAAGGCGGTTACCGGCGTCATAATGCGGTCTTCACCCTGGCATGACGCGATAATAAACCAGGTGAGCGCGAAGCCGAGAAAGGTTGATCCAGAATCACCCAGAAACACCGTCGCCCGCCGGCGGCCCGGCACACGATAATTAAACGCAAGAAACGCCAGCAAACCGGCAGCCAGCAACACCAATGCCGCGCCCTGCGCATCATGGTTGGCGATAAAGCTGACGATCGAAAGTCCGATCAGCGCTACCAGCGCATAACTGCCGGCCAGTCCGTCAACGCCGTCGGACATATTCACCGCGTTAATCACGCCGACCGTCGAAAACACCGTTAACGGAATAACAAACACACCCAGCGTAAACAAACTGCCATCCCAGGATAACGCGCCAAAATCATACAACATGATATGGCCACCCAGCACCATCACCAGCGATGCGGCAATCTGCGCACCAAAGCGCGCGCGGGCGGAGAGTTCTATAAAATCATCCACGACACCGACAACAATCAAAATCGCACTGGCAGCAAAAAAGTAATCGAGCAGCAACAACTGCGGGCTCAATAGCGCACAGCTCAAGCCAAAGCCAGAAAAAATAGCAAGCCCGCCGACCAGCGGAATATGCCCTGCATGATCTTTCCGTGCATCAGGCGCATCGACCAACCCGACACGCACAGCAATGGGCTTGAGGAACATCACCAGTACAGCGGTAATGCCAAAGGTAAGAAGGACGGAATTAATCAGTAAAAATGGGCTAGCTTCCATGCTCGTTATGTGTTCTCCGCTCAGGTTATCAGGCGTGGGGGCTCCGACACCCACCCGTGCGGCATGCGCCAGGCTTGCCGCCGATATCCAACATATATCCCTTCTCGTCAGCCGCAGGAAACCACGGCCACTGCGATTTCCGACACTGATGAGCCAAGCAACGACCTTTCGTGCGCAAACCATGTGCCGGCCAGATACACGGAGCGGGATAATGGTCACGCGAACGCAGCCTGAAACACCTGCTCAGGCAAACACATCGGCAACCGGAGGCGTTACGACTGAAAAATCCTCGTCTCCTGACGAGCAGATTAAATTATGATTCATTCCGACAGAATTAGCTACGCGGACTTTTTATTTACGTATCGCAAATACAACTTCTACCACGACCAGAACAAGCACAGTCAGCCGATCAACTATGCGCAATCAATTATCCTTTTTTTCCTACTCGCGTACTCTACAACGAAGACATTGTGAGCTCTGTCTGCTAGCACACATACCGGCAGTACAACCGACCTTAACCGTTGGACACCGTACCGCATCAAGTCACGAACGATCGAACACCAGGCACCCGCCATCACCCGGCAGCGAATACGCTACCCAGCCCATACACCATCCGGTAATGCACCATTTTCGCGCACTCCAACAACACGTAGCGCCGCGAAGACGTGTTCTTCCACCACGCGTCTGCATCCCATGCCGGCAGCGGCGAGGCCACCATCACAACTACCGCCCCTAGCGGTGCAAGCGCCGTCTCAAAGGCCCATCTCGACCGGTGTATATGCAGTGGATCGGTCACCACGATAATGCGTTTCCATCCGAACCGTCCGACCAACTCCCGCGTCTTCAACGCCTCGTCCCAGGTACTATGCGGTCCGAGTATGATCGTCCTGCTGTCATCCGGAACACCCAGCCGCGACAATACCGTCGCTGATGCGTTGTACGCGATCAGCGTTGGCGCATAACCGGCCAGATAAAGCTCCGCCCCGCGACCCAGACGCCGACTACTGGCACCGCCGCCAAGCACGATCACCGCATCGACTTTCACTGGCGTTTGCCCCGGTTCAGTCAGAACATTCCGTATCTCAAACGCCGTCGCCAGCACCGCCAACGTGCTGACCCCGACGAACGTGAAAATAACGGTGCGCCACTTACGTTGCATCATTTACCTGCTCTCGCCACCCGATCCGTGTCCGGGTTTCGCTGCCCGAAAAATGGGCACTATAATCGTTTCCGCAGCGTCAGGCGTATTGGCGCCGCGCCGATCTCAGCCAAATAGACCATGCGCCATATTGGCGTGGCAGCCAGAATTAAATTAACGCCTGGTCGTGGGTGACCAACACTGGCGAATGAACAAGCGCACACGCCTGTGCCATAAATGCGCGCAGGCATTATTTCCTACGCTTCTTTAGCTACCTTCTCTAACAATTCCTGCCACTTTACCAACGCCACCGCCTTGTCAAACCGCCGCTCGAACATACGCCGGGCCCGCTCCCCCATTGCCACACGGTCCGTCGCGTTATCAACCAGGTTTTTAATAGCGTGACACAGCCCGGCGCTGTTACCTATTGCTATCGCAACACCATATTGCTCCTCACGGAGCACACCGGGCGCAACACGGGACATATACCCGCACCGGATCATCCCTGGCGGAACAGGCCGATTGGCAATGCCCGTGATGGACATTGCGTTACGCTGTAGGAGGTGACAACAAAGGAAAACCGGACATTTCTGCTTAGGGAACCTCTGATCAATTCACGCAAAATGTTATCCGCGATGAAAGAAGTCTACAACTAACGGGATTTTTGCAAATGTGATCGGTTTACTTCCGATCTTCTCCGCCGAATCGGCCATTTCGTGGCCTTTCGGCGTCCCGCAGGCGTAGTACGCCTGCGGGACGAAGCGTTAAGCAGTGACGAGCGGCGCGGCCAGTTGCGCAACCGGGTTTCCATTGAGACACGTCCTGCTATCCTGGAGCGGCGTACCCGCCTGGGCGACTGGGAACTCGACACCGTCATCGGCCAAGGTCACAAACAGGCCTTAGTATCGCTGACCGAGCGGAAGTCGCGGCTGGCGCTGTTCGCCAAAGTCCCCAACAAGGGTGCCGAAGGTGTTAAACAGGCTGTTTTGAAACTGCTCGCACCGCTATCCGACCAAGTTCATACGCTGACCTCGGACAACGGCAAAGAGTTTGCGCACCACGAAGCCATTGCCGAAGCACTTGATGCCGACTTCTACTTCGCGCATCCGTATGCATCTTGGGAGCGCGGCCTGAATGAAAACACCGACGGCCTTATCCGCCAGTATTTCCCCAAGGGCTGTGACTTCACCACCATAACGCAGAGAGATATTCAGAAGGCGATGGATAAACTCAACAACCGTCCCAGGAAATGTCTTGGCATGAAAACACCAAATCAGATATTTTTCGACATCAACCCGTCCGCTGCACTAGCGAGTTGAGTCCGCCATGCGTAAAATAACCACCTTCACTGGAAACGGAAAAAGGGAAAGAAAAAAGGGAAAATGAGAGTTCATTTAGGGGCATTTGATCAGTCGGTTGAGGGTTGGGTGAATACCGATATTACCCCGCACCTGTGGATTGGCAAGGTACCAGGTCTGGCCTGGTTGATGTTCAAAGTCGGCAGGATGCCCAGGGAACGTTATGCGCAGCATAGAGAGGGGGTCTTTTCCAGATTGCAGTATCTTGATCTGACAAAGAAGTTGCCTTATGCAGACAATGCCATCGAGGCGATTTTTAGCTCTCATGTTTTTGAACATCTGTTTATGGATGAAGTTGAGAGGCTTGTTGACGAGTGTTTTAGAGTATTAAAGCCTGGTGGCGTCGTCAGGGTGGTCGTGCCGGATCTTGAAAAAATCATGAAGTTGTATGATGCGAACGATCCGAGAGAGTTTTTGGCATCCATTTATGAGGTGGCTACGCGTTCTGCGGTAAAAAATTCCCATCATTCCGGTTTTACAGGGGCATTTATTTCCAGGCTTTTTCAAGAAGCTGGATTTACCAAATGCTCAGTGCTCGAATATAAATCAGGGCAATGCCCCGATTTGAACAAGCTGGACAATCGCCCGGATTCATTGTTTTTTGAGGCGATCAAGTGACGAAGACAGCATATATCATTTATCACTTTAGTCCGTAAGACTTGATCATGGCCATCACGCCGCGTTTGGTGGCGGTCAGCAGCGGCGCCAACCTCGTGCCGGGCATTGACCTCTGGCGCATGTTAGTGCTGGTCGACGTGTTCTGCCCCTGCACCATCGCGCGGCTGTTCCGATTTTCGTGCGTCGAAGACGCGAAGAGGATAACTATTAATGCTTGACCCCATCGATTCCCCCACATCAGCAAAATCCCCATTCGATATATTCCTTCCCCTGATGGCGAAGGTTCAGGCGACAGGAACACCAGAGACATTCTCCTGGTCGGTAAGTGAGGCCTATCACACGGTAGAGTCGGATCTGTACGATCAGGTACATGTCTCGATGTTCATTTCGCTGGACCGCATCTGGCAGCGGCTCGTCAGCTGCTTGCCGGCTGAACCAGCCAAACTTCGCGTGCTTGATGTCGGGGCAGGCACCGGCCTGGTAGGCCAGATGTTTGATCGTCTCGCGCCGTCGAGGGTGGAAACCCTGACGTGCGTGGAACCCAATCAGGCGATGATCGTGAAGGCAAGCCAGAAGGCCAAGTCATGGGCCTTTCCTGTCGAATTCGTAAACGGCGTGCTGGGTGCCGTACCGCCAGCGCCGACGTTTGATGTGATCACTATCAACAGCGTACTGCATCACATCGTCGAACTCGGGCCCTTTTTGCAAAGGCTGTCGGCTTATCTGAAACCAGGTGGCGTCTTTCTTGCCGCGCATGATCCTCGCGGAGATGCCTGGTCGGATCCGATTGCCATTCAGAGGAAGGAATCGCGTCGATTCTGGCGCTTCATTGATCCGCTGCTGGTCACCAATACCCTGCAGTCGAAATGCTCCCGGTGGCTGGGGCGGCAGCCAGCGAGCGTGTCGATGGAGGAAAAGGTGAATGCCATTCTCATCGGAGAAGGGGCGATCGGGAGCCCGATGGATATCAAATCCATCTACGCCGTTACCGACATCCATGTGCCCGGGCAGCCTGGTGCAATGGGCACGGGGCTCTCTACGACGTGGATGGCCAAGCACCTTGAGGGATTCTCGCTGGAAGACAGCTTCACCTACCAGTATTTCGGCTTTGACTGGGTCCACCTGGGCGTGATCCAGCGCCGGATGGAACACCGCTTGTGGAATCGGGGCGATGCGCACGGTTTCCTCTTCGCCAGTGCCTGGCGGTTTCGAAGCGAGTCACTGCCAAATGGAGGCGGCCGACGTGACTGATGCCCCCGCCGTTGTTCGGAAGGAAGGATGACGAAGTGATCAATCGTGTTTTTCACCAGATATGGATCAACAAGGCGCAGCCCGAACTACCGGAACAGTTCAAGCGCTATCGCGATACGTGGCTGGCACACCACCCCGACTGGGAGTACCGACTGTGGAACCTGGAGAATCTTGATTTTCGCCCGGAGTGTGAATCGCTGCTGTCCCAATGCCAACAACCTGCCCAAATGGCCGATCTCTTGCGCATAGAGATTCTTTTTCGGCATGGCGGGGTCTACGTCGATACCGATTTCGAGTGCCTGCGTAGCATTGATGACCTCTTGCATGGGGTTTCGGGCTTTGCTTGTTCCGAAGACGGGCGTTACTTGGCAAGTGGCATTCTAGGTGCCACACAATCTGCCCCCTGGTTAAGGCGGATCATTGATCGATTCCCGGAGCAGCTAGGCATTCACCCGGTAAACATTGAAACCGGGCCAGTATTTCTCACGAGTACCCTACTTCGTTACGGGACCGACGCTGGTTTCATACTGTTTCCGACAAACTATTTCTATCCGTTTAACTACCATACGAAAAATCGGTCTGAAGTGGATTTGTCAAAAAGCTACGCGGTCCATCATTATGCGGATTCCTGGAAAACGCCGCCGTCGCTGTGGCGTCGGATACTGCGTCGAATCCGCAGGCGATAAATATGTCGGTGAAACGAGAGCGCCTTCATCGTACGTTCGCCTATGCTTACTTGGCGACCGGCCTGGCACAGTGCGCCGAGATAGGTTTTAGCTACATCCTTTTCAAGTCATTTGAGCCTGCCCAGATCGGTCTTTACGGGTGGGCTGCTGCGTTGATCGCCTTCTTCGGCGTCGCTGTCGATCTGGGGCTGGAATCGCTGATGGTTCGGCGTATCAGCGAGGGGGGCGTGAGGCTATGGGACGCCATCGGCGCCGCTTGCCTGGTGCGCTTGCCTGTGATCCTGGTTGGCGCGCTTTTGCTCGTTGTGCTGGCGCAGGGTGCCGTCATCGGGGCGGAGGCCTCTTTGTTTCTGGCCGTGATGGGCAGCCAGGTTGTGTTCAACGTCTGGGACGGTGTCTGTCGCGCGTGGCTGCGTGCTCACGACCGCCAGACAGCGGCGAACGTGACTGCCTCATGTTTGTCCATCCTGCGCATGCTCCTGATCCTCGGGGTCAGCCGGATCCCCGGTACCACGCTTCTCGATGTGGTGGCAGGTCTGCTGCTGGTCCGACTCGTGACTTCCATCACCTTCTATCTTTGGGCCAGACAGACCGGACCGGCTGTTCAGTCCGGCACAGGGGGAGTATTGAAACTGGCCGCAGTGCAAGTCAGGACAGGTGTGTCGCTAGGTCTGATTTCGCTTTTGACCGTAGTGCAGAACCGACTTGATTGGCTGCTGATTGACCGCTTCGTTTCGCTTGATGCCCTGGCTTCATATTCAATGGCGAACAAGCTCTATGAAATCTCGCAAGTGCTGGTTGGCGTTGCAATCACCACGCTGTACCCATTGCTCTGTCGGACACAACACCCGGCCAGAGTAGTACATGAGCTGCTGCTCCGCCTGGTTGTGGCTTTCGGCATATTGCTTGGAATAGGCGGGCTGTTTACCCTGCCAGACCTCCTGGATGCGATTTTTGACGGGAAGTTTGGTGACATCGGTGTTACCGTCCGATTGATGATGATAGCGGTCGGTTTCATGGCGCTGTCAGGTATTCTCTACAATCTGGCACTTGCGCGAGGAATGGAACGCAAGCTCCTGCTGGTGGCTGGACTGGTGACTGCTACGCAGGCGTTGAGTAACTACTGGCTTATTCAACAATTGGGCATCGTGGGCGCCGCGGCCGGGATGCTAGTGCTTGTCGTCGGCACGTCATCTGGCCTCACTATCCTTGTCGTTCAAGGAGGCCTGATGTCCGGGAAGACTATGTTCCGGATCTGGTCATTGATGCTCTGGTTTGCAGCTTTGGGGGCATGGGCCACCTTGCACGGCAGCGTTGAAATCTGGTTGGCTGCGCTATGTTTCCTTTTCACAGCCATTGCGTGTTGGCTCGTACTGTTTTCGCGAAGCGAGCGCCGCGAGTTGGTTGCCATCGCCAGGCGTATGCGGAATGTGCAAGGCCAGTCAGGTTAACCCATATTTATTTGGAAAAATTTTATGCCCTCTTACAAAGAAATCGGGATTCGCGCAGCTGCCGGTTTACACGAGGATTGCGCTCACCTGATCGCGCAATACGTAAGGCCAGGAAACAGTGTGATTGAACTGGCCGCAGGCGCCGGGGCCTTTGCTGCTCGTCTGGCAGATTCGGGATATAAGGTCATGGCGAATGACCTTGATGACCGCAACTGGGCAGCCCCCCAGGTAAGGAAACTTGCGCTGGACCTGGATCATGATTTCAGCCTCATCTGCCCCAGTTGGACTTTGATGCAGTGATCGCCATGGAAGTCATTGAGCACTTTCTGAATCCTTCGAAATTCCTGAACGACTGCAAGGGACTGGTCAAGCGCGATGGTGTGTTTCTACTGTCGACACCCAACGTGCTCGACATACAGTCCAGGACCACCTGGCTCCGGACCGGGGTGCTTTTCCATTTCAGTCCAGAGAGTTTCCACGCGACAGGCCACCGAACGATACTTCCTTACTGGTTGCTCGAAATCCTTATCGAGCAGGCTGGGCTGGAGATCGTCGCTCGTCACTTTGGTGGACGGCTTGAGTTTCCGGCAAAGCCTAACCCGATCGCCCGTCTTGCCAGGACCGCACTCACTGCGCTGGCGCGATCACTCGTCAAGGGTGCGCCCCGCGAGGTGCTGGATTCGAACTATGTGATTTATATACTGCGGCCGGTTGCGGCAATGAACTCACGGCAAGGTATCTGAACCAAAGGCTGTCGGGTACCCGGATGAATGACTATTCGATTCTACAGCCATTGCTCTTGCAAGCGGCGGGGGTGCTGCTCGTCGCTTTCTACCAGCGGCACAATGTCCCTGCGCATGTCAATCTCCTGATTTCTTCCGCTTTCGTCACGGTGCCTGTGTTCTGGCTGACCTCGCTGGACGATGTCGGTATGTTGTTCTTGTTTGACATCTGCGTGCCTTTGGTAATGTTCAGAGAGCTGTGGGTGCATGGATTCCGCTTCCCACGCAGGGCCGTCACTATAACCGTGGTGGTTTTTCTCGTGCCGTTTCTTTCGTTCCCGCTTAGTTATGCTTTCCTCGACTCGTCTTACTTCGCCTTCCACGAGGTGTTAACGTTTCTTTTTCTTTACCGAGCCCTGCTGATCTGCTGCGCGGTGGCGATCCTCATGAGCGTGGTGAACAAAATGCCTTTGGACGGCATTGCAAAGCTTGCGGGGTGGCAATCAATACTGCTACTTGCATGGGGTGCGCTTCAGTATCTAGGTGGGGTGGACCTCGTGGTTTATGAACGGCTCAAGGATGTCGAGAATGTCGTTGATCTCAAGCTGTCAGGAGAGCAGCAGATATTGTTCGGCTTTGGGTTTCTTGGTTTATTTCGCGGAGCCGTGCCGCAGATGGTAGTGGTCACCCTTTTTTGGTGGATGCTTCTGATTGAACGCAACAAAGGTAGCCATTGGCAGGGTAACTGGATTTTTCCTGCCATGGCGCTCGGCGCTATCTGCGTGCTTGGCACCCTGTCCCGCAGCGGCTTGATCGCTGTCGCTGTTGCTTACGCTTATTGCCTGGTGACCCTTTCTAAACGTCGCATTCTGGCGATTGTCGTAGTGGCAATGACCGGTCTTCTCGGCGGATTCTTTCTCGCATCAAGTCCAGTAATTGAGCTCGCCTCTGAATTGTTCCTGGATCGATTTGATGCCGACCAGTTGATGGGGCAGTCGGGATCGGGTGTGACCAGAATCCAGTCGGCGCTTGCATTGTTTGGCGACCTCGCCGACGACCCCTGGCGTTGGCTCGCTGGATTGGGGGGCTTCAATCCAATCGCGGCCCACGATCGCTACGGGGTATATGGCATGCATGGGGATTTTCTTGATGTCATTGCAAGGCACGGCTTGATTGTCGGGCTGATAATGAGTGCTGTGATATTTTCATTTTTCCTCTACGGTTTGAAAGGTTTGTTTGGTGGAAGCGATAAGGAGAAACAACTGGCACGTGCGGTCGTTGTTCTGGCGTTAGGGTTTGGATTGCTAGGACTTACGCAGGGGGTGTTAATGTTCTCAGGGGCGGCGGGTTATCTGGCCAGTGCGCATAGTTGGATGGCGATCGGCGTCGCAGTCGCAATGCGTGAAAAACTTGACCGAAAACGAAAAGACCTTTTCAGACAAAAAGGTTTTCCATATGCCTGACATTAGCTTGATCGTATCCACCACAGGCCGAGAGAAGGAGCTCGCACGCCTGCTCAATTCCCTGTTGTCAGAAGAAACTTCGAGATTCGAGATCATCCTTGTTGATCAGAGCAAGGATGAACAGATTCGGGAGAAGCTTGCACATCTGGTTACGGAATTTTCTGATCAGCTTCGTATAACCCACGTCGTCGATGAAGGGCGAGGGCTGTCGCGGGCCAGAAATATCGGCCTAAAGATCGCGCGCGGCAAGATCACCGGGTTTCCCGATGATGATTGCTGGTATTCGGGCAGGGTGGTCGCTGCGGTCTGGACTTATTTCAAGGCGCATCCGCAAACGACGATTCTTGCCGGGCCGTATTCCGAACCTGGCGTGATCAACCCGGCATTCCCGAGTCGACCACTCGCGCTGACTCTGCACAATTTTATTGGCAAGACGAGTAGCGTAGGGCTTTTCATCAATACTGAATCTCCCTTAAAACCGGTGATTTACTTCGACGAGCGTATCGGAGCTGGTACCGCTATGCCGATAGGGGAGGAAACCGATCTCGTGATGCGATTGCTATGCCAGGGCGCGCTGGCCCGGTTCGAGCCGGACATTGTTGTGTATCACCAGATTCAGCGCGACAAGGCGCTGTCCCCCGACACCTATGCCGCTATGACACGAGCCTTTTGGTACGTAATTGCTAAAAACTACAAGCCATTGTGGACCGAAGCCAGAGTCTTGCGTGGTGTGGCAGGTTGTCTATTCAGGCCTCAGCGTTTCGGGTGTGTCGGGGCATTAAGAGCATTGTTCGATGGGTGCTCAGATGGCCTGAAGGAACGCCGTCATACCAGCTCCGAGCGCAAGATCGGCTGATCTGCACACATCATGAAACACGTTACTATTGTCCAGCGTCGGCTCACGCACTATCGAGTCCCTTTATTCACGGCATTAAAGAATGAGCTCGCGGCACGCGACATCGGACTTGACCTGCTGGTAGGGCCTGGCACCCGGGCCGAAGAAATAAAACAGGATGCGGGCGAGCTACCCTGGGCAATCCCCGTCCCGACGCACTACTGGCTGAAGGGGCGCTTGTGCTGGCAGTCGTTTGGGCAGCACCTCGACGCGACCGACCTTGTGATCGTCACCCAGGAAAACAAGCTCTTGCGCAATCATCTGCTGATGCTTGCACCGCGCCGCTTCAAACTGGCGTTCTGGGGGCATGGCGCCAATTTGCAAAGTGACAATCCGCATGGGTTCAAGGAGCGATTCAAGCGCTGGACGACGAACCGGGTGGACTGGTGGTTTGCCTATACGGAGATAAGCGCCGACCTGGTGAGACGTACTGGTTTTCCGCACGAGCGCATCACGGTGCTGAATAATGCGGTGGATACGTCCGAACTACAACGCCAGCGGCAATCCGTCACGCCGCAGGAGACCCGGGCACTGCGTGAGCAATTGGGTTTCAGCCAGGGGCCGGTGGGTGTGTACGTCGGCTCGTTCTACGCTGAAAAACGGCTGGATTTTCTGTTTGCAGCGGCCGAGGCCATTCGCCGCGAAGTGCCCGGGTTTCAGTTGCTGTTGGTGGGCGAAGGTCCGCAGCGCGACAAGGTGCGGGCATGGTGCGATGCCAAACCGTGGGCACGCTGGGCGGGCGCGAAATTCGGGCGCGAGAAGGTGGCCTGCATGTCGGTGGCACAGATCATGCTGAATCCGGGGTTGGTGGGGCTGGGGATTCTCGATGCCTTCTTATGCGGCGTGCCGATGCTGACCACAAACTGTGGCACGCATAGCCCCGAAATCGCCTATCTCGAACATGGCAAGAACGGGGTGATGACAGCGGATGACCTGAATGCGTATGTTGAGGCGAGCGTGAGTTTGCTGCGTGATGCGCAGGCTTTGGAAACGCTGCGTGTCGGATGCGCCATGAGCGCACGTGAATACACGATTGAGAATATGGCGCGCCGGTTTGCTGATGGGATTGAACGTGCAGTTACTAGCTGATTTCCAGGCAATTGCGGGGGCAGGTTACCGGAAGTCGGCGATTCATGCCAAACGATAGACTTCACGGGGCGCCTTCTTGCAATCCCTATCCTGACCGCCGTCGCGGCGGTTCAGTCCAACGAGGTTTATCCGCCGTGATGACTCAGCGCCCTCTTCAACCGCTTCCGCTTCGACGGATAGACGCTATGCGTTCGGCGTCACATAAAAGGAAAACAGATGAATGATGCAAAGATTAGCGACCACCTTGTAACCGATTACGAGGACGGGAATTCAGAGTGGCGTCGCTAAGGTGCCTCGGGCAAAGTTGACAACCGTGCGGTGGATGAGCATAGGGCGGGCATGACGTGAAGATTCTGCTGGTACATAACTTCTACGGCTCCGCCGCGCCGTCGGGCGAGAACCGGGTGTTCGAGGCGGAACACGCGCTGTTGCTGGCCCGCGGGCATGAGGTGGAGACGTTCACCCGGCAGAGCGACGAGATTCGCGCGCAAGGCGTGTGGGGGGCGGTGAAGGGGGCGCTTGCCACCCTTTGGAATCCGTGGATGGCGCGAGCCGTGCGGCAGGCGGTGGAGCGCTTCAAGCCGGATGTTGTGCATGTACATAACACCTTTCCGCTGCTTTCCCCCGCCATCTTTCACGCCATCGGCCACCGCGCCGCGCGGGTGCTGACGCTGCATAACTACCGGCTGTTCTGCCCTGCTGCAATGCCGATGCGGGCAGGCCATGTCTGTACCGATTGCCTGGACCGCCGTTCCGTGCTCCCGGCCTTGCAGCATGGCTGTTACCGGGGCAGTCGTTTGGCGACGCTGCCATTGGCGGCCAATGTGGCTTTGCACCGGCGCTTGGGCACCTGGACGAAGCAGGTCGATGCCTTTGTCGCACTGACCGAGTTTCAGCGCGAACGGATGATCGAAGCCGGGTTGCCTGCCGAGCTGACGCACGTTAAACCGAATTTCTACCCCGGCAGACCCGCTATTGTGCCTTGGGCAGATCGCAGGCCGAGCGTGGTGTTTGCCGGGCGACTGTCGTCCGGGAAGGGGGTGCTGGCGCTGGTGCGGGCGTGGCTGATGTGGGGCGCGTCGGCGCCGGAATTACGCATCGTGGGCGATGGGGACCTGCGTGGTGAACTGGAACGGCTGGCCGCCACGGCGCCGGAGGTGCCGATACGCTTTCTCGGACAGTTGGGGGGCGCCGGGGCACAAGACGAGATTGCCCGTGCCCGCCTGCTGGTATTGCCATCGGAATGGTTTGAGGGCTTCCCGATGGTAGTAAGGGAGGCTTTTGCTTTTGGCACACCTGCGGCGGTGTCAGCCATCGGCCCGTTGCCTTCGATTGTGCGACAGGGCGAAAACGGCGTAGTGTTTGCGCCGGGCGATCCGCAGTCGATGCTGGCGGCGGTGCGTGCAGCATGGGGGTCGGCGGACGAACTGGCACGTTTGGCAGCAGGGGCGCGGCGGTCTTTTGAAGCTTTGTATACCGAGGAGGCAAATTACCGGATGTTGATGGCGGTCTATGAGCAGGCGATGGTTGTCAGCCAACGAAGAAGGGACGCTGTCCAATGAGCCAGCCGGTTGAAGATATTGCCGGTTACAAGGTGGGCACGCTGGGCGTGCAGGCGTATGCGGCAGATGTCGTGGCTTGGATCAGGAATGAACGGCACTCGGCTTCGGCTGGGTATTGCCGTTGGCTGGCGTGCATGAATCCGCACAGCTATGTGGTGGCTTTGCGTGATGCCCCGTTTTCGCAGGCGCTGCACGCGGCAGATTGGTTGATTCCGGATGGTAGCGGTATTGTGCTTGCATCTTATTTGCTTGGTGGGAATATTAGCCGGCGTATAACGGGCAGTGACATTTTTTCTGCGTTGAATTCCAAAGCGAATGAGCTCGGCGGATTTAGTGTTTTCTTTCTTGGATCCACTTCAGATCGCCTGGAGGAAATACGGGGAAGGATGGCGCGGGATTATCCGCAAATCCGTTTCGCAGGAAGTTATTCGCCGCCATTTAAACAAGACTACACCGGGGATGAATTGGAGGCGATGATTGCGGCAATCAATCAGGCTCGCCCGGATATTCTTTGGGTCGGGATGACGGCACCCAAGCAGGAGAAGTGGATACACCAGAATCTGCACAGATTGGATGTCCGCTTCGCAGCGGCGATCGGCGCGGTTTTTGATTTCTATACCGGGCGAGTTAAACGATCCCATCCGGTTTTTCAACGCATGGGGCTGGAGTGGCTACCGCGTTTGCTTCAGGAACCTGGGCGCTTGTGGAAGCGAATGTTTATTTCGGCGCCTGTTTTTATGTGGCATGTGGTGCGTACCAGACTTCGATCATCCATAAATCACAAGGTGTAATCGCAGAGCTCTGATCTAGCGGGTATGGTCTGGCGGGTAATTCCAATTCATTGAGACTGGTCGTCAATAGCGAACGCCATTGTCATCAAGCTGCCGCCACCCGGTTCGCCAGCGTCCTGGGCGATATCGATAATCGCCGCGACGCTTCCGTTATCCCCGGTCCGTCGCTCGCCACCAGGTGCGCTGCTTGTTCCTTGAATGCCTTTGGGTACGTCCGCCTCGGTATCTATTCCATTACTCGCCTCCTCGTTGAACATCATATTACTTCAGCGATGGCGTCCACTTTTTCGAGTCTAGCCCGGTGGCGGCCGTGTTGAGGAAGCCTCATCCCCTCTCACCCCGGCCATGACCGCTTGCATGCGTAAATTATTAACCATTGTGAATGCGATGATGAAAGATCAAAAACCATGGAAAGATTTATCCATTGCTTGACACGGTTGCTCTCCCGGAGGGAGCGGGAGTGAAGAAGGCAATGCGGCGGTTAGGTTTGTTCGTTGTTCAATGGATATCGTCGCCGAGCAATTGTTGCGGTGCTGTGGTTGCCAGTGCCAGTGCGGCTTCTTTACCGATGACCTCACTGACGAGCTTTACGCCTTCGCCGAGTATTGGTGGGCGTACGCGGCTGTCGTGGCAATCGGTGGCCAGTATTGTCACGTCGCCGCCGTCGAGCAGCCCGACTGATAATCGGTAGGCGGCCTCACCGAAGCGTCCGGCGAGGCTGGCGGCGGTTATTTGCAGCAGACAGCCGGCATCGATGAACGGCTGGAGTTTTTCCGGGTTGCGCTGCACATCGCGGTTGCGCTCAGGATGCGCGATCATCGGCCGGATATTTTGTTTGGTCAGCCAGTGCACGACATTGATGCTGCCGACCGGGATCGTGCGGTGCGGAAACTCCAGCAAAAATACCCGGGCGCCCTGCCACTCGCCGAGCCACGGCATTTTGTCGCTGGTAACGTACTCCATAATGTGGGGGCCGATGTGCACTTCGGCAGCGAGTTTCAGATTGATGTTGATGCCTTCATGCGCAGCGGTTTGTTTAAATGCAGCAAACTTATCTGTCAGCTCATCTCTGGTGTTATCGAAACGCCCGGGCTGAATGTGCGGTGTCAACACCTGGGTGGTGACGCCGTCCTGTTCGGCCATGCGCAACATTGCCAGGGCCTCGGTCAGGTCTGGGGCACCGTCGTCGACGCCGGGGAGTATGTGACTGTGGATATCGATCATGACTGTTTGATTCCCTGCAGTCGTCACCCTGGCCTTCTACCCTCCGGGTGCAAATCCCGGAGAGATAGCGGGCTTTACTTCCATTAAAAACGGGCAGTAAAGTTGCCTTACTGTCGCTGCTGATTATGTCTCGGGTTGTTCGCTGTAGGTGCCATAGGCGCCGGAATAGTGGCTGCCGTCGTAACTTTGGGCCTTTTTGATATCGACCATCGAGAGCACCGCACCTATCGGTTCGATATTATTCGCGCGCAGGCGCTTTACCGCTTCCTGCGCCATCGGGTAGGTGGTGCCGCCAAATATAACTGACAGGATGACCGCATCGACGACGTTGCCCAGCACGATGGCATCGCTCCCCGGCAGGATCGGCGGTGTATCGATAATGATGTACTCATATTTTTTCCGGAGATCCTGAAACGATTTCCGGAAGGTCTTCGATGACAACAGCTCCAGCGGATTCGGCGGAATCTTGCCGGACGGCATAACAAACAGATTGGCGCATTCCCCGTCCGGCTGACAGCACTGTTCCAGTGTGTGGGTTCCCTGCAACCAGTCGGAAAATCCCGCGCCCTTCGCGGTCTTGGCGACACGGTGGATGGCCGGTTTACGCATGTCACCGTCGATTAATAGCGTGCGGCCCAGTTGGCTGAACGATATCGCCAGGTTGCTGGCCAGCGTGGTTTTGCCCTCGCCGGGCACGGTCGAGGTAATCAGCAGCGTTTTGACCGGCTTGTCGAGATTGGAAAAAAGAATACCGGTGCGCACGTTATTAATCGCCTCGGCAAAGGCCGAGCGTGGCTCCGCGAGGATATGGCGCTCCGGCACCAGCGTACGGCCAGCCTGCTTTTCCAGTAATGCGATCTCGGTCAGCACCGGCAGCAACAGCTGTGCCTCGATGTCGTCACCGCGCTTGAAGGTGTTATCCAGTTTTTCGCGTACGAAGGCCACCGCAATACCGAGGAACAGGCCGAGCACCAGCGATACGATGATCATGCGGCGCTTCTGTGGCTTGTACGGAATCGCCGGCGGCAGCGCATGATCGATGACGCGCACATTGGTGATGTTGCTGTCGCCGGAGTTGTCGATCTCTTTATAGCGGGCGAAAAAGGTCTCGTAGAGCTGGCGGTTGGTTTCCACCTCTCTTTCCAGTTTGACCAGATCGAAGCCCTTGCCAGTGACGTCGCGCATCTCCTTTTGCTGTGTGTCCAGCTGGCGCTGCGCCTCACGCTCCTTGGACTCCGCCACCTCTAGTTCCTTGCGGATGCTGTCGACAGACTGGCCGATTTCCGCCTCCAGGCGCCGCGCGGTTTCGTCCAGGTCGGCCTTTGCGGCGACAATTTTCGGGTGCTTTTCGCCGTAACGTTCGCTCAACTCCGAGAACTTGCGCTTCAGCGACGCGTGCTCTTCCGACAACCGGTTGATCAGCGGACTGTTCAGCTGCGGTACCAGGGCATCCATGTCCTTGCCTTCGTTGCGCAACCGGAGCACTTGCTCATAGTGAATCTGCGCCTGCGACCGCGTGGTCTGCGCTTTGACCAGCTCCGCTGCCAGATTGGCCATCTTGGTGTTGATCATCTGGCGGCTGTTTTCGGTAGCCACCATGGATTCGCGCGACTGGAATGCCTCCAGCGTCGCCTCCGATTGCTCCAGCTGACGCCGCAGATCCCGCAAACGACTGCTGAGCCACGAGGTCGCCTCTTTCACGGTGGCCAGTCGCGACTCCATGCCGTATTCGCTGTAGGCCTGCGTCACCGCGTTGGCAATCTGCGCCGCCAGTGCCGGGTGGGTAAAATCGTAATTGATGACAACGATCTGGCTCTTTTGTCCGCCACGCACGCTGAGATCTCTTTGTACTTTATCGACCGCAGCACTATGGCGCTGCTTGTCGTCCATTACGTCGGACTCCTGCGCCAGCCAGTCGCCGAGCCAGGTTTTAACCGAATCCAGCAAGCCGGTTTTGTCGAGGCCCAGGTAATCGTCGCGGTCGGCAAGCCCAAGCTTGTCGACAACGGTTTCGGCAATGGCGCGACTGCGGATGATTTCGTACTGGGTTTCGTAAAACAGCATCAGCGGCGACGAGACAGCGAGCGGTTGCGTGCTGGAAAACTTCGGCTGGGCCGGCTCCACCAGCAGCGTGGCCGATGCCCTATATATAGGTGTTGCGGAAAACGCAGTCAGCGCGCCGATGAGCACGGCGGCGACGGTGATACCGAGTATGCCCCATTTATGGCGCAGCACCAGGCGCCAGTATTTCAGCAGCGTGTTCTCCGCTTCTTCTTCAGGATACTCCGGCCTGGAATCGGGATCGGCTTCGACGTTTTCGATATCGGCCTGGCGTGTGGTTTTTTTCATGTAATGTTTATCGCTGGGCAGGTGTTGTAATGTACCCTCTCCCTCCGGGAGAAGGAGCCGGAGTTGCTTTGCACATCGTTCGAGTCAATCATGCCGGCGGACTCCCCAGGCATCGAACCCGGCGTTACAACGCATGCCTTAAGGAAAAAATCACCCATCAGAAAAACGACTCGCCAACGGTGAGAATGTCGCCCGGGCCGACAGCCGAGTCCATGTCGACCTTTATTTCTTTGCCTGGCTCGCCCTCGGCAATCTTCTTGAGTTTGCTTTCAGAGCCGCGCACCGTAAATCCGCCGGCCAGTGCTACGGCCTTGCGTACTGTCAGGCCTTCTACATAGTTGTAGCCGCCGGGTTTCTTTACCTCGCCACTGACGTAAAACATGCGGTACTCAAGAATCGATACGGTTATTTTGGGTTTGTTCAGGTACCCGTCACGCAAACGCTCGTCAAGGCTCGCTTCCAGTTCGGTTGGCGTAAGATTGCTCACGCTGATTTCGCCCAGCAACGGAAATGATACCGTGCCATTGGTACCGACCCGTACTTTATCGAGGCTCAGGTCAGGTTCGCCAAACACCACGATCGACAGCAGATCACCGGCACCAATTCGGTAGGTGTTGGGCTCGGCCGCATGACTGCCCCCCACGACACCGGTCAGCAGTAACACGACGGCCAGGCGCCGGAGCAAGTTGAGTGGTGTGGCCTTGCTATTCATGGTCGTCTATTCAGCATACAACTAACGGGCTAATAATCAGTTTCCGCCTGCTACTATCGGGGCGGGGCGTACGTTAACGTTATAAAAAAGGTGTTCACTTCGTAGTTCAGCCCGAGGACATCGGAGTCACGGATTTTTAATTCATAACTGCCCGTCAGATCAAGGCGATCCGTCATATCATAGGTTAGTCCGAAACCGGCGACGGTTAAATAATCCAGGCGACGGTTATCACTATAGTCGTCGCTCTCAATCCCGGCATGCGTATTAAAGCTTAACAGCGCGGTCAATGAGTGCCTCAAGCCGATGGCTGCGCCAGTGGCCACATAGTAACTCGCCGAGGCCTGCGAATTTTCCCGCGTCTCGCGGGTCAGCGTAATGTTGATCCGGTCAACCGGCCGCGGCTCCCATCTGACGTCACCGCTGATCGTGAACCCGGTAAAATCCCGGAATGTCGCATCGTGCATAGACTTTTCCAGCCTGCCGATACGAAACCTGCCGGTGGTCTGCCCGCTTGCCTCCCACTGCGCGCCGACCAGCGTACGAATTTCGCTGCTGTCCAGGTTGGTCGTCGCCGGATTGACGTAGTCGACTTGCTTTTGGCTGATTTCCACAAGCGCTGCGGTTTTTCCCGAGAAGTTGTAGAAAAACGTACCCGCAACGGTGCGCGTATCGCGATCACGGGTTTGTTGTGCATTGTTGGTGAAATCCAGCACCGTGGATTCAACCGAGAGCGCAATTTGACCCTGACTGGTACGGCGCCCGTATACAAATTTGCTGAACAAACGCACCTCTTCCCATGTATCCGGAGTGATGGACAATACGGTGCCGGTACCTGGCGCTCCGCGCCTGTCATGCGACCATCGGTGACCGCTGCCCAGCTCCACGTTCAGCTTCGGCGTAACGTCGAGCTGCACGCCAGCGTCGAGCCTATTATCGTCATAGTTCTCGTCTGACGCATCGCTGTATCTGGCAAATTCGCCTTCGTACGTCAGGGCAGCCACATGCTTGCCGAATACGGTCATATAAGTCAGTGCCGGCGAGACCAAATAAATGGTGTCACTCGTTTCGTTGCCATCGGTCGAGAGAATATTGTCGTTCGCCAACACGCCGGCAGTCACCGCGGGATAGAACCCGGGCTCGATTTCAGCGGCGGTGGATTGCGCGAAGGCCACTGGCATTGCGCCGGCATGAAGGCAGCCGACCCCGAGTAGTGCCTTGGCTATCGTCCGCATTTTACCAAGAATCATCGCTGCCCTTTCCGGACCTTACGCAATAGGACGCTTGAACGCATACACCCGATGGAACGTGCGGCGTGCGGCGTTTTCTGGGCTTTCTTTAGCCGTTTTGCGAGGCCCGCCCGCAGCGGTTACGCAGTATATGCGGCGCAACCACGTCGGCAGTCTCGCCGGGTGCAACACCGGCCGCGAACATCGGGCTGGCCAGCACCAATGCGAATCCTTTCATAGTGCTCATGGTATCAGCATTAGCCTTGCCGATTTTCGGATGATGTTGCCGAAGGCAACGACCGCAGCAGTCAATAGAGGCCTCACGAACGCGGATTAAATCAGACCCGCCTCGCCCGACGGACCGCCGTCGCGCTTGCACCGGTGTTCTCTCCCCTTTGGCGCCACGCGCCGAACCCGATCAAGTTGAATCGAGGATTCAAATCCCGGCACCTAGCGGCCCTTCCCGGGAGTTGCCTTGCCGTCCGCTAAATTTACATCAACTGGCGGAGAGGGAGGCCGCTCCCGCGGATCCATGCGCTCCGCGGCACCTGCACATCCATGTGCATTGGGATTCTCCCCCTGCTATCCCGCTCAAATCCACCTGACTAAACCAAGAAGTAAGTGGTCATTGAGGCCACTTACTTCTTGGTTTGGCGGAGAGGGAGGGATTACTCGGCGCTACGCGCCTCACCCTCCGGGCCGCCGTCGCTTACGCTCCGGCGTTCTCTCGCACCTCACCTGCGGTGCTCGCGTCGAACCCTGCTTGTCAAAATCGAGGATTCGAATCCCGCAACGTTCCAGGTTCTTAACCGGATTCACGGTACATCGACCCGCACTATTCAATCTGGCGGAGAGGGAGGGATTCGAACCCTCGATACGTTTACACGTATACACACTTTCCAGGCGTGCTCCTTCAACCGCTCGGACACCTCTCCAAAACTCTACATGACCATCTGTTACTTTTGGTCGCGTCTACGCACATCGAAACCACAGAGCACGCGGGCGCCCACCTTGCTACGGGCATCCGGCCCTGCGGGCCCGGCCTGCGGCCGTTCCGAATTGTTGATTCACACCATCCTGGTGTTCGCCCAGTGGGCGCGCTGCGCGTCCCAAATTTGCTCCGGGCAAAAATACAGACAATTCGGTCAACCGCTCGGACACCACACCGAAACCAAAGGCGCGTCAGGGTAAACCAGAAGCGGACCTCATGCAATTTTCTCCGCTTGCGGCAATCTACCCTGCTATCAGTCACTATATTGCGTTGACCCTGGGCGATCCGTTGCGTTAACGTACGCCATTCTCGCGAGGAACAGCGGCTTTGCCCAGAAAAAAAGATCAAGCGTTTGATTTTGAAGGTGCTTTGAAAGAAATGGAAGCGCTCGTCGAGCGCCTGGAAGAAGGTGATATCGGACTTGAGGAATCCCTGCGGCAGTTCGAGCGCGGCGTCGAGCTGACGCGTGCCTGCCAGAAAGCGCTCGCCGACGCCGAACAAAAGGTCAACAAACTGATAGAGAAAAATGGAAACGTTGAATTCGAGTCATTCGAAGCCGGCACCAACGAAGACTGACCACACCATGCTGCTGGAAGACCTGACGCGTGACTATCAGAGCCGCGTCGATACCGCGCTCGACCAATGGCTACCCGCGGAATCCATTCAGCCGTCCGACCTCCACGAAGCGATGCGTTACGCGGTGCTGGGCGGCGGCAAGCGCCTGCGGCCGATCCTGGTCTATATGACCGGCACGGCACTCGGCATCAGCCCCGAGCGGCTCGATGGGCCGGCCTGCGCGGTGGAACTGGTGCATACCTATTCCTTGATACACGATGATCTGCCCGTGATGGACAACGACGACCTGCGGCGCGGCCGGCCGACGTGCCACAAGATCTACGGCGAGGCGCTGGCGCTGCTGGCGGGTGACGCACTGCAACCGCTGGCATTTCATATCCTGAGCCATGACCCGCAGATCCAGGTCAATGCCGAGCGCCGGCTCAAGATGATCGAGATACTCGCGCTTGCCGCCGGCTCCCGGGGCATGGCCGGAGGCCAGGCAATCGATCTGGCGTCGGTGGGCAAGCGCCTGGATCTCGCGCAGCTTGAGAACATGCATATCCACAAGACCGGTGCGCTGATACGGGCCAGCGTGCTGATCGGCGCACTAAGCAAACCCGGCATCAACAACAACCTCGTGGAGCGGCTGGATCATTACGCGAAATTTGTTGGCCTTGCCTTCCAGGTCCATGACGACATCCTGGACGTCGAGGGCGATACCGCGGTGCTCGGCAAACAAGCGGGTGCCGACCAGGCGCTGGACAAACCCACCTATCCTGCCGTGCTCGGCCTGGCCGGAGCCAGGCAGAAGGCCCGGGAGCTGCACGAATCCGCTATCGAGTGTCTGGCGCCGCTGGGGACGGATTTCGATCCGCTGCGCTGGATTTCCGCCTATATTATCGACCGCACGCACTGATTCAGCCGCCGCACGGATTCCCGGGCTTGCGCGCCCCGGGTAACCGAGACATTATTACGCCATACCAACCCGTTCCGGCATAGCCGTTACCCAGCGATTTTTCATGACTAGCCGTTACCCTCTGCTGCGCTCGATTGATTCCCCGCAACAATTGCGCCTGGTACCGGAGTCCACGCTGGTCAAACTGGCAGGCGAACTGCGTGAATTCCTGATCGAAACCGTCGCCACCACCGGCGGCCACCTGTCGGCGGGCCTGGGTACCGTGGAGCTGACCATCGCGCTCCACTATATATTCAACACGCCCGAGGACCGGCTGGTGTGGGACACCGGCCACCAGGGATATCCCCACAAGATACTCACCGGCCGCCGCGAACGGATGGGCACGGTGCGCCAGCTCGACGGACTGTCGGGTTTTCTGAAACGCGATGAAAGCCCGTATGACACCTTCGGTGCCGGTCATGCGAGCACCTCGATCAGCGCGGCGCTCGGCATGGCAATCGCCGCCGAACGTGAGGGTGCCGACCGCCGGGTTGTCGCCGTCATCGGCGACGGTGCGCTGACCGCGGGTATGGCGTACGAGGCGCTGAATCATGCGGGCGATCTTGGCACCAATCTGCTGGTGGTACTGAACGACAACGATATGTCGATATCGCCCAACGTCGGCGGCATGTCCAATTACCTGGCGCGCGTATTGTCCGGCAAACTGTATGCGACGATGCGCGAAGGCAGCAAAAAGGTCCTCAGCACCATACCGACGGTATGGGAACTCGCGCGCCGTGCCGAGGAGCATTTCAAGGGCATGGTGATCCCTGGCACGTTGTTCGAGGAACTCGGGTTCAACTATATCGGACCGATCGACGGTCATGACCTGCCAACGCTGGTCAAGACGCTGCGCAACCTGCGCGCGCTCGACGGCCCGCAGTTTCTGCATATCGTGACGAAAAAGGGCAAGGGTTACGCGCCCGCCGAAAACAATCCGTGCAGCTATCACGGTGTCGGCGCGTTCGATCCGCAGACCGGCAAGGCCCTGCGCAAGGGCTCGCAAGGGCCGACCTATACGCAGGTATTCGGCGACTGGGTATGCGATATGGCCGCACTGGACCAGCGCCTGATCGCCACCACGCCGGCGATGTGCGAAGGCTCCGGCCTGGTCCGTTTCCGCGAGCAGTTCAAGGATCGTTATTTCGATGTCGCGATCGCCGAACAGCACGCGGTCACCTTCGCCGCCGGGCTCGCCTGCGAGGGATTGAAACCGGTGGTGGCGATCTACTCGACGTTTCTGCAACGCGCCTATGACCAGCTGGTACACGATGTCGCGCTGCAGAATCTGCCGGTATTGTTCGCGATTGATCGCGCCGGCGTGGTCGGCCCGGACGGCGCAACGCACGCCGGCAGTTTCGATCTCAGTTTCATGCGCTGCATCCCGAACATGGTCGTCATGGCGCCGGCCGACGAAAACGAATGCCGGCAGATGTTGTATACGGGATTTATGCACGACGGCCCGGCAGCGGTACGTTATCCGCGCGGCACCGGTCCCGGTGTCGCCGTCGAGACAACCATGACGGCGCTGCCGCTTGGCGCGGCGGAGATCCGGCGGCGCGGTACGCGTGTCGCGCTGCTGTCGTTCGGCGCCTTGCTTGAGACAGCGTTGCAGGTCGGCGCCAAGCTAAACGCCACTGTGGTCAACATGCGCTTCGTCAAACCGCTGGATGAAAAAACCGTGGTGGAACTGTCCGCCGGTCATGACCTGCTCGTCACCGTTGAGGACAATGCGGTCCTCGGTGGCGCGGGCAGCGCGGTCAACGAAGTGCTCGCCGCGCAAGGTATCGAGTGTCGGGTTCTGAACCTGGGTCTGCCGGACCGCTTTGCGGAGCATGGCACGCGTGACGAAATCCTTGCCGCCAACGGCCTTGACAAGGCCGGTATACTGGGCGCCATTGATCGCTATTTACAGGCCCAGCCTTGCCAATTGGCCGCCGCTCAGGTAAATTCCTACTAAATTAGTCTGTTTCTATGCTGCCGCGTTATACACTGAAGGTCGTGTCGGATTTCGCTGCTGCGCATCGCCTCGTCGACTATCCGGGCGAATGCAACCGCCTGCACGGGCACAACTGGAAACTGGAAGTCGAGGTCACCGCCACCGGACTTGATTCGGTCGGCATGGCCATCGACTTCAAAGCCATCAAGGCGGCGGCCAGGTCGGTGACCGACCAACTGGATCACTATCATTTGAACGAGCTCGCGATGTTTCAATCAATCAACCCGACCGCCGAGAATATTGCCGCGTATATCTACCGCGAGTTGTCCGGCATTCTCAACACCGACTCCCTGCGCGTACGTGCCGTAACGCTGTGGGAAACCGACCGTGCCAGCGTCCAATACACAGAGGAAGCCTGAAACCATGCGCGCCAGCCTCCCGAAACAGCCCGTTGTGACATCGATTGCCGACGTCCAGGCAACGCCCGATACCCGCCGCCTTGAAATCGACAAGGTCGGCATCAAGGACATCCGTCATCCGGTGCGCGTCAAGGACCGCAGTGGCGGCGAGCAGCACACGATTGCGCGTTTCAATATGTATGTGAAGTTGCCGCATAACTTCAAGGGCACGCACATGTCGCGGTTTGTCGAGGTTCTGAATAATCACGAACCGGAGATCACTGTGGCCTCGTTTCGGGACATGCTCCGCGAGATGACCGCCGTGCTCGACGCCGAGTCCGGCCATATCGAGATGAACTTCCCTTACTTCATCAACAAAGCGGCGCCGGTATCCGGCGTCAAGAGCCTGCTCGACTACGATGTAACGCTGATCGGCGACATCAAGGACGGCAAGGCGATCATGACCGTCAAGGTCGTGGTGCCGGTGACCAGCCTGTGCCCGTGCTCCAAGGAGATCTCGGATCGCGGCGCGCACAACCAGCGCTCGCATGTCACGGTCTCCGTCGGTACGCGTAATTTTGTCTGGATTGAAGACCTGATCGATATCGTCGAGGCCGAGGCATCATGCGAATTATACGGACTGCTCAAACGTCCGGACGAAAAATACGTGACCGAACGCGCCTATGACAACCCGAAGTTCGTCGAGGATATGGTGCGCGATGTCGCGGCGCGTCTTAACGACGACGACCGCGTCACCGCCTATACCGTCGAGTCGGAGAATTTCGAGTCCATCCACAACCACTCCGCGTACGCCATGATCGAGCGTACCAAGGACGTCTAGCCGGCTGTCGGCCTGACGCCAGCACTGTTCTGTTTCGCGGCGCGATCCGGTAAGCTGCCGGATCGATGCAGCCAATTCTCGTTTTTCGTCATATCGAATGCGAAGGCCCGGGATTTTTTGGCACAGTCCTGGATCGCCTTGCACTGCCGTATCGAATCATCCAGGTCGACAACGGCGAACCGGTGCCGCGCGACTGCGGCGGTGCGGCCGCGCTGGTGTTCATGGGCGGGCCGATGAGCGTGAACGATCCGCTGCCGTGGATCAGCGCGGAACTGGCGCTCATCCGCCAGGCCGTCGACCGTAATCTGCCGGTACTTGGTCATTGTCTTGGCGGCCAGCTGATCAGCCGGGCGCTGGGCGGTGAAATCACACGCAACCCGGTTACGGAAATCGGCTGGCATGACGTCACGCGCGTCGACGACGCACTCACGACGGACTGGCGCCGTTGTTTGCCGGCCCGGTTTGAGGCGTTTCACTGGCACGGCGAAACGTTCTCGATCCCGCCGGGTGCGCAGCGAATCCTGCAGAGCGCGTTCTGTCCGAACCAGGGCTTCGTCATCAATAACGCGCTGGCGCTGCAATGTCACATCGAAATGACAACCGCCATGGTGGACACGTGGGCGGATCTCTACCGGCATGAAACCGCCACGCCGTCGGTCAGCGTCCAGACCAGGGAAACCATGCTGACGGATCTCGACGAGCGTGTCGCTGCGTTGCAGGCGGTGGCTGAAGCGCTGTACCTTCGGTGGCTTGAGCCCGTGCTCCGCGGCATTAGCGCGAGCACAGCAGAGATCATCCGTCGCTAGCGCAACATTCATTTGGCATCGGTAAGAATTTAAGGTAATTTTCCAACGGGCCAATGGTCATCGTAGCCATCGGAATATTCCGGAGTCGAGCGGGTAACCCGCCGTTATGAATACTGACAGTCACCGCCCGGCCGCCCGGCCGGACAAAAAACCTCCGCAGCGGTTCTATCGTACGCTCGGCCCGGCGTTGCTGGCGCTCGCCGCCTGCCAGATTGCCGCCCCGGCGCAGGCTGCGGGGACAAACCAGTTCTTCTTCTTTCCGGCGGCCGCGTATGCGTGGCGCTCCGAAGACCCCGCCGGCGCTGCCAGGAAACGCGAAGGCGAGATAGACCTCGATCTGTTCTACACGGCCGACAGGGGCAACCTGCGGTTTCTCGCCGAGGTGTTCGGCAAAACAGACGGCGAAAGTGAAATCGAGATCGAACGCCTGCAACTTTCGTGGAAGCTCGACGGCGACTCGCGCCTCTGGCTTGGCCGCTTCCACAATCCGATCGGCTTCTGGAACACCGATTACCATCATGGCGCTTTTCTCCAGACGTCGATTTCGCGCCCGGGCATCGTCGAGTTCGAGGACGACGGCGGCGTTGTTCCTACCCATCTGACCGGCGCGTTGATCGAGGGATTCACCGTGCGCCGCAGCGCGGTGTGGCGCTACGATCTGGCGCTTGGCGCCGGCCCGGAACTGAGATCTGATCTGCGACCTCTCGAAATTCACGAGCCCGGCGAAGGCTCGCACGACGTGGCGCTTACCGCCCGTCTGTCATGGCAGCCGGGCGATTCCCGGAACTCGGTCGGCGCGTTCGCCGGCTATTACAAGATCCCCGGCGCGGATCCGACCCCGACCGACGTCCGCCAGCAACTGGCGGGACTGACGGCGGACTGGCAGTTTGGCGCACGCACGACAATGCGCGCTACGGCCTATGTGGTGGATAACGAGTTGTCAACCTCCGGCGTAGCGACACGGGACTCGTTTCGCAATGGCAATCTGCAACTGGAACAGGCGCTCGGCGCGCAGTGGATCGCCTACGGCCGCATCGAAGGCAGCAGAGGCGCAGACGGCGACGCCTACCTGAATCTGCTTGGCGGATTCGTCCGCGAGCGGCAACTCATCGGTCTGCGCTACGACCTCGCAAAAAACCAGGCGGTCAAGGCGGAGATCAGCAAGGTCCACCTGTCGGGCGAGCGGTTCGACCAGATCAATCTGCAGTGGAGCGCGGTATATCCATGAGACGGCTCGGCTATGTTGCGCTACTGCTAGCGGGGTTACTCGTGCTTTCCGCCGGCCATGCCCTGTCGGGCGAGCGGCGGCTGGTGCTGGTCGGCAGCCCCGAGCTGCGCAGTCTCAATTTGAATGCCGCTGAAATCCGTCAACTTTTTCTCGGTTATGCCGTTACCAAAGACAACCACGACGTGACGGCAGCCATCAACAAGAGCGACGCGCTGCTGTACGAGGTCTTCCTGCAAAAAGTGATTTTTATGTCGTCCCAGACGTATGAGCGGCAACTGGTCGCGAAGGTGTTCCGTTACGGCGGCCAATTGCCCCCCAGCTTTGCCAGACCGGAGGAGCTGACCGCCGCGTTGAACAGCCGGCCCGGTCTGGTTACTTTTATGTGGGAAGATAATATGCGGCAACTGCCAGGTGTAACGGTCGTAAACGAACTATGGCATGGCTCGATCGAATAGGAAAATACCTGAGCACGCTGAGCGGCCATCTGGTCGCCGGCGGCCTGCTGATACACGCCATACTGATTCCGCTGCTCTTTGTTGGCATCGGCGCAATAGTCGCGCAGTTCAGCGAAGCCCGGTTCATTGACCAGATCCGCTCGGATTCCTGGCTGTTCTCGCGGCTGCTGATTCGTGATCTGACGCCTGAACACGCCCAGACGCTACTCGATAACGCGGTGCTGGACGGGCATGTCATTTATGCAGCACTTGAAATGCCGGGGGGGTCCATCACCGCCAAAGGCAGTCTCGGCACGGGACATCTGCTATTCCGCGAGGATTTCTTTTTTGGCCAGCACGGTGACGGTGTTTACAACGTCATTATCCCGGTGGCAACCGACGACTACCCGGACGCAAAGCTCAAGCTGAGTTATGACGAGTCCACGACGACGGAACATCTCAACGCCATCTATAAAAACGGCCTGTATCTGGTTGGCGCCTACGTATTTCTGTCGATGATCTTCGGCACCTATATGGGTATGCGGGTAACCCGCCCGTTGCGTGATCTGCGCGATGTCGCGCGTGCCGTCGCCTCCGGCGCAGCCGACAAAGCGCTCGCGGTCGATACGCGCATCTCCGAGGTAAAAAGTCTCGCCGCCGATCTCGATTCCATGCGCGCCAAACTCGTCAAGCACAGCGAAGAAATCGCTGCCAGCGAGACGCATCTGCGTGCCGTCATGGATAACGTCATGGACGCCATCGTGACCACCGATGCCAACGGCATCATTCAATCCTGCAACCCCGCTACCGGCAGGATCTTCGGCTATGGCGCTAATGAACTGCGGGGAAAATCCGTCGGTCTGCTGCTTGCGCCCGATTCCGCCGGCGCGAAGGCTGCGTCAGATCGCGTCATGGGCAAAGCGCCTGAACAACCCGGCGACATGCTGGGCCGCCGCCGTGATGCCAGCGAGTTTCCGGTGGAAATGACGGTCAGCGAGATGTTTCTGAACGAGCAGCGTCATCGGGTGGTTGTGTTCCGGGACATTACTGAACGCAAACACGCCGAAAAGGAATTGCTCGATCTGCAGGCCAGCCTCGAGCAACGCGTGGTGCGCCGCACCAAAGAGCTGGCGGCGGCCAACGAGCGGCTGGAGTACCAGGCATTGCACGACGCGCTAACGGACCTGCCGAACCGCGTATTGCTCAAAGACCGGCTGCAGCAGGCCATCCAGGTAGCGCGGGAACAGCGTCATTCGCTGGCGCTACTGATGCTCGATCTGAATCGCTTCAAGGAAGTCAACGACACGCTCGGTCATCACATGGGCGATCTGCTGTTGCAACAGGTCGCGAAGCGCAAGCAGCAGGTACTCAAGGAAGCGGATACCCTGGCCCGGCTCGGCGGCGATGAATTCGCGGTCCTGATTCCGCACGTCAATAATGTGCAGGAAGCAAACGGTATTGCACGCCGCGTCGTCAGGATCATGGACGAGCCTTTCATCATCGAAGGTCACAGTTTCCGCATCGGCACCAGCGCCGGTATTGCCATCTATCCGGAACACGGCACGGACGTCGCGACGTTGATGCGTCACGCCGACGTCGCACTGTATGTCGCCAAGGGCGGCAACAGCGGCTACAGCGTTTACGATGCGGTAAAGGACGAACATACGGTCAATCGCCTCGCCCTGATGAACGATCTGCGCCGCGGCATCGATCATGACGAGCTACTGCTGCATTACCAGCCCAAGATCAGCGCGACCACCGGCAGAATTTCCGAGGTAGAGGCGCTGGTGCGGTGGAAACATCCACGACGCGGGCTGACCATGCCGGACGAGTTCATCTATCTCGCCGAACACAGCGGCCTCATCCGCCCGCTCACAGGATGGGTGCTGGAGGCAGCGATACAACAGAGCCGCAGTTTTGCCGTGGAAGGCATCGATCCACCGCCTGTCGCCGTCAACCTGTCGATGCATAACCTGCACGATGCGCAGCTGCCCGAGTTCATCGCGCGTGTGCTCAGCACCTGGCAAATGAGCCCCGGTCAATTGATGCTGGAAATCACCGAGAGCGCGATCATGGCAGACTCGGTCAGCGCGCTGGACGTGTTGACCCGGTTGCATTACATGGGCATCCGGCTCGCCATCGACGACTTCGGCACCGGCTATTCGTCACTGGCCTATCTCAAGCAGCTACCGGTCGACGAGATCAAGATCGATAAGTCCTTCACGATAGACCTCGACAAGAACCCGGGGGATCTGGTCATTGTCCGCTCGACCATCGACCTGGCACATAACATGGGACTGAAAGTCACTGCCGAAGGCGTCGAATCGCGCAAGGCGTGGGATATCCTCGTGGATCTTGGCTGCGATATGCTGCAGGGCTATTACATCACCCCGCCTATCGCCGCGGACAAACTGCGCGAATGGCTGGTGAAAGACAAGGCGGGCGGTTTTCGCCAGTTTCAGGCGCCGCGCCGCACGCACGGCAGTTAAACCGGTTGCAGCGTCACACGCGGCGACGGTAGCTGCATCAACTACCGGGTAGTTGCGCCAGTACTTGCAGGATAACCAGCGCGTACAGCGCCGCGACGGCGTCATCCAGCATCACGCCAAACCCGCCCGTCACATGTCGATCCAGATAGCGGATCGGCCACGGCTTCCAGATATCGAACAGGCGAAACAACACGAAGCCGGCGGCCAGCCATGCCCAGCCGCGCGGTACTGCGATCATCGCGATCAGAAACCCGACGATCTCGTCCCAGACAATCCCGGCATGATCGTGCACGCCCAGGTTGCGCGCCGTAATGCCGCACAGCCAGACGCCTGCGACAAACAACACCGCCGTGATCGCCAGGTAAAGCACCAGTGGCAGCGGCTGCATAAACCAGTACAACACCACACCGATCAGCGTGCCCGCCGTGCCGGGGGCAACGGGACTCAATCCTGCGCCGCCGCCGAATGCGAGCAGATGCGCCGGATGACCGAACACCTGCCGCGCACCCACCGGCCGGCGCTTGCCGTGCATAGTCGATTCGTCGTTCATGGCCTACCTTCAGAAATGCCGGTAACCGGCCTGCCCAAGCGCAACCTCCGCACCGTCACTGGCGATGCATCGCAGCCCGGGCGCCTTTTCGACAACGCCGATATCACGATACCCGCCATCGAGTCCGGCGAGTCGGCTGGCCAGCAATGCCACACGTTCTTCGGGCACGGTAAAACACAGCTCGTAGTCATCACCGCCGGTTAACGCAAACCCGGCATCGCCCGACCGCCCGGCGTAGCCGGCAACCGACGGCACTACCGGAATCCGGGCCAGCTCGATACGCGCTCCGACGCCGCTGGCATCGAGGATATGGCCGAGATCGGCGGCCAGTCCGTCCGACACATCGATCGCCGCGCTGGCCACATCGCGCAGTGCAATACCGGCCGCGATGCGCGGTTGCGGATACTCCAGGCGCCGCACCAGCAGCACGCGTTCAGCGGCACCGAGATCGCACTCGCCGGTCAGAGCGCGCAACCCGAGCGCGGCGTCGCCCAGGGTCCCCGTCACGTAGATCCGGTCGCCGGCGCGAGCGCCACTGCGTCGGATCGCGCGGCCGGCCGGCACCAGGCCGTGGGCCTCGATGGTGATACTCAACGGGCCGCGCGTGGTATCGCCACCGACCAGTTGCATCTCATAGCGCTCCGCGAGCTCGAACATACCGTCGCTGAACGCCTCCAGCCAGGCCGCGTCCGCTTGCGGCATGGTCAGGGCGAGCGTGAACCAGGCGGGCGTGGCGCCCATCGCGGCGAGATCACTCAGATTGACGGCCAGCGCCTTGTGACCGATGGCTCGCGGCGCCGTCGCGACGGGAAAATGTACCGCCGCGACCAGCGTATCCATCGTCACGACCAGTTGCTGACCGGCAGGAACATCGAGCAAGGCGGCATCATCGCCGATGCCGAGCACCACGTCGCGCCGCCGCGGCCCGCGGTCGGCGAAATAACGCCCGATCAGTTCGAATTCGCTAGGCATTTCTGTTCAGACGCCGGCGGCCGCCCTGCCCACCGATGCGTTCTCTAGTGACGATCGGCGGCAGCGATCTCGATGGCACGCAGTTTACGCGCGACCTTGTCGAGCACGCTGTTCGCGTACTTGTGACCGTCCTCGGCACCAAATACCTTGGCCAGCTTGATGGCCTCATTGATCACAACGCGGTAAGGCACATCGAGGCAGTGGGCGAGTTCGTAGGTCCCGAGCCGCAGTATCGCCCGCTCCACCGGGTCCACCTCTGCCAGCGGCCGATCGGTTACCGGCGCCAGCTCGCTGTCGATCTCGACAACATGGCCGACCGTGCCGCGTAACAGTTGGGCGAAGTAGTCCAGATCGGCGTTCGCATGCTCCGCATCGGCACGAAACTGTCCCTCGATTTCCGCCACATCCAGGCCGGTGATCTGCCATTGATACATGGCCTGAACCGCCAGCCGGCGCGCACGATGACGAAGGTGGGAAGACGCGTTCATGACAAAAAATCCGTTACCTGAATCCCGGCTACTTGCCGATCTTGCGCAGCACGTTCACCATCTCCATCGCCGCGACTGCGGCTTCGGCGCCCTTGTTGCCGGCCTTGGTACCGGCGCGTTCGATGGCCTGTTCGATTGTTTCCACCGTCAATACACCGAAACCGATCGGCACGTCCTGTTCGATCGCCAGTCTGGCAATACCCATATTGCATGCGTTAACCACCTGATCGAAGTGCGGCGTGCCGCCGCGGATCACGCAGCCAAGCGCGACGACCGCGTCGTACTTGCTGCTATCCAGTACCCGTTTGATCGCCAGCGGCAGCTCATAAGCACCAGGCACGTAGATGACATCGATGTTGCACGCGCTGGCGCCGTGGCGCACCAGCATATCCACCGCACCCTTTTGCAGATGGTCGACGATAAAGCTGTTGAACCGTGACGCGACAATCGCAAAGCGCGTGTCTTTATCAACGCGCAACTCGCCTTCTATCCGGTTCACTTCGTCCGCCATACCCATATCACACCCGCACTCAGACGTCGCACTCGACGTAATCGACAATTTCAAGATTATAGCCGGAAAGCGCATGCAGCTTTTTCGGCGCACCGATCACCCGCATACGACGCACACCGAGATCGGCAATGATCTGCGCGCCTATGCCATAGGTGCGCAGGTCCGCGCCCGGCTCTGGCCTGGGCAACTGGACGCCCTCGTCGATCAGCCGGTAGTCCCGTATGCGGCGCGCCATATCCTGGGCACTCCTGGGCGCACGCAGGATCACGATGACGCCGTTGCCCTGGCGGGCAACAAACGTGAGCGCGTGATGCAGCGGCAGACCGCAGTCTTCCCGCTCGACGCGCAGCACATCGCACAACGTATCCTGCATATGTACCCGCACCAGCGTCGGCGCATCGGCGGTGATCTCGCCGGCGACCAGCGCCAGATGATGGAGGTTGTTGACCGTATCCTGGAACGCATGCAAGCGAAACGGCCCATAAGCGGTCTTGACGTTGCAATCACCGATGCGGGCGATGGTGCGTTCGTTGCGCAGACGGTACTCGATCAGGTCGGCGATGGTACCGATCTTTAACCCGTGCTGGGCGGCGAATGCCTCCAGTTCGGGACGCCGCGCCATGGTGCCGTCTTCGTTGAGTATCTCGACAATCACGCTGGCCGATTCGAACCCCGCCAGCCGCGCCAGATCGCAGCCCGCCTCGGTGTGCCCGGCGCGTGTCAACACGCCCCCTGGCCGCGCCATGATCGGAAAAATATGCCCCGGCTGCACCAGATCGGCGGGGCTCGCGCGGGCGGCAACCGCGGCGCGCACCGTCGTCGCACGATCCGCCGCCGATATGCCGGTAGTTACGCCACTGGCGGCCTCTATCGACACGGTGAAGTTCGTCATGTGCTTGTCATTGGTGTCGCCAACCATCAACGGCAGGCGCAACTGCTCGCAGCGCTCGCGCGTCAGTGTCAGGCAGATCAGGCCGCGACCGTAACGCGCCATGAAATTGATGTCTTCCGGTCGGACGCATTCGGCGGCCAGGATCAGGTCGCCCTCGTTCTCGCGCCCTTCGTCATCCATCAGGATGACCATCCTGCCCTGACGGATGTCGTCAACAATCTCTTCGATGGTATTGATAGCCATGAATCACTTCAGGTGATGCCAAACCAGACGGCTATTGTAGGGCAGGACTCGGCGGATGTCGCGCGCAGCCAGACATTCGCGGCGCTTGCTACTCGATAAATCCGGTATTTCGCAGCAGTTCCAGTGTGACGCCGCGCGCTGCCGGGTTGGCGGCCCGATCACCCGCCACCAACCGTTCCAGATAACGCGCGATGACGTCCACCTCGATATTCACCGGACGGCCGACGGCATACTCCCCCAGCGTGGTGACCTGCCGGGTATGCGGCACGATGTTCAGTTCGAACTCGGCGCCGTCGACCCGGTTGACGGTCAGGCTGACTCCATCGACGCATACCGATCCCTTGGCCGCGATATAACGCGCGAGTTCGTCCGGCACACGCACGCGCACGCGCACGGAATCACCGTCCAGAGCGCACTCGATGACAGTGCCGACACCGTCGACATGACCCGACACCAGGTGACCGCCCAGCCGGGTGGTTGGCAACAAGGCCTTTTCGAGATTGACCGCGACGCCCGGCGCCAGATCTCCGAGCGTGGTACAGGACAGCGTTTCATTCGACACATCCGCGCCGAACCGGTCGCCCGCGATATCGATCACCGTCAGGCACACGCCACTGACCGAAACGCTGTCACCGATACTTACGCCGGCGAGATCGAGATCCGGCGCATCGATATACAGACGCCGGGCGGCATCGGCCGGCGTCACGTTGGCGACCATCCCCATTGCTGCGACAATTCCTGAAAACATGAGAATTCCTGTTGACTGTTCCTGACTGTGCCCAAACGCTTTATGTTCGATTCACCACTATCGCCCGGCCGTGCGCCGGCATCATACGCCGGCCGGAAACGCGCTCACCCGCCAGTCATCGCCGACCTTGCGGATATCGCGGATGGCAAGCGCGATATTATCCGCCATAGCCGCCAGTCCAGGCAGGTTGAACAGCGCGCGCGCGTCACTGCCCATCAGCACCGGCGCCACGTAGATGACGAACTCATCGATCAGTCGGCGTTGCAGCATCGCCCCCGCCAGCGTCGCGCCGGCCTCGAGCAGGATTTCGTTCATCCCCTGTTCGGCCAGATAGCGCAGTAATTCGCTCAGATCGACCTGCGCACCGGTCAGCGGAAAACACGCGACACGCGCGCCCGATCGCGCCAATGCCTCATACCGCGCGCAGTCCTCGGTCGCGGTCGCAACCAGCGTTTTACCCGGCAACCCCAGCAACCGCGCCGTCGGCGACAGGCGCAGGTTGGTGTCAACAACCACGCGCAGCGGTTGGCGCGCCGGCGTATTCCCCGGTGTGGCGCAATCACCTGCCGCCAGCGCCTGCCAGCGCACCGTCAGCGACGGGTCGTCAGCCAATACCGTGTCAATACCGGTCATGATCGCGCAGGAACGCGCGCGCAGCCGTTGCACGTCGAGACGCGCGGCGTCGCCGGTAATCCAGCGACTCTCACCACCGGCCTTGGCGGTACGCCCGTCCAGACTCATCGCCATCTTGCAGCGCACGTAGGGCCGCTGGTCGCGCATGCGCCGGATAAAACCGGGATTCAGCGATGCGGCCTGTTCTTCCAGCAAGCCGCTATCGACCTGGATGCCCGCATCGCGCAGCCGCGCGGCGCCTGCGCCGGCGACCAGCGGATTCGGATCGATCATCGCAACGACAACGCGCGCCACGCCGGCGGCGATCAGCGCATCCGCGCAAGGGCCCGTGCGGCCATGATGACTACAGGGTTCCAGCGTGACATAGGCGGTTGCGCCGCGCGCGCGTGCGCCGGCGGCAGCGAGCGCACGGGATTCGGCATGCGCCTGACCGGCGGCCTCGTGCCAGCCCTCGCCCACCACATCGCCGTCGCGTACCAGCACACATCCGACACGGGGATTCGGCATGGTGGTATACATGCCGCGCCCGGCCAGGCGCAGGGCCATGGCCATGAAATAGTGATCGTTGCGGAGGTTCATTGCATGAGACGGCAAGTCTGACAATCTGTACCGGAACAGCGCTCGCCGCGCCGACGCCAGCGGGTCGCGCGCACCATGTCCCTAGCTATTTTGCAATTTGCCGCCCGCCAGTAACGACAATTGCTGCTTGGTCAGATTGCGCGGCGGTTCGCTTTCCAGCCGGTCGATTTCGGCGCGGAACGCCTGCACGTCCTGAAAACTGCGGTAGACCGACGCGAATCTGACGTACGCTACCTGGTCGAGTTCGCGCAGCTCCTCCATCACCCATTCGCCAAAGTCCCGTGACAGAATCTCGCGCTCGCCCCGCACATGCAGCCGGTGCTTGAGACGACTGATCGTCTCCTCGACGCGCTCAGTATCCACCGGCCGCTTTTCCAGCGCCTTCATGATACCGCTACGCAGCTTTTCGTCATCGAACGGTTCGCGGCGCCCATCGCACTTGACGATACGCGGCAGACTCAGCTCGGCGGTTTCAAACGTCGAGAAACGTTCGCTGCAGGTCGCGCACTCGCGGCGCCGCCGCACCGAGTCGCCCTCGTTGCCGAGGCGCGAGTCGATTACCCGCGTATCCGCCGCATCACAAAACGGGCAACGCATGCTACCTCCCTAGCCGGAACGCTTGCGCACACCGGTCAACCGGTCTTCAACTCGGGCCGCTTCGCACCGACAGCCGCGTAAACGGGAAATTTCCGGCATATATCTGCCGCTTCGTTACGGACGCGCGTGATGGTCGCGCTGTCGTTTACGTTGTCCAGCACATCGCCCATCCAGTTTGCCAGCAAAGCGGATTCCTTTACCGTAAAACCACGTGTCGTGATCGCCGGTGTGCCGACACGGATACCGCTGGTGACGAACGGAGACTTGGGATCGTTTGGCACGGCGTTTTTGTTGACAGTGATATTGGCCGCACCCAGGGCCGCTTCCGCATCCTTGCCGGTAAGATTCTTGTCGATCAGGCTGACGAGGAACAGGTGGTTATCGGTGCCGCCGGAGACGATGCTATAGCCGCGCTGCGCGAGTGTCGACGCCATAGTACGCGCATTGTCGATCACCTGTTGCTGGTAGGCGCGGAACTCGGGCTGCAGCGCTTCCTTGAACGCCACGGCCTTGGCCGCGATCACATGCATTAGCGGGCCACCCTGCGACCCCGGGAACACCGCCGCACTCAGTTTCTTTTCGATCTCGGCATTGGCCTTCGCCAGGATTATGCCGCCGCGCGGTCCGCGCAGTGTCTTGTGCGTGGTCGATGTCGTGACATCGGCGATGGCCACCGGATTCGGATACAGGCCGGCCGCGACCAGGCCCGCGACATGCGCCATATCGACAAACAGATATGCGCCGACGGAATCCGCGATGTCGCGAAAGCGCTGCCAGTCGACGACGCGCGAATAGGCGCTGAACCCGGCAACAATCATGCGGGGCGCATGCTCTCTGGCCAGTGCGGCCACCTGCGCATAGTCGATTTCACCGGTTGCGGAATCCAGCCCGTATTGCACCGCGTGGTATAACTTCCCGGAAAAACTCACCGGGCTGCCGTGAGTCAGATGGCCGCCGTGCGCAAGACTCATACCGATGATGGTGTCGCCCGGCTCAAGCAGCGCCATATACACCGCCGCGTTGGCCTGCGAACCGGAATGCGGCTGAACATTGGCGTAGTCGGCGCCGAACAACTGCTTGAGACGCTCTATCGCCAACCGCTCGATCACGTCGACGTGTTCGCAGCCGCCGTAATAGCGCTTGCCGGGATAGCCCTCCGCGTATTTATTGGTCAACACCGATCCCTGCGCCTCGAGAACCCTGGGGCTGGCGTAGTTTTCGGACGCGATTAACTCAATGTGCTGTTCCTGGCGAACGGATTCGGCGCGTATGGCCTTCGCGACCTCTTCGTCAAATCCGGCGATGTGCATGCTGTTTGAAAACATTCCGTCACCCGTCAAGTCGGCTAAACGTTGAAAAAGCTGGTCAGAATAACGCATTTTGCGCGGCGATGCCTAGCGACCGTGTCCCATCGGGGGGCAGTCAATCGCGCGATGGCCGGGCCAACACCCCGTCTCCCCGAGGCTGTCGACACCCTTTACATTCCGCCCTGCGCGGCGGTCCGCCTGGAAACAGGTATTGTGGACACATCATACTAAGCCGGTGTTTCTGATATCCATTAATTTGATGGTACGATAGCTGCATCTGCCGACATCACCGACGGGTTACAGGGGTTGATTCCCGGGCAGAATATGGCCGATACAAAATTCCAGCGGTTTTTGACCAGCAAATACGCTAGTATCCGGCTTTCTGCAGTTGTCGGGCAAAAGGGAGTTGCGCCGGCAACAGCTGCTACGCTCAGCTCTCACGCAGAAATTCCAGTGACGGCAGCGGCCAACAAGGAACCTGTGGCCCGGCGCGCTATAGCCAGGGGGAAGTTTTGTTGTGTCTCTGAAAACCGAATCAACGCTGGCATCAAAGGCGTTGCGTCTTCTTGACGGCCTGACGCAGACACCCGAAGGGACCGTGGTCTACCAGCATATCCAACAGGTGCTGGACAGTTATGACGAGACCCGCGGCGAGATCGAGGAAGGCTACGCGGATCTGCTGCGTCTGCTGCTTGATGGCATTGCACGCGGATTACCCGATACGTCGCCCGAAAAGATCCACCTCAAGTTATTGCAGAAACGGCTGGCGCCACCGATCACCGTGACCGAATTTATCGCCTTGCGCGCAAGTATCGAGAAGCACGCGCAGCAGATCTCCGCTTCCAAACTTGCCAGCGATCACGAATCCCGCGCCATCCTTCTGCCGGTGCTGGAAGGCCTCGGCATTACGGTTAGCGCTCCGGCTGAACCGGCATTACCCGTCACCCGGTCCGCGAATCCGCCGCCTGCCGCAGTGACAGTAGCGCCGCCGGCGGCGGTCAGCACACCTGCTATGGTCGTGAACGACGCGGAAACGGCCGAGCCGCGGCCACGTGATTTCGATGTACCGCCGCGCAGCCGCCTCCACTCGCCGGTGGATTCGGCCTATCGCAAGCACCTGCAGGAAAACCGGGAGCGCGTGCAACGGATACAGGAATCGTTGTCCGAACAGGTATCCGAGGCCGTGACCAAGAACGAGGAATTCGGCGTGCTGCTCGAGGTCGAACTTGAGGCGCTGCGCCAGGCAGTGGACTCCAGCGAAGTGGAAGCCTTGCGTCAGACGCTGATCGACGAAATCCAGAAGCTGCTCGACGGCCATCGGTCGCTCTCCAAACGACTCGACAGCACCAAGGAATATCTGCAAATCATCGAACACGACAGCAAGCAGCTGAACGAAGAACTGACACGCGTTCACCTGCTCAGCCTGACCGATGAACTGACCGACCTGCCGAACCGGCGCGCCTTCATGCGACGCCTCGAGGACGAGGTCTCGCGCGTGCAGCGCTACGGTTCGCCGCTAACGGTCGCGCTGATCGATCTCGACCGCTTCAAGGCGATCAATGACAAGTTCGGCCATCCGGTGGGCGACGAGGTACTGCGGGCGTTTTCCCTGAATGTGCTGTCCATCTTCCGCCATCATGACATGGTGGCGCGCATCGGCGGCGAGGAGTTCGGCGTCTTGTTGCCGAACACCGATACCAAGGGTGCCGCCAAGGCGCTCGTCAAGGTCAAGGCACGCGCGGCCGAAATCACCACCGATCTGGCAGGCATACAATTGCCGATGAATACGTTTTCTGCAGGTGTCGCCATGTACAAACCCGGTGAAACCGTCAGCACGCTGATCGAGCGCGCCGACTCGGCGCTCTATCAGGCAAAACGTCTCGGACGCGATCGCGTTGAAGTGGCGACGCCGGAAACCACCGAGGCCGTCAGTCGCCCAAGCCAGTAAACGCCCCGCCGCCAAACCGCGTCCGTCCCCCAGCCAACTACGCTTGCGCCAGCGCGGCGACGACAGCCGTCCAGGCGACGGCAAGATTCTCCAGGTCATAGCCACCGCCGCCGAATGCCAGCATTCGGCCACCACTGTGCCGGTCGGCAAGCCGCGCCAGCCGTGATGCCGCATGGGCGTGCGCCCGGGCGGAATAAGCCAAATGAGCAATCGGGTCGCCGCGGAGACTGTCGGCGCCGCATTGCAGCAGAATAAATTCTGGCTGCGCCTGGTCTATAAAGCGCTCGACGTCGCCCCATTTTTCAAGAAACGCAGCGTCATCTGCGCCCGGTGGCATCGGCAAATTCAACTTGGTACCGGCCGCCTCGCCAATACCCTGTTCCGACGCAGCACCAGTGCCGGGATACAGATACCGGCCATCTTCATGCATGTCCGCAAAAAACAGCAATGGATCGTCTTCGAATGCGTAGAACACGCCGTCGCCATGATGCGCATCGATATCCACATAGGCGATGCGCCGGATTCCATACTCCGACCGCAGTGTTTCGATCACCACGCCGCAATCGTTAAAAACGCAGAACCCGGCGGCACCGTCGCGCCGCGCGTGATGTAACCCGGCAATAGGCACAAAGGCACGACGACAATCACCTGCCATGATGCGGCGAGCCGCGTCCACACTGGTCCCCACTACACAGGCAGCGGCCTCATAGATGCCGGGAAAGACAGGCGTATCACCACTATCGAGATAGCCACCCCCGGATTCGCGGCGTTGCACATAGTCAACATAGGCGGGCGTATGGAAGCGCTCGATGACGCTGCGTGGTGCCGAGACGGGATCGCACATACACACTTGCGCGTCCAGACCACGGCGGACCATTTCATCCCAAAAAGCAGCCATGCGATTCTGGCCGAAGGGATGACCCGCCGGAAAGCCGTAGTGGGCGAGAGCCTCACCCACATAGACGCACACCGTGGGATCGTGGCTAATGGAACATCTCCTGATTCAGGTCCGTCCAGGAGAAAACGCTAGTGTGGAGCGACCAACGCGGACACCACCGTTGCGTGCCTTACGGCCTCGCATCTAGATCCGCGCCTTCCTTCTTGACCGGCAGCAGGTTCTCACGAGATATACCCAGCCACATGACGATGGGGCTTGCCACCAGCACTGAGGAATACGTACCCACCACAATGCCAAGTGTCAGCGCGAGTGCGAAATAAAACAGGATCTCGCCACCCAGAAATAGCATGGAAAACACCATGAGCTGGGTCGTGATGTGGGTCATGACGGTACGCGATAGCGTGCGGGTAATAGCATTGTCGATAATCTCGGGCACCGTACCCTTGCGCATCTTGCGGAAGTTTTCGCGTATCCGATCGAACACGACCACGGTGTCATTCACGGAATAGCCCAGGATAGCCAGCACCGCCGCCAGCACCGTCAGGGAAAATTCCCATTGAAACGCTGCGAAGAACCCCACCACAATTACGACATCATGCAGCGTAGCGACAATGGCCCCGACGGCGAAGCGCCACTCGAAGCGCACCGCCAGATACACCATGATGCCGGCGGACACCAGCAGCAATGCCAGCAAACCGTTTTCCGCCAGCTCCCTGCCTACTTGCGGGCCAACGCGTTCCGCACGCCGCAGCTCCACACCATCATCCTGCCGCTTGAGCACGCTCAATACGTTTTCACTCAGCATCGCGGAAGACACATCCGGCTTTTCCGGCAAGCGGATAAGCACGTCCTTGGCGGTGCCGAAATTCTGCACCATCGCATGGCTGTACCCTTCCTTTGCGAGGACCGTGCGCACCTGCTGCGCATCTACCGCCTGTGGGTAATGCACCTCCACCACGGTGCCGCCGGTAAAATCAATACTGAAGTTCAGGCCTCGCGCCGCGATGGCCGCGACGGCCAGAACGAAAGTGATCGCCGAAATGACCGCCGTGGTCCCGGCATAGCGCATGAACGGGATATCGCGCTTGATACGGAATAATTCCATGTCGCAACTCCGAAGTTAAATCGCCAATTTGGTGAGCTTGCGCCCACCGTAAATCAGATTGACCATCGCGCGCGACACCATCACCGCACTGAACATGGACGTCACGATACCGATGCACAAGGTCACGGCAAACCCGCGTACCGGCCCGGAACCCAGCCACAACAGCGCGAATCCGGCAATCAGCGTCGTAATGTTCGAATCGAAAATGGTATCCCAGGCGCGGTCATAGCCGGAATGAATCGACGCCTGGATCGAGTTGCCGTTGCGCAGCTCCTCACGGATGCGCTCGAAGATCAGCACATTCGCGTCGATAGCCATACCCACCGTGAGCGCGATGCCCGCGATGCCCGGCAAGGTCAATGTGGCCTGAAGCAGGGACAATGCAGCGATGAGCATCACGATATTCACGAACAGCGCCAGGCTCGAAATAATTCCGAAGAACAGATAGTAGATGCCCATGAAAACGGCGATGGCGGCAAAACCGATGAGCGTGGAGTTGAATCCTTTAGTAATATTTTCCGCGCCCATGCTCGGCCCGACAGTCCGTTCCTCGATAATTTCCATCGGCACCGACAGCGCACCGGCACGTAACAGCAGCGCGAGAGTCCGCGCTTCCTTGGTGCTTTCCAGTCCGGTGATCTGAAAGCGTTTACTCAACTGATCGCGAATCGTTGCGATGCTGATGACTTCCTCGATCTTCTTCTTCGTCTTGACAGGCTCGCCGTCGACCATCGCGGTTTCTGTTTTGGTTTCCATGAAAACCACCGCCATCGGATTACCGATGTTGTCCTTGGTGACGGTGCTCATGCGCTTCGCACCCTTGCCGTCCAGCGTAACGAAGACGGCCGAACTGCCATCGGTGCTATCAATACCGGATGCCGCATCGGTGACCGAGTCACCGGTGATAATGACGCGGCGGTCAAGCAACACCGGACTGCCCTTGCGTTCGTAATAAAGCCTCGACCCGGCCGGCACATGGCCGGTCACCGCGTCCTGCACGTCATGCCCGGTATCGACGAGCCGGAATTCCAGCGTCGCCGTCGCGCCAAGAATCTCCTTGGCGCGCGCCGTATCCTGGACACCAGGCAATTGCACGACGATGCGGCTGGTTCCCTGTTGCTGGATGATCGGCTCGGCGACCCCCAGCTCATTTACCCGATTACGCAGCGTGGTGATGTTCTGCTGCAGCGCAAGCTTCCTGACATCCAGCATCTCCTTTTCGCCAAGCGACAGATTAATCGCCGCGCCTTCGCGCGCCGCTTCAACAATCAGGCTGCTGAACTCTTTCGCGATCAACTTTTCAGCCGCGTCACGGTCTTCTGCCGAACGGAATGTGATCTCCAGACCGCCACCGTTGCGCTTGCCGACCTGCTGGTAGCGTACCTTTTCTTCACGCAACAGCGTCCGGATATCGTTGACATAACGTTCCTCGGCCATGCGTACCGCGGCATCCATATCCACTTCCATCAGAAAATGCACGCCGCCGCGCAGATCGAGCCCGAGGTACATCGGCCGCGCGTTCAGTGCCGTCAACCAGGCAGGTGTCGCCGGCGCCAGATTCAATGCAACAATGAATTCGTTGCCCAGTGATTCACGCAGCAGATCGTTCGCCTTGAGCTGGGTATCCGTATCCCGGAAACGCGCCAGCAGCAACCCTTTCTCGATCTGCACCGACGCAAATGGCAGCTCGGCGCCCTTGAGCAGCCCCTCGACACGCACACGAAGCGACTCATCCACCGTGCTGCCGCGCGTCGACGACACCTGCACGGCAGGGTCCTCGCCGAACAGGTTCGGCAGCGCATACAAGGCGCTCACCACCAGCACCAAAGCAATAGCCAGGTATTTCCAGACAGAATAGCGATTCATCTGACGCAGTGCTCTCTAATATTCCCGAGTATTAACCGGACTTGTAGGTTCCCTTGGGAACGAGCTGCCCGACGGCACTACGCTGCACCTTGATCTGCACGCCATCCGCAATCTCGACCGTGACAAAACTTTCCCCCAGTTCGACCACGCGCCCGAGCACGCCGCCGGAAGTGACCACCTCGTCATGCTTCGCCAGCGTTTCCACCATTTTCCGATGATCCTTGGCCCGTTTCATCTGCGGCCGGATCAGCAGAAAGTAGAAAATCAGGAAAATCAGGATCAGTGGCACAAAACTCATGAGCGACGGCTCGGCCGCCGCCGGCGTTGCCTCTGCCCAGGCGTCATTGATAAACATGCTCATATCGGTTCCCTTCGTCTATGCAATATTTGCTATCCACGGCGAGACAAGACCGATGGCCGTCGGCCTGTCGCTATCGGTCAAGCCCCGCCCGAAACGGCGCCCATTATGACACAGGCCCCGGTTTTTGCGCGCGCAACGCATAAAAATCCTCGATATAGCGGTTCAGCTTGCCGGCGGCAATCGCCTCGCGCAGTTCGCGCATCAGGGTCTGGTAATAAAACAGATTGTGCACGGTATTCAGATGCGCCCCGAGAATCTCGCCGCTGTGCGCCAGATGCCGCAGGTAGGAACGGGTGTAGTTCCGGCAGGTATAGCACCCGCACGTCTCGTCCAGCGGCTGCAGGTCAGCACGGTAGCCGCCGTTGCGGATGCGGATGACGCCGCCGCGCACGAACAAATGGCCATTGCGCGCGTTGCGTGTCGGCATCACGCAGTCAAACATATCGACGCCGCGCCTAACCGCCTCAACGATATCCACCGGCGTGCCGACCCCCATCAGGTAACGTGGCCTGGCGGCGGGCATCGCCGGCGCGAGATGGGTCAGGATGCGGCGCATATCGTCGATCGGCTCGCCGACGGACAAACCGCCGATCGCGTACCCGTCAAAGCCGATGCGCACCATTTCCGCAAGCGAGGCATCCCGCAGCGTTTCGTACATCCCGCCCTGGACAATGCCGAACAGCGCGGCCGGGTTGCCGGCATGCGCGTCGCGCGAGCGCCCGGCCCAGCGCAGTGACAGCTCCATCGACAGGCGCGCCTGATCTTCCGTCGCCGGATGCGGCGTGCACTCGTCGAAGCACATGACGATGTCCGCGCCCAGATCGCGCTGCGCGCGCATCGATTCCTCCGGGCCGAGAAACAGGCGGTTCCCGTCGACCGGCGAGCTAAACGTCACGCCCTGCTCACTGATTTTGCGCATCTTGCCCAGACTGAACACCTGGTAGCCCCCGGAATCCGTCAGGATCGGACGCTCCCAGTGCATGAAGCGGTGCAGCCCGCCGTGGGCGGCGACCACATCGGTACCCGGCCGTAACATCAGATGGAAGGTATTGGCCAGGACGATCTGGGCCCCGGTCGCGATGACATCCTCGGGGGTGACGGCCTTGACCGTCGCTGCGGTACCGACCGGCATGAACGCCGGCGTATCCACGCAACCGCGCGTCAGATGCAGGCGGCCACGGCGCGCCGCGCCGTCGGTGACCAGAAGTTCGAATCTCATCGGCGGACTATGCGACTACCAACATGAGTTGCGGGTTGCGCCCACGGGCTGTCAGCGCCCGCGGCGGGTGATAAACATCGCATCACCGTAACTGAAAAAGCGGTAACCCGCGGCCACCGCGTGACGGTAGGCATGCAGGGTATTTTTCCTGCCCGCGAACGCGCACACCAGCATCAACAGCGTCGATTCGGACACATGGAAGTTGGTGATCATCGCGTCCACCACGCCAAACCGGTATCCGGGATAGATGAACAGGTTCGTTTCACCGCTAAATGGCTGCATCTTGCCGCACCGGAACGCCGCTTCAAGACCGCGTACGCTGGTGGTACCCACCGCAATGACGCGCCCGCCGCGCGCTCGTACTCGGCCGACCGTTTCGCACACCTCTGCCGTGACGACGGCGCGTTCCGCATGCATCCGGTGCTCGGCGAGCCGTTCCGCCCTCACCGGCTGGAAGGTACCGGCGCCCACGTGCAGCGTAACAAACGCCGTCTCTACGCCGGCCTGCCGCAATGTCTCCAGCATCGCATCATCGAAATGCAGTCCCGCCGTCGGCGCCGCCACTGCCCCCGGCTGTCGCGCATATACCGTCTGGTACCGCTCGCGGTCCTCGGGCAGCGCCTCCCGCTGGATATAAGGCGGCAACGGCACCTTGCCCGCACGCTCGAGCAGCGCCGATATCGAACCGTCAATACCGGCGCACGACAGCTCGAACAGATCTCCGCGGCGCCGCACGACCGTCACCACCGTATCGGCAAGGTGCAGCCGACTGCCCGGTAGCGGCGCGTGGCTTGCACGCACGTGCGCGAGTACCGTGGTGTCATCCACCACGCGCTCGACTAGCACCTCGATCGCACCACCGGTTGCCTTGTGACCGTGCAAACGCGCCGGAATCACGCGCGTATCGTTCAGTACCAGCAGGTCGCCCGGCCACACCCGCTGCAGAATATCGCTGAACATACAATCGGCGACCGCACCCGAGTCGCCGTCGAGGCACAGCAGGCGGCTGGCGGTACGGGATGGCAGCGGCTGCTGCGCGATCAGTTCCGCAGGAAGCTCAAAGCGAAAATCGTCACGGCGCAGCGCACACGCCGCATCCGGGTCGACAGGATGTTGAGTAAGGACATTGGCCGCCATGTGCATGCAGATACCGCGGAACGGAATTTATCGTATTGACAATCAGATAATTGTATCACTCTTGCGTCGGAATGCCGTAACTTGCGGCCGCCGCTGGCCAGTCTGTATACTGCACGCTCCCTGGCGCCGGGGTGGCGGAACTGGTAGACGCGCCGGACTCAAAATCCGGTGGTTTTGCGACCGTGAGAGTTCGAGTCTCTCTCCCGGCACCACTGTCGCGTAACGCGCAAGACGCGTATCCGGCAGTGGCGCCTGACGATCTGTACAACGAGACCGTACAAACGGGATTTGCCCTGCGCAGTCGACTGGGCAACTCGGGGTAACCGGCCATCGGTGGTGCTGCTCGTGCAATACACCACTTTAAATTTAGACCCTTGGCGGCGCGACGGCGTTGTCAATACCGTTGCAGCCGGGCGACCCGATCAATAAACGCTGGAACCGATAACAACATGACCGCAACGCGCTATTCAATCGAGGTACGACCCACGATACCGGAGCGCCTGAAACGGCTGGCGGAGCCGGCCTCTGACCTTCTCTACACCTGGGACCGTGCTGTACGCCGACTGTTCTTCCGGCTTGATTCCGATCTGTGGGACGCGGTCGGCCACAACCCGAAACTGTTCCTGCGGCGCATAGCGCAGCAACGACTTGATGAAGCGGCGGAAGACGGCGTGTTTCTCGAGGATTACAACCGGGTGCTCTCCGTCTATGACACGTATTACAAGGAAAAGCGCAAGACCGGCACGGAGAAGTATCTCAATCCGAAAACCGACCTCGTCGCCTATTTCTGCGCTGAATTCGGCTTCCACGAGAGTCTCCCGATCTACTCGGGCGGCCTCGGCATCCTCGCCGGCGATCACTGCAAGGCCGCCAGCGATCTCGGCATACCGTTCGTGGCGGTCGGCCTGCTGTACCGGCAGGGCTACTTCAACCAGACCATCGACAGGCAGGGCAACCAGCTCGCGCACTACCACCCGACGAATTTCGAGGAATTGCCGATCGAGCCGGCCCGCGATACCAGCGATAACGAACTGCGCGTGACGGTAGCACTGCCGGGCCGGAACCTGTCGATCAAGGTATGGCGGGCCCGCTCGGGTAATATCAATCTCTACCTGCTCGATACCGACCTGCCGGAAAACTCCGATACCGATCGCCGTATTACCTATCAACTCTACGGCGGCGATATCACCACCCGGATACAGCAGGAGATCGTGCTCGGCATCGGCGGCGTGCGCGCGTTGCGGGGCCTCGGACTGAAGCCGAGCGCGTGGCATATCAACGAAGGCCACTCGGCGTTCATGATCGTCGAGCGCTGCCGCGAGCGTGTCAAACAGGGGCTGGACTTTCATACCGCGCTGGAACTGGTGGCCAATGGCACGGTGTTCACCACGCATACGCCGGTAGCGGCCGGCCACGATATTTTCAGCGAGGAGCTGATGAAGAACTATTTCAGCGGTTTCGTCGCGGAAATGGGCATTTCAATGGCGGATTTTCTGAAACTCGGCGTGACACCGGCCGATCACGGCGGTTTCAACCAGACCGCGCTCGCGTTGCGCGGCTCACGTTTTCACAACGGCGTCAGCCTCATCCACGGTCGCGTCGCGTCACGCATGGAGGGTTATATCTGGCCGCAGATTCCGCACGAGGAGAATCCGATCCGGCATGTAACGAACGGTGTTCATATCGCGACGTTTCTGGCGCGCGAGTGGATCATTCTGTTCGACATGCGCTTTGGCGGCGACTGGCGCAATCAGCTGACCACCCCCGAGTTCTGGCACGCGCTCGACGATGTTCCCGATCACAGCTACTGGAGCATCAGGCAATCGCTCAAGTCCCAGCTGATCGAAGAAGTGTATCTGCGCATCACCCGGCAATACCGTCGCAACGAATACAGCCAGGCGCATATCGAGCGCCTGACCCAGCATCTGATACCGCAGGAAACCGATATACTGACGATCGGCTTTGCCCGACGTTTCGCGACCTACAAGCGCGCCAACCTGCTGTTTATGAATCTTGAGCGGCTGGCGCGCCTGGTGAATGACCCGGAACGCCCGGTGATTTTTGTTTTTGCAGGGAAGGCCCATCCCCATGACCTGCCGGGCCAGCAGATGATCCAGTTCATCCACGAGGTGTCGCAGCGTCCGGAATTCGAAGGCAAGATACTGCTGTGCGAAGGCTATGACATGGCGCTGGCGCGACGGCTCGTCAGCGGTGTGGACGTCTGGCTGAACACGCCCGAGTATCCGCTCGAGGCAAGCGGCACCTCGGGCGAAAAAGCCGGCCTGAACGGCGTCATCAATCTGAGCGTGCTCGACGGCTGGTGGGGCGAGGGTTACAACGGCGAGAACGGCTGGGCGATTACGCCCCACGGCCCCAGTTACGATTCACACTCGCGCAACCGCGCCGAATCCAACGAGTTGCTCGACATCATCGAGGAACAGATCATCCCGCTCTATTACGAGCGCAACGGGCACGGCTACTCGGAAGGCTGGGTAAAAAAATCCAAGGCGTCGATGAAATCCATCCTGCCCCGTTACAACTCACAGCGCATGGTCATGGACTATGTCCGGGAGTATTACAGTGTCGCGTCGCGCCAGTGCGAGAAACTGAAAAAGAATGACGGTGCCGCCGCCAGGGACCTCGCCCGCTGGAAGGAAAAAGTCATGCTGGCGTGGCCCAGTATCCGTATCCGGCGCGTCGACCAGCCGCGGCCCTATATCGTATCCACCGACACATTGCCGGTGGAAGTCGCGGCACAGCTGAACGGACTGGACACCACGGACGTTATCATCGAATGCCTCGTCGGCAGCGAATCGGAACAGGGCGAATTCATCGCGCATTCGTGCCACAAGCTCACCGGTCGCGGCACCAATGAAACGGGGGAAACCTTGTTCGGGCTCGACCTGGAGCCAACGTTGCCGGGGCTGCAGTACTACAAACTGCGCGCCTACCCGCATCATAAACTGCTGGCGCATGAGTTCGAACTCGGCTGCATGTTGTGGATATAAACGGCGGCGGCGCATTCGTGCGCCGGCCCGGGCCGTCAGGCGCCGGCAGGCAGCTCCTTCGCCTTACGGCGATCCGCTGCCGCCGCCGGTGTAACGCCAAGGCGTTCATACAGTTCCGCCAGATGACGCAGGCGCGCGACATTGTCGTCCGTGACCTGCTCCCACTCGAATCGCCATAGCCAGTTTCCCTCGGTCGTACCGGGCCGGTTCGTCCGGTGCTCACCACCGAGCATCAATACGTCCTGCATCGGCACCATCGCCAACTGCGCGATGCTGCTGTAGGCACAGCGGATCAACGGCCACGGCATCGGATCGCCTGGCAGCCCGAGATAATCGTCGACCTTGCGGCGCAGGTCATCGCCGAGCGATGTATACCAGCCCAGTGTCGTGTCGTTGTCGTGCGTACCGGTATAGACAACACTGTTGATCTCGTGATTATGCGGCAGGTAGGGATTATCCGGCCCGCCGTCGAATGCGAATTGCAGTATTTTCATACCAGGCAGCGAAAACTTTTTGCGCAACGCATCTACCTCTGGCGTGATCAGGCCAAGATCCTCCGCAACCAGTGGCAACGGGCCGAAATGCCGCCGTAACGCGCTGAACAAGGCCTCGCCGGGTGCCGTCACCCAGCGGCCATTGATGGCTGTCGGGCTGTCGGCCGGTATCTCCCAATACGCTTCGAATCCGCGAAAGTGATCGATGCGGATCAGATCGACCAGTTCGCGCTGTGTCTGCACCCGCTCGATCCACCAGCGGAAACCGTTAGCTGCCATCGCGCTCCAGCGGTAATGCGGATTTCCCCAGCGCTGCCCGGTCGCCGAAAAGTAATCCGGCGGCACACCGGCAACGACACGCATGTGGCCGGTTTCATCCAGCTCGAAATATTCCCGCCGGCTCCAGACATCGGCGCTGTCATAGGCAACGAAAATCGGCATATCGCCGAACAGCCATATGCCGCGCTGGTGCGCGTAGTTTTTCAGCGCCTGCCATTGCCGGAAAAACACGAACTGCTCGAAGCAAACCTGATGAATGAACCGCGCCAGCCGGCGTGACGCCTCGTCCAGTGTGGCGGCGGCACGATCGCGCTGCTCGACCGGCCAGCGATCCCATTCCGCGCCGCGATTTTCCTTACGCAACGCCTGATATAGCGCGTAATCGCGCAGCCAGTGATGATGCGTGTCGATAAACAGCGCGAGTGCCGCATGGTCACGCCTGTCCGCCTTTTCAAGGAATCCCGCATGCGCCCGCGCCAACAGAGCGCGCTTTTGCACGACCCGATCGGTCGAATGCGCCTGAAAGTTCGCCACGGCGAACGGCGCGTCGAGCCAGCCGGCATCGATCAACGCGTCGATACTGATCAACAGCGGGTTGCCGGCATGCACCGAAAGACATTGATAAGGCGAACCGTCGATATGCGTCGGGCCCAGCGGCAGCATCTGCCAGACGGTCTGACCGCAGGCCTGCAGAAAATCGACGAATCGATAGGCGTCGCCCCCCAGGTCGCCATTGCCCCACCGCCCCGGCAACGACGTCGGATGAAGTATCACCCCGGCTCGACGCTGATCGAGGGGATGGTTCACGTTGTCTTCCCGCCCTCCGTGGACTTGCGCATGACACCGCCGCGCGCCGCGTCGCCGCCACCGTGGCTGACGACGTGCGACAGGTTTTCCGGCGGCTCCTCGCCGATAATTTGATAAAGACTCGCGAGATGAATGCGATAGAGACGCTCGAAATCGCTGACGCTCCCGGCCGGGTTTTCATCGCCGAACCACCAGCACCAGTCGGAACCCTCGCACACGGCGAGTTGCCGTGCCGCCGCCGCCTTCACATCGTCGGCTAATCGTCCCGACGCCACGGCCGTGTCGAACGCCCGCTTGGCCTCGCACAACATGTCCCAGCCGCGGTTCTTGTCCGCCGAGCCAATCCAGGTCGAGAACGTGCCGTACACCCAGCTGCCCGCAACGACGCCGGGCAAGGATTGGGGCTCCTTGATACCACCCAGCGCGTCAGAAAACGTCGTCAGTTCCAGGCGAGGATGACTGGCAAGGCGTGCGTACAGCGCCTTCAGAAAATGATAGCCGTTCTCCGGATAGTATTCCCATGCGTTTTCACCATCGAGGATGATGGACACCACACTGTCAGGCTCCGCCGCGCAGTGGTTGGCAATCGTCTCAAGATGCGCAACAAGATTGGCCACCGCATCGTCGGCGTGCCAGTCGGAATAGGTAAAACCGATCAGATCGGACAGGCCGTCGTCACGAAAGAAACAGGTGATTGCGTCACCCTTGCCGATGCGGTAGGAACGATGCAGCCGGCGGTCATGGTTATTTTCGATGCCGTGTTTTTTGATCGTGTTCTGAAACACACCCTGGCCGGTCGCCGCCCATTTGAAGCCATAACGCGCCAGCAGCTCGAGCGCCTTGGTGCTGACCCCGCCCTCCGCCGGCCAGCATCCGGCGGGCGTGAAGCCGAATTGCCGCCTGAACGTCGCGATGCCTTCCTCGATATGGTAATTGGCACGGTCCATACCGCCGGGATACCGGCTCATGACCGGCATACGCACATCGGGCGTCGCCTCGGCAGCCGCACCCAGATCCAGCAGCAGCGGCAATATCGGATGCGCATACGGGGTCACTGACAACTCCACCTGACCGCGCTCGGCCAGCGCGCGATACCGGCCAATCACCGCGGACATCAGCTCGCCGATGATAACAAGCAATTCGCGCCGCTCGTGCAAGGTGTACGTGCTGCCCTTCTCGATCAGGCGCTTGACGCGCGCATCGCTGCGCCGGACGGTTTCACCCAGCCACGCCAGGTGATACCAGACAACGATATCGACCAGGTATTGCTCGTCGATGTACTTCAGTGTCTGCGGCTGCTTGATCAACCCGTCAGCGATCTCCGCGAGCTGACGAAACGGCGCGAACCGGTTGATCAACCGGTGGCGGTTCACCTTCAGGCACGCCTTGATCAGCGCCATGCGCTCTTCCGGTACCACCGGCAGCGCCGGCATATCCAGTGCCGCCAGCAGTGGATCGCTGATAACCCCGCGGTCGTTAAGAAACGCCTGTATCTGTTTCGTGTAGTCGTCGATCTGCTCGAGCAGGATCGGCGCAAAATTGACTACGGCCCGGGCGCCCGGCGTATTCTCCAGAACGACGGCCATGTCGACGTAATCCTTGATTGCGTGCAGATAGGTCCATGGCAACTGGTAGGTACCACTGAGCCGGTCGCGGTATTCCGGCTGGTGCATGTGCCAGCACAACACCACCTTGAGCCGGGCTTCAGACGACATGGTGGGTGCGCTGACCAAGCATATCGGGAGTCACCAGCACAACGCCGCCGGGCGATACGTAAAACCGCTTGGCGTCTTCCTTCCGGTCCTCGCCGATCACCGTTTCCGGCGGCACGTGACATCCCGAATCGAACACCACCTTTTTCAACCGGCAACGTTCGCCAATATCGACGTTCGGCAACACAACGCAGTCCTCGACGTAGGAGTAGGACCGCACATAAACATTTGAAAACAGCAGCGAACGCCGCACCACCGCGCCCGACACGATAGATCCGCCGGATATCATCGAATCGACCGCCATCCCGCGCCGGTTCTCGTCGTCAAACACAAACTTCGCCGGCGGCAGTTGCGCCTGGTGGGTCCAGATCGGCCAGCGGTCATCATAGAGATTCAGCTCGGGGGTCACGCCGATCAATTCCATATTCGCCTCCCAGAAGGCATCCACAGTACCGACATCGCGCCAATAGGCCTGCTTGCCGGTTTCGTCGCGAAACGGGTGGGCAAACACGCGGTAATTGTGGATAACGGACGGGATAATGTCCTTGCCAAAGTCGTGGTTCGACGACGAGGTGTATGCGTCCTTGAACAACTGTTCGTACAAAAAACCGGTCGAGAAAATGTAGATGCCCATCGAGGCCAGCGCCATGTTTTCGCGTCCGGGCACGCCTTCGGGCTGTTCCGGCTTCTCGATAAAGCGCGTAATGCGGTCGTCGGTATCCACCGACAGCACGCCAAACGCCTTCGCCTGCTCCAACGGCACCTCGATACATCCGACGGTCAGGTCGGCCTGGCGTTCCACATGCGCGGCGATCATCGTTCCGTAATCCATTTTATAGATATGGTCACCGGCGAGAATCAGCACGTAAACCGGGTTATGGCTGCGAATAATATCGATGTTCTGATAAACCGCATCAGCGGTCCCCGCGTACCATGACGTTTCTATCCGCTGCTGCGCCGGCAGCAATTCGACGAACTCATTGAAATTTCCACGCAGAAATCCCCAACCCTGCTGGATATGGCGTATCAACGAATGGGCCTTGTACTGTGTCAGCACACCGATACGGCGTATGCCCGAATTGACGCAGTTCGATAGCGGAAAGTCGATAATGCGGAACTTGCCGCCGAATGGCACGGCTGGTTTGGCTCGCCACATTGTCAAATGCTTGAGGCGTGACCCGCGGCCACCCGCCAGAATCAGCGCCAGGGTATCGCGTGTCAGTCGGCTGACAAATCGCGTGCTGTGGTTGGTTTGCATCGACTAGCCCTCGGTCTCCCTCTCATTACGGGCGTTCATTAAATGCCGGAGTCTTGTTTTCCACTGGTTCTGCCGGCCCACGCACCCCTGCCGCGTCACCTGCCGAACATCACAGCGTGATTCATCGATACCGGCCGATGACGCACTCACCAATCACGCCTGTCGCCCGAAATACACCCATCCCGTCACGCATGTCATCGCAGAGCCGCAAACAACCTGTTATCTGCGATTATGTTACCATATCAACATCTGCAATCGGGGCTTTTGTCAATGTTGAATGCCCGTGCGCCGGTATGATTCCACCGCCTATTCATGAGCGTCTTACACAGGATACGGGGCCTTGATTTATGAAGCCGCAACCTGCTGATAACCAGAGTCCGTCCGCGACTTCCCGACTGCCGGATGAGATCGTCCGCATCCTTGAGGCGCGCCATCACGACCCGTTTGCCGTGCTTGGCAAACATCGTCACGGCGACGACGAGGTAATTCGCGTTTTCATTCCTTACGCGGCAACCGCCCGGCTTCCCGATCAGAAACTCCCGCTGGAGCGTCTCGCCAGCTCGGATCTGTTCGAGTGGCGCGGCGCGGCCGGAACGGTGCCGGATCGGTACGCGATCGAGTGGCGCGATGGCCGTGGCGATGTGCAGCGCCGTTTCGATCCGTATTGTTTCCCGCCCCAGATCAGCGAGTTCGATCTGCACCTGTTCGGCGAAGGCAAACACTGGCACGCCTACCGTTTTCTGGGCGCCCATCCGCATGCAGTCGATGGTGTGCACGGCGTGCTGTTCGCGACCTGGGCGCCGAGCGCCGAGCGCGTCAGCGTCGTCGGCGACTTCAATCAATGGGACGGCCGCAGCCATCCGATGAGGGTGCGCGGCGGCAGCGGCATCTGGGAGTTGTTTATTCCCGGCCTTGCCAAGGGAGAGCTATACAAGCTTGAGATCCGTAACCGCACGCATGGCAGCATCCATCTGAAGTCCGATCCGTATGCGCAGCGCTTCGAAATACGACCCAGCACGGCATCAATCGTTGCTGACGACAAGGCGTTCGCCTGGAGCGACGATCACTGGATGACGACGCGGGTTGCCCATGACTGGCTGCACGCGCCAATGTCGATCTACGAGGTTCATCTCGGATCCTGGCAACGCGGCCCACAAGGCGAATTTCTCAATTACCGCGAGCTGGCCCATCGGCTGGTCGAACATGTCGGTAACCTCGGCTTTACGCATATCGAATTGCTGCCGGTTACCGAACACCCGCTTGACGCCTCATGGGGTTACCAGACGATCGGCTATTACGCCGTAACCAGCCGTCACGGCACGCCGGATGATTTCCGTTACTTCGTCGACTACTGTCACCGCAACGGCATCGGGGTGCTGCTCGACTGGGTGCCCGGACATTTCCCGAAGGACCCGCACGGCCTGGCGCGATACGACGGCAGTGCGCTCTATGAACATGAAGACCCGCGCATTGGCGAGCACCGCGAATGGGGCACATTGATCTTCAATTACGGCCGCAACGAGGTAAAAAACTTTCTGTTATCCAGCGCGCTGTTCTGGCTTGACGAGTGTCATATCGACGGGTTGCGCGTCGACGCAGTGGCATCGATGCTGTATCTGGATTATTCACGGGAACCCGGCGACTGGCTGCCCAACCGCTACGGTGGCAAGGAAAACATTGAGGCGATCGATTTCATACGACAGCTGAACGAGGTGACGCACGACCAGCATCCCGGCACGATGGTAATTGCCGAGGAATCGACGTCGTGGCCGATGGTGTCCCGGCCCGTATGGCTCGGCGGACTCGGATTCAGCATGAAATGGAATATGGGCTGGATGCACGACACGCTTGAATACATGAGCAAGGATCCGATTTACCGTCACTACAATCACAACGTGCTGACGTTCAGTCAGCTGTACGCGTATACGGAAAATTTCGTCCTGCCGTTCTCACATGACGAAGTGGTACACGGTAAGGGCTCGATGCTGAACAAGATGCCCGGCGATGAATGGCAGCGTTTCGCCAATCTGCGCCTGCTTTACACGTATATGTTCACCCATCCCGGCAAGAAGCTGCTGTTCATGGGCTGCGAGTTCGGCCAGGGACAGGAATGGAATTTCGACGCAGCGCTGGACTGGTACGTGCTCGACTACCCGTTACATCAAGGCATACAGAAGCTGGTGCAGGATCTCAACCGAATCTATACCACGACCGATGCGCTGCATCAACACGACTTCGAAGGGCAGGGTTTCGAGTGGATCGATTGTCACGATGCGGGACAATCGACCTTGTCGTATCTGCGCCGCAGCGGCGCTCAAGTGGTGGCTGTCATCCTGAATTTCACGCCGGTACCGCGCGAGGGTTACCGCATCGGCGTACCCTGTGCCGGTGCTTATCGTGAGGTACTCAATTCGGACGCGAGCTGTTATGGCGGAGGTAATATCGGTAACGCCGGGCTTGTGTACGCGAGCGACCAACCCTGGATGGGGCGTCCGTACTCGCTATCGATTACGCTGCCACCGCTGGGGGCGATCGTGCTGCAACCCACCGGCGGCTGATAACATCGGCAGCGCGGCCACGCCAATTACAGCGTGGACATCAGCAGGCCGAGGGCCACCGGCCACAACCATTGCGCCCACGGCGGCGGCACCGGCCGGTCGATCACCAACGTCTGCAACCGCTCCGTTTCGGCCGTATACAGCGCGTGCCGGAATAAATCTACCGCCACCTCCCGCGCCTGCCCGATAGCGCCCGTGCGCGTCGATAACCGCTCACGCCGTTGGCGCACGCTTTGCTGCATCGCCGCCACTTTGTCCAGCACCAGCGTCGCTCTCACCGCCAGACGCTCGCTGGCAGTACCGCCCTGGCCGAACGGCGATGCCAGCCAGTAAATGGCGCCGAGCAACTGCTCGCGCGACGTCGACTGCAACAGCAGGTTGACGGCGCACACGATCAGCACCAGCACCGCGATACGCAGCGTCCCGTCACGCATCCCCGCAACCGTCGGCACCCATGGATCGAGAAACTGCAACCACGCGGGAGACTCGCCGGGTGTAAACCACAGAAATACGAACAGGATCGACAGCAGAAACCAGCGCAGGCGGCGCAACATGAACAGCGCCGGACGAAGCGGCGTACCCGACATCCAGTAAGCCACGGTCAGTGTCGCAACCGCTGCAATCAGCGCGTGAAAAGCGGCAGTGGCGACGCATGTCACGAACACACAGAGCAATACGATACGAACTACCGGATGAATCATGGGCGTGTTGTGCGGTTCGGTCCCGAAAAACGCAGCGGCCAGTATGCTGGCCGCGGCAGGATACATCACGAAACAGCGGTGGCGCTAACCGATCTGCGCAAGCAGATCCCGGGCTTCCTGTTTCTGGACGTCGGAGCCTTCCGCTACCACCTCTTCCAGAATACTGCGCGCACCGTCGTGGTCGCCCATATCGACGTAGGCCTTCGCCAGATCAAGCTTGGTGGAGACGACGTCCGAGCTGTCCAGACCAAAAGCTTCGTCATCGGCCGCATCGGACGCTGCGAACTCGCGATCCTCTGGTGAGGAAAGGTCTTCGCCAGGAGACGTAAATTCCATCCCGGCATCTTCAGCGACCGGGATATCGAGCGTCTTCGATTTCGCGGCGGACCCGGCATCGTACAGACCGGCCTCGAACTCGATCGCATTATCTCCGCGTCCAGGTGCGGCAGTGTCCACCTCTGCCGAATGACCGGCAGCGCCGCCGATTGCCTGCGCACCGCCGAACAGCGGGTGTTCGGGCGCCATTTCCTGACCCAGCGCGGCCGCGCGCATCCAGAACTCGGATCCTTCGCCGTCGGCGCCGCCCAGCGCGTCATGTATTTGCTCGGCGTGCGCAACGAACTGTTGCTTGTCCTGGGCCGCAAAATAAATCTCCAGCAACTTGAGTTGCAGATCAAGCCGGCCCGGATGATGTTCGATCGCGCCCTTGATCAGGGTTTCCGCCTGCGGATAACGGTGGTACGCCAGATAAACATCCACCTCCGACAGCACGTCGATATCATCAGCCTCGGCACTGATACCATGCCCATCGCTATCGAACGGAGTCGGTGACGCGATCTCGAACTGATCATCGACCGCCGCACGAGTATTCTCGGACACGGCTGCGGCCGGCGGCGCGGCCACTACCACCGGCGTAAACACGTTGGAATCCAGCGATTCCAGCTGGCGCCGTCGATACATCTTCCAGCCCAGCATGACGAGACCCAGTACGAGAATCATCACCGTGCTCAATACAATCGGGCTGCCGAACACGCCATGCTCCTCGCGCGGCCGGGCGGCTTCGGTCACCGGCGGAGTCGCAGGCGCCGCCGGTTTCCCGGCTGAAGCGTCGGCGGCTTGTTCGGCTTGCTGCGCCTGGATCGTCGCAAGGGTACCGTCCTTCAACGTCAACAACCGCTGCATTTCGGTAAGCTGGGACTCCAGGGAGGCAATGTGTTGCTTAAGGTCGTCGTTTTCCAGCGCCGTACGATCGGCCGCTTCCGCAGCCAATGCCAGCTCTTGACGAATTTCGGCCGCGTTGGTGCGCTCACCCTGGCCCGACGAAACGGTGCCAGTGGCGTCCATCGCCCGCAGTTCTTCCTCGGTCGGTGCCACCAGTTTCAGGCGCGGCTGCTGATCAGGCGCCGTCGAACCCGCGGCCGCACGCCCGGCATCCGGCATCACGCCCTGTGGTCGTGCGGGTGTCACGCTTTCGCCACGCTTGCGCGCGAGCCATTCCTGGTAGTGGCGACGCGATTCCCGTTCCGCCTCGCCCTTGCTCATCGCGGTCAACAGACTGCGATCCTCAAGGCGTAAAACATAGCCGGCCTTGAGTTCATTTATATTGTCGTTATAAAACGCGTCCGGATTGCCTTTCAGCAACGCCATCATCGTCTGCGGGACACTGACTGATTTATCCGGCCGCATCTGTTCGGCGATCGACCACAGCGTATCCGTGCGCCCGGTCGGACCGTATTCATTCGTTGAGACGCGCGTCGCCGGCGCCGCAGGTGCCGGTCGCTCCGGTCCGGCCGGAGCAGTGGCGGCCGGTCGTGCCGGCACGGCTTCCGGCGCCGCGGACATCGTCATGGCCGGCGCGACCGGCGCCGGACGCTCCGTGGTCAAGACCGGCGGGTCTAGCAATACGGTATATTCACGTTGCAGCTGGCCGGCCGGCCAGCTGACTTGCACGATGAAATCGAGGAAAGGCTCGCGAATCGGCTGCCGCGAACTGACCTTGATAACCGACGTGCCGTCGCGCCGGGTATCGATCTTGAACGTCAGCTGATCGAGGACCGGATGGCGGTCAACACCGGCCGTATCAAACGTCGCGTTGGACGCAAGACCGATACTGACGGCCTTCATATCCTCGCCATTCACTGAATGAAGCTTGATCTCTGCGTCGAACGGCTGGTTTAGCGCGGACTTCAGTTCGATATCGCCAATACCCAGCGCCTGAACTGCCGCCGCATACAAAAACAGCAACGGGGTTATTAATAACAGCTTACGCGTCATGCCTCCTCCCGCTGCCGATGCCCGTCCGGGACATCATTCCATATCAGTCGCATCCGATGTTTCCTGTTCTCTCGACGGCCCGGGGAAATCCCGGGCTTATCCGGAGAATTTCTGATCTGTTTCATCAATTAAGGTAATGTTCTACCAGAATTTCCGCGATTTGAATACTGTTCAGGGCCGCGCCTTTGCGCACGTTATCCGAGACCACCCACAGGTCAAGCCCACGCGGATGAGAGATGTCCTCGCGGATACGGCCAACATACACGGGGTCAGTTCCGGCGGCATCGACGGCGGCAGTCGGGTATCCACCCGCCTTGCGTTCGTCCATCACCTTGACACCCGGCGCCTTCAATAACAACTTCCGCGCCTCCTCGGCAGTAATCTTGCGTCGGGTCTCGATATGTACGGCCTCGGAATGACCGTACACCACGGGAACCCTGACTGTCGTTGGATTTACCAGCATAGCGTCATCTTCCATGATTTTTTTAGTCTCCCAAACCATCTTCATCTCTTCCTTGGTATAGCCGTTGTCGAGAAATACGTCGATATGCGGCAATACATTGAACGCGATCTGCTTCGGGTAGACCTCGGCCAACACCGGTTTGCCCTGCAATATAGCGGCGGTCTGCGCCATCAGTTCGTCGATGGCCTCCTTGCCGGTGCCCGACACCGACTGATAGGTACAGACGTTGATACGCTCGATACCGACCGCGTCATGGATCGGCTTGAGCGCCACAACCATCTGAATAGTAGAACAATTCGGGTTTGCGATAATACCCCGGGTGGTGTATCGGGCAATCGCATGCGCATTGACCTCGGGCACCACCAGCGGGATATCCTCATCGCGCCGGAATTGCGAGGTGTTATCGATCACGACACAGCCGGCCGCGGCCGCTTTGGGCGCATAGACCTCCGAAATACTCGCACCGGCCGAAAACAGGCCGATTTGCACCTTGGCGAAATCGAATTCCGCGAGGTTGCCTATCGTGATCTCGCGGCCCTTGAATTTAACCTTCTTGCCGGCCGAGCGCTCGCTCGCCAGTGCATAGAGATTGTTCACCGGAAAGTTGCGCTCTTCCAGCATGCGGATCATCACGTCGCCGACCGCGCCGGTCGCACCCACTACCGCGACATCAAATTTCTTCACCATTGCCTTGTCCTGTCTGAACGTTTTTTACCTAATCTGCCATCGCCGCGACGACCGCATCACCCATCGCCACGGTACCGATTTTCTGAGTACCTTCGGAATGGATATCCGCCGTGCGCAACCCTGTATCCAGCACGCGCTCGATCGCCCGATCGATACGCTCCGATAAAGCAGGCTCATCGAGCGTGTAACGCAACATCATCGCCACGGACAATATAGTCGCCAGCGGATTCGCGATGCCTTTGCCGGCGATATCCGGCGCCGAGCCATGGATCGGTTCGTACATGCCCTTGCCGGTCGCGTCCAGCGCCGCCGACGGCAGCATGCCGATGGAGCCGGTCAGCATCGCCGCGCAATCCGACAGGATGTCACCGAACATGTTGGTCGTTACCATCACGTCGAACTGCCTGGGCCGGCGCACCAGCTGCATCGCTGCATTGTCGACATACATATGGGTCAACTCGACTTCCGGGTAATCCTTGCCTGTACGGATCATGACCTCGCGCCAGAGTTCCGTGCACTCCAGCACATTGGCCTTGTCGATCGAACAGACGCGCTTGCCGCGCTGCATCGCGATATCGAACGCGACCCGCCCGATGCGCTCGATCTCCGACTCGCGATAGACCAGCGTGTTATAGCCTTCCCGCTCGCCGTTCTCCAGCCGACGGATACCGCGCGGCTTGCCGAAATAGATGCCGCCGGTCAGCTCGCGCACGATCATGATGTCGAGCCCCGCGACCACCTCGGGCTTCAGCGTCGACGCGTCGGCGAGCTGGCGATACAGCAGCGCCGGACGCAGATTGGCGAACAGCCCCAGCTCCGCACGCAGGCCGAGCAGGCCCTTCTCCGGCCGGACCGAGATATCCAGCGATTCCCATTTATGACCGCCGACCGCACCCAGCAGTATCGCGTCGGCGCGGCGGGCCGCGGCGAGCGTCACGTCGGGCAACGGAGAGCCGGTCGCATCATAGGCAGCGCCGCCAACGAGCCCATGCGCGAGCTCGAGCTTCAGCCCGAATTCATGGCGCAGGTACTCCAGCACCTTGACGGCCTCGGCCACGACCTCCGGCCCGATGCCGTCGCCGGGCAATACCAGAATCTTGTGCATTTCTCCGTCCCGATAATTACCGAGGTTTCAATATATGGCCGCCATTTGCGGGATAACTGCCGTCATGCCCGCGCAAGCGGGAATCCAGTCTTTCATCACGCGACACGTCGCCGGATGCCCGCTTGCGCGGGCATGACGAAATGCCACGGGGACTACAATCCATAGTCGTAGCTTCCGACATAACGTCAATCCGACTGCTTTATAGCTCCGTAAACAACCACGGCGCCTGCTGCGCACGGCGCTTTTCATAGATGCGGATTTCATCGACATGCTGCAGGGTCAACCCGATATCGTCCAGCCCTTCGAGCAGGCAGTGCCGGCGAAACGCGTCAATGTCGAATCTCATTTCCGTGCCCGCTGGCGCAATCACCCGTTGGTTTTCGAGATCAACGGTCAAGGTATAACCGTCCGTCTTCGCAACGGCGTTAAACAGGCCATCGACCACGGCCGTATCCAGCACAATCGGCAACAGTCCGTTCTTGAAACAGTTGTTGTAGAAGATATCTGCGTAGCTCGGCGCAATGATCGCACGAAAGCCGTAATCGACCAGTGCCCACGGCGCATGCTCGCGCGACGAACCGCAACCGAAGTTGGCGCGCGCCAGCAATATAGTGGCGCCTTTATAGCGCGGCAGGTTCAAAACGAACGCCGGGTTCAGCCGCCGCTTGCTGTGGTCCTGCCCCGGCTCACCGTGGTCAAGGTAACGCCACTCGTCGAACAGGTTCGGTCCGAAACCGGTCCGCTTGATCGATTTCAGGTACTGCTTGGGAATGATCGCGTCGGTATCAACGTTGGCCCGGTCGAGCGGCGCGACGATGCCGGTAAATTTTTTGTACGGTTCCATAAAGTCCGATTACCGCGACGCCGTGCGCACCGCCTCAATATCGGTCTGGCCAAAGGTACGCACGTCGACAAAATGTCCGGCGATCGCCGCGGCGGCGGCCATCGCCGGACTGACCAGATGGGTACGACCGCCCTGCCCCTGCCGACCCTCGAAGTTGCGGTTCGACGTCGACGCACAGCGTTCACCCGGTTCGAGGCGATCGGCGTTCATCGCCAGACACATCGAGCATCCCGGCTCGCGCCATTCAAAACCGGCATCGAGAAAGATCCGGTCCAACCCCTCGAGTTCGGCCTGCTGCTTGACCAGCCCGGACCCCGGCACGACCATCGCCAGCCGGACAGTCCCCGCGACCTTACGGCCGCGCGCGATGGCTGCCGCCGCGCGCAGATCCTCGATACGGGAATTCGTGCAAGAACCGATAAACACCTTGTCGAGCCGGATTGCCACCATCGGCGTGCCGGGTTCAAGCGCCATGTAGTCCAGCGCGCGTTGCATGCCGGTACGTTTCACCACATCCGGCTCGGCCTGCGGGTCGGGCACACGGCCGTCGACCGCAACCACCATTTCGGGCGACGTTCCCCAGGTGACCTGCGGCTGGATGTCCTGCGCGTTGACGTGCACGACGTGATCAAACCTGGCATCGGCATCGCTATGCAGCGCGCGCCACACGGCCACCGCCTGCTGCCACTGGTTCCCCTGCGGCGCATAGGTGCGGCCACGCGCGTATTCGATAGTCTTGTCGTCCACGGCAATCAACCCGGCGCGCGCGCCGGCCTCGATCGCCATATTGCAGACGGTCATGCGGCCCTCAATAGACAGCGCGCGGATCACGTCACCGCCGAACTCAATCGTATAGCCGGAACCGCCCGCGGTACCGATCCGGCCGATAATCGCGAGCACGATATCCTTCGCGGTTACGCCCGGGCCAACCTCGCCGTCAACGCTGACCAGCATGTTGCGTGCCTTCTTCTGGATCAGGCATTGCGTCGCGAGCACATGCTCGACTTCGGACGTGCCTATGCCCTGCGCCAGCGCACCGAGCGCGCCGTGCGTCGAGGTATGCGAATCGCCGCACACGACCGTCATACCCGGCAGCGTCGCGCCAGTCTCGGGGCCGATCACATGGACGATCCCCTGACGGGGATCGTCCATGCCGAATTCGGTGATGCCAAACTCCCGGCAATTGTCTTCCAGCGTCTCGACCTGCAGGCGCGACACCGGATCGACGATACCGGCCGCGCGGTTCGTTGTCGGCACGTTATGGTCGGGCGTGGCGAGATTGGCGGACACGCGCCATGGGCGCCGCCCCGCCAGGCGCAGGCCCTCGAACGCCTGCGGTGACGTCACCTCATGCACCAGGTGACGGTCAATATAGAGCAGACACGTGCCGTCGTCGTTGCGACGGACCACATGTGCGTCCCATAACTTGTCGTAAAGTGTTTGGCCTGCCATGGTGAATCACGTAAGATACGGCTTCGAAAAACAACCGGCGAATTATAGCAAACACCACGCCGCCTGGAGTTGGTTTTTTGATGGCTCGGAACGCGCAAACCACTGTGGCACACGCCAGAATCCTCGACGGCAAGGCGGTCGCCGCCGCTATCCACGAGGAAATCCGGACACGCGTCGACCAGCGGCTGGCGCATGGCCTGCGCCGCCCGGGCCTGGCGGTGATTCTGGTCGGCAGCAATTCGGCCTCGCAGGTCTATGTACGTAATAAGCGCGCCGCCTGCGACAAGGCGGGGTTTCTGTCGCGCTCGTATGACCTGCCGGAGACGACCGGCCAGTCAGAACTGCTAGCATTGATCGACAAGCTGAATGCTGACCCCGAGATCGACGGCATACTGGTACAACTGCCGCTGCCCGCACAGATCGACAACGAAACCGTTATTGAGCGCATCCGGCCCGACAAGGACGTCGATGGCTTCCATCCGTACAACGTCGGACGCCTGATGCTGCGCGTACCGGCGCTGCGCCCGTGTACGCCGCACGGCATCATGACGCTGCTCAAACACACCGGCATCGAGCTCATGGGCAAACACGCCGTCGTCGTCGGCGCCTCCAACATCGTCGGCCGGCCGATGTCGCTGGAACTGCTGCTTGCCGGTTGCACGGTCACAATGACGCACCGCTTCACCGAAGACCTGCCTGGACACGTGGCGCGCGCCGACATCGTCGTCGTCGCCGTCGGCAAGCCGGATATAATCAAAGGCGCATGGATCAAACCGGGGGCGATCGTCATCGATGTCGGCATGAACCGCCTGCCCGACGGCCGCCTGGTCGGGGACGTCGAATACGACAAGGCCGCCGAACGCGCCGGCTGGATCACCCCCGTCCCCGGCGGCGTCGGCCCGATGACCGTCGCGACGTTATTGCAGAATACGCTGTGGGCGGCGGAGAAGTTGCACGCCGGTAAAACCCCCGGAAAGTCCGGCTAGCTCTCCAGTCATTCCCGCGCAAGCGGGAATCCAGCTCAATCATTGTAAATTTCAATAAGCGCAGCGCGCCGAACTGGGCATACTTGCATTCGGCGTAACTGGATTGTTGAACGCCATTCGTTTACCGCAGGTCAGATCGGCTACGCTTTCCGTACCCGAGTTCCGTCAGCACCGTCCTCTACAACATAGCCCTGTGCTTTCAGCGCGTCACGAACTTCATCGGAGGTTTTCCAATCTTTCTCACGGCGCGCTTTGTCACGTATTGAAACGAGCACATCAACCGTTACCTCCCGGCTGTTGAAGTTTAAAACCGCTTGCGGAATCGCTACAGATTTAGTCCTGCTCATGTACTTGAGGAATATCTCCGGATTGTCTGCCAGACTACCAAGCAGTCCCCCGAGTTCTTTCAACGTCATAACCAGCACCGCTGCCCGATCAGTAGCCTTATCGTCCAGCGCGCGATTGATCTCGCCGGCGATGCCATCCAGCACGGCCAGCGCATCTGAGGTATTGAAATCATCATCCATCGCCGCGCGGAACGACCGGTCATAGGCCGTGTCGCCGGCCGCTGCCGCCGACACGCCTTCCTGCCCGGCCCGGTACAGCGCGCGATACAGACCCGCCAGTCGTTTCTCGGCCGACGCCAGCAGATCGAGGCTGTAGTTCAGCGGGCTACGGTAATGGCTTTGCAGAATAAAATAGCGAATGATCTCGCCGGCGCGCTGCCCGTCATCCTTGTCCACACGTGCAAGTACGTCGCGCACCGTGAAAAAATTGCCGAGCGACTTGGACATCTTTTCTTCATTGATCTGGACGAAGCCGTTGTGTATCCAGACGTCGACGAATTTCTCGCCGGTTGCGGCCTCACTCTGCGCGATCTCGTTTTCGTGGTGCGGAAACTTCAGGTCCATGCCGCCGCCGTGGATGTCGAAATGGTTCCCGAGGCACGTCGTCGACATCGCCGAACATTCGATATGCCAGCCCGGCCGGCCTTTACCCCATGCCGAATCCCACGCCGGCTCGCCGGGCCTGGCGGCCTTCCATAACACGAAATCCAGCGGGTCATCTTTGGCCTCGTCGATCTCGACGCGGCTGCCGGCGCGCAGGTCCGCCATGCGTTTGTTGGACAATTTGCCGTAATTCTCAAACCGGCTGACGTCGTAGTACACATCGCCGTTGCCCGCCTGATAGGCGAACCCCTTGTCGATCAGCGTCGCGATCATCGTGGTAATGGCGTCCATCGAATCCGTCGCACGCGGTTCATGGTCGGGCGGCAGCACACCCAGCGCCTGCTCGTCTTCGTGCATCGCGGCGATGTAGCGTCCGGTCAGCACATCAATGTCTTCGTCGTTCTCGCGCGCCCGCCGGATGATCTTGTCGTCGATGTCGGTGATATTGCGTACGTAGTTCACCTCGAGGCCAGTGGCGCGCAGATAACGCACAATCACGTCGAACACCACCATGACGCGGGCGTGACCGAGGTGGCAGTAGTCGTAGACCGTCATGCCGCAGACGTAGATATCGACCTTGCGGTCGGGACGCTCAAATTTCTCTTTTTGCCGGGTCAGGCTGTTATAGATCTGCAACATCTCATCACGTCTTCCGTCTTATGAACTCAAATTCGTCATTCCGGGCGAAGCGAAGCGTACGAGCCCATGGACGGGCGAGGTAGGCGATGTCGGGAACAACTGTCGAGACCCGGAATCCAGCCCTTATCGAAGTCGCCGCGTTTCCATTTGCATAGGCGAGTCGCGACCGGATGGACTGGATTCCCGCTTTCGCGGGAATGACGACCTCTGGACCGGTCATGCCGCCAGGTGATTTCCAACAATCCGAGGTTCCTTATCGCTGTTAACTCTATACTGAACACTACGACCCGGCGCTGTTGATTCCGGCCTGCAACCGCCGTCTTGCGCGCTCGATCGATAACAGCGGTATCAGCTGTGCCATCTCCGGACCGTCGGTCTCGCCGGTCAGTGCCGCGCGCAACGGCAGAAACAGCGCCTTTCCCCTGGCGTTCGTCGCCTGCTTCAGATCGCTCAGCAGTGCCGCAAAATCGCCGCGATGCGCATCGAGCGCGCGCACGGCGTGTTCGAAAAAGGCGGCGCCGGCATTGCGGATAATCGTGTGCGCCGCGTCGTTCAATGCCAACGGCTCGTGAAACAATATCGTGGCCCAATGCAGCGCGTCTTTCGGGAACAGCACATTGGGGCGTACGGCGTCGAAAAACGCGTCGCGACGGGCTTCTGTCACAATGTGCCGGACATCCTCGCCCATCCATTCCCACAACGCCACGGCGTCGCTGCGGATCACCGCCTCGCGCTGCCAGTGCATCAGTTGCGCGGGATCAAACTGCGACGGCACGCGCCCGACCCGCTCCAGTTGAAACTGCGCGGCCAGCGCGGCCGTGCTCAAGAAACTGTTATCGTCGTAGTTGTGACCAAGACGCGCCAGATAATTAATGACTGCGTCCGGCAGATAGCCTGCCTCACTCAACTCATGCACGCTGAAACTGCCATGGCGTTTCGACAACGGTGTGCCGTCGGAGCCGACGATCATCGCGATATGACCATAGCGCGGCGCCGTCAGGCCTAGCGCTTCCAGCAACAAGATCTGGCGCGGCGTGTTGGTCAGGTGATCCTCGCCGCGCAGCACATGCGTCACGCCCATCAACGCGTCATCGACCGCGTTGCAGAAAAAAAATGCCGGCGTACCGTCGGAGCGACGCACCACGAAATCGCCAATGTGGTCGGTTTCAAAGCGCTGCGGGCCGCGCACCAGGTCATCGAACATCACGGTAGCGCCGGGCGGCACGCGGAAACGCAAAGTCGGTCGCAGGCCCCTTTCAAGACGCGCGATCACCTCATCGCGGGTCAGTTTCAGGCAAGTGCCAGAGTAACGCGGCGGCTGTCCGGCCGCCAGTTGCGACTTGCGGGACAGATTGAGTTGCTGTTCGCTGCAAAAACAGTGGTAGGCCAGCTGCTGCTGTTCCAGCAGATCAAAGTAGTTGCGGTAGATATCGCCCCGTTCGGACTGTAGATACGGCCCGTGCGGACCGCGCATGCCCGGCCCCTCGTGCCAATTGAGCCCCAGCCATTCCAGATCGGTCTCAATCGCCCGCGCGTAGTCAGCCTCGCTACGGCTTTGGTCGGTATCCTCGATACGCAATAAAAACGTGCCGTCGCGGCTGGCGGAGAACAGCCAGCTGAACAGCGCCGTACGCAGATTGCCGACATGCAGCATACCGGTGGGGCTCGGTGCGAACCGGGTTTTGGTGCGGGACTCAGTCATTCCGGTGTTCTTATAATATCCTTAACCTGCGCGGCGCCATAAAATACCACAGTTGGCTTTTCCTGGCGCCGGTAACGCTTTAATATGCGCAGCAAGCCGGTCAACATACGCCTCCTCGGCGGGCACAGCTTCCATACGGAGTACAGTCGACCCATGAAACATCCTCTGATCACGGCGTTTCTTATCTATTTGACGTTACTTGCGTCCGGCAACGCACTGGCGGCCGACGCCGCCCATCCGCGCGTGAGTGTCCAGACATCTGCCGGCGAGATTGTCGTTGAACTGGATCGGGTCAACGCGCCGATCACGGTCGACAACTTTCTCAAGTACGTAAACGATGGCTACTACGGCGGCACGATATTTCACCGGGTGATCGACGACTTTATGGTACAGGGTGGCGGCTATACCGAAGCGTTCGACCTTAAACCGACCAAGCCGTCGATCCGCAACGAGGCCGCCAACGGCCTGAAAAATACCCGCGGCACCATCGCAATGGCGCGCACCGGCGACCCCCACTCCGCCACCGCGCAGTTCTTTATTAACGTTGTCGACAACGGCTTTCTCGATCACACCGGCCCGACAGCGAACGGATGGGGATACACGGTGTTCGGCAAGGTCGCGCAAGGCATGGACGTTATCGACGCTATCCGCAAGATGCCTACCGGTCCCGGCGGGCCGTTCCCTAAAGATGTGCCACGCACGCCGGTGGTGATCAAATCGATCACTTTGCTCGACTAGGCCGGCGCTTCGGGCACCGAGCCAGACGTCTCGCTGAGACAGCGCATCGAGTATGACGACATTGTTCATCGCCGATCTGCACCTGTGCGACGAACGTCCGGCCGTCACCGGGTTGTTCGTCGACTTTCTGCGGTCGCGCACATCCGGCGCCAATGCGCTCTATATACTGGGCGATCTGTTCGAATACTGGGCCGGCGACGATACGGCGCAACCGGACCAGCAAACTGTCATACGCGGCTTGCAAGACGCGACCAGACGCGGCCTGCCGATTTATTTCATGCACGGCAACCGCGATTTTCTCATCGGCCAGCGTTTTGCCACGGAAACCGGCTGTCGGCTACTGACCGAGCCGACTATCATTGAGATCAATGGCGAGCGCGTCCTGCTGATGCACGGCGACCTGTTGTGCACCGACGATCACGGGTATCTGAAATTCCGCGCGATGGTACGCAACCCCGACTGGCAGAGGGAATTTCTGTTGCGGCCGGCACCGGAACGCGTGGCCATCGCACGGGAATACCGCGCCGAAAGCAAGAAACAATCCCGCCGGAAGGCACCGGAGATCATGGATGTCAACCAGCTGGAGGTCGCGCGCGTCATGGAGGCGCATGACGTCCGGCTGCTGATCCACGGCCATACCCACCGGCCTGCCATGCACAGCTTCGCGATCGATGGCAACGAACACCGACGTATCGTACTGGGCGATTGGTACCTGACAGGCAGCGCGCTCGTTGCGGATCATCGCGGTTATCGCCTCGAAGACTTTCCTGTGTGACACATTGCGACGAAGGGGCCGGCGTGACGCAACCCATGGCACCCCGGCACGACCGGCTCGAACCTCTCCGCCGGAACGGCGTTGAAGCATGGCGCAGAAATATCCACCGGTCTAAAGAATTCTTCGAGCGGTACGATACGTCGGATCTACGCAAGCGCGGCCCGAATCCAATCGGCACAAGTATTGCCACGTGTTTGCTGCTTGCACTGGCGTCATATTATCCAACAGCGTTTTTTGCTATTGTTGGTGGCGTATGATTTTGCGTGACATCAAGCAGTGGCTGACGGTCATGTGCGGCGGCATACTCCTGCTGGGCACGGCGGCCGCTCCTGCCGGCGGGGAGACGGTTGTGATAGTCAGCAAGAGCAGCACGATCACCACGCTTTCGGCAAACGACGCCAGGGCAATCTTTCTGGGCAAGATAACCAAAGTGCCGGGCGGATCGAATATTCAGGTTCTGTTGCAGGAAAATGATTCCGCGGTACATACGGAATTTCTTGAAAAACTGGTTACCAGGACCAACGACCAGTTACGGAGCCTGTGGGCACGGCGCGTTTTTACCGGACTCGTCAGTCCGCCCCTGCAGGTGTCCGGCGACCAGGCGATGCTGGATAATGTCGCACGGCTGACCGGCAGTATCGGGTATATCAGCAGGGATGCTGTCAACGATTCCGTCAGAATTGTATATACCGTAAAAGACTAGGCTTCATCTGTTTCCCAGCCGGCAATTTAGTAGCCGGGGCGTGGCGAGAAATTTACTGAATGGTTTCAGGAGTGCGAACATGAGGCTCGCAACTGCGGTTGTGTTTGTCTTGATGCTCACCGTCCATACCCCGACCCGGGCGGCCGGAGAGACGGTGATCGTGGCCAACCCGTCAAGTAATATCAGCGAATTTTCGGAACACGAGATCCGCGCGATTTTTCTTGGGAAAATCACCCGCCTGCCGAACGGTAAGCCGATCACTGTCTTCATTCAGGAAGATGGCGCAGCGCACGCGGATATACTGCACAAGATTCTCAACAAAACCGACGCGGAATTCATGAATCACTGGGCGCGGCGCGTTTATGCCGGGAGAAGCCCGCCACCGTTGACGCTGGGCAGCGATGCCGAAGTGATCGATCACGTTCGCCAGCAAGATGGCGGCATCGGCTATGTCGGCAAGGACGCGGCGCTCCGCAGCTCGCTAAAGATCATCTACACAATTCCGTAACCACGCCCCATCGCCAGGCCGCTATTCCGCTGGCGCTACGTCGCCACCAGCCAATCGCCTGCGTATTGTCTGACCAGGTCCGCCATCAGCCGGATATGCGCGTCGCGATCGTTCAGGGCGGGGATATATTGATACCGTATGCCCCCCGCCGCCATGAAGATGTCGCGGTTCAGCAGCGCGATTTCCTCGAGGGTTTCCAGGCAGTCCGCTGAAAACCCCGGGCAAACCACATCGACCTCACGGATGCCCGAGGCGGGCAGTGCCCGCAGCGTTTCCAGCGTATACGGCTGCAACCACTGCTCGCGACCGAAACGTGACTGGAAGGTCAGCGTCCATTGATTTTCGCGCAGGCCCAGACGGGCAGCGATCGCGGCGGCGGTCGCCCGGCATTGATCAAAGTACGGATCTCCCGCACGTCGCGTGCGTTCCGGCATGCCGTGAAACGACATTATCAGCATCTGGCCGCTGCCATTGACCGTCCGGCTTTCGCGGATACTCTCGGCGACCGCCTCGATGTATGCCGGTGCATCAAAATAGTGTTCGACTACGCGCAGCTCGGGCCTCGCCGGCCAGCAATTCACTGCGGCTGTCACGGCATCCAGGGTCGACGCCGTCGTCGCCCCGGAATACTGCGGATACAACGGCAGTAACAACAAGCGCCCGACGCCCTGGCGGCGCAGCTCTTCCAGCGCCGATGGCAGCGACGGATGCCCATAACGCATACCCAGGGCAGCGATCACCCTATCGCCATGCTCTCGTTCCAGCGTTTCGCGTAAACGCAGCACCTGCTGCCGCGAGATCGCCGTCAGCGGCGAGCCTTCCGGCGTCCAGATCTTCTGATAGTTGGCGGCCGATTTGCGCGGCCGGGTACGCAGCACAATGCCGTGCAGAATCAGCCACCACAGCGGCCGCGGTATCTGCACCACCCGGGGATCCCAGAGAAACTCGGCGAGATACCGCCGGACGGCCTCTTCGCTCGGCGCATCGGGCGATCCCAGATTCGACACCACCACGCCCATTCTGTATTTACTCGAAGCCATGCTGCTCCCGCTCTCAAAACCCCGCCGTGCACAGGGTGTGCAAGTATAGCCTCTCCCTCGTAAAAACATGAAGTTAACGGCTTGCCCTAAATTTTTCCGTCAAAGCGACGATATCGACAGAACGTACCGGTTAACGGACCGGTCGCGGCAGCGGCACCACCGGCCCACGGATGTCTGAAAGATCAAGGCACGACATCGCGTCAACCAGTGAATTGCTTGGCAGCTGCCCAGGATCGCGACTGACTCGCTCGATATTTCGAGCGCACAGTCGCCCCGCCACGGATGGCGACAAGAACAAGGGGCTCAGGGGTTAATTTTTACGAGGGTACCAGCATGAAGAAAAGTCTTATTGCGTTAACCGTCACCGGTCTGACATTGGCCGGTTGCGGCGGCGGGAGCAGCAGTTCGGCGGTAAGCAGCGGCTCCGTCACAGGATTACAGATGCCCTCCAGCATGAGCGTCGTCAGCGCTCAGGATAGCCAGAGCACCGCCGTGGTCATCGCGTCAACGTTCGCCTCTGGCGCGCTGTTCGACGCCGCGGGCACCGAATACACCACCGACCCGGTACGCGCATGGGTATGGGACGCATCGCTGGAGCCAATGCAACAGGTCAACGAGATTCTATGCTACATGGACCAGACCGGCGCCTCCGACATGGTGAATCTGGGCGCCTATACCGCTTTGATCGACGAAGAGAAATGCAAGCAGGGCCAGAACACCTCGTCAGACACCGGCCAATCGAGCGGCCAGTCGACCAAACTGCAGTTATGGACGATAGAGTCGACCCGCGCCAGCAACAGCGCGCCACAGCTCGTCAAACTGTGGGTGCCGCCAACCAACAGCGAGGGTGACACGCAGAATGTCCTGGTCGAGGTCACCGCCTATGAAGGCGTCAGCGCGAGCAAACCGTTTGGCAGCTTCAAGATGACATTCAAGGGCGTGGATCAAATCACCAGCGACCAGACCATGCTTGGCAGCCTGTTTACCGTCGATGCCAATACCGATCCGGCCAATGCCAACGCGAACGGCGACCCGCAGTTCAAGCTGATCATGTCAGGCACGGAAAGTGGCGGAGGCGGAGGCGGAGGCACCTTCCAGAACGCAACGAACGTCGTGTTTGACGATGCCAGCGGCACGGCAGGGCAGGCCCGTACCAAGTCAGGATTCACGCCGACCGGCCAGTCGTTCTCGATGGGGTCAGACTTCGCGGTTGCATTCAACGCCACGCATTTCCTGCGCCACGGCGAAGCGACGGATCAGAACGGCAATCCGCTGGGGGCCACCGACGTCTGTACCGACCGTAACGACTTCAACAGCACGGTATGGCGCTACAACGTATATCACTCGGACAATGCAACGGCGGGCAAGACGCCGGGCAACCGCGTCGCGATTAATTCCGGCTTCCCGGTAACGGCCGGCGGCGAACACGGCTGGATAGGTTACTGGGGACTGTGGTTCCCGGGTGACGTCGATATCAGCACCTTGACCACCGTGACGCGTGAGACGTTCGGGTCCAATGTACAGACCGTCTACGACCTGGTCCAGGCACCCGGTAAACTCATCAAGAGCACCAAGGACACGATGCTGCTGACGGAAATCGACGGCACAACGTTCAATTACTGGGACAACAATACCGGCACCGATTATGTCGTCGAGTACTCAGTGGACAACACACTGGCCGACGGCACCGTTGTCGCGGGCGCGGGCTTCTGGAAAACCGGCCGCATCGTCCGTACCCAGAACGGCCAGACGGTTTCGACCGACCTCGATAACAACCCCGCAACGGGCAACCCCGCACCGGACGATGCGCCGATTGATGCTACACCGGCGAGCGGCCAGTTCCTCGGCATGTGGTCACAGGCCCTTGGCGGTCAAATGAGCTATGTCGGCGGCGCCGCTTCCATCACGTTCTTCGCCCAGGAGTTCATCAACACCAACACCGCGATAACCGAGATGTTCAACGTTACGAACGATCCGGACCAGGACGGTATTGTCGAACTCAAGTGCTACCAGAGATGCCTGAAGGGCAATATCAGCCAGGCGGATCTGGATGATGTGACGCCCCCGCTGGCCACCTATCTGGCCGACTCGAACGATCCGAACGTGCCGGCGCAGGTCTACAAGTTCAAGAAGGCCGATCTGACGCTGTACATGAACGACGGTACAACACCGGTGAAGCTGGCAACCGGCGTCACACCGCAGGCAGGCAGCCCGAACCAGTGGGGCATTAACAGCGACGCGATGGTGCTGGCCAGCGCGTCTGTAGCCAATGTCTGGGAGACCTGGCAGGCCAATACGTCATACCGTTGGGAAACCGGCGATAACAGCTGGAACAAGACCTTCGCGGTAAAGGAACAGGGCACCACCACGTTTGTCCAGTTCGACAAACCGATACAGATCAAGCTGACGTTCGATGCCACCAAGGATGCCAACGCCGGCGGCAATTTCGCGGGTACCGCGAACTACAACCGGACCTTCGTGCTCGACTATAGCGGCGACGGCAACCTGTTTGGCATTCCGTGGCTGGAACCAGCTCCCGGACAGGAAGCCAACTTCCGGTGGAGTCCGGCGTTCACGCTGGCCGATGGCAGCGTGATGGGTAGCTCTAACGAGTACGTCGTCAAGGCGATCGAAAAGGAACAGCAGATGCGCGACGTCAATGTGAGCAACTGCTCGACCCTGACGGTTCCGACCAGCACGCAACTGCCGCTGCCGACCACGGCGGAAATCGGCACGGTCAGTATCACGATGGCCGACAAGCCGACCGTTACCGACGCGCCGGCGGTCATCGAAGGCGAATTACAGTAACCGTCATCGTTACTGGTACTGCCGAAGCCCCGCCCCTTGTGGTCGGGGCTTCTTCTTTTACGAGCCGGGAATTTGGTACGGTATCACCTGATCAGTTGTTGTAGCCTGGGCGCAGGCCCGGAACCCGGGAACTCATGCCGCTATCCCGGATTCCGCTGCAAGACTACGACAAAGAACCCCGGATTACGGCGCTGCGCGCCTTCATCCGGGCTACCGGCTACATGCTCGTTTAACGCTAGAACAGTTGTAGCCTGGGGCCCGCAGGGCCGGAACCCGGGGATTCATGCTACGCGACTGTTAACACGGCAGATCGTGCCAATGCATGGTTACGTCGAGCGGCACAATAACGGCGGCGGGTGCCCTGTCGCGCGGAAAAACAGGAAATCGCGCAGAATCAGCGCGTGATCAAAAGCCAGCGGGCCGGGCAGCGATTCGAGCGAAAAAACACCCACGTTACACGCATCGTCCCGCGCCTCCGGAACGCCGGACGCGCGCGCCACATACACGGCACTAACGGTATGACCGCGCGCGTCGCGCCGCGGGTCGGAATAGCAGCCCAGCAACGCCTGCAGGCGGACGTCGAGACTGGTCTCTTCACGCGCCTCACGCAGCGCTGCCTGTTCCAGAGTCTCCCCGATGTCGACGAATCCGCCGGGCAACGCCCAACCATAAGGCGGATTACGCCTCTCGATCAGCACGATTGGCAGACCAGGCCGGTCATCCATTTCGATGATGATGTCTGCCGCCAGCAATGGTGTCACCGGCTTTTCCATGACGCTACCCGGTCCCTGACAGTCTGTTGAAATACGCACTGCACCATTTCCGTTCGTGCTTCGACAAGCTCGGCACGAACAGACTATCAAGCGGCTAGCCGTTCGCCCTGAGCCTGTCGAAGGGCGCCAGTCGAAAGACAAACAGCGTTCGACGGACGTTTTCCAACAAACTGCTAACGCGGCAGGATGATCCGCCGTTCGTCGCCGCTCAGCGTCAACAGCAGGTCGTTCAAACGGGCCACGAACGCCGCCGGATCATCGAGCTGCCCGCCTTCGCCGAGCAGCGCCTGATCGAACAGGATATGCGCCCAATCCGAGAAGCGCCGCTCGTCAGAGACATCCTTCAGTTTGCGCACCAACGGATGCTGCGGATTCACCTCCATGATCGGCTGGACATGATGCACGTCCTGACCGACGGTGCGGAGTATCCGCTCGAAATTCGTCCCCATCTCGTGCTCATCGACAACGAGACAGGTCGGTGACTTCGTTAACCGATGCGAGACGCGCACGTCCTTGACGCGCTGTGCAAGCGCCACTTTCAGCCGCGCCACGACGTCGGTCACCTCCGCCGCCGCCTGCTGCTGCGCGTCCTTCTCGGCCTGATCCGCGACATCGCCGAGGTCAAGATCGCCCTTCGCCACCGACACCAGCGGCTTGCCGTCAAACTCGTTCAGATGCGTGATCAGCCATTCGTCGATACGGTCAGCGAGCAACAGAACCTCGACGCCTTTCTTGCGGAAAATCTCCAGATGCGGGCTGTTCTTTGCCGCTGCAAAGCTCTCCGCGGTGACATAATAGATCTTGTCCTGCCCGTCTTTCATACGGGCGACGTAGTCGGCGAGCGCAACGTCCTGCGTGTCCGTATCGCTATGGGTCGACGCGAACCGCAACAGGCCGGCGATGCGCTCGCGATTGGCCGTATCCTCGATCGGCCCCTCCTTCAGCGCCCGGCCGAACTGTTGCCAGAATCCCGCGTACTTGTCCTTGTCGTTACGTGCGATATCCTCGATCAACCCCAGCACCTTCTTTACCGACGCCGCGCGCATCGTGTCGACCGCCTTGTTACGCTGCAAAATCTCCCGCGACACGTTCAACGGCAGATCGTCCGAGTCGATCACACCACGCACGAAACGCAGATAGTTCGGCATCAAATGCTCGGCATCGTCCATGATGAAAACGCGGCGCACGTAGAGCTTGATGCCGTGCTGGCGTTCACGATCCCACAGATCGAACGACGCATGCTTCGGCAGATAAAACAGACTGGTATAGGACTGCCTGCCCTCGACCTTGGAATGCACCCAGGCGAGCGGCTCATCGAAATCGTGGGCGACGTGTTTGTAGAACTCGTGATATTCGCTGTCCTGGATATCCGCCTTGGGGCGCGTCCATAGCGCATTCGCGCGATTGACGGTGTCCTCGCCGGTGCCATCCGCCTTGTTCATGCGGATCGGCAACGAGATATGGTCGGAGTATTTGCGTATCACGTGTTGCAAACGCGATGCATCCAGAAAATCGTCTTCGTCCACACGCAGGTGCAGCGTCACGTCGGTGCCGCGCAACGGCTTCTCGATTGTTTCGAGGGTATACGTGCCATCGCCCGTCGACTCCCAGCGCACTCCGTGTTCGGCGCCGAGTCCGCTACGGCGTGTCTCGACCGTCACGCGGCCGGCGACGATAAACGACGAGTAAAAACCGACGCCGAACTGGCCGATGAGCTGACGATCCTTCGCCTGATCCCCGGTCAGCGACGAGAGAAACTGCCGCGTACCCGATTTCGCGATCGTGCCGATGTTCTCGATCACTTCGTTGCGATTCATACCGACGCCGTTGTCCGACACCGTGATCGTCCGCGCCTCCTTGTCGAACGCGACCCGTATGCGCAGGTCGCTGTCGCCCTCGAACAACGCATCGTCGGCCAGCGCCTCAAAACGCAACTTGTCGCACGCGTCGGAACCGTTGGAAATCAGCTCGCGTAAAAATATTTCCTTGTTGGAGTACAGGGAATGAATCATCAGATCCAGCAGTTGCCGGACCTCGGCCTGGAACTCCAGTGTTTCTGTGTGCGCTGCTACCTTGGTCATACCTGCCAGTTCTCCCGCCTGTTTCCGGAAATCGAATCCGGAAATTATAACCGGGATGGTAATTTTCGATAAGCCGGCTGGTGTATTCGGGCAGAATGCCCCGATTGATACCGGGCTTCCGACAGCGGTACACCCGGTAACGTCACGGTTCGATCGCGAAAGTGCCTGGAAAACAGGGAAAAACAAAATGACCGGTTTCAGGTGGCGTTTCGGGAAAATTTCGCCGAAGGATTTTAAAGCGTTTCCGGCCGCTGCCGCGCTCGATTTCGGCGCGTAATTGTGCTTGAATGATTCCACAATCCGATGAATATCCGTACCGTTGCAACCAAGGCGTATACCGACCAGAAACCTGGTACGTCCGGCCTGCGCAAAAAAGTCACCGTTTTCCAACAACCGCACTACCTGGAGAACTTCGTCCAGGCGATCTTCGATTCGCTGGTGGGGCTGCAGGGCAAGACACTGGTGGTCGGCGGCGACGGACGGTATTACAACCGGCCGGCGATTCAGACCATTCTGAAAATGGCCGCGGCCAACGGCGTCAAACGCGTGCTGGTCGGGCGCGCCGGTCTGCTGTCGACGCCGGCGGTGTCGCATCTCATCCGCAAACAGCGGGCGTTCGGTGGCATCATTCTGTCGGCCAGCCACAACCCCGGTGGTCCGGACGGTGACTTCGGTATCAAGTACAACATCACCAACGGCGGCCCGGCACCGGAAAGTGTCACCTCGGCGATCTATCAGCGGGCCTGCAAGCTCAGCCTGTACCGCATCTACAACGCGCCGGATATCGACCTGGACAACATCGGCCACTCCGGCATCGGCGACATGGAGATCGAAATCGTCGATCCGGTAACCCAGTATGCGCAGCTGATGGAGCGACTGTTCGATTTCAACGCGATCCGCACGCTGTTTACCTCCGGCCTGTTTACGATGCGCTACGACGCGATGCACGCCGTCACCGGCCCCTATGCGATCGAGATCCTTGAAAACCGCCTGGGCGCGACCCAGGGCACGGTGATCAACGGCCGGCCGCTGGAAGACTTCGGCGGCGGACATCCGGACCCGAACCTGACCTATGCGCCGGAGCTGGTAGCGATCATGAACGGCGCGCGCCCCCCCGATTTCGGCGCGGCCGCCGACGGCGACGGCGATCGCAATATGATACTGGGGCGCAATTTCTTTGTTACGCCCAGCGACAGTCTCGCCATCCTCGCCGCCAACGCCACGATAGCACCGGGGTATGCGACCGGTCTCGCCGGCGTCGCGCGTTCGATGCCGACCAGCGCAGCGGTCGACCGGGTCGCCAAGGAACTCGGTATCGAGTGTTTCGAGACGCCGACCGGCTGGAAATTTTTCGGCAATCTACTGGACGCCGGCCGGGTCACGTTATGCGGCGAGGAAAGCTTCGGCACCGGTTCGAACCATGTGCGGGAAAAGGACGGCTTGTGGGCGGTACTGTTCTGGCTGAATATCCTCGCGGTGCGCCGTCAGTCGGTCGAGGACATCGTCCGCCGACACTGGGCGATCTACGGCAGGAATTTCTACACGCGCCATGACTACGAAAGCGTCGATGCGTCTGCCGCGAGCCGGTTGATGGATCGTCTGCGCGAGAGTTTTCCGGGCCTGCAGGGACGCAAATTTGCGCAACGTCAGGTAGCCTTCTGCGACGATTTCAGTTACACGGACCCGGTGGACCGGTCCGTGAGCACCGGCCAGGGCGTGCGCATCGGCTTCGATAACGGCGACCGCATTGTGTTTCGCCTGTCCGGTACCGGCACCGAGGGCGCCACGTTGCGCGTCTATATCGAATCGTATGAGCCGGATGCGGCCAGACATCGGCAGGAAACGCAGCAGGCGCTTGCTGACCTGATCACAATCGCGCGGGACATATCCAGTCTGCCGGAACTGACCGGCCGTGACACGCCGACGGTCATCACCTGACGCCGCTCGTGCCTACCCGGTCACCGCAGCGCCCGTCGCCGCTGCATGAACCCGCACCAACAGGAACCACGATGACAGACACCCGCTATATCCGCCGTTTTGCCGAGCTTGGTAACCAGGACGTCGCGCTGGTCGGCGGCAAGAACGCGTCGCTCGGCGAGATGTATTGCACGCTGTCGCCTCATGGCGTGCGCGTTCCGAACGGCTTCGCGACCACGGCGACGGCCTATTACGACTTCCTCGATCACAACGCGCTGCGCGACCGGATCGAACAGGCACTCGCATCGCTTGACGTCGACGATGTGACGGCACTCGCCGCCACCGGCGCGCGCATTCGGGAATGGATCTCGCACGCCGAACTGCCTGAGCGTCTCGCCACGGAGATCGCCGCCGCCTACGAGGAACTCGCCGCCGAGTACGGCGCGAATCCCGATGTCGCCGTGCGCAGCTCGGCTACTGCGGAAGACCTGCCGACCGCGTCGTTCGCCGGCCAGCAGGAAACCTATCTGAATATCCGCAGCGCCAAACACCTGCTGGCGACCTGCCGTCAGGTGTATGCGTCGCTGTTCACCAACCGGGCGATCGCCTACCGCGTGCACCAGGGCTTTCGCCATATGGACGTCGCGTTATCCATCGGCGTGCAGAAAATGGTGCGCTCGGATCTAGGCGCCGCCGGCGTGATGTTCACCATCGACACCGAAACCGGATTTGCCGATGTGGTGCTGATCACCGCCGCCTATGGCCTGGGCGAGAACGTCGTACAGGGCACGGTCAATCCCGACGAGTTCTACGTGTTCAAGCCGACGCTGGCCGCCGGTTTCCGGCCGATCATCCAGCGCCAGCTCGGCGAAAAGGCCATCAAGATGATCTACACGCACGATCCGCTGGCCGGCGTGTCGACGCGCAACGTCGCGGTGCGCCGCGAGGAACGTAACCGCTTCGCACTGACCGACGACGAGGTACTGGAGCTTGCGCGCTACGCCGTCACGATCGAACAGCATTACTCGCGACTGGCCGGTCGGGCGACGCCGATGGACATCGAATGGGCCCGGGACGGCCAGACCGGCGAGCTGTTTATCGTGCAGGCCCGGCCGGAGACGGTGAAATCGCAGGCGGATAGCCGTTTCCAGGAGATCCACACGCTGCACGCACGCGGCCCCGTGCTGACGCGGGGTAAAAGCGTCGGCCAGAAGATCGGCGCCGGCCCGGCGCGCGTGATCCTCGAGGCGGCGCAAATGACCGATCTTCAGCCCGGCGAGGTGCTGGTCACCGACATCACCGACCCGGACTGGGAACCGGTGATGAAGATCGCCGCGGCCATCGTCACCAACCGCGGCGGGCGCACCTGCCATGCCGCCATCGTTGCGCGTGAACTCGGCATACCGGCGATCGTCGGCTGCGGTGACGCCACTGAAGTGATTGCAACGGGCCAGGACGTCACCGTGTCGTGCGCGGAGGGCGATGTCGGTTACATCTACGAAGGCATACAGGCGTACACCACAGAAACGCTCGATATCGCCGACCTGCCGCGCCCGCGCACCGACATCATGGTCAACCTCGGCAACCCCGGCCAGGCATTCGAAACGGCGCGCCTGCCCTGCGACGGCGTCGGACTGGCACGGCTGGAATTCATCATCAACGACACCATCCGCGTACATCCGCGCGCCATTCTGGAGTACGACTCGCTGGACCGGGAAACACGCCGCTCGATCGACCGCCTCTGTGCCGGCTATCCGGATCGACGCCGTTTTTATGTCGACCGGCTGGCCGAAGGGATCGGCATGATCGCCGCCGCGTTCTATCCAAAACCGGTGATCGTGCGCACCAGCGATTTCAAGTCGAATGAATACGCCGCATTGATCGGCGGCGCCACGTTCGAGCCGCACGAGGAAAACCCGATGATCGGCCTGCGCGGCGCCGCGCGTTATTTTTCAAAACAGTTCGCCGAGTGCTTTGCGATGGAATGCGAGGCGCTGCGCCAGGTGCGTGAAACCATGGGACTGGACAACGTCATCGTCCTGATCCCGTTCGTGCGCAGCGTTGCCGAGGCGCGTGCAGTGCTGGACCTGATGGCGCAACACGGACTCGAGCGCGGGCGGAACGGACTGAAGATCTACATGATGTGCGAGATACCATCGAACGCGCTGCTCGCGGGGCAGTTTCTCGAACTGTTCGACGGCTACTCGATCGGCTCCAACGATCTCACCCAGCTGACGCTGGGCGTCGATCGCGATTCTAACCTGGTGACCGGCCATGACGAGCGCGACGCCGCGGTGATGCTGCTGATGGAGGTCGCGATCGAGGCGTGCCGCGAGCGGGACAAGTACATCGGTATCTGCGGACAGGCACCGTCCGATTTCCCCGAAATCACGGAACGACTGGTGCGGCTCGGCATCAGCTCGATCTCGCTGAACCCGGACAGCGTGATCCGCATGACGACGCTGGCGGCGGAAGTGGAACGCGATCTCGCCCAACCGTCCGCCAGGGCCGGTTAGGCAACGCTTAGGGAAGCCCTGATGTGTCATCATTCCGGGCCCTGCTTTCGCAGGGGCAGGCTGCGCGTAGCGGACGAGCCCATGGATGGGCGAGGTACGAGTCCACGGACGGACGAGGTAGAGTCCTGCCGGGAGCAAGGACCGAGACCACGTCCGGAACCAGTGGTCGAGACGCGAAATCCAGTGTCTTTAATCCAGCAAATTGCTGGATTCCGGCTTTCGCCGGAATGACATCAAAAGAATAAATCAGACCTTCCCGAGTATCGCGATCAATCCGTCGTTCCCGTGAACGCGCGGCTGCGGGGATGCAGGAGGCACGAGCCCATGAACCGGCGAGTAGCGTCAGGCCGGGGGCGAAGACCCGCTAAAACATCAGGAACGCCCAGCTCAAGGTCCATGTATTCACGTCTTTGGTACCGCCGTCCGGATTGAACTTTTTATATTCGACAAACATCGCATTGCTTTCATCGAGATCGAAACGTGCGACCGCCACTTCGTGCGTGCCCGCCGTGGTCCCCAGCAGCGTGAAATAGGCGTCCGCCGGGTTATCGATGGTCAGATCCTCATGACGGTAGATCACCTTCACGACGTCGGTAATCCGATAACCGAACTGGGCATAGTACGCCGTCGCCGTGCCGTCAAAACCGGTGCCCAGCTCATCGGTATTGTCGTAATTGTAATACTCGGCAAGAATATCAAACCTGCCCGGCACGTAGCGGAAATCCACCCCGGTGACCACCTGACCGACCAATTGCTGTGCGGCGGTACCGCAGGCACTGCACGAATCGAACACCGGATTACTCATCGCGAATATCCCGACACTGATGTTCTGGTCCGGGAATTCCACCAGACCCCGCGCACCCACCAAAAAATTCTCGCCGGGCGCCGACACGTTGTTCACATCGATCTCGCGCGGTACCACTGCCGACGTGTCTAGCGACGACGCGTTGCCGAAAAAGAGCTCGTAGCCAAGATCACTATGGCCGAGGTCTACCGTGCCGGTCGCCATCATGCCGATCACATGCATGGGCAGCGTCGCGCTGGCGCCGTCCTCGAACTCGAGAAACGACGGCCGTGATACCGAGTCCTGCATCAGCACACCATGATGAAAATTCCGGTTCCAGTACCCCAGCGGCGCATGATAACGACCCGCGCCCAGCGTAAAGGCGTCGTTGAACCGGCGGCTGATATACAACCGCTCCAGGTCGACGACAATCTCGTTGCTGCTGCCGGTCTCCAGGACATACTCGACAAACACCGAGGTGCTGTCGTTGATCTTCTGCATCGCATACAGATCGAACTGGCCCAGGGCGAAGCTCTCTTCAACGGCCGTAGCGTTTGAATCGATGAAGCGGATGTCGCCGAATGCGCCGAATTCGACACTGTAAGCCGACGGCCCGGCAGTCCATAGAAACAGGCCAATCACAGCGGCGGCTATTCTTCGCAGATTCATTCCTGATTCCTCCCTCCGTGTGAATTCTGACAGGCTTCCGCGTCAGGCTACGTTATGGTCGCAGCAGCACCTTGACCGAGCCGTCAACAGCGGTCTCATCGATATACCCGATCCCGTCAGGGAATCGGGACAACCATTTCTTGACGGCCGCATCATCCATGACAACCGGCGGCGGCACACCGTTACCGGTAAAGATCTGCTTGGCCCAATAGGCCTTGGCCTGCTCCGGTGTCTTGTGCAGCACCTTCTGATAAAACTCGGTTCTGGCGGGGCGTTGCTCGGCCTGATCGATCACCTTGCAGGGCGTACCATCCGGCAAGCGGGGGGCCGCGGCGGTAAAGATCTCCTTGATCTGCTCCGCGGTCAGCGTATCTACGGCCAGCGATGGATTGGCGATCACGACAACATCCGCCGATACCGCAGCGGCACTGCCCAGCAAGCCGAGGGAAAGAATGATTATGCGACCCGCCCGACAGATGTTGATCCCTGTTACCGCCATGTCGACACCAGCCCGTTCCAGTTTTAATACGAGGCAATACCGATGGTTTTACTGGATCGCCGGGCGTAACGCAAGCAGCGGGCGGGCTTGAGAATTGTTATCAAATCCATGCCGCCGCAGAGGATGGCGGGCTGTCAGACCTTGAACTTACCCACCAGTGTTTGCACCTGCAGCGCGAAACTCGACAATTGCTCACTGCTCGTTGCGGCCTGGCGCGCACCCTCCGCAGTGTCCGACGCCACGTCGCGTATCGCGACGATGTTCTTGTTGATTTCTTCCGCCACCGCCTCCTGTTCCTCGGCGGCGGTCGCGATCTGGGTGTTCATACTGGTTATCGTGTCGATACGGTCGGCAATCGATTCAAACGTGGTGCCGGCCTTCGCCACCTGTTCCACGGTCTTTTGCGCCTGCGTCACACCCTGCTCCATGGTATGCACCGCGCCATCCGCGGCGGTTTGCAAGCGCTCGATCAACTGGCGAATTTCCTGCGTCGAGTCCTGCGTGCGTTGCGCGAGGGTGCGCACCTCGTCGGCAACCACCGCAAAGCCGCGGCCGTACTCACCGGCGCGGGCCGCCTCGATTGCCGCGTTCAACGCCAGCAGATTGGTCTGCTCTGCGATCCCCCGGATGACATCGAGGACCGCGCCGACATTATGGCTGTCGCGCTCAAGCTGATGAATGGCCAGCGACGCCGTGTTCACGTCTGACGCGAGCCGCTTGATCGAACCCACCGTTTCCGCAACCAGTACGCGCCCGGCCTTGCCGTCCTGGCTCGCCTCCTCGGCGGCCGACTGCGCGCGCACCGCATTCCGCGCGATATCCTGTACCGTCGTCACCATCTGGTGCATCGACGTGAGAATCTGCTCGAGCTCTTGCTGCTGCCGTTCGACGCCGGAATCGGTGGTCTCGGCGATAGCCTTCACTTCCAGTGCCGCACCGCTCAGTTGCGCCGTAGAACCGACCAGCTGCCGGATGATGGATTGCAACTTCGCGATGAAATCGTTCAACGCGCCGACCATCGCGCCGACCTCGTCATTGCTGCGGCTTTCCAGTCGCCGCGTCAGATCGCCCTCGCCGGCGGCCATCTCGCGCAAGGTCGTCATGGCTCCTCGTATATTGTCGGTAATCGAGCTGCTGATCAGCACGGAAATAACGATCAACAGCAGCACGGACATCAGGCCGGAAACAATCCCCAGGCTTAGCGCGCGGTCGGAGGCGTCATTGGCTTCGCGGATCGTCTGCGTGAAGTTTTGGTAGCGCTCCTCACGGAACTGTTTCAGCTCCAGCGCCAGCTGATCATAGGTATCGGCCATCTTCTGCGCCGCCGGCCGCAGGGCATCGGGTGACATCGCGTTCAACATCATCCCGCTGGAGACACTGACCGCAGCGTCATAGTAGGCGGAAAACAGGGTACCGAGGCGGCTGACGTCGTCCGTCACCTCGGCATCGATTGCCGACAGCCGGGTGAATGTCGCACGCAGCGCGGTAGCCTGGTTCGCCGCTTCCGCCCTGAGATCTTCGTCTGCCGCGGCGACCGCACCGACCAGCGCGTCGCGGGTGCGTGCCAGACTGGCGATCGCCCGATCGGCGTTTTCCAGCAACGGGAAGGAAACATCCTGAATGTATTTGAGACGACTGGCGTTGCCGCCGGTGACAACATAATTCACGCCCAGCGTCACGGCAAACCCGAGCAGCGCGATGACCACCACCGACGAAAACTTCAGCCGGATCGGCAGATTCAATATCCAGTTCATTCCATGTGACTCCGCTGCCGCCGTCGTTTGGAAAACCCGGCGACAGTGGCGATGAAGGTATCCGTAGACTACGCCTCCAACACCACTTTTTTAATCCATATCAACGCCTTTATCGTCCAATAGACGTGAGTCATGAGGGCGGCAATCGCCGGCGATTATCACGGGGATATCGCAATGAACCCGGAATCCGCCAACCGCCTTGTTTAAGCGCGGATCCGCAGCGCTACCAGCAGATCCATCACGTTCGTGCCGGTCGGACCGGTACCAACCAGGTCGCCGGCGGCGTCAAGAAAGCGGCCGGAATCGGCCGCTTTCAGGCTCTCGCCGCTGTTCAGCCCGGCACGTTCGCCCCGCATGATGGTGTCGCCGTCAATAATCGCGCCGGCGTCTCGGCCGGGCCCGTCGCCGCCGTCGGTAGCGCCCGCAAGAAACAGCAGGTCCGCACGGCCAGCCATTTCGCCGGCCACGGCGAGCGCCAGATGCTGGTTGCGACCGCCACGGCCGGGGCGATCCGGCAACATTACGGTGGTTTCGCCGCTCCAGACGTGGATACCGGGCCCCGCTGCCATCGCGAATTTCGCGAGCCGCCGTCCCTCTATCGCCGCGTCGCCGGTGACCAGGCCCTCGTGCGCGGTAACGTCATAGCCCAAACGGCATGCGGCGTTCGCCGCAGCGCGGCGCGCCAGCGCAGCACTCGCGACGATCTGCGTGGCAACGCCCGCAAATTCAGGCCCGGCACCGTCGGGCACGGGAGCCGCGGCCGACATCAGACGGGCCAGCCATGGCGGTAAATGCGCGGGCAGCAACCGGTCGTCAGCCGCGTCCGCGACCAACAGGCCCGAGCCGATGTCGCCGACTACATCACCGGGCACGTCCGAGATCAGCAGGTTGAGCGTGCGGCGGCCGCCCAGATGGCGCGCGAGACGTCCGCCCTTGATACAGGACAGGCGTTTGCGTACCCGGTTGATCGCATCGATCGGCAACCCCGCGCCCTGCAACCACTGATTGGCGCGCGCCAGATCCGCGAGGCCGATTCCGCGCGGCAATAGTTCCACCAGCGCGGACGCGCCACCCGAGACGAGGAACAACAATGTCGCATCGGCCGGTGCGCCGGCGATGAATTCCACGAGACGCGCACCGGCCTCGAGGCTGTGTTCGTCGGGAATCGGATGACCGGCCTCGATAATCGTCAGTCGCTGATGTGAAGATACCGGCGGCTCGACGTAGCCGTGTTTCGTGACCACCAGACCGCGCTCGATTTGCCCGCCCAGCACATCGAGCGCGCCCAGCGTCATCGCACTCGCGGCCTTGCCGATCGCGACCACTAGCACCGGGGAATCGAACGCGATATCGAGCAACGCGGCACGCACGCAGTCCCGCCCGTGCACGGCAGCTATCGCCGCCTGATAGATTTCCCGCAAGTGCCGGCGTTCGCTGGTCAGCAGCGTACTAGTCTCCGCAGTACCGGACAGATAGAAGCGTGCTCATGCGATGAGGATAGGCCACGCGCACCTGCATTCGCACCACCACCGGCTGGCTAACGGCCGATCGCTCGCTCCAGATCGGCGATCAGGTCCGCGGCGTCTTCAAGTCCGACCGAGATCCGCACGAGACCGTCACCGATACCGGCCGTCCGGCGTGCATCGGCTGACATGCGACCGTGCGTGGTCGTTGCCGGATGCGTGATCGTGCTCTTGGCATCGCCCAGATTGGCAGTAATCGAAATCAGCTGCACCGCATCGATCAGTTTCCATGCCGCGTCGCGCCCGCCAGCGACATCAAACGAGATGATGCCGCCGAACCCTGATTGCTGCCGCGCGGCGAGCGCATGCTGCGGATGCGACGGCAGACCCGGATAGTTGACGCGGGTGATGCGTCGCTGCTGTTGCAACCATTCGGCGATCAACTGTGCGTTACGGCAATGCGCCTGCATACGCAGGCTCAGCGTTTCGAGCCCGTGCGCAAACACCCACGCGTTAAACGGGCTCAGACACGAGCCGGCGGTGCGCAGATAACCGTACACCTGCGTACCCACTACGGCCTCGCTGCCAACGACCGCGCCACCGATGCAGCGACCCTGCCCGTCGATGTACTTGGTCGCCGAGTGCACCACGATATCGGCACCGAGTTCCAGCGGCCGTTGCAGCACCGGCGTGCAGAACACGTTATCCACGACCAGCAGACACTCATGGGCATGGGCCAGCGCCGCCAGCGCCGGAATGTCCGCGACCTCGGTCAGCGGATTGGCCGGCGTCTCGATAAACAGCAGCCGGGTGTTCGGCCGGATCGCCGTCGCCCACGCCGTCACATCCGTCAATGATACAAATGTCGTTTCGACACCGAACCGGCCGAGGATGTTCTCGAACAACAGTATCGTCGAGCCGAACAGACTGCGCGACGCGACAATGTGATCACCGGCGCGCAGCACGCCCATACAGGTCGCCATGATCGCGGCCATGCCGGACGACGTCGCCACGCAACGTTCGCCGCCCTCCAGCGTCGCAAGACGCTGTTCGAAGACGCGCACGGTCGGGTTGGTAAAGCGCGAGTACAGGTTACCGGGTTCCTCACCGGAAAACCGCGCCGCCGCCTGTGCCGCGCTGTCGAAACAGAAACTCGACGACAGGAAGATCGGTTCGCTCTGCTCGCCTTCATTGGTACGCCGCTGTCCGGCGTGCACGGCGCGCGTATTAAATCCGAACTCTTCGGGATCTGACTTTAACATTCGGCGTCTCCATCAAACGGGCCTGACTCAACCATCGCAGCGGTTCCAGGCGCAAAAAAACCCGCTTCACGTTATAGCTAAAGCAGGTTTTCCCTCGCTTTAGCTGCATTTATTTCGCGCCCGCAAGCTGAACTCAAATCGGCGCGTCGGAGTAGCCTAGAAAATGGCCGGCAAATTGTCAACCGGATCACGACACGTTATACAACTCGAGGAGCTCGGCGTCCGCCTCCTGACGCTCGCGTTTCCTGATGTCGCTGCGGATATTCTCCAATCCGTCGAGGTAGTCGCGCGTGACGTCGCCGGTAACATACTTGCCGTCAAAACACGATGTATCGAATTCGGTAATCCGCGGATTGCCGCGCTGCACCGCGTCGATCAGATCGTCAAGGTCCTGGTAGATCAGCCAGTCAGCGCCCAGTACGCGCTCGACCTCGCGTTCGTCACGACCATGGGCGATCAGTTCGCTCGCTGTCGGCATGTCGATACCGTAGACGTTCGGATACCTGACCGGTGGCGCCGCCGATGCGAAATACACCTTCGCCGCACCCGCTTCCCGCGCCATCTGGATGATCTGCTGCGACGTTGTGCCGCGTACGATGGAATCGTCGACCAGCAGTACATTCTTGCCGGCGAATTCGAGCTCGATCGCATTCAGTTTCTGGCGCACGGATTTCTTGCGCATCTCCTGGCCGGGCATGATGAACGTGCGCCCGATATAGCGGTTCTTGATAAACCCTTCGCGATACGGCACGCCGATATGGTAGGCAAGCCGCAACGCCGACGTGCGGCTGGTGTCCGGGATGGGGATCACGACATCGATATCGTGATCCGGCCGCTCGCGCAGGATCTTTTCGGCAAGCTTCTCGCCCATGCGCAGACGCGCCTTGTACACCGAGATATCGTCGATGATCGAATCCGGTCGCGCCAGATAGACGAATTCAAAAATACACGGCGTATAGCTGGGTTTCTCGGCGCACTGGCGCGTGCTTATCTTGCCGTCCCGGCTGATGAACACCGCCTCGCCGGGCTCGAGATCGCGTATCAACTCGAACCCGAGCACGTCGAGCGCCACGCTCTCCGACGCGATGATGTATTCGGTGCCCTTGTCGGTTTCACGCTTGCCGAACAGGATCGGCCGGATGCCGTGCGGATCGCGAAAGCCGACGATGCCATAGCCGATGATCAGCGCGACGGCGGCATAGCCGCCGCTGCAACGCCGGTGCACCCCGGCGACCGCCTCGAACACGTCGTCCTCGTCGACGCGCAAACGGCCGGCGTGATGCAACTCATGGGCGAATACATTCAGCAGGATTTCGGAATCGGATTCCGTGTTGATATGGCGCAGGTCCTCGAGAAACAGATCGCGCTTCAACCGGTCCGCGTTGGTCAGGTTGCCGTTATGCGCCAGCCCGATACCGAACGGGGAATTGACGTAGAAAGGCTGCGCCTCGGCCGACGATGAACATCCCGCCGTCGGATAGCGCACATGGCCGATACCCATGTCGCCCTGCAGCCGCATCATATGGTGGGTACGGAACACATCGCGCACCAGGCCGTTGTCCTTGCGCAGTGCGAGGCGGCCGTTATCGCAGGTCATGATGCCGGCGGCGTCCTGGCCGCGGTGCTGCAACACGGTGAGGCCGTCGTAGAGATCCTGGTTGACGTTGCCTTTACCGACTATCCCGATAATGCCGCACATGTCTTGTTTCCTGTATCCTGAATTGTTACGCGCCGCCGCCGGGGACTACGCCTTCCTGAGCAACCTGTCGGCAATGTCGCCGGGAATCCAGGCGCCGATCCAGCCGGCCAGTTGTCGGCAATACCCGACCGTCGCCGAATCCGTCCACCAGTCCTGTTCAACCAGCGGTGTGAGCCCCATCAGCACCACGGCCACGGTCGCCAGCAATACGCCACGCAGCGCGCCAAACACCATACCGATAATCCTGTCGGGAATACCGAGGCCCGCGCCGCGAATCAATTTCACCACGAGCCAGTTGGCCAGACCGAGTATCATCAGTGTGACAACAAATATCACGGCGAAGGCGATACCTGTCTGCAAGGCAGGGATCGGTATGTAGCCGGCTAAACTGTCCGCCAGGTACGGCGAAAACCGCAATGCCACCCAGAAGGCGACGACCCACGCGACCAGCGACAACGCTTCGCGCACAAAGCCGCGCCACAACCCCAGCAGTATCGACAACGCGACGATGCCGAGGATGGCGTAGTCTATCCAAATCATTCGCGGCACGGTCGGCAGAACTGAAACATTGCACGGCGTATTGTAGCCAAGTTCGAACACGAAATCATGGCCGGAACAACGCGGCGCCGGAGTATTGGCAAAACCATCGGCAGCGAGGTCAGCTGACCTCGTGGGTCACTACCATGCCCTTGAGCCTGAATTCCTTCTCGAGCTGAATGCGCAGCGTATCCGCCCGCGACCTTAACAGCTCCGGACCGACACGGACTCGGTAAATCCGCTTGTTGCCCGGTCCTCCGGCCACGTCGTCAACGAATGCCGCGTAGCGACGCTTACGCAGCTTGTCGCGCAACGCAAACGCGTTATCCCGGCTGGAAAAACTGCCCAGCTGCACGACCCACGCGCTCGGCGCGCCCCCGACCGGTTTGGCGGCTGGCGGCGGTCCGGACGTCTTCGGTACGCTTTCGGCCTGCGCCACCGGCGGTTTCGGTGCAGTGTGCGCGACGACATCCGGCTCGGCGGCGACCACATCCGCCACCGGCGGGACGGGCACGGCGTCGCTGGCCGCCGTCTCCGCCGCCGCGGCGGGCGCTAGGTCAGGTTTGATCGGTTCGACGCGTTCGGGAATGTTCAGCGGCAACACCTTGACGCTCAGTCCCGACGACTTCGGCGGGATCACCTCGTTCTCGAAACCCGGATTTATCTCGTCGGGGGATTGCAGCACCAGCGGCAGAAAAATCACCGCAATACTGACCAGCACCGCGACACCGACCAGACGTTGCTTCAATTTTCCGCTCTCCATGACGGTTACGGTACCAGTGTTTTAAAGCGCTTGCAGCACGAATTATCGCACGATCGCCTGCCCGACGCGCGTTGTTCCTTACGCTATCCGTTCCTGCTCGCGCATGGCCGCCGCCACCGTATAAAACGAACCGAACACGACCAGCCGGTCACCGGGCGCGAGCCGCTGCCAGACGTCTGGCCAGGCGCTGGCGACATCGGTATAGCGATGGACGTTGTCACGGATGCCAATGGCCTGCAAGGCAGCGATCAATCGCTCGGCCGGCGCGCCGCGCGCGACGTCCAGACCGGCGACGTGCCAGACATCGATCGCCGGGCGGACGCCGCGCAACACGCCTTCGATATCCTTGTCGGCCAGCATGCCCACCAGCGCGTGGGTGCGCCCGGCACACGCCAGCTGCGACAGATTGTTTGCCAGCACCGTTGCCGCCTGCGGGTTATGGGCCACGTCGAGGATCTGCGTGACATCACCGGCGATGACCTGGAAACGGCCCGGCAGTGTCGCTTCGAGCAATCCCTCACGCACCGCGCCCTGCGTCACCGGCAACCGGGTTGCGAGTAATTCCAGCACCATCAGCACGGCGGACGCATTGCGCAGTTGCACGGTGCCGCGCAGACGCGGCAACGGCAATGCCGGTCGTCGCCGGCCGGGGCCATCCCAGGTCCACGACAGCCCCTGCAGTGAGTAATTAAAGTCACGCTGAAAACAGTAGAGCGCAAGGCCGAGCGCCGCGGCATGCGCGCACAACGAAGCGGGCGGGTCGCTGTCGCCGTAGACCGCCGACCGTCCGGCGCGGAAAATACCGGCCTTCTCCTGGCCGATCGCTTCACGGTTATCGCCCAGCCAGCCGGTGTGATCGATGTCCACCGTGGTGACCAGCGCGGCGTCGGCATCGAGGACGTTCACCGCGTCCAGACGCCCGCCCAAACCGACCTCCATGACCGCGACGTCGATCCCGGCGGCGGCGAAAATCTCGATGGCCGCGAGCGTACCGAACTCGAAATAGGTCAGTGAAATATCGCCGCGCGCCCGGTCGATGCGGTCGAACGCCTGTACCAGCGCATCATCGCCGACCTCTGCGCCATTAACCCGGATGCGCTCGTTGTAACGCAGCAGATGGGGCGACGTGTACATACCGACACGGTGACCGGCGGCGGCCAGTATGGCGTGCAGCATCGCCACTGCCGAACCCTTGCCATTGGTGCCGGCCACGGTGATGACCGCGTATGGCGGTGATTGGCGGCCCAGCCGGCGCAACACTGCGTTGACGCGTTCCAGTCCGAGATCGATCGCGTTGGGATGCAGGGTTTCCTGCCAGGCCAGCCATTCTTGAAGGCTGTTGAAACGCATAAGACCGGTGCGCGGATTAGCCGCGACGAGTGACAGACTGCTGCTGCCGCGCCACCCGGCGGTCAGACACCGGGTGACGGCGCCAGATCGGGCTCGCCCGACACGCGTGACAGTAACGGCTCCAGCGGCGCATCCGGCTGGGGCGCCGGCCGGTGCGTCAGCATGGTCAGGATCGATGCGATGCGGTTACGCATTGCGTTGCGCTCGATTATCGCGTCGACAGCGCCGTGCTCGATCAGGAACTCGCTGCGCTGGAAGCCTTCCGGCAACGTTTCCCGCACGGTCTGCTCGATCACGCGCGGTCCGGCAAAGCCGATCAGCGCCTTCGGCTCGGCGATGATGACATCGCCAAGCATTGCCAGACTGGCGGAAACACCGCCCATCGTCGGATCCGTCAACACAGAAATATAGGGGATGCCGGCCGCCTTGAGATCCGCCAGCGCCGCACTGGTCTTGGCCATCTGCATCAGCGCAATCAACGCCTCCTGCATGCGCGCGCCGCCGCTCGCGGAAAAGCACACCAGCGGAATACGCTCATCGATCGATGTCCTGACCGCACGCGCAAAACGCTCGCCGACTACCGCGCCCATCGACCCGCCCATGAACGCGAACTCGAACGCCGCCACGACCACCGGCACGCCCTCGACCTGACCCTTGATGACGATCAACGCGTCTTTTTCGCCGGTGGCCTTCTGTGCCGCGGACAAGCGATCCTTGTACTTCTTGCTGTCGCGGAACTTGAGCAGGTCCTCGGGCACCAGATCCTCGCCAATCTCGCTGCGCGGTTGTTCATCAAGAAAACTGTCGATCCGCTGCCGCGCGCCGATGCGTTCGTGGTAACCGCATTTCGGACAGACACAGAGATTGCGCTCCAGCTCCGCGCGGTAAAGAGTCGCGCTGCACTCCGAGCACTTGGACCACAGCCCCTCCGGAATCGATTTTTTCCGGTTGCCCTCGGTCCTGATCCGCGACGGCAACAATTTCTCAAACCAGCTCATAGTCGTTTCCGTTACACCCGTTATTTGCCGCGCAGCCGGTGTTTCACCGCGTCCGCCACGGCATTATCCATCGCGGCGCGCATCTCGCCTAACTGCAGCCGGAGGTGTCCGGCGATTTCCTGAGGCCTGCCTGCCCCTGCCTCGACAGTTTTGACCAGCGCACTGCCGACGACCACTGCATCGGCGATCGCGGCGACCCGCGCCGCGGACTCCGCATCGCGTATACCAAAACCAACGCCGACCGGCAACGATGTTACTTCACGAATCTGTGCCAGCCTGGCTGCTACCGACGCCACATCCAGCGTGGCCGCACCGGTCACACCTTTCAGCGACACATAATATACGAAGCCGCTGGCGTTCGCGCAGATCCGTTCGATACGCTCCAGCGTGCTGGTCGGCGCGATCAGAAAGATCGGGTCCAGCTGCCGGCTGCGCAAGGCATCGACCAGCCCGGCGGCCTCCTCCGGCGGCAGATCGACGGTCAGCACACCATCGACACCCGCTGCTTGCGCCGCCTGCGCAAACGCCTCGTAACCCATCATCTCCACCGGATTGAGATAACCCATCAACACCACCGGCGTCACGTCGTCCCGTCGGCGGAATTCGCGCACCATGCCGAGCACATCGCGCAGACTGACGTGGTGGGCGAGCGCGCGTTCGCTGGCGCGCTGGATCACCGGCCCGTCGGCCATCGGATCGGAAAACGGCACACCGAGTTCGACGATGTCGGCGCCGGCCGCGACCATCGCATGCAGCAGCGGCACTGTCACATCCGGCTGCGGATCACCGGCGGTGACATACGGGATCAGCGCCTTGCGGCCCTGGGCGCGCAGTTGCGCGAAGCATTGTTCGATACGGCTCACAGGCGGATTCCCTCGCGCGTCGCGACCGTATGGATATCCTTGTCACCGCGGCCGGACAGGTTGACGATAATAATCTTGTCCCGGTCGAGACGCGGCGCGAGCTTCGTCACATAGGCCAGCGCGTGACTGGACTCCAGCGCCGGAATAATCCCCTCGATACGGGTGAGATCGTGAAACGCCTGCAGCGCCTCGTCGTCCGTGATCGCGATATAATTGGCGCGGCCGCTGTCCTTCAGCCACGCATGTTCGGGGCCGACGCCGGGATAATCCAGACCGGCCGAGATCGAATGGGTCTCGATGATCTGGCCGTCGTCGTCTTCCATCAGATAGGTGCGGTTGCCGTGCAGCACACCGGGACGCCCGGCGCACAATGGCGCGGCATGCTGCCCGGATTCGAGCCCGGCACCGGCAGCTTCGACGCCGTACAGCACGACACCGTCGTCGTTCAGGAACGGATAGAACAGTCCAATGGCGTTCGATCCGCCACCGACACAGGCCACCAGCGCATCGGGCAGCCGCCCTGCCTGTCGCAGAATCTGCTCGCGCGCCTCGCGGCCGATGACGCACTGGAAATCCCGCACCATCGCCGGATACGGATGCGGTCCGGCAACGGTGCCGATGATGTAGAACGTGTTGTCGATATTCGTCACCCAGTCGCGCATCGCCTCGTTCAGCGCGTCCTTGAGCGTCTTCGATCCGGAGGTCACCGGCACGACCGTGGCACCTAGCAGTTTCATGCGGAAGACGTTCGCTGCCTGCCGCTCGATATCGACCGCGCCCATGTAGACGACGCATTCCAGACCGAGGCGCGCGGCGACCGTTGCCGTCGCGACACCGTGCTGACCGGCGCCGGTTTCAGCGATGATGCGTGTCTTGCCCATGCGTCGCGCGAGCAGTGCCTGGCCGATGGTGTTATTGATCTTGTGCGCGCCGGTATGGTTCAGATCCTCCCGCTTGAGCCAGACCTGCGCGCCGCCGATCCGCGCCGACCAGCGCGCTGCATGATAGAGCGGCGACGGCCGCCCGACATACTGGCGCAGGTCGTCGTCAAGTTCCTGCAGAAATTCGGCGTCACCGCGAAAACGCTCGTAGGCGAGGCGCAACTCTTCGAGCGGCGCCATCAATGTCTCGGCAACGAAGCGCCCGCCATAAGGGCCGAAATGCCCGCTGGCATCCGGCAGCAACTGACCGGCATACGGTGCGGTTGCCGTCTGGCTAATCTGTTTTGACACTTTCCACACTCCGCATGAAAGCCCGCATCTTCGCCGCATCCTTGATGCCGGGCGCCGATTCTATGCCGCCGCTGACATCGACCGCGTACGGCCGTACGCTGACAATTGCCTGCGCAACATTATCCGCGGTTAACCCGCCGGCCAGTATTAACGGCTTCGCGATGTTCGCCGGCACCGTTGACCAGTCGAACGTCTTGCCGGTACCGCCCGGCAACACGTCGTGCCAGGCATCCAGCAACAGGCCGCTGGCGTCGGCATACTGTGCAGCGCAAGTTGTCAGATCAACGTTATCGCGCATGCGCACCGCCTTGAGGTAAGGCCGCGCGTACCCGCGGCACGCCGCCGCCGGCTCGTCGCCATGAAACTGCAGCACATCAATTCGCACCGCGTCCAGCACCGCGTTGATTTCCCGCTCGTCGGCATCGACAAACAAACCGACCACGCTCACGAACGGCGGCACGTCACGCACGATAACGGCGGCGCGTTCCGCCGTCACGTGGCGCGGGCTGGGCGGGTAAAATACCAGTCCGATCGCGTCGGCGCCGGCGCGCGCCGCCGCAACGGCGTCTTCCGGACGGGTGATTCCGCAAAATTTGACGCGGGTGCGCATGCGACTGCCAGTAAGTTAATGGTCTTACCCGGACATCTCCGGGAGACCGAACCTGTCGAATGCCGCGCATTTTACCGGTTTTTCGCCGCGACGTCGCTTGGCCGGGCTCAACACCGGCTAGCCGAACAACGGGTCGCTGTCCGGTACGGGGATATCGAACTGGTCCGGGTACCCAACGCCAACCAGATAGAGCCCCTGCGCCGGTGCAGTGACGCCGCCAACCGTCCGGTCGCGGGCATCCAGCACCTGCCCGGCCCACGCCGGCGGATATTTCCCGGCGCCGATCGCCATCAACACACCGGCGATATTGCGCACCATATGATGTAGAAACGCGTTGGCGACGATATCAACCGTCACCAGCTCACCACGCCGGTCGACGTCGAGACGATGGATCGTGCGCACCGGGTTCTTCGCCTGACACGCCATCGCCCGATACGATGAGAAATCGTGCTCGCCGATGAGATGCACGGCCGCCTCGGCCATGCGGCGCTCATCGAGCGGCAGACAACACCATGACACCTTGGCCCCCATTAGCCCGGGACGGACCGCGCGATTTAGAATCACGTAGCGGTAATGGCGCCAGCACGCCGCGAAACGCGCATGGAATTCGTCGCTGACCGACCGCGCCCAGGTAACGCTCACGTCACGTTCGAGAAAACTGTTGGCACCGAACACCCACGAACGCAGCGTGCGATCGGCATCGCTGTCGAAATGGATCACCTGCCCGAGCGCATGCACACCCGCGTCGGTCCGGCCGGCGGTAATCACCCGGACAGGATGATCAGCGACCTTGCTCAACGCCGTTTCAATACACCCCTGGACGGTACGCCCCTGCTTCTGCCTCTCCCACCCGCAGAAATCCGTGCCGTCATACTCCACTCCCAGCGCCAGCCTCATACCTCAGTTCCCGGAACACCGTTATACGAAAAAACAAGGGCGCCAAGCGCCCCGATAGAATTTTCAATCCAACAGTCCGGGCCCTGGCCCGACCCATCGCTAGCGCGCGTCCGCCGAAATGTAGTCTACGGTCTTCTGCAACACCTCGCGCCATTCGCGCTCGATATCCGGTGTGAACTTGTGATCGGACTCAGTGACCGTTTTGATCAGGCTGTCGATCCAGTATTTGTACAGACTTCGATCGATATTCATCCCGTCCTTGCCGTGCGATTTGCGCAGTACCTTCAGCGTGTTCTCAGCGACGGGATGACCTTGCGCATACATGATCGCGATATTCAGGCCTTGTTTGAGAACTTCCGTCTGATGCGCAAAATCCGTGTTTTTGAACAACGGACGTATCGCCGGATGACTGCTAATGAAAATATCGTAAAACCGGTTGATCAGTTTCGGATTGTTGATTAATGAACGACCGAAACTGCGCTGCACGTTAAAATATTTCTGTTCCATGCGTTGCCTCCGTGTCACCGCTAAATCAGAGAACCCGGCGCGGTAATCTCAACAATACACGCAGATATGGAGGAGAGGGCGGGATTCGAACCCGCGTGGGGCGTAAGCCCCCAACCGATTTCGAGTCGGTGCCGGTGTGACCGCTTCGGTACCTCTCCGGAACAAGGATGGCAGAAGATCGCGCTATATTGTGATGGCCAATCATGGATTGGCTGTTACAATCAACCCGCTAGATGTCCCGTCAAGACCCATGACACCTGAGCCGATAGTAGTTTATATCAATCAACTACCGCTATCACGAACTTTTTATGCCACCCAGGAGCGGCTCGAGAATTACCCTGTCCCGCATTCTCCTGGTTGGTCTCGCGATCACATTGCTGTTCCTGATCAACAGGAGTTGCACGGAACAACCGACGACGCTGGAACGGGTACAGAACAAGGGCCAGCTGGTGGTTCTGACCCGCAACAGTCCGACCACCTATTATGAAGGACCGGACGGCCCCACCGGATTCGAGTACGACCTCGCCAAGCTCTTCGCCGAACATCTCGGCGTCAACCTGAAGATCGTCACGGCCAACACCTTCGGCGAAGTCATCCCGCGCACCGCGCACGGCGACGTCCATCTCGCAGCGGCTGGCCTGACCGTTACCGAGGAACGCGCCAAACGGGTGCGCTTCGGGCCGGTGTATCAGGAGATCACCCAGCAACTGGTTTACCGCGCCGGCGAGGATCCGCCGCGCCGAATCGAGGACGTCATCGGCGGCACGCTGGAGGTGATGGCCGGCAGCAGCCATGCCGAACGCCTCAAGGCGCTGAAGCTTGAGCTTCCTGCGCTTGCGTGGAAAGAGAACACCGAACTGGAAAGCGAAGAATTATTAAGCCTGGTTTGGGAAAAGAAACTCGACTACACGATCGCCGATTCCAACGAGGTCGCGCTTAACCAGCGCTTTTACCCGGAACTGCGGGTCGCGTTCGATCTTACCGAGCCGCAGCAATTGGGCTGGGCCTTCCCCAAATCCAAGGACGACACGCTCTACAACGCCGCCGTCGATTTCTTCAACATCGTTAACGCCAACGGCAAGTTAAAGCAGATCATCGAGCGTCATTACGGTCACGTCAGCGAGTTCGATTACGTCGGCACACGTAAATTCATGCAGCATTTCAATGAACGCCTGCCACGCTTCAAGGCCATGTTCATGCAGGCGGGCGTACAATCCGGCTTCGACTGGCGCCTGCTCGCGGCGATTGGTTACCAGGAATCCCACTGGGATCCGCGCGCCGCGTCGCCTACCGGCGTGCGCGGCATCATGATGCTGACGCGGACGACCGCCGCCCAGCTCGGCATCACCAATCGCCTCGATCCGGATAAAAGCATACGTGGCGGCGCCACGTATATCACACACATCATCGCCAAGATCCCTGACCGGATTCCCGAACCGGACCGCACCTGGCTCGCGCTGGCGGCCTACAACATCGGCTTCGGCCATCTCGAGGACGCCCGCAAGATTGCGCAGCAGCGCAAACACGACCCGGACAAGTGGATCGACCTCAAGGAAAACCTGCCGCTGCTGCGGCAGAAAAAGTGGTACAGCAAGACCCAGTACGGCTACGCGCGCGGCAACGAAGCCGTGGTGTATGTCGAAAACATCCGCAGTTATTTTGACCTGATGATCTGGATGACCGACCCGCGACCGCCACGGCCCGATTCGACGATCAACGAACTGGCACCGGACATCCCGACCATTTTGCCACCGGTGCTGTAGCCCCGCGCCCGCTCCGCGACCCCGGACCGCCGCAAACGCCGTTGCAACAGTCCTTCCCGCTCAATTACCGCCTGCCGGGGCCGAAAACCTTTCGGGGATCGACACCCGCCCGATATCGGCACTCGCAGCATCAGGATATGCACCCAGGAACTGTCACATACATCGCCCTCCTCGCCTTGCCTGGCGCTCGACCTGGAAGCGCGGCATGACGCTGCAGCCAGCACTCCGCCTGCCGTCCGGCGTGATATTGCCGGTCGCGCAATCGCGGCGTTATACCATGACGCTGCTGCGGGTGGCGGGCCTGCTCGCCATGATCGCCATGCAATGCCTGATCACGGCAACAACGAACGAATCCTGGATCGTCGATACAAACACGCTCAACCAGATCGGGCACGAATACGGCGATGACGCCAGAAAGCGGGTGATCACATGGAATACCCTGCTGCAGGAAGGCAAAGACCTTGCCGACGACAAAAAAATTGTGCTGGTGAACCGCTTTTTCAATCAACTGCGCTTTGTCTCCGACATGGAACATTGGGGCACCGGGGATTACTGGGCAACCCCGCTCGAATTTCTTGGCAGCAACGGCGGCGACTGCGAGGACTTTGCCATCGCGAAATATTTTTCGCTGCGTGAACTGGGCGTACCGGTGGAGCGACTGCGGCTGACCTACGTGCGCGCACTGAAGCCGAATCCGGTCAGCCAGGCCCACATGGTACTGGCGTTCTATCCGGCAACGGACGCCGAACCGCTGGTGCTGGACAATCTGATTGATGACATCAGGCCGGCGTCGCAGCGACCGGACCTGGTACCCGTCTACAGCTTCAACGGCGACGGGCTGTGGCTCGCCAAGGAGCGGGGACGCGGCCGGCTCGTCGGCGCGTCGGACCGCCTGAGTCGCTGGACCGAGCTTGTCGGCCGTATGGCAAGCCGCAACCAAAGGTGAGCTACTCTATATGCCCGGGCGTAATGCGTTAAACGGAGAAAGCCCATCATGACGCTTTACAGGCAACTGGTACTGGTGGTCGTGATGCTGTTCGTTCTGATGTTCGCCGGGACCTATCTGGCGAACATCGACGGCACACGCACGTTTCTGCTAACACAACTCGAATCACATGCGCAGGACACGGCCACGTCACTGGGACTGTCGCTGTCACCGGCTATGCGAACGAACGACGTGGCGACGATGCAATCGATGGTCGACGCCATTTTCGACCGTGGTTACTACCGGGAAATCAGCGTGGCCGACGCCAACGGCGCCATTCTGGTCGAAAAAAAGATGGACGTGACCATCGAGCACGTGCCGGCGTGGTTCGTCAACTGGCTGGCGCTGGAAACGCCGCACGCCAGCGCTGCCGTGATGTCCGGCTGGAACCCGGGCGCCACGGTGCGTGTACACAGCCATCCAGGCTACGCCTATAGCGAACTCTGGCAGACAACGACACGGATGGCCCTGTGGTTTCTGCTGACCACCATCGGCGCAAGCATCACCGGCGCACTCATATTGCGCGTGCTGCTGCGCCCGCTGAAGACTGTCGAGCAACAGGCCGAAGCCATCAGCGCCCGTCAATACGACGTGCAAGGCAAGCTGCCGCGTACGCGGGAACTGCGTAACGTGGTTCTGGCCATGAACCGCATGGCCGGCAAGATCAAGATGATGTTTGAGGAACTCTCCCGCAACGCGGAGCGCTTCCGCAAGCTGGCGTTCGAGGACCCGGTCACCGGGCTCGGCAACCGCCGGTTCCTGGAAGCACAGCTGGAAAATATCCTCGGCAGCATTGATGAACACCGCCACGGTGCGCTAATGCTGATACAGCTGCACGGGCTGCAGCAGCTGAACGACCGCCACGGCTATGCGCGCGGCGACGAACTATTGAAAGCGGCCGCCAACCTGCTGGCCAATGCCACCCTGTCGCTGGACAGACGCGTACTGGCGCGCACCACCGGTTCGGACTTCGTGCTGGTGATTCCGGGCATCGACCCGGAATCGGCAGGCAACGTTGCCGCACGATTGTGCGAAAAACTTGTGCAACTTCATACCAGCAAACTGATCGACTCGCCGGACGTCGCGCATCTCGGCGTCGTCAACTATGACAAGGACGCCGGCGCGCAGGCACTGCTCGCGCAGGCGGATCAGGCATTACGCACGGCGCAGGCAGGAGCCCCCAACAGCTGGTCGAACTACCGTGCGGCATCCGCACCGGCAGGAGAAATGCGCGGCCGTCAGGAGTGGAAGACGCAGCTCGTCGACGCGATCAAACACCGCCGGGTCGTGCTGCACTCCCAGCCGGTCGTCGACGCACGCAACGCCGGCCGCACGCTGCACCATGAAGTACTCGTCAGGATCCTCGACAGCGACGCGCAGGTATTACCGGCGGCGCTATTCCTGCCGCTGGCCGAACAACTGGATATGGTCGACGATATCGACCGTATCGTCATCGAGGATGCGTTGCGCTTCGCTACCGGACTTAGCACGTCCGTCGCCATCAACCTGTCGCCGGCCTCACTGGGTAAGCCGGAGTTTCAGGCCTGGCTTGCCGACATGTTGCGTCAGGTCAAAGACGCGGTACCGCGGATCGTTTTTGAAGTATCGGAACTCGGCGCGGTGAGGGAACTCGAATCGATACGCCGGTTCGTCGGCACCATCCAGGGGCTCGGGCATGGCTTCGCGCTCGACCACTTCGGGCAGGCATTCTCGTCGTTCGGCTATCTACAGTCGCTGCGTCCCGATTACGTCAAGATCGATGGCGCCTATACCCACAACATCGCCACCAACAAGGACAACCGCTTCTACGTCGAATCACTGTGCAGCGTCGCCCACAGCCTGGATATCCTCACCATCGCCGAGCGCGTCGAGAACCGGCAGCAATGGGAGACGCTGACGTCGCTCAACGTTGACGGTATTCAGGGCCACGTCGTCGGCAAGCCACAGGACATCCGCGAGCTGCAGCGCTAACGGGCCGAGGTCACCTGAAGAATTTTTCGGCGACCCTCGGCAATGCCTGCAACAACCTCCCGAACCCCGCCCTTATTCCGGCATACCGCCCGATGCCCGCGCCGGCACCAGACGGGAACCGCGAATAATGATTTCGACACGCCGGTTCAACCGCCGTCCTTCACTCGTCTCGTTGGTCGCGACCGGCTCACTCTCGCCCATCCCGGCGACCAGCATCATTTCGCGCGTGATACCCTTGGAGATCAGATAGTCCGACACTGAGTTCGCACGCCGCATGGACAGTTTCTGGTTGTACTCGTCCGCACCCACGCTGTCCGTATGGCCAACGACATTGATCTGCGAGATCGCGGCATCATCCTTCAACCGCAACGCCAGCTCATCGAGCGCGCGGATCCCTTCGGGCTTTAGCTCGCTCTTGTTGAATTCGAACAATGCGCCCGCCGACAACGAAATTTTCTCCAGCACCTGCGGTGGCGCCTGACGAGTGATAATCACCGGTTCCGGTTCCGCCACCGGCTCGGCCTCGGCCATGTAGAAACAGCCGATCTCGGTCAAATCGTCCGTCTTCGGCTTCGCCTCTGCCGGCAACGGCACGTTCAGCGCAGCCAGCAACCGCCCCTTGCCTGCCAACACGCGGTAGATGGCGAACGTTTCATCATATTGGCCGTTGATGTAGTCTGATTTCGCCGAAACGACCTCGTTTTCCGAATCCAGCAGGTCCAGCAGCGACCGCTGCCCGATAGTAAACTGCTTGCGGTAGGCATCGCGGGCCCGCTCGGCGGCGTCGACATGCTTTTTCAGGTGAATAAGGCGGTCGTTCAGTGCGGCAAAGGCATTCCACGACAAGCGCATGCTCTCGACCACCTGACGGCAGGTCCGGTTGCGGACCTCCTTGGCCTCATCGATCAGATGGAATGTCTCCGCGCGGCGGGCTTTATCCTTGCCACCGCGATACAGGTTGTAGTTCAAGCGCAGCATTGCGCTGACATCGTCATTGTCACCGCGCACGCCATCGAGATCCTCGTTCGCGGTCGCACCGAGTTCAACGCTGAGCCGCGGATAATACGGCGCCTTCGCTACCTTGTACTGGTCGCGGGCCGCTTCGATATCCGAAGCCGCTGCCTTCAGTTCGGGATGGCCGTCGATCGCCTGCTGCACCGCCGCGTTCATCGTCGGCGGCACCTGATCCTGCGGCGCTACCGGCTTGACGAGACTGCGCGGAAACTCGTCGACGACGCGAAAATAATTGATCTCTGCCTCGCGCAGGTTGCTCTTTTCCGCCACCCAGTTGCTGTTCGCCAATGCGAGACGCCCCGCCGTCTGATCGACGTCGGCACCGCGTCCCAGACCGCGCTCGCTGCGTAACGATATTTGCTCGTGGGTTTGCTGATGGGCACGCAAATTCTCTTTGGCCAGCGCCACCAGCTCCTGGCGACGCAGCACTTCGAGGTACACCTCTGCCGTGCGCAATGCGACCAGATCAGCGGTCGCCTGCACGCCATAGGCGCGCGCATTGACGCGCTTGGTCTGCCGGTCCACTTCGCCGGGCGTCCCGCCGCCGTCCCACAACAGCTGATCGAGCTTGATACCGAGTTCCTGACGCGTCAGCGAAATGGAGTCCAGGCCGCCGGCCCGCGTCGTCGGGTTGTCACTGCGTTCACGGCCGATCCCCGCGCTGGCGTCGATGGACGGCAGGTAACCGGCTTTCGCCTGACGCAGCTCGTGGTCAACCGCGAGACGGTCGTTCGTACGGATCAACAGGTCGGGGCTCGTCGCTATGGTCTTGCCAACGGTTTCCGGCAACGTCTCCGCCGTCGCCAACACACAGGGTAATCCCCAGGTCGCCGCAGCAACCGCGATGTAAATAGCCTTCCTCACGCGCATTCCTCCACTAATCGGTGTTGATCACTAGTCATATAGTGTTAGACGATTCCTGCCGGATACCCGTACGGCGCTACTGACGCGACGCATCCGGACGTTCGCGCACTCCAGCAGAGCCGCGCATCGTATCACTTCCGGCGGTAAACCGCAGTAATCCCTAGTTATCGTGGCGCTTTAGCCCGTTGTAAAGCAGCGCCAGATTCAAACGGCTGGAAATACCGAGCTTTTCAAACACCACACTGAGATGGGCCTTGACAGTACGGTCGGAAATACCGAGTTCGCGCGCGATCTCCTTGTTGTTCGCGCCGTCGCTGACCATGCGCACTACCTCGACCTGGCGGCGCGTCAGGCTGCGGAATCGCGCGAGCTGCGCAGCCTCCGGCCCGCCCCGCTGCACCTCGACTCGTAATTGATTGACCAGCGCGGGAACCAGATCGCGTGGTATCCACAGCGCGCCGTTCAAGAGGCTTTCCACCGCCTTGGCAAAGGTATCCGGCGCGACATCGCTGCGGCAAAAGCCGCGCACGCCGTAGCGCATCAACTCCGGGTTGACGGACTGCGCCTCGCGGTCGATCATCAGCAGTATCGATGTTTCCGGCGATGTCTCGTTGAGCGTCACGAGGTATCGCAACTCGTCACCGCACAACAATTGTTGATCGAGCACCAACACCCGCGGCAGTTGATCCACGATCGCCTCGAGCAGTTCATCGAGCGCGGTGACCAGGCGGCCATTGTTGCGCGCCAGCAGCTGTGTACCCAGCGCGAACCATGCGGAATCGCGCCGGCAGGCGACGGTCACTGCGTAATCTGCTTCAGAAGTTGTCAGGGCCGACATCCTCAACATGGATGATCCCGTCAACGTTCCGAGAGCGCACGCTCTCTGGCCTTGAGCACGGGCTTCAGCAGGTAATCGAGCACCGTCTTCTTGCCGGTCTTGATGTCGACCATCGCCGTCATGCCCGGAATAATGCGCAACGCGTCGGCGTTCGGCCCGAGATAACTCTTGCGCGTACGGACGCGTATCACGTAATAATTTTCGCCACGACCCTTGCCGGCGGCATCGTCCGCTCTGATGGTATCGGCGCTGATATGCTCCAGCTCGCCGTCAAGCCCGCCATATATCGAGAAGTCATAGGCACTGAATTTCACCACCGCGTCCTGCCCCGGCCGCAGGAACGCTATGTCGGCCGGCCGAATATTCGCTTCGACGAGGAGCGAATCCTCCAGCGGCACGATCTCGACCAGATCCATGCCCGGCTGCACGACGCCGCCGACGGTCGTGACCTTGATCTGCTTGACTATGCCGTGCACCGGCGAACGCACAATGGTACGGGTCACCCGGTCTTGCGCGGCACGCACGATTTCCGTAACCCCTGACAGGTCCGCCTGTACCTGATTGAGCTCGGCAAGCGCCTGGGTACGAAAGGTGATCTCGGCGTCCTCGATCTTGTTGTTCGCCTCGGCGATCGCTGACTCAAGACGCGGCGCGGACAACGAGGCTGTCTCCAGCTCACCCTTGATGTCGTTCACACTGCGCTTCAAGCGCAATACCTCCACCGGCGATATGACTCCCTCGCCGACCAGCGGCTCGGATATTTTCAGCTCTTGCTCCACCAGGCGGTAGCTGCGCCGCAACTGCTCGGTGCGCGCCTTCAACTCCGCAAGATCCTGCTGCTTCTGCTCCTGCTGCTGTTTTAGAATGCCGGTCTTGCTCTGTAACTCGTGTTGGCGGGATTGAAACAGATCCTGCTGGTTTCTGGCGGTCTGCGGCTGTGCGCTGACCACCTCGGCCGGCGGCTCAAACAGGCGTCCTTCAGACTCCGCCGTCAGCCGTGCCAGTTGCGCCAGCAGATCGTAGTACTTTTGTTGTGTCTCGCGGAAGCTGGAAGAAAAACGCGTATCGTCGAGCCGCAGCAGTGGCTGGTCCTTGGCAACGGTTGCGCCCTCCGCCACGAGCAGCTCCTGCAGAATACCGCCCTCGAAATTCTGCACGACCTGCACCTTGCTGGATGGAATCACTTTCCCGGCGCCCGTCGTCACCTCATCGAGTGTGGCAAACGCGGCCCAGACCAGCGCAATGATAAAAAACAGTGCCGCCGCGCCCAGAATCAGGTGGCTGCCGGCACGGGTACCCCGAAACGTCGACGCGTTCACGTCGGACATGAATTCGACATCGTCGTGGTACGCCTCGGAAAAACTCTCCTTGGTATAGCGTTGAAACGCTGCGGCAAACCGTTCCCGCATTGTTTTCACTGCGACACCTTGATCTTGCCTTGTTTCAGCGCTTCCATGACGTCGTCCTTCGGCCCGTCCGCCACGACACTGCCGCCATCCATGACGATGATGCGGCTTACCAGGCTAAGTAGCGACGCGCGATGCGTCACCAGCAGCAGCGTCTTGTTCTCGAGCAACAGCGATAGACGCTGTTTCAGCAGTTCCTCGGAGCGGTTATCCATCGCGTTACTCGGTTCGTCCATCAGCAGTATCGGCGCATCCGTCAGCAGGGCGCGGGCCACCGCGACGCTCTGGCGCTGACCGCCCGAAAGGCCTTCGCCGCGTTCGCCGACCTGACGATCGAAACCGGCGGGATCGGCGTTGACAAAATGGGTGACACCGGCGATGTCTGCCGCACGCAGCATCGCTGCGTCGTCCGCGTGCGGCGCACCCAGCACGATGTTGTCCCGCACACTGCCATAGAGCAACATGATGTCCTGCGGCACGTAACCGATGTTGTGGCGAATGTCCGCCGGATCGAGCTGCCGGATATCGGTGCCGTCGAGCAATACCGAGCCGCCGTCCGGCTCATACAGACCCAGAACCAGCTTGCCGATCGTGCTTTTTCCGGAACCGATGCGGCCGATGATCGCGACATGTTCACCTGAATGGATCGTGAACGAAACGCCTTTCAGCGCCGCGACCTGCTGCCCCGGATAACTGAAAACAGCGCTTCTGAATTCGATGTCGCCCTTGAACACCGGGCGGTGCAGGAAGCTTTTTCCGGCCGGGCGCTCCAGCGGCATCTCCATCAATCGGGTGATGGTCTGCAGCGACGCCTTGGCCTGGTGGTAGCGCGTGAGTGTTGCCGCCACCTGCGACAACGGCGCCAGCGCGCGGCCGGTCAGCAAGGTGCAGGCGATCAGCGCACCTATCGTCATCTCGCCGGCGCCGATCAGGTAAACGCCCGCGATCACCACGATGACCGTTGCCAACTGTTGCAGGAACGCCGTCGTATTCGCTGCGCCAGCCGACAGTAGCCGCACCCTGAGACTCAGTTTGGCGATATTGCCGACCGCCTGCTCCCAGAGGCGCTGACGGGTACCCTCGGCACCGGTGCTCTTGATGGTCTCCAGCCCGGTCAGACATTCGATCAACGTCGCATGTTTTTGTGTGGAATGCCGGAACAGCTGCTCAACGGTCTTGCCAAGCGGTATCTGGATGACAAATCCGGCGAGCACGGCAATCGGGATGACGGCGACCGGAATCCATGCCAGCGGACCACCGATCATCCAGATAATCAGAATAAACAGTATCGTGAACGGCAGATCGACCAGCGCGGTCAGCGTCGTCGACGTGAAAAAATCCCGGAGGCTCTCGAATTCCTGGAGATTATTTGCAAACGCGCCGACCGACGGCGGCCTCGCCGCCATCCGGATGCCCATGACCCGTTCAAACAGCATCGCCGACAGTACAATATCGGTACGTTTGCTCGCGATGTCGATAAAGTAACCGCGCAGCGTGCGTATCACCCAGTCAAAACCGAAAACAATCGCGATACCGATAGACAGTACCCAGAGCGTTTCAATCGCGTTATTGGGCACCACGCGGTCGTAGACATTCATGATGAACAGCGGCGTGGCGAGCGCAAAGAAATTGATCAGGAATGACGCCAGCAGCACCTCGCTGTAAATCACCCAGGAATCCTTCAAGGTATCCCAGAACCAGTGGTGCGGCCGTGGAATAACGGAACTGGCACTGCGATCGTCAAATCGATAGGCGGGATTGACGAAGATCGCGCAACCGTTGTACTGCGCCAACACATCCGCAAAGGCGAGCACCGTAGCGCCCTCGCCGGATTCGGGCTGAATAACCCGCAGACTGCCGTCGTCCCGGATCTTCTCGAGAATGCATGCCTGACCGTCCTTGAGCAACAACACGGCCGGCAGTACCAGTGCCGAAATTTTACCGAGCGGACGTTTAACGACTCGCGCAGACAAACCGGCGCGCGCGGCGGCGCGCACGAACAGCGCCGGGGTCAGGCGGTTATCCACCAGCGGCAACCCGGCCGTCAACGCATCGGCACTGAACGGTTGATGCATCATCTTGGCGAGTATCGTCAGACAACCCAGCAACGGATCGTCATGAGACGAGCGGCCGCCCGCGTGATCCCGGGCAGCCGCTACCGCGTCATCCGGCGGCGATTTGACGGGCGGTTCGGCCGCCGGGCGCCGCGCGTCCTGATCGCCGCGATCCACACGCGGTTGCGACACTTCCGCCACCGTCGCATGCACCTGGAATCGCGTCGGGCTGCCTGCCGGCGATACGGCGGTAATCGTGGCAAAATTCAGCGCGTCGGTTTCCGCCTGACTGGTGCCAGCCGGACTGTTTGCCGTTGATTCAATTTTGATCGCCGCCGCCGGTTTAACGGACAGGCTCGCCGCGGTCGACACACCGGCGTCGTCAGGCGGCGCCGCATCCGCCTTCTGCGTCGGCGGTTTCGACAAATCATCGCGCCGCAAGGTTGCCACATTGGTAGCGCCGGTTTTCGACGCCAGCAAGGCAGCCAACGTAGCGGGATCGGCGTCGCGTCGCGGTACCACCGCCGGCACCGGTCCGGAAACACGGGCGCCATCGCGTACTGCCCGAACTCCTGATTCCGCGTCAGCGGTTGGAACGGCGACGCGCGGAGGCAATATAGGGGCGTCGCCCTTGCCGTCGCCAAACGTATCTGCCGACGGGGCCGGTTTTACCGCTGGCTTCGCCGCAGCGTCCTGGGCAGGGCTGACACGTCGGGAGACCGGGATTCGCCGCTTGGGCGGCGGACTCGGCTTACCGATAACCTTCTCGATAAACGGAAAAATCTTGTTGTACAGATCAAGCATTACTACTCCCCGGGACGATCTGCCTCCGCAGTCACCGACCGCGTGGCGTCCACGCGCCGGCCGTCTGCTAAATGTTTTACGTCACCCGTCAGATATAGGTATCGTTCCGTGCCGCAGATACCTTGAAGAACATCAGGCGCATTAAGGTACAAGGAACAGACGCTTATATCCACTTTCGAGGCATGGAGGACACAATGCCATACATCACCCGCGACACCAGTGGAAAAATCATGGCGCTTTACGGCGAACAACGCCCGGACGCGACCGAAGAACTGCCGATCGAACATCCCGATCTTCAGCCGCTTTTGGACCAGCTGCGACTGGTACGTCAGGCAAAAGACCAACTCTCGTCGCTGGATAGCAATATGGTGCGCGTCATTGAGGATCTGGTCGACGTCCTGATCGAAAAAAAGGTCATCCTCGCGACCGACCTGCCGCATGCCGCCCAGGAAAAACTGCTGGGGCGGCAACGCCTGCGCCAGAAGATGACCGCGCTCGACGACCTGATGGTTGGCGAGGACGACATCATCTGACCTGCTGGTGACTGCGTCGCGGCGCACTTCGGCAATGCCTCCGGACGATTTTCGTTATCGACTATAACTGGCTGTTTTTAATAAACCTGTTGCCGGGCTAGTACCTCTGTACAATTGCCGGCGCGATGCAAAACCGTATGGTGCCTGGTTACTTCCAGAGCGAATTCATACACCCAGAATCGAGGAATCCGGTATGGCGCAGCAAATCGGCATGGTCAAAAACATCACCGGCACAGTCAGCGCAACAGGCGCCGACGGGACGCAACGCATCCTGTTCGAAGGTGATGTAGTTGCTGCTGACGACGTCATCAGCAGCAACGGCGACGGCCGTGTCGAAATCTCCTTCAGCGATGGTACTACACTCGAAATGGGCCCGAACGCGCTAATTGTTCTGGATAAATCGATATTCGATCCAGCGACTGCCGTGACCGGCACGCCGGCGGCCGGAAACACCGACGCGACCGTCGCCGCACTGCAGCGGGCTATCCTGGCAGGCCAGGATCCGACACAGGTCGCCGAGGCGCCTGCCACGGGACCCGGCGCCGAATCCGAGAGTCTCGATCCGGGCTTTACGGTTCGGATGACAAACCAGAAGGTCACGCCGATCAGCGGCTTTGACACATCGGGCGTTACGCCGGATACCTTCCTGTTGCCCCAGGATGAACTGCTACAAAACCCGTTCCCGTTAGTTTCGATTACCGGATCCAGCCCACCGGGCACCCCTGGTGGTGGCGGCGGCGGATCGACCAGCGCCTTAAGTACCGGTTCGGCAATCGAAGGTAACCCGGTCATATTCGACATAAACCTCAGCACGATAAGCGCTGGGGACACCACGGTAACAGTCAATGTCTTTAGTAGTCCCGGCGACACCGCGACGCCCGGCGTGGACTACACCAGCCAACTCTATACCGTCATTATTCCGGCCGGCCAGAGTTCTGCACAATTAGGCGTGGACACCGTCGCTGATGGCATACATGAACCGAACGAAACGTTTTCTGCACAAATACTGACGGCAACCAATTCCGCCGGCACCATTAATATCAATTCCACGCCGGCGACCGGTACCATCATCGATAACGATACGCCGACCGTTACTGTCACCGGCACCAA
>VBWC01000008.1 GCA_006218035.1 Gammaproteobacteria bacterium
CGGTGGTGTCGCTGACGGTGATGGTTTGCGTCGCCTGGCCAAGGTTGCCGGCGGCGTCGATCGCCGTCCACGTGACAACCTTGACCCCGACACCGAATCCCGCCGGTGCGTCATGATTGATTGCAACGGCGCCATCGACCAGGTCTTTTACGACAGTCTCACCCAGCGCAACAGGTGTCGACGGTCCCGTCGCTTCGACGATGACATCGGCCGGCGCGGTCAGTACCGGGGGAGTCGAATCGGTGACGGTGACAATTTGTGTGGCCGACGCCGTGTTGCCGGCCGCATCGGTGGCACTCCAGGTGATGGTATGCCTGCCCGGAACAAATGGACCGGTTTGATCGGCTATCGCGGAAAGTACCCCGTCAACGATGTCCTCGGCGACTGCTGCACCCAGTTCGACCGATGTCGTCGGGCCGGTGGCCTCGACGGAAACATCGGCCGGTGCAATCACTTTCGGCACCGTCGTATCCGCCACGATGACGGTATGCATGCCGGACGTCGTGTTGCCGTGCTCATCGGTGGCAGTCCATTTGATAATGGTCTTGCCGACCGGAAACGAGCCGGAAATTTCACCCGGCTTTACCGGTGTAGACGCACCGGTTGCTTCAACGGAAACATCCGCCGGCGCCGTAACCTCAGGCGACGGCCCACCGGCGATACGGGCCGGCTTGTCGGCCGCCAACACCGCGCTCGCGCTCGTCACCAGAACCAAAATTACTAGCAGCCGCTGCATGATGAATTCTTTCTCGGGTAACTACCTTCCAGCACGTCATGATATATCGACAGCAGCCCCCAACGGATTAGGCGGCGGTTGCCTGCTTGCTTGGATAAACAAAGTATACCGTAGCCTCCCGGTATTTTAATGGTCGCGCCGGATATCTGTTGGAACATCGCTTTCGATTCACGGGATCAGGTGCCTGGGCTTCCGGTCCCCGCGACGCGACCACGACCGCCCAAAATAGGGGCTGCCGATCGACCCACTCCCGCGCCTGTTTTGCGGCTGCAGGTCACGCGACCGTCACACAGCCATAGCCCGAACGCGGCCTTGTCATCCCGCACCAGACGTACTGCGACGTCGAGCACATCCTGGCCCCGCGCGACATGACCCAGCACGGCCGCGTGCAAAATGTGACTGTAACGCGCTCCAGATAATCTTGCCCGTTTCGGCTACGATTCGCGCGCGCTGTTCGGCGTCGTTCTGCGATAGTGTCATTATCGATATTCCCAACAATCGCCCGCTATCGGCGCACATACGACAATCATGTTTTTTCCGGCCCAAAATGCAAAAACCCCGCAATCGCTTGCGGGGTTTTTTGGTCGGAAAGGTTAACGAGTATCAGCTTGCGAGCGTGACGTTCGTCGCCTGCAAACCTTTGGGTCCCTTCTCAACTTCAAAGTTAACGGATTGACCTTCCTGCAATGACTTGAAGCCGCCGCTCTGGATTGCCGAATAATGTACGAATACGTCGTCGCGACCATCCGCAGGCGATATAAAGCCGTAACCCTTCGACTCGTTAAACCACTTCACAGTACCTGTTGCCATGTAAATTACCTCTGTAATAACTGATCTTTATTTAAGTGTTCAATTGCAAATCATACGAGGCAAATTGCAGGAGATTACCGAGAGGGACACTTCTGAATTGTCTTGAATAATATGCAACCGTTCCGAGTATAACTGAATTGCCAAGGACAATACATCATATTTCTTTCGACTTTTCAAGCGTCTTGCCCATAGCTGCCGGTTCACGCCCTTAACGGGCCTAGTGGTGTTTGAAGGCGCCCGTTCACCACAAACGCCTCTCCAGCTCCACCTTTAGCTGGTGCTGCATCTGCTCCGGTCCGGCGAGGATCACACCAAGTTTGCCGGCGAGGATCACCCCCCAATTGATAATGACGACGCCGGCACCGATGAAGTCACTGTACTCAATGCCAGTGAGATCAATTTCGCCGAGACGGCGCCTGCGGCTGTCGACCTGGATCGCACACCATTCGTCCAGTCCGAGCTGTTGCGCGATCAATACCGCGTAGGCGCTATCGCTGTACCACGGCCGGCAACCGATCGGCAGGTAACGAGGGCGATCGCCGTCCATCACCACCGCAACCTCAAAATCGAACACACCGCGTAAACCGACGGCGGCCAGCCATGTCGCCATCGGTTGCACGACATGCCACGGCGCGTGCGCGGAGGGAAAGCGCGTGTCCTGATGAACGTGGTCGGCGCGTCGCTTCTCCGTCACCGCAACACGCGTGGCGATATCATCCACTACGGTGTAATGCAGTGTCAGAAAACAATCCGACGTGAGTTCCTCCTGAACTTGCAATGGAACAAGTGGTTCAAAATGCGTGAGCGCATCATTCAGTGCCGCGCTGGAAGCGCATCGATAAATACCACCGTCATAGGTCGGAACACTGGCCTTGAGATAACATGGGTATGGGAACGTACCGACATCCTTGATATCGCGACGACGATCAAAGCGCCAGGTGCGCGGAACATCGACCTTGAGCTCGCCGGCAAGTTGAATGAAGTTGTTCTTTGAGCCTATATAACGCACCACCTCGCACCACTTGCGATCGTCGCGATGGCGCTGCGCCTGCTCATCGAAGAACTGCACCGATATCTCCTGACCCGCCAGCTGTATGATCCAGGAATAATTCGTATCCCATATCACATCGCGCGAATGCATCAGGCCGATGCGATCATAATGGCGGGCGATCGCCGCCCATTCACCACGCAATTCCGGCGCCAGCTGTATCGTGTCCTCTGGATTCGATAACCCCAACGCGCGCGCCGAATACAAACGCATTAGCGGATCGGTACTGCGCGCAAAGCTGCTGATATCGTGATTCAGAATCCGGCGCTTGCCGCCCGAGCCCGGTACTCGCGCAACCGCGTTCATCGGCCTGGCCGCTGCCCCTGCGTTGCCAATCGCCATTCCATATTCCCGTTATTAATATTATTTTTGGACAAGCGCCTCCCTTGGCAGCGGCTCAAACAGAAAAAGCCGCACCGCGACCGGATTAACTCCCCGGATACTGCTGGGAAACGCACAACGGTAAATCGTACAGATACCGCTTGTATCGGGCGACTACCTGGAACCTTGAACCGCCTAAAACAGCGAGTGTTGTCCATATCTGACCTTTTCGGCGCGAAACTGCAGACAATCAAGTTACGGCCAATCGTTGTCAAAACCGAAACGCTTCGCAGCATTGCGCAAACGCTGCGTGAGCAGCCGCGCGAGTTCGCCGGTGCCGCGCAGCGCGTGCCGAACCGCGCGTTATAGGCCTCTCCCGCAGGCGTGGTGCGCAATGCGCTACCAATATGACACCATCAAGGGATAATGTTGCGACATCCACTTATCGAGTAACAGGACGTCACCTGCTGCGGCCACACGGCCGGGTACACCACGAACACAATCCCGTCGAACTCACCGTCGTTCATGAGCGAGATCACCGGCGCCACCAGCACGCCCACCGGCATGTCGCCATCGGTCAGATCGAGCGATCGAACGGAACGTCCGGCGAGTCGTCCGTCGCCGTCGTATGCAAAACGGCAGCTTCTTCGAAAATCCGGTACTCACGCCAACCATCATCAAAAACATCGCGCTTTTGCACATCAAAGTGCGCTTGCATGGCAGGTAGCACCGCGGGGTTTCCCAATCCTGTCCTCCATGCGGCTATTGTAGGTAATCGGCGCCGCCGATAATGAAAAATTAAAACGCTGGGTTTCAGCGTGTTACAAAATGCGCGAGCAGCGACAGACCGTTACTGATTTGATGCGCAGCGATCTCACAGGATTTACACCTGCCAAACGATGAAAACCTGCTCTGGCCGGTAAACACGTCGACACCACCGAATCCGCACCCACGCGAAACCGCATCAGCCGCTCGCCGCCGACAAAGAAACGCGCCGGCACCTGGATCACGAGCCGCACGAGCACCGCCCAGATACCCGCATGACCGCTTGCTATAACCTGATCAAGCACAACCGAACGGCTTTCCAATCGATTAATGTGTCGTCTGGTAATCCGGGTCTTCAACGATTGATCAAATCCGCCCCGCTGGAGGTGCTTCACGATGCTGGAGCATACTCGCCTATTGAAACCGCCCCGGCCTCACCGGCCCAACGCCGCTGACCGTCGAGCACTGTATATTTGGAAATCCCAGGCCGCTCACGTAATATCGCGCGCTGTGGACCGCACGTTACAACTCGAGATTCTCCCCCAACCGAACGACAGCACCTGCGGACCCACCTGTCTGCACGCGGTGTATCGCTACTATGGCGAGACTCTGTCGCTGGATCAGATTATCGCCGAAACGCGCGAGCTCGAAACCGGCGGCACGCTCGCGGTATTTCTCGCCTCACACGCACTGCGGCGCGGTTATAACGCGACCATCTATACCTATAACCTGGGTGTATTCGATCCGACCTGGTTTACCAGGCCCGATATCAATCTTGCCGAGCGCCTCAAGGAGCAGGCGAAGCACAAGAACGACACGAAACTGGAACATGCGACACAGGGTTATCTGGAGTTTCTCCGGCTCGGCGGCAAGATCGAGTTCGTTGACCTTGGCCCGGAGCTGATCCGTCGTTATTTGAAAAAAGGGATCCCGATCCTGACCGGGTTGAGCTCCACCTATCTTTACCAGGCGGCGAGAGAATCCGGCACAAATGTTACGCAGGATGACGACGTGCGCGGCGAACCGGCCGGTCATTTCGTGGTACTGTGCGGTTACAAGAAGGAGCCGCGCACGGTGATGGTCGCGGACCCGTATCTGAAGAATCCGCTGGCGCCCGGTCAATATTATGAGACTGGAATTCATCGCCTCATCGGCGCGATACTGCTCGGCGTGTTGACGCATGACGCGAACCTGCTGATCATCCAACCTAAAAAGAATGTATAATTTTCACACGTGGGAATTCTAATCGTTGTCAATTCGCCCAAGGACTGGCCGATCGCGAGCGGCCAGGCGCAGGTGATTTCGGCCAAATCCTATCTCACCAATCCGGCCTATACAAACATGCGCGGCGTCAAGGTTTTCAACCTGACGCGGTCATACCGTTACCAGAGCATGGGCTATTACGTGTCGCTGCTTGCCGAAGCACGCGGACACAAACCTTTGCCGAGCATCAACACCATACAGGACATGAAATCGCAAACCATCATCCGGTTTGTGTCCGACGATCTCAATCAGCTGATACAGAAAAGCCTTGCCCCGATACAATCGAAAGAATTCGTACTGAGTATTTATTTCGGCCGCAACCTTGCCAAACGTTATGACCGGCTGAGTCTTAATCTGTTTAACCTGTTTCCAGCACCATTGCTGCGCGCACGCTTTGTACGCGGCCGCGAATGGCAGCTGCAGAATATCAGCCCGATCTCGTCGAACGGCATCCCGGCGGAACATTGGCCGTTTGTGCTCGACATGGCCGCGCAACACTTTGCCGGCAAGCGGTTCCGGGCGCGAAAACGTTCGGAAACCCGCTATGATCTGGCGATACTGCACAATCCGAAGGAGCTGCACGCACCTTCCGACGAGCGCGCACTAAAGAAATTCGTCAAGGCCGCGGAATCGCTTGGCATCGCCGCGGACCTGATCACCAAGGATGACTATGGCACACTAGCGGAATACGACGCATTGTTCATTCGCGAAACCACGCTGGTCAACCATCACACCTATCGCTTCGCGCGCCGCGCCACTGCCGAGGGCATGGTGGTCGTCGACGATCCGGACTCCATCCTGAAATGCACCAACAAGGTTTACCTTGCCGAGCTGATGACGCAGCATGATATCCCTATCCCCAAGACATGGATCATCAGCAAGGAAAGCCTGCCCAAGATAACCGGCGAGATATCCATGCCGTGCGTGCTCAAACAACCCGACAGCGCGTTCTCGCAGGGCGTCATCAAGGTGCACGATATGGAGTCCTTTATATCGGAAACCAAACGGCTGCTGGATAAATCGGATCTGATCATCGGCCAGGAGTATCTGCCGACCGATTTTGACTGGCGCGTTGGTATTTTCGATCGCCGCCCGCTTTATGTATGCAAATATTTCATGGCGCGCCAGCACTGGCAAATTGTCGAACATGACGAACACGGCAAGTCGCACGAAGGCCGCGCTGAAACCTTCACTGTCGAGGAGGCCCCGCCAAAGCTGATACGTATCGCGTTACGGGCCGCCAATCTGATCGGTGACGGTCTGTACGGTGTGGATATCAAACAGGTCGGCAAGAAGTACTACGTTATCGAGGTCAACGATAATCCCAGTATCGATGCTACCGCCGAGGACCGGGTGTTGGGCAACCAGCTCTACACCGATATCATGTCGGTATTTCTCAAACGCATCGAGCAGCGTAAGGGCGGACGGCGCGATGCAGACTGAGCCACAGTTTCTGGGCCTGTTCGAGGGCTACGGCATCGAACTCGAATACATGATCGTCGACGCCGAGACCCTCGACGTATTGCCGATTACGGACCAGGTATTGCATGCGGTTACCGGCGAGTTCGCCCAGGAAGTGGAAACGGGCGAACTCGCCTGGTCGAACGAACTGGCGCTGCACGTCATCGAAATCAAGACCAACGGGCCGGCAACCGCGCTGGCGCCGTTACCGGAGTACTTCGCCAAGGACATCACCCGCATCAACCAACTGCTTGGCCCGCTAGGCGGGCGGCTGATGCCAACGGCGATGCACCCGTGGATGGACCCGCTCACTGAAACCCGGTTATGGCCGCATCATGACAGCCCGATTTACGAAACCTTCGATCGTATTTTCAGTTGTAGCGGTCATGGCTGGTCGAATCTGCAGAGCGTGCACGTCAATCTGCCGTTTGCCAACGATCGCGAGTTCGCCAAACTGCACGCCGCAACCCGTCTGATGTTGCCCATACTACCGGCGCTGGTTGCCAGTTCGCCCGTGATTGAATGGCGCGCCACCGGCATCCTCGACAACCGCGTGAACGTTTACCGCAGCAATTCGCACAAACTGCCGTCGATCAGCGGGCTCGTCGTTCCCGAGCAGTTCTATACGAAGCGCGATTATGAACAGAATATTCTTGAACCTATCTACCGTGATCTCGCGCCTTATGACCCCGATGGCGTGCTATGCCACGAGTGGGTAAACTCGCGCGGCGCCATCGCGCGCTTTGACCGGAATACGATTGAGATCCGTTTAATGGACATCCAGGAGTGCCCGCTGGCCGACCTCGCCACGGCGGCGCTCGTCAGCGAGACGATCCGTGCGCATACCGAGGAACTGTGGCTGTCGCTGGCCGCGCAGAAAAAATGGAAGATCGAGCCTTTGCACGAGATCCTGCTGCAGACGATGACCGATGGCGATCAGGCCGTTATCGACAATCGCCGTTATTTGCAGGTCTTCGGTTATCCCGAAGGCAACAAGTGCCGGGCTGTCGAGTTGTGGCAGCACATTATCGAAACGCTTTCCCCGGGCATTCATGCACGCCAGCAGTGGCAGGAAGCCTGGGATATCCTGACACAGCGCGGACCACTGGCGCGGCGCATCCTGACCGCTGTCGGCGACAGACCGACACATGACGACATACGGGCGGTCTATCGGCAGCTATGCGCCTGCCTCGGCGCGGGCAAGATGTTTGTCGGCTAAGCCAGTATTGCTGATTACCTGCGAACATGGCGGCAACACCATTCCGGTCCGCTATGCGCCGCTGTTTCACGGTACACAAAAACTTCTCAAGAGCCATCGCGGACATGATATCGGCGCGCTGAATCTCGCACGCTATCTTGCCCGGCACCTGAGGGCGCCACTGCATTATTCAACGGTATCGCGCCTGCTGGTTGACCTGAATCGATCGCCGCATCATCGCCAGCTTTTTTCCAGCCAGACACGCGTCCTCGATCCTGCGTCGCGCACGGCAGTGCTTGCCCGCTACTATTCGCCTTACCGCGGCGCCGTCGAGAAACGCATCGTCCAGATGATCGCTCGCGGCCGTTCCGTCGTGCATGTTTCGGCGCACAGTTTCACACCGGTATTCGACAGCAAGACACGCATGGCGGACATCGGCCTGCTCTACGATCCGGCACGTCGCGGCGAACGGCTATTTTGTACGCGTTTTCAAGATGCGTTAAGCGACTTCGCACCAACACTGCGGGTGCGAAGGAATTACCCGTACAAAGGAACCGCGGACGGCTTCACGACCTACTTGCGAAAAATATTCTCCGGGACTCACTACGCGGGCATCGAGCTGGAAGTCAACCAGCGCTTTTTTCTTGACGCCAAACCCGCTTGGGGCGGGATACGCCTGAACATTTTACGCGCTTTGACGACAATATTCGGGTAATCAATCGGTTCCCCGCGCACCCCGCGACGTCATGACAAAACCGTCGGCCCGCGTGGCGAACCTGTCGGGTGCGCCGCGCGTATCCGTCGCATCGAATCAACACAATGTTTTGCTTGAAGAACTTTTTCTTCGACAGCAAATCATCCTATTTGGCAGAGTATGTTTATCGGAAATGATCAAGGTTGCATGTGGCCACGGTTAGGAATAGTGTGGAATCGTGGTTCGGGCGTTATGCAGGTTATCGCGACAAAGGCTGCTACATTTTGCATCACGACGCCTGAGTACTTGTGTAGGTTGACGGGAGCACAGGTGAGAAAACCCGGCTGCCCTCAACGTGATCACTCGACAGTGGGATGAGCGGTTTGCCCGGCCGCCTCCGGCAACACGCTCCGCGTCGGCCCGCTTGCTTTAAGCGAACATACGCGACTCACTGAGGTTATTTGGTTTACCGGTACTTCAGTCACCTGGGTAACAGCGCTGTGTCAGGATGCACCAGCACAGCTGTTGTTGACGCCAGTCCTGAATGTTTTTGGTTTGTCCACCACTACAGAGCAACTTAGAGGTGACACCCGCATGAATAACTCTCTGAATTACTCGGGTTTTAGTGACATGTTTTTTGACGCGACAATCAACAACGCGACCAACGCCAGCCAGCGCGCGCACTCCGCCACAAACCTGATGCAAATCGGAAGCCCCGGGCAACGGATAGTATTGATCGACAGCGCCAGCCGCTTGCCGGTCGCCGAGAATACAACCGAGACGGAGGTGGAGACACAATAGATAATCGATCGGGCGGCGCGTCACGATGCCGACACGCCGCCTCCTGCACGAAACTTACCGCAGCGATCCGGTGGCAACTACCGTAGTATTATTTACATCGCCTTCGAATTCTGTATACTTCCGCCCCATTTGTAATGGGGAAATAACGTGGACTACTCTCCTGACGCACCCCGCCGACCGGTCGTCCTGATCGTGCTCGATGGCCTGGGTATCAACCCGGATCAACACAACAACGCCATCGCCGACGCCCATACGCCGCTGCTCGATCATTATTTCGCAGCATATCCGTTGACCACGCTGCAGGCCTCCGGGCGCGCGGTTGGTCTGCCTGACGGTCAAATGGGAAATTCGGCGGTGGGTCATCTGACGATGGGGTGCGGTTCCGTCATTCGCCAGGATCTGGTGCGCATTGATGACGCGATTGCAAGCGGCGAATTTTCCAACAATCCGGCGTTAACCAAAGCGATTAGAACAGCCGCATCGAACCGTCGGCCGGTCCACCTTTTTGGCCTGCTCTCCGATGGTGGAGTACACAGCCATATTCGCCACCTGCTGGCATTGATCCGCTTATGCGCCCTGCACGGTGCCGTGCCACTGCTACACGTGGTCACGGACGGCCGTGATTCACCGCCCCGCTCGGCGCTGTCTTTTCTGGATCAGGTTGAACCCGCCCTGCTGGAAGCGGGCGGGGCTTGCGCAACGGTCACAGGCAGGTATTACGCGCTGGATCGGGACCAGCGCTGGGATCGCACCCAACGTGCCTGGCGGGCGCTGACACTGAATGACGGGGAACGTTTTCATACCGCCCAGCGAGCTGTCCAGAATTCTTATGGCCGCGGCATTACCGACGAATTCATCGAACCGGCCATTCTGCCGGCGGCGGTGCCGCTGCAGGCCAGCGATCAGCTGATCTGTTTTAACTACCGCAAGGATCGGCCACGCCAGATTATTGCGGCGCTCGGGTTGGCGATGTTTGACGATTTCGACCGGCACAACGCGCCCCGTCCGACCGTCACCTGCATGATGCCTTACAATCGCGCGTTCGACCTGCCCTATGCCTACGAACCCGAAATACCGGCCGCGACTCTCGGCGAGGCCATCAGCAATGCGGGGCTGAAACAATTTCGTTGCGCCGAAACCGAGAAATACGCGCACGTCACCTACTTCTTTAATGGCGGCCGCAGCGATCCCTTCCCGGGCGAGACGCAAACGCTGATACCGTCGCCAAAAGTTGCCACCTATGATCTGCAGCCGGAAATGAGCGCACAAGAAGTGGCCGACACGGCAATCAATGCGATACGGGCCGAAGAATACGCGTTCATACTCGTCAACTTCGCCAACGGCGACATGGTCGGCCATACCGCGGTCCCCGAGGCCGTCATAAAAGCAGTGGAAACACTGGATCGCGAGGCGGGGCGGGTTATCCAGGCGGCCGAGGCCGGCGGCTATTCGGTTATACTGACATCGGATCACGGCAACTGCGAAGAGATTCGAAATCCGCGCACGAATGCGCGTAACACACAGCATACGGTTTACCCGGTACCGTGCCTCGTGATGGATTCAATGACCTGGTCACTGCACGAGCACTGTGGCCTGGCGAACATCGCACCTACGGTTCTGCAACTGATGGGGCTGGAAAAGCCGCGCCAGATGCTCGCCAAGTCGCTATGCGCGGGCGCAGTAACCGGCGTGCGCGAGGATACGCCCAGGACGATGATGGCCGGAGCCGCCTAGCAGATCATCCCTGCTCAGGGCCAGATACCGCGTTGCAAGGTGACCAGCGCGAGCCGTTCGACCGCCACCACCAGTGCCGCCGTACGCAGATCAACCGGCGCGGCCGCCACCGCCTCACTTGCGCCCGACGTGGCGTCGGCACCGCCATCCTGCAGCGTCTGCCACCGGTCTACCACTACATCCACCGCGCGATACATCTTGCTCAGCAGCTTGCGATTGACGTGATCGAGGTCCCATTGCTCGTTGTCGATGTTCTGCACCCACTCAAAATAACTGACCGTCACACCGCCGGCGTTGGCGAGAATATCCGGGATCACTACAATGCCTTTCCTGGCAAGAATGACGTCAGCGTCCGGGGTCACCGGCCCGTTGGCCGCCTCGACGACAAGCTTCGCCTTGACGCGGTGAGCGTTATCCCGGCGAATCTGGCTGCTGATCGCCGCCGGAACCAGAACGTCGCACTCGATCTCCATCATCTCCTCGTTAGTCACGGTGCGCGTATCCGGCAGCCCGACGACGGTACCGTGCTCCTTCTTGTAGGCGGCCACCTTGCCAAGATCGAGGCCGGCTTCGCGATAGATCCCGCCCTGCGAATCACTCACCGCCACCACGGTGGCACCGGCCGTCTTGAACAAGTCGGCGGCAATGGCACCGACCTGGCCATATCCCTGAATAACCACGCGCGCACCTGACAGATTGTCGCGATGGGGAACAAGCTTTTTAGAAAGAAATCGCTCCGTTGCCAGCAGGCACCCGCGCGCGGTAGCTTCGCGGCGACCGAGTGAACCGCCGATGCCGATCGGCTTCCCGGTGACTACCGGCAGATTGTTCCGGTCCGGATGCAACATGTGGTACGTGTCATAAATCCACGCCATGGTCTGTTCATTCGTGTACATATCCGGCGCCGGGATATCGGCATGCGGACCGATGTTGTCACCCAGTTCGGTAATGAAGCGCCGGGTAATGCGGCGCAATTCCGCTTCGGATAATGTCTTGGTATCGCACACCACGCCGCCCTTGGCGCCACCGAACGGCACATCGATCAACGCGCACTTCCAGGTCATTAGCGCAGCCAGCGCCGTCGTCTCGCGGCGCGTCACGGTCGGGTGGTAGCGGATGCCACCCTTGCCGGCTCCCAGCAGGCGGCTGTGCAGAACGCGGTAACCGCGAAACATGCGTACCGATCCGTCGTCCATCTCCACCGGAAAACAGACCGAGACCGTGCGTTTCGGCGAGGTCAGAAAATCGATAATGCCGCGCTTGAGACCCTTGATATGGGCGGCGGCGCGTTGAAACTGCTGCCGGTAAATATGAACCGGATCGAGATCTTCAAGCTGCGCGTCATCCCCGGCGCACTTGCTGGACTTCAAGATTGACAAGGACGGCCGGTCTTTCACTATTTTCCTTTCGTCGATATACATCGCGACTTAATTATATAGCAAAATTTGCCGCTAATTTACTTGACTGCTCGCCGGCTGCGTTGTTGATGCGAAAAATGATATAAAACTGCTTTAAGCGATGCACGCCGCCAAAGCGGCACACGGATATCTCATGGAAACAAAATTATTCGAGGACAGAACCCGCGTCAGTGCGCGGACACTATTCGTTGGTCACCGCATAGACCTGCGGGCCTTCGAGCTCACCAGACGGTTGGCGATATCGCCGTTGCTCGTTGATGCAGGATCACACGGCTGCGCCGTCCTGTTCCGCTACGGAGTTGTGGCGCTTTTCGGCCTGAGTGCCAGCGAGGAAGTCAGCTTTCTCGCCGAACTGAAGCCGCTGATCATTGAGCCGATTGAAACGACTGTTCATGAAGACGTGGTTATCGAACTCGGCGATGAAAGCAAGGAAGGCATAGTGGGGCCGAACATTGTGTTGCGCGAATTTACGATCGAGCGCCTGCAGCTGATCGCCGATGTATTGTCCAAAAGCGTCGTGCTGGAGTACTACGAACGACGTATCGCCAGCAGTTTTGACCGGATCGAACCGTTCGCTCACGAACTGCAAACCGGCGGGCAACATCGCGGACCGGGCAAGGAATTATTGCGGCATATCGGCGATACGCTGTCGATCAATGCGATGATGGTCGGACGCGTGGAAATCAGTGAAAAACCGGAGCTACTCTGGGAGCAGCCGAAACTCGAAGGACTCTACCTGCGACTGGAAAGCGAGTACGAACTGCGCGAACGACACTTGTCTCTGGAGCGGAAACTCGCACTGATATCGCAAACCGCCGGAACATTCTTGAGACTGCTGCAGGACAAACGTACATTGCGTGTCGAGTGGTATATCGTGATCCTGATTTTAGTTGAAATCATTATCTCCGTTTCTAAAATGTTCTAACAGGCTACCTGGCCGGCCTGGCAGACCACGTCGTCAGGTCGATGCCCAGACGAACGGCAGCAGCGTCATTATCGGCAATGTGATCGGTAAGATGCCGATAATATTCGGCCAAAAGCCTGCGCTCGCCATCTGCGGCATGGTGATCCGGCAACTCGAGAACACGATCGCATTTGGAGCGTTGCCGCCGGCGACATGAACGCGAAGGACGCCGCTATTGCGGCCGCCACCGTCGGGCCCAGCGGATGGATCTACATCGCCAGCGCCAACGCGCCGGTAACCAGCAACATCAAAGTCGCCGTCGCGGTATCGGACGTGACTTCGGTTAGTAAAATCACCAGTAACACGATCGCAAAAATGACGTAGGTCGGACTCACCCCCTGCAACACATCCAGCTGCCCGGCGATCAACTGGGGCAGGCCACTCGCGGCGAAACCGTTCGCCATTGCAAAGCCACACCGTAACATTGGCGGCCTTCATCGAGCCGAGCACGGGGAACAGAGCGATCGGTAACAGCGCGGTCACCGGAATCGGAATGGCCTTCGTTACCCACCAGCAGGCCATCAATACCGCCGTGGCGGCCACCCTTATACCGGCGGGCGCCATGCCATCGGGAGCGGCGAAGCCTATAACAGAATGAACTGCAGCGGGCCGATTACAAGACCGATCATCTACCTGGCGCGCGTCGCCTCCACGGTAGGTAAACTCCAGTCCGGCTACGTTAACAAATCAAAATACCAATCTATTTCAGATCGATATTGATTTTACTCAACGTGACGAAGAAATTCAGATTTCTTGTCAGGTGAGCCTTGTCGAAAACTATGCCGATCCGATATATCCCGTTTCCTGTTGGTGACACGGGCTTGCACCAGCAGACGGTCCCGCGAACACTGAGCGGCGACGCACCGACCGCGACCGTAACCTCGACAGCGATTCCGATTTTCAGCGACACCGGCGAATGGACCCCGATGCCGCCCGGGGTAAGGTCGACGATCCGCACCAACGGATGAGATTGGCTTCCGACACGCAGCTCCACCCTGCCGGCGTCCAGAAGGCTGGCCTTTAACGGCGTACGCCGGTATTTACGCTTGTCTTCAGGTGCCGCGTCGCGCGTCATCGGGATATATTCCGGCAATATCCCGATCAGTGAATAATCTGTGCAAAACACACCAACCGCACTCCGCAAGACAGGCTCGCCGTGCAACTTCCTGCGACAACGGACAACTCAACCATTGGACTCACAGAAGCGGTTCAGCGTGACAAAAAAAAAGAATATTGTTCTTGGTTTCCGCCGGGTCGAATGCAATACCCAGATAATAGATCTCCGGATCGTTGCGCAGACGCGGCGTATTCACCGCTTCGCACCAACGTACCACGCCGGACACCGTCAACACGCTGCGCCCCACCCGCATCGTCACACTGGCGATGGCGCCTTCGTCCACCGCAGCGACGACCCGCAACCCGAGTCCCAGCCGCGACAGATCGACGATATCGCCGACCGCTGTCCGCTTACCGTTTATCTGCAACTGAAATTGTATCCCGGCCCCGGGTCTCGGCGGGAAATAGACCCGGTCGAATTCCCGTCGTTCTGTCGTTGCCAGCAGGCTTCTCATCGCGGCGACCTCAGCCGTCAAATTTGCGGCCTACGCAGAGGCCCCATATAGGCTGGAGCAAGAAACGTGCCCTATGCGTTCCGGCACCTTCAACGCAAGATCGGTGAATCACATGGACGAGGCCGGCGATTCCACGACCAGATGCCACGAGTCCTGCCACACCTATCGGAAGACTTTACAGCCGACTACTTGCTACACCTGCCAGCTTAGCCCAACTGTATGATCTAGAGGCTGATATACACCGTGGCATGGAACTTGTTTATCTATGCCGTAACAGAACTTCGGGAACCATTATGAAGCCGGTAGCAGAACGGGTTATAAGCCAGAAGGCATCCAACAACGACGATCTTGCCGAGTATACGGGCGCCGACCGGTCCGCTGGCGACATCACGAATAGCAACCACGAGGAGGAGTACGCGGTGACTATCAAGCGCAACAGCTATACGATTTCCTACTATCCGAACCGGATCGTCCTCAAGGGCATGCGTCAGGATATTCAGGACGAAGCGTCGCGTATCCTCGGGAAATTCTCCTACAGTGCCCAACCGTACCGGATACAGTCGGAAACCACAGATTCCATCGTAATAGTACCCCGCTCGACCAGCGTTCGCCTGTAGCGCCCCCCCGGGTGGCGTGTCACCGATTTACGCGGGATGAAGTAGGGTCGTACGCGCGCAGATGTTGGTGCGCAGCGTCTCGCGTCCCGGGCTGCGCTCAGACTACCACCTGAGATGATAGCCGGCCCGGCCCGACCCGGTCGCCCAACCTTCCTTGTCTCTCTCCGGACATTTCCGCCATGTGCTCGTGTAGCGAGCGCCGGCTGGCGGCGCCTTGCCACGGTCGTCGGATTACATGGCCCGGCATCGAGGCGCCGTTCCGACAACTATTCATCGCATGACAGGCATGACATTATATGGTGCTGCTAACGACGTAAGTACCAGGCGCACCCACTCCGGTCACCGAGCGCTCGGCGATGCTGCCAAATACGTAATCAATTACATGACGAAGCACTATGGGTGACGTAGTCCCGTTCAAAATTTCCCGTCCGGCGGAGCGCCACCGCGGCAAGACCCTCTGCAAGCGCGGTTTTCATCAATGGGAAATCATAAACGACAAGCAATTCGACGTGCGCCAGGGAAAATTGGTGACGGCCTCCAAGTGCAAGCGGTGTGGCAAACGCAAGACCGAAGCGCGCTAGTGACCCGATCAGGATTTTTGCCTGACGACGTCTTCCCATTTGACGACATTGTTGTTGATATTCTGGATACGCTTGCTCACCAGGCGGGATAACTTCCCTGCGGACACCGCGCGACTGAACAGATACCCCTGCGCCTCATCGCAGCCATATTTCTTGAGTATCGCAAGCTGATCCATATTCTCCACGCCCTCGGCGATAACGTTAAGCTTTAATCCGTGCGCCATGGCCACGGCGGCCTCTACAATTGAATTATCATCCGAATCCGTCGCAGCGTCGGCAATGAACGAACGATCGATCTTGACGGTATGGATCGGAAGGCGCTTCAGGTAACTCAGGGACGAATACCCCGTACCGAAATCGTCGATGGACAGCTTGATGCCACGCGCGTGCAATTCCCGAAGCAATTCCAGGCACGCCTCCAGGTCGTGCATAAGCACGCTTTCAGTGATTTCCAGCTCCAGCATTGCCGGATCCAGCCCGGTATCGCGGATGACGGAATTCACCGTGGAAAGGAAGGATCGCGCGCCGATCTGCCGACCGGAGATATTGACAGACACGCGAAACATACCGGCACCCCATTTTTTTGACCATGCCGCCGCGTCGCGACAGGCGCGATGCAACACCCATTCCCCGACCTCCTGAATCAAGCCCGTTTCCTCCAGCAGCGGCACAAAGTCGCCCGGAAAAATAATGCCTTCCTGCGGATCCTGCCATCGCAGCAACGCCTCTGCGCCGACAATGGTATTTGTCTTCAGATTCACGATGGGCTGGTAGAGCAGCACATACTCGCTATTCTCCAGGGCCCGCCGCAGACTGTGCTCCAGCGTCAGACGGCTGAACGCCTTTTCGCTCATGTCGGCCGAGAAAAACTTGAAGTTGTTCTTACCGGATTCCTTGGCACGATACATAGCGATGTCGGCATGCTTCATCAGCGTACCGGAATCCTCGCCGTCGCTCGGATACAAGCTGATGCCAACGCTGCCCGACATGTAAAGCTCATGACCATTAATGGAAAACGGCCGGTCGTGTATCGACAGCAACTTCTCGGCAAGCAGCGTCACGTCATCCTCGCTGGCAACGTCATTCAGAAGAATGACGAACTCGTCACCGCCGAGCCGCGCTACCGTGTCGCCCTCCCGCAGGCATGACAGAAGGCGCTCGCCAACCTGCGTCAATAACGCGTCGCCGACACCATGGCCCAGACTGTCGTTGATCGTCTTGAACCGGTCGAGATCCATGAATATCACGGCGATCCGGCGATCGTGCCAGCGCGCCCGGGCGAGCGACTGATTCAGCCGGTCGAGGAACAATGCGCGGTTTGGTAACCGCGTCAACGCGTCGTGCTGCGCCAGAAACTGCAGTTTTTCCTGTGCCTCCATGCGCTCGGTAATATCGCGCCCCGTGGTGACAAAATGCGTAATATCACCTTTGGAGTTCGTCAACGGCGTGATGGTCTGCTCCTGATAATACAACCCGCCGTGCTTACGCTTGTTGACAAAGATGTCGCTGTAGACATTGCCGTTCTGGATTTCCTTCCAGACGTTGGCATAAAACTCCGGACACTGCTTTCCCGATTTGAGCATGTCAGGCGTTTTTCCGATGACTTCGTCAGCGCGATACCCGGTGACTTTTTCGAATGCCGGATTCGCATACTCGACGATGCCGGCACGGTTAGTGATGAACACCACATCTGCGGTCTGATCTATCGCTCGCGACAGCTTGTGCATCGTCTCCTCGGCGGACTTCCGCGCGCTTATATCGCGCACAAACAACATACCGCCCTTATGCCCCTGCCAGACCGTCTTGCTGGCGGCTATTTCAACCGGGATCGTCATGCCGTCTTTAGCGACAAGATTGGTTTCGTAACTGTGGGTATCGCCATCACCGCCGACGTCGTCACGCAGGTGCGCGATGATGCCGTCGTATTCGTCCGGCTTGATCAGATCCTTCAAGCCGACGCCACGCATCTCCTTGTCACTGAAACCCAGCAACTCGCGGACCCGTCGATTGGCATAGACGTGCCGGCCACCGATATTGATCAACACACCATCAGCAGTGTTGTCGGCGATCGTTCGGAATTTGTTTTCCTGTTCGTCAAGACGCGCGCGCCAATCGCGTGCAATGATATTCCTGCGTTTGGCGCCAATGACAGCAAGGCCGGCCAGAAGTGAAAGCAATATCCTTGGTAACATCCGCCGCCCCTCCCTGTTTGGTCAATCCGCCCAGTAACAGACTAACGATCCGTGATTAAAGCAACATTCGGACCAAAACGGATTAACTCTCCGAGACTTACGACTAACAACATCGATTCTCGGTTAGACCGGCCCAGCGCGCTCAGTAACGCTTAAAGATCACAAAAAAACGCCCGTCCCCGATGGACCGAGTCACCTTTCTGACTCCCGACGCGATTTCGTCCGTTTGCCGCCGCCGCGGCGTTAGTTTTCAGGCGAACAGCCGGCGACATTGGCGACCGTCATACAACGCCAAGAACGTCACGCACCGGGCGACCACTGTCGTAACAGGCACCTGACACGGTCAGGACCGATCAGCGCCACTCCGGTAACAAAGCAGCCGCATGCCGGGATAGTTTCACCGTACCCGCTTGGCCGGCATGCTTCAGCAGGTACGTGTTGATTAACTCTGTCTCGTGGTCGCCGGGAACCGTCTTTCCGGTTTTCTTCATCAGCAACACCATGCGCTCGACGACCAGGCGCCACGTCGCGGCCGCGCGCGATGTCGGCGCAGGAACACCGTGACATTGACCGCAAAATTTGCCAACGAGCTGCGCGCCGGCGAAATCGGCATCCGGCAATGCAGACGCAGATACAGGCACCCCATCGGGCATGGCCGTTCCCGCGTTTGGGTGACCACATGCCGGAATGAGCAACACTGCCAAAACCACCAGCAGCACTTGGCGGGAGAGTTTGCCAGCGTGCACTGATCGGCTCCATCGCATGCGCCCATTGTAACGACGACGGCGGATACAAAAAAAGAAAGCCGGTTATCCGAGCGGACAACCGGCTTCAGTGGACCAACATTCACGACCATCGCCCTTGCAAACGATAGTCGCCCGAGGATGCCTGATGATCGTCCGGAGATGGCAGCAAACGACAATCACCAGTACGACAGCAACTACGTATTCTCAGTCACCCTGGGGTAACGGGCAGACCGAAATTGCGCCCCCCCCCCGTAACGACGGATTCATTATAACGAAACGCGTTGTCCCGCAAATGAACAAAAAAACAGGGTGCCGCGAAGGCCATCGTAGAAACATAATTATTTGTTTTTTAGTAACTTAGACGACTTCTTACTATTAATCGCGCCTGTTCTCGACAGAACTTTGCCACCCCCTGCGTTTTGCACCTATTTCAACTTGTGCCCCGACTTTCGCCGCACTCCCGCACTATGACGGGGCGCTTTGCAACGCCCGGGAAAGGCCTGTTATCAGTTTTTTATATTTGAAACATATGGTTACTTAAATGGCACAGGGATTGCCATTACCGGCGCTGAGCACTCATCTGAATCCACTGGAGAACAATGATGTCTACCGCTGGCGCCACCGGAGGCAAATTCACATTACTGTCGTTCACCGGCAAGACTCGCACCCTGCACCTGACCTGGGTCGCGTTTTTTATCAGCTTTATTGTCTGGTTTAACCATGCCCCGTTACTAGGCTCCATACGTGACGCGTTCCAACTGACCGAACAGCAAGTGAAGGCGCTGCTCATCATCAACGTCGCGCTGACGATTCCGGCGCGCATCATCATCGGCATGCTCGTGGACAAGTTCGGTCCGAAGACGATCTACAGCACCTTGCTCGCGGCGGGCGGCGTACTTTGCCTTGCCTTCGCCAACGCCGGCAGCTATGAGCAGCTCGCGCTGATTCGCTTTCTGCTGGGTTTTGTCGGAGCGGGATTTGTCATTGGCATTCGGATGATCGGCGAATGGTACCCGGCCAGGCAGCTGGGACTGGCGGAAGGTATTTATGCCGGATGGGGCAATTTCGGTTCCGCGGCGGCCGCCATGTTGCTGCCCACCGTCGCGCTGGCCTTCGGCGGCGAACATGGCTGGCGCTATGCCATCGACATGACCGGCCTGCTCGCGCTCATCTACGCTGTGGTCTATTACAAGGCGGCACACAATACTCCCAAAGGGTCCACCTACTTCAAGCCCAAAAAGAGCGGCGCAATGGAAGTTACCAGCAAAGGCGATTTTGTGCTGTATCTCGTGATGAACGTTCCGCTCTATGCGGCATTGGCGGTGCTCGCATGGAAACTCTCGCCAACGGGACTGAAGCTGCTCAGTGCGGAAACGGTCGATGCTATCTATATGGTGCTGATCTCGCTGTACACTTATCAGGCCTACCGGATGTACCAGGTCAACAAGGACATCTTTCATACCCCGCCGCCGGAAATCCACCGTTACAAGTTCAGGCAAGTGGCGGTACTCAATCTGATCTATATGGTGACTTTTGGTTCGGAGCTGGCCGTCGTATCGATGCTGCCGCTGTTCTTCCAGGACACGTTCGGCCTGTCGCAGGTGATGGCCGGGCTGCTCGGCGGCTCGTTCGCTGTCATCGTGCTGTTCGCTCGTCCTGGCGGAGGCCTGATCAGTGACAAGGTCGGGCGCAAGAAGACACTGAACGTGGTGCTGGCGGGCGTGTCGGTTGGCTACCTGCTGATGGGAACCATGGACGCGCAGTGGCCGCTGTCCCTGGCGGTACTGGCAACCGTAGGCTGCGCGCTGTTCGTGCACGCGGGTAACGGCGCTGTGTTCGCGATGGTACCACTGATCAAACGCCGCATGACCGGCCAGATCGCCGGCATGGTCGGCGCTTATGGCAATGTCGGTGCGGTGCTGTTTCTAACCGTGTTGTCGTTTTTTACACCGCAGGTATTTTTCCTTGTGATCGCCGCTGCCTCGATCGCGGCTCTGGCTGCCGTGATATTTCTGCTGGACGAACCGAAAGGGCATATGGTCGAAACGCTGCCGGATGGCACCGTGCAGATGATCGAAGTAGCCTGAACCGCGCCGACGCGCTGAAACGGGCTACTTCGCCATGACATCAACCCTGGTTATTAACGCCGGACAGTACAGTGAGAAAGGCGCCAAACCCGCCAACGAGGACGCCTGCGGCATTCGCATTCCCGAAGAACCGTTGCTGACGACCAAAGGCGTCGCGGCGGTGATTGCCGACGGCGTCAGCGGCAGCGCGGGCGGACGCGAAGCGGCGGAGTCGTGTGCACAGGGCTTTCTCAGCGATTACTACAGCACCCCGGAAACCTGGACCGTCAAGACATCGGGCCAGCGTCTGCTCGGCGCCCTGAATCGCTGGCTGTACGGACAGGGCCATCGGCGCTTCGATATAGAAGGCGGCATGATCACGACCATGAGCGCGGTGATCATCAAGTCGGCGACCGCACACTTGTTTCATGTCGGTGATACGCGCATTCATTTGCTGCGCGACGGCGAACTGGAATGCCTGACCCGCGATCACCAGACCTGGGCGGCGGGTCAGACGGCCTTTCTGTGCCGTGCGATGGGCGCGGACGTGAATGTCGACATCGACTATCGCAGTGTGCCGGTGGAGACCGGCGACGTGTTCGTGCTAACCACCGACGGCGTACACGAGTACGTGAAACTGCGGGAGCTACGGCTGCTCCTGTCCAGCGAACAAGAGGAGCCCGACGATTCCTGCCGCGCCATCGTCACACGCGCTCTGGAGAACGGCAGTGACGACAACGTGACGTGCCAGATCCTGCGTATCGAACAACTGCCGCATCAAGATCGTCACGAGTTCTATCAACATCTGACCGAGCTGCCATTTCCGCCGCCGCTCGAAACCGGCATGGTGCTCGATGGCTATCGGATATTGCAGGAACTTCACGCGAGCAAACGCACCCAGGTATATCTCGCACTCGACACCGACACCGGCGACAAGGTTGTCATCAAGACGCCGTCGGTGAACTTCGACGATGATGCCGCCTACATCGACCGGTTTCTGCACGAGGAATGGGCGGGAAAACGTATCAGCAACCCGCACGTTCTTAAGGTATTGAAACCGACCCGACGGCGGTGCTTCCTCTATTATGTAACAGAATATATCGAGGGCCAGACGTTGCGGCAGTGGATGAACGATCACCCGAATCCGTCGCTCGAGGAGATACGGCGCATCGTCAAACAGATCAGCGTCGGCATGCGCGCCTTCCACCGCATGGAAATGCTGCATCAGGACATCAAACCCGAGAACATCATGATCGACGGCCATGGGATTGTGAAGATTATTGATTTCGGCTCAACGCACATCGCCGGCATACAGGAGATTGCCGCGCCGATCGAACGTAACGTGCCGCTCGGCACCCTGGACTATGCGGCACCGGAATATTTTCTTGATCAACCGGCGGGGACCGGCGCGGATCTGTATTCGCTCGGCGCCATCACCTATGAAATGGTCACCGGCAAGCTGCCCTATGGCGGACCGTTAACTGAACGTTCCCTGACGCGGGTCAGCTATATCCCGGCGCGCGCGATACGCAGCGATATTCCGCCATGGATCGACGGCGCCCTGCGCAAGGCGGTAGATAAATCGCCCGGGAAACGCTATTCGTCCATGTCGGAATTCCTCTACGATCTGTCGCATCCGAACGCCGCGTTTACCAGCAAGCAGGCGGTTCCGCTTCTGGAATCCAGTCCGGTCGGATTCTGGCGCGGGGCAACCGTTTTGCTGATCCTCCTCAATCTCTTTCTTATCTATCTGCTCGCCAGATAGTCCGCTCCCGGCGTCACCCGTCGGGAACGGGTATATTGCGAAACCTGCTTAGCAGCTTGTTGAAAAACGAGGGGCAGCCTGTCGTACCGCTGAATTGCGATTTCGACAGGGTTCGATACGATTCGACGCTAGGCCACCTGTCGCTTCTGACGCTCATACAGAAACTTCAGCACTTCCGATCGATAGCGATTGTAGTCAACGTTATTCGCCAGATCGACACGGTTCCGCGGGCGCCGGAGCCCGATATCCAGTACCTCACCGACCGTTGCCGCCGGACCGTTCGTCATCATCACGATCCGATCCGAGAGCAGCACGGCCTCATCGACATCATGCGTGACCATAATGACGGTATTGCGCAATCCGGCGTGAATCTCCATCAGCGAGTCCTGCAGGGTCGCGCGCGTCAGCGCGTCCAGCGCGCCGAACGGCTCGTCCAGCAGCAAAACATCGGGCTGCATGGACAACGCGCGCGCGATGCCGACGCGCTGTTTCATACCGCCCGAGATTTCTTGCGGCAATTTATGGGCGGCGTGGCTCAGACCCACCAGTTCCAGCGCCTCCGCCACTCGCCGCTTGAGGGCGGCCTTGCTCTCCTTGCCGCCGAAGACGCGCTCCACCGCAAGGTAAACGTTGTCCGCACACGTCAGCCACGGCAGCAGCGAATGATTCTGGAACACCACGGCGCGGTCCGGACCGGGACCGGCGATCTCGCGTCCGGCGCACAGCAGCACGCCGCCGGTCACATCAATCAGCCCGGCAACGAGATTCAGCAGCGTGGACTTGCCGCAACCGGAGTGGCCGATAATGGAGACGAATTCCCCCTGATTGATGCTCAGGTTGATATCCTGCAGGGCGATATACCGCCCGGACCGGGTATCGAACACCATCTGTACATTTTCTATCTGCACGTATTTCATGAATATCTCCACGTCAATAATTAAATCGGCGCGCCAGCAGCATCAGCATCTGTTCGAGCAACAGACCGATGACACCCACGACAAAGATGGCGATGATGATGTGTTCGACATTGAGGTTGTTCCACTCGTCCCACACCCAGAAGCCGAGACCGACACCGCCGGTCAGCATCTCCGCCGCGACGATCACCAGCCAGGCCACGCCGATGGACAGACGTACGCCGGTCATGACATACGGCATGGTCGCCGGCAACAGTATCTTCGTGAGAATCTTCCACTCGGAGAGATTGAGCACCCGCGCGACGTTCAAATAGTCCTGCGGGATCTTGCCCACGCCGACCGCGGTGTTGATGATCATCGGCCAGATACTGGAGATAAAGATCACCCAGATCGCGGCCGGATCGGCCTGCTTGAACACCAGCAGGCCGATCGGCAGCCATGCCAGCGGCGACACCGGCCGCAGCAGCGAAATGATCGGTGACAACATGCCGTTGATAAAGGTCACACGGCCGATGACAAAACCCAATGGAATGCCGATCAGCGCGGCGAGTCCGAATCCGATACCGACACGCTCCAGCGAGCTGAGAATGTTCCAGCCGATTCCCTTGTCATTGGGACCGTTGTCGTAGAACGGATCGCTGAACACCTCCACGGCGGACTGCCAGGTTTTCACCGGCCCCGGCAGACCACTGCTGCTGTTCGCGAGCAAGGCCCAGACAAGAACAAACAGCGCCAGACCGATCAGCGGCGGCAACAGCACGCGCCCGAACCGCTGGCTCGCCGCCTCGATCCGCGACACCCGGCGCGGTGGCGGCGCTTCCACCGGCGGAATGATCACCGCCGTCTTCACCGGCGCTGAGCCAACCGGACGTGAAGTGTCCGGCACATTCTTCATAGCCACTACTGTCATGACGTTGCCCTCCATACGGGAAATGACACGCATCGCTCCCCAGTCACTACACCTTGTGAAGCTGTGACTGATTCGTCATTCCGGGCGGAGCGAAGCGTACGAGCGTACGAGTCCACGGATGGACGAGGTAGCGTCCTGCCGGGACCAAGGACCGAAACCATGTCGGGAACATATGGTCGAGACCCGGAATCCGGCGGTCGCAAGTGGGACTGGATTCCTCGGCGGCCGTTCCCGACGCCGCTCTACCTCGCCCGTCCATGGGCTCGCGTTTTCGCGGGAATGACGTTCTTTAGTGATGTCATACTCATAGGTGATTCTCAATTACCAGAGCCTCCCTTGATCTTGAATCCCGCGGCATAACCCTTCGGGTCCTTGCCGTTCCAGGGTGTGCCGTCGAACAACTTGCTGGCGCGCATCACATCCCCCGGGACAGGCACCTTGAGATGCGCGGCTGCCTGTTTGTAGAGATCGATCTGGTTCACCTTTTTCGCGACGGCGAGATAATCGGGATCGGTCTGGAGCAACCCCCAGCGCCGGTGCTGCGTCAGGAACCACATGCCGTCGGACAGATACGGAAAGTTGACCGCCCCGTCGTTGTAGAACTTCATGTAATCGGGGTCCTGCCAGGTTTTGCCGATACCGTTGTCGTAGTGGCCGAGGAAACGCCCCTCGATCACCTCTTCCGGCGCGTTCACGTAAGACTTGCTGGAGATGACCTTCGCCACCGACGCGCGGTTGGCCGTGGCATCGATGTACATGGACGCTTCCAGCACCGCCATGAGCAGCGCACGCGCGGTATTCGGATATTTCTGCACGAACTCCAGCGTCGTGCCCAGCACCTTCTCGGGATGATCCTTCCATATCTCCTGCGTGGTGATCGCGGTGAAACCAATCTTGTCGGCGATCGCGCGCGCGTTCCACGGCTCGCCGACGCAGAAGCCGTCCATGTTGCCGACACGCATGTTCGCCACCATCTGCGGCGGCGGCACAACGATGGTCTTTACGTCATTGAAAGGATGGATGCCATTGGCGGCAAGCCAGTAATAAAGCCACATCGCATGCGTACCGGTCGGGAAAGTCTGCGCAAAGGTATATTCGCGCTTCTCGGTGTCGATCAGCTTCTTCAACGACGCGCCATCGGTGACGCCCTTGTCCTTGAGATGATTGGCGAGCGTGATCGCCTGACCGTTGTTGTTCAGGCACATCAGCACGGCCATGTCCTTCTGCGGTCCGCCAATTCCCAGGGTCACGCCATACATCATGCCGTAGAGCACATGCGCCGCGTCCAGCTCGCCATTGACCAGCTTGTCGCGCACCGCGGCCCAGCTCGCCTCTTTCGATATGGTGACGTTCAGGCCGTGTTTCTTGTACAGCCCGAGTTCGCCCGCCATGACGACGCTGGCACAATCCGTCAGCGGAATGAAACCGATCGTCAGGTCGGTTTTTTCCGGCGCGTCCGAACCGGCGGCCCACGCCGCGCTGCGCAAGCCCGGCGGCACCATGGACATGAGGCCGACGCCGCCGAGCACGGCGCCGCCTTTTTTCAGAAAATCGCGCCGCGACACGCCCGACCCGGGGTTATTGCTACCTGTCCGTTTCATATCTTTCTTGTCACTGCTCATCGAACCTGCTCCTTCGATTAGATAAAAAGAAAAGGCGCTCCCTGTCGCGGGATCACACAATCCCGAAGCAGGGGCGCCTTTGCCCAATACTGGCGTACCTTCATTGGTACGCCGGATATCTGTTACGTGCGTCTTGTGTTCTAAATACTTCCCGAGCACCTCACCCCAACAACTCGCTCGCCGTTACGATGCCCTTGGCGACTTCATACAAGCGTTGATTCGAATTCATGGCCGCCTGACGCAACGACCGGTAGGCCTCCTCTTCCGTTGATCTCCGCTGTCTCATGACAATGCCCTTGGCCTTCTCGATCACCTTGCGTTCGGTGAGTTGCGCCTGCAACTGATTCATTTCCAGCCGGTGTCGCACATTCTCATCGTTCCTGACCCTGGCAGTCTCCAGTATTACTGCAACGTGTCCCGCCACCATGTCCCGAGTGATACACATCGCAACACCTGTCCGTGACGCTTCCACTATCCGCTTCTTGTCCAGACTGTGTGCAATCACCACAACCGGCACATGATATTGCTGGATAAAGATCCGCAGCGTCTCCAGTAGCGACATGCCAACGTCATCGACATGACAGACAACCAGATCCGCGCCGCATTTGTCCGCCATGACCTTCAGCTCCGGCAGTGACTCCACCATGGTCACGTCGCCGCCACTCTCCGATGCCAGTTCGTTTTCCAGCGTGGCGTTATCCGTCTCGACGGACTCATATAACAACAACATGGGGCACCTCTTTGCGTTCAGCATGTCTGGACACCTCGTCGATCATTCGTTCAAAAAGAAGTTCCGGCCCACAACCACAACTTGTCCGTATCCGTCGCAAACCCGTCCGCGCTGTAGCCGGCGTACTTGATACCGACGCTGTAGTCCTTCGCGAGCTTGGTCGCCGCCAGCAGATCGATTTCAGAACCGTAATCGGACCCGCCCTGGTCCGCCGAGAAGTCGTGATAAATGGCCGCGAGCTTGACGCCCTTGACCGTCGACTCCACCGAGAAATACAGATCTTCAAGGCCGTTCGCCGGCGTTGTCAGGAACTTGTCCGCCCAGCCGTTGAACGCGTGCTTGGTTGCCAGCGGCGTCTGGAACGAATACACGCCGTCGCCCGAGAGCAGTTCATAGCCGAGTTTGAAAGTCGTTGCCTTCATCCCGACACCTGCCTCCACGAGCATATAGTCCGCATCCACGGTAGACGGCGCGTCGGCGTAGTCCGACTGGGACGCGTATTCGGCCGCGTAAACCGCCTTAACGCCCTCCGACATGTCCGCGGCGCCGCTGAAGCGCACGCCGAGCGTCTGCGAATCGGTCGCCGTTTCGAAGTCGAACAGATAGGCATAAGCCGTCAGCGTACCGACCTTGACACCGCCGTAGGACGCGTTGAGCAGATGCAGCGCATCGGACTCCAGATTCACGCCGGTGATCGTGTTGACGTTGGTGAGATACGCGTAGTTCAACGTGGTATCGGCGAGCGACTTGTTGACGATGGCGACGCCGTCATAGGTCTGCTCGTTCTGCCGCCAGCCGACGTTGCCGATGAAGCGCGCGTTGTCGTAAATGATGCGCTGCCGTCCGGCGCGCAGCCTGGTATCCGCAATGGCGGAATATTCGAGAAACGCCTGATTGACCTCGGTACCCTCCGGATCGGCGACCACCGGATAAGTGGCTTTTCCGTTTAAAGTGCTGTTGTACCGCTCCGCGCCAAGTACAGAGACGTCCTCGAATTCGACAAAGGCTCCCGCACCGTAAAACGGCCCGGTTGCATAACCAAGGAGCGTACGTATCGTCGAGGCTCCCGCCTGCTCGGCGAGCCCGTCCTGATCGACGTATTCGTAGCGATAACGAATATCGCCCGATGCCTTGCCTTCCGCAACCGCCTGTCGCAGCGTATCGGCCGCTGCCGCCCCCGAAAACACCAGCGACATGCCGGCTGCCGCCAAGGACAACATACTTACTGCCTTTACCTTCTCTATATGTGGATGACTCATGATGTTCCTCTGCACTTTCCGCTAATCGCGTAAGCCCCGCGCTACCTGTCGCGCCGATACAAGACCAGCGCGCATCGCGCACCCGAATGCCTGTCACTGCGGCAGCGTTGCCGGGAGATGCGTCGTCACATCCATTCAGAGAAAGCACATCGCATTTATTCTCGATACACGCGGCGTATTGCCAGATGCATGCCAACCTGTCCGCTACCCAAAAGATCAATCAGATACGCGCTCTGGCAGGCATCGGGCGATTTTCCGGGCGTATCACGCACCAATAGTGGCTCGTCGCGCACCGATCCTGACCGGTGCTGGTGCGCGGCGCGCCGGACCATGCGCCGGGCACGATCGTAAATATTTCACAAGGAAGCTGTGCGTTATCTCATCGCCGCAAGTCCGGCCGGACACGACAATGTCTCCCGTACCGCAACGCATGCGGAAGGCAATCCAGCCATCAGGAATCACAACATCGGGAGATCTGCATCATGTCACAACTTGCCGTTCGACAAATTGAAGAAACATGGACCCCGCCGGCCAGGGAATATCTCGACCGGAAGTTCCGTATCGACGCCGAGCTCAGCATCCAGGGCCAGCGTCTGGACAAACTGAACAAGCTCTCGTCGATCCTGGAAAACCTGCCGGCGGAGCGTATCGCTCGCGAAAGCGAAAAACTGGAAAGCGCGCTCAAGAACGTGCACGGCTTCACCAGGGCGATACTCGATCACATGCAGAAGCTGCATAAAGACTACGAGAAGGCGGTCATGAAGCTGGCGCTGACCGGGAAAGTGTCCAAACAGGGATATACCAACTATCTGGTACAGGGCTGGTATCACACGCGCTATACACCAACCTTCGAGCGCCTGTTTACCGATCGCCTCGCCGGCCACATGAAGGACAACGGCGTCTCCATGGCGCATGTCAATTCCCAGGAAAACAAGTTCATGAAGATGCTGGAGCACGACATCGACGAAGAGGAAGGTCATGAGCTCTGGGCGCTGCAGGACATTCTGCACATGGGAAAACGCGACGCGATCGACGTATACAGCGATGTCTATCCGGAAACCAAGGCGCTGGTCGCGATCCAGTTTGACCGCCTGGCACGCAAGCCGTTCGTCGGGTTTCTCGGCTACTCGTTCTATCTGGAATTCTTCATCGCCCAGCATTCGCCGAAATTCGTCAAGCTGCTGACCAAGCTGTTCAACTCGGATCGCTCGGACAACGCGTTCATCTACTACCACTACCTCGTCGACCAGGGCCACTCCATCGACAACATCGAGGTGCTGAACACGCTCGTCACCACCGAGGAGGATTACCGCGAGGTCATCGATCACATGAACACTGTGCACATGCTCTACAAAGGGCTGTCGCTGCGGTCGTTCGAGTCATAGGCAATCGTACAGGGCGGCGGTCCAGGACCGCTGCCCTGTTAAGGACACAGGGAGTTATCGCAATGTTAGGCCAACTCACGCAGGAATCCGGCAACAAGGTACAAATCCATATTGTCGAACCCGGCACGCCGCTGTTTCAACAAGGGCGCGCGCTGGCCAAGTCCGCCTACTACGACATCTGGGGTACCAAGAAGATGTCGGATGATTACGATGCGGGTATCGTGATTGTCGCCGACGGCGAGGTCGTCGCAAACCTGAACATACGCCTGCGCGACAACCACCGTCTGCTGCCCAGCGAGCGGTTCTTCCGGCCAAAACACTGGCAGGACTATTTCGACGGCAATCCGTTGAAGGTCGCGGAGATGTGCAGCCTGGCGGTCGACAAGCACTGCAACGGCCCGGTACGGGCGGTCGCGTTCGCCGGCCTGATCATCGGCAGCCATATTATCGCCAACGCACACGGCCTTGATCTTTACACCACCGTACAGCGCGACTTTCTGATCAAGCGCCTGCAAAAGGCCTATCAGTATAAATTTATCGCCAACGAGGTCATCAAGGAACCGTGCGCCGATGTGCCGGATGACCGCTACTGGTCACAGAACCCTCTGCCGCGGCTTTACTATGTCTATCCGCAGGACATGCAGACGGTCATGGCAAGCTTCCGGCTGATCTGCAGTCTGATATGCAACGACGTCGGCATCTACTATCTAAACCGGGCGCATTCGGCGGCCGAGATCGGCGATACGCTGATCGCTCCTGCAACAGCGGCGGTCGCCTAGATGAACGGGGCCGCGGTGCCGGAACTGACCACCCACGACCGGCTGCTGGTACGCGATCTGCGCAACCAGTCGGTGCGAATTGCGTCGATGTATCTCGCAATCGCGGTGATTTCTGCCACCGGCCTCGGACTCGCCGCGCCACACTCCGCATCAGTCATGGCGGGAATGTTTCTGTGCGGCGCGCTCGCCGGACTGGCCATCGAGAAGCTCGTCACGCGCCGCATCCGGCGAGTCGCCTGGCAGCTCTACGTCGATAGCCGCTGCCGGTTTCCGGGGGAGTGATGCCATGCGGTTTGGCAAGCAATCAGTCGTCGGATGCGCTCCATCCTTGTCATTCCGGCGAAAGCCGGAATCCAGTCCATCCGGTTACGACGGACCCATGCAAGCAAAAATGCAGCGGCTTCGACGGGGACTGGATTCCGGGTCGCCGCTACGCGCCGCCCGGAATGACGGGCTAGTCATGGGTTTCGCAAGTAACGAAACAGGGGTCAAGCGATGAATACAGAAAGAGTTCCACCAAAGATATACTGCAACGTCCGTGACGCGCAGTTCGTCACGACGGATATCATCCAGCTATTTTTGCGCCCCGGCGCTGATCAGACCTTCAGCTATCGCGCCGGACAATACCTGAAAATACATCTGACGCATGAACTGACACTGCCGATCTCGATCGCGAGCGCGCCCGAACAGGGCGATGAACTCGAATTGCATATCAAGGTCAAGCGCAGCAGCGAGGTGTTTCAGGAGGTGTTCCGCCAGGCAGTCATCGATCGCGTGCTGGCGATCAGCGGTCCGTATGGCAATTGCACGCTGAACCCGGCGTCACAGCGTCCGTTACTGCTGCTCGCGGCCGGCACCGGCTTCGGCCAGATCAAGGCGCTCGCCGAAGACGCGCTGCACAAGTCCGATGGCCGCGACATACGTCTGTACTGGGGGGCGCGGCGCGAGAAAGACCTGTATATGCTGCCGTTGCTCGAACGCTGGGTGAGCCTGTGCGCGTCGTTCCGGTTTACGCCGGTGCTGTCCGACGACACCCACGGCTGGAACGGCAGAACAGGTTACGTCCAGGACGCGGCGTTACAGGAGGTGGACGATATCGCCGAACACGACGTCTACGCCAGCGGACCGCGCGAGATGGTGCTCGCGGCGTACCAGGCCTTCGCCGCGCGCGGCTTGCCGCGACCCCATATCCATGCGGATGCGCTGGCGAATGTGTGAATAGAATCTGAACGGCCAGGGACGCGGAGAACGCTAAGAAAGGCTCTTGAGGAAGCCCTGATCACGCGGCTAGTTGTCATTTCGAGCGCAGCGAGAAATCCTGATGGGATGGAATCGCATCGCCGTTGTTACCACCCGGATTTCTCGCTGCGCTCGAAATGACACTTAATCAGAGCTTTCCTGAATGTCTTTTCCTTAGCGTTCTCCGCGTCCCTGGCCGTTCAAATCCTTTTCAGATCAAAACGCCGTGCTGACCCACAACCACATCTTCAGCGTATCCGCGGCAAAGCTGTCGGCGTCGTACATCGCAAGCTTGCCCCCGACATCGTAACGACGCGCAAACGTCTGCGTGACGATGAAATCGAGCTCCGAACCGTAATCGCCGCCGCCCGAGTCCGGCGAGAAATTGTGATAAACGCCCAGCACTTTCAATGTGCCGATGTCCGTACCCACCGACCCATAAAGATCCTCCAGTCCGGCGGCCGGCGTGGTCAGGAACATGTCCGCCCAGCCGTTGAACCCGTGCTTCGATGCGAGCGGGGTCTGGAAACCGTAGGTACCATCGCCGCCCAGTTGCTCGTAACCGAGCATCACGGTTATGCCACTGGTGTCACCGCCGATCTCGAACGCGAAATAGTTCGCGTCGACCGAGTTCGGAGCGTCGGCGTAATCGTTCTGTATCGCCAGCTCGACGCCATAGATCAGGCTGGTCCATTGGTCATAGACCTGCTTGCCGCTGAACCGGCCGCCAAGCGTGCTCGAATCGTTCGTCCCGTCGAGATCGAGCAGATACATATAGCCGTCGATCTTGCCGAGCGGCAGTCCGGAGTACGTGCCGTGGAACAGGTGCGACTTGGATTCCATCGTGACACCGGTCGGCGTCTGCACGTGCGTGAGAAACGCGTAGGTCAGTTCCGTATCGACCAGCATCGTGTTGACCACGGACAAGGCGTCGTAGGTCTGCTCGTTCTGGCGCCAGCTCTCGTTACCGACAAAGCGCTGGTTGGACAATGTGATGCGCTGCCGCCCGCCGCGGAACACGTTATCCGCCAGACCGTCGTACTGGATCAAAGCACGGTTGACCTCGGTCAACGGCGGGTCCTGCACGACCGTATAGGACGTCTTGCCATTAAGCGTGCTGTTGTAGAGTTCCGTGCCAACCACGGTAATATCCTCGAATTCCAGCGCCGCGGTGAAATCATAGAACGCCGCCGTCGTATAACCGAAACGCGTACGCAGCGTCGATGCATTGGCATCCTTGGAAACGGCGTCGTCATCGGCGTACTCGTAGCGATAACGCAGATCGATCGCCACCTTGCCGTCGGTGATCGCCTGGCGGATGTCATCCGCGGCGTGCGCCGGCGTCAGCGCTACTCCGGCGGCAAATACCGCGCCCGCCGCCATCACTCCTGATCGAACGATATGACCTGTCACCATTATTCTTACTCCTTCTGCGAAAATCCGGTCCGGGGTGTGCCCGGTTGCGGGCATTGTGCCATCCAGGGAATTCAGGGTCAAAAACGTTTTCGGCACGCGATCATTGGGCCACGCGCGACATCGCCCGGAGCTGTTTGCGTGACTTCGTGTATGCGGACCACGCTTCCGGCGTGGGATGAGTGGGGCGCAGCATCACCCATCGCGCTTTCCGTAGACACCGTCACACCTCGCTACGCGAAAGCCCATGATGGGTTTCATTGCATTCCACCCCTTCTGCGCGCAGCCCCTTGGCAACGGTTCCCGGCGCAGCATGGGTGGAGCACCCTCCGGGTATAAACTTCGCGTAACCCATCACTCTTTCCGTGGACGCCGCAGCGACTCGCCACGCAAAAACACATGATGGGTTTCATTGCATTCCACCCATCCTGCGCGCTGGTTCACATGGACAATCGTACGGATGGGCTGGATTCCTCGGCGGCTGTTCCCGACGCCGCTCTCGGTCCTTGCTCCCGGCAGGACTCTACCTCGCCCGTCCATGGGCTCGTACCTCCCGCATCCATGCAGTCGTGCTTTCGCAGGAATGACAGAACAGAACCGTCATTCCGGCCAAGCGAGCAACGCGAGCGCGAGCCGGAATTCAGCCCTTATCGGAGCCGTTGCGCCACAGGATATGTAGGTCCATCGTGACTTGCGGGACTGGATTCCGGGTCGTCGCTGAGCTTCGTCCGGAATGACGAACTCGTCGGTATCCGTCTTTATCCTCAACCCGCTTATTGCCGCCACGCACCCCGCATTCCTATAATGAGCTCCCTTCACAACCACACCGCCCCGTCGCCATGTCACCACCCGCCGCCAAACTCATGAGCGAAGACGAAGCGCTGAGCCAACTGCTCGCGCACGCCCGCGCTATCGGCGATATCGAACACGTCCCCATCGAAACCGCGCTGGGTCGCGTGCTGGCCGCCGCGCAGACCTCGCCGATCGACGTCCCATCGTCGGACAACAGCGCGATGGACGGTTATGCGATCCGTCACCGCGACCTGACCGCCATCCCGGCACCATTACCGGTCTCGCAACGTATTGCCGCCGGCGCCACCGGCACGCCGCTCGCAGCCAGCACGGCGGCACGCATCTTCACCGGCGCAGCAATTCCGCCGGGCGCGGATACGGTCGTGATGCAGGAGCACTGCACACGTGACGGCGATACCGTCACGATCAACAAACCTGTCAACGCCGGACAAAACATCCGCCGCGCCGGCGAGGACATCAAGGCTGGCACGACCATTCTTTCCGCCGGCATCCGGCTTGCGCCGCAACATCTGGGCCTCGCCGCGTCGGTCGGCTGCGCCACGCAGCCGGTCTTGCGCCGGCTGCGCGTTGCGCTGCTCATCACCGGCGATGAACTCATTACGCCCGGCCAGCCGCTGTCGCCCGGCAAGATCTACGACTCGAACCGCTATGTGCTGGCCGGGCTGTTACGCGCGTGGGGCTTCGACGTGATCGATCCCGGCATCGTGCCGGATAGCTTCGACGCCGTCTGCGCCGCGCTGCGCGACGCCGCCGCCAACGCCGACGTCATCATCAGCAGCGGCGGCGTATCGGTCGGCGAGGAAGATCACGTGCGCAATGCGATTGAAGCGATCGGCACGCTGCAACTGTGGCGCATCGCGATCAAACCCGGCAAACCGCTCGCATTCGGGCGCATCAACGAAACACCGGTCATCGGCCTGCCCGGCAATCCCGTGTCCGTATTCGTCACCGGTTGTCTGTACGCGCGGCCGTATCTGCTGCGCTGCCAGGGCGTCACCGACGTGCTGCCGCGTTTCCTGAGCGTGCGCGCCGCATTCAAACGCGAGCGTCCCGATTCGCGCCGCGAATACCTGCGCGCGCGCCTCACCGGCGAAGGTACATCGATGGTCGCCGAAATCTACCCGCATCAGGGCTCTGGCGTACTCAGCTCGACGACGTGGGCGGATGGCTTCGTGCGCGTCCCGGAAAACCAGACAGTGACCGAGGGACAAATGGTCGATTACGTGCCGTTCAGCACGCTTGTGCAATAGCGCTACCCCGTCATTCCGGCCAGGCGAGCAACGCGAGCGCGAGCCGGAATCCAGCCCGGCTATCGGCACCGCGCTGGAAGTCGCGCGCCGGATCGACGCTCAATGCAACACCGGCCCGCAACACGTCTTGTACTTCGTTGCCACTGCCGCACGTGCTTCTGTCCTGCGCGCCCTTGCTCAGGATTGAAACTCCGGCATCGCGCGTCGCATGAACTCGTCGAACAACGGCACAGTAAACGCCATCTCACCATGAGAGGGACTGTAAACCATCCCCTTCCTGATCAGATTGGCGCGTACAGGCCCCAAGGTGGTGATCTTGGCACCCAGGCGGTCGGCTATATCCCCGGTCCGGTATGGTCCGCTTCCGATCTCTGCCATGGCGCGCAGGTACTGCTTCTCCTTGGGAGTCAGTCGGTCAAAGCGCACTCGAAAAAAATTCTCATCAAGACGTCTGGTCACAATATCTGTCGTCTCGTGGATGATCCCGCCTATACCAATTTATACATATTTATAAAGAGTAAATTTTATACATACAAATAATTTTATATAAATAAACGCAGCCTGCCGATAGGAACGCTACCTGGATATCGAACAAGACCAATAAAATGATCTTGTTCGACAAATGGGAAAATATTAACAAGCTCAATCTATTACGTCCCATCCAACGAGTGAATGAACAAAAAGCCAGGTGCGGCGGCAATTTCTGGCAGAAGGGTCGCCAGTACATGGCGAGATATTCGCCACCTAATGGCGAATTTACAAACCGCAAATTCGCGCCTTGCATCTTGGACAGCTGGCCGACAGGTTTCTGCCTACTTCTACTTATATAGATGTCGTCATTCCGGCCAGGCGAGCAACGCAAGCTCGAGCCGGAATCCAGCCCGTATCGGAGCCGTTGCACTGCCCGATTGCATAGGTCCGTCGCAACCTGAAGGACTGGATTCCTCGGCGGCTGTTCCCGACGTCGCCCTCGGTCCTTGCTCCCGGCAAGACTCTACCTCGCCCGTCCATGGGCTCGTGCTTTCGAAAGAAGAGCCGTCATCCCGGGCAAAGCGCAGCGGCGACCCGGGATCCAGTCCAGCAGAATGCATTGAACCAAAAAAGCAGCAATGGACACGCAGGATGCAAACGGCCCCGGCAGCGGTACTCTGCCTCTCTCCTACGCCCGCGCCCGACCCTGCGCACAATCCCGACTCACTTCTTCCGTGACCGCAGCGCAATCACCCTGCCATCAACCACAAACCGCCCCTTGCCAACATGATGCAGCGTGCGCGGGTGTTTGCGCGCCGGATCGATCCACGCCTTGATCACTTCGAGCACGAAGAAGTTGTACCGCTTCGCCATGCGCGCGTCGATCACGCGACATTCGAGACTGGCGTAACACTCGTCGATCAACGGCGGTGCGACCAGCTTCGCCGGCCGCGGCGTGAAACCAAACGCCGCGAACTTGTCGGTACGCCGCCCTGAACGGTTGCCCACCGCCACCACCTTCCCGGCCAGTTCCACGGTCGGAATGTTGATGACGCATTCGCGCGTCGCCTTCAGCGCCGCAAAGCTGAAATTGCGATCGCTCATCACCATGCCGACCAGCGGCGGCTCGAAGTCCATCATCGTCAGCCACGATAGCGTCATGACGTTCGCACGGCCTTTTTGCGCCGTGGTCACCAGCACCACCGGGCCGGGTTCGAGCAGGCGGTAGACTTTGGAGAGCGGAAAGGATTTTTTCATGGGCTTGTTTCGCGTTCATGCGGCGGACAAGTGCCCGCAACATCTGTTTACTCCGTGGCACGCACGCCGTTCAAGTCTCCCGCGATCTCCCGAAACTGCTCCAGCGCGGCTTCGAGGTCTTGCACGATTTCGAGCGCGATGACATCCGGATCGGGCAGGTTGTCGGAATCGGAAAGCGATTCGTCCCTAAGCCAGAAGATATCCAGGCTGACCTTGTCCCGGGCGGCAATTTCGTCGTAGGTGTACGCGCGCCAACGGCCCTCCGTCGTCATTCCGGCCACCGAGCCGGAATCCAGTCCTTTTCTCCTCCCCTCTCCCTCCGGGAGAGGGCCAGGGTGAGGGGAGTTTTCATCCACCCACGTCGGCTTCCGGTTATGCCGATTCTCCGCGTTATAACACTTCACGAACTCATTCAGGTCTTCACGCCGCAGCGGATTCGTCTTCAGCGTGAAGTGCATATTCGTGCGCAAATCATAAATCCACAGCTTCTTCGTCCACGGCGTTTCGCTGGCGGGTTTCTTGTCGAAGAACAACACATTCGCTTTCACGCCTTGCGCGCCGAATCACCGCTCAAAGCAACACCGGCCCGCAACACTTCTTGTACTTCTTGCCGCTGCCGCACGGACACGGATCGTTGCGGCCGATCTTCTCGCTGCGCACCGGTTCGTGCGTTTCAGCGCCTGGCGCCGATAGCACCGCCTCATAGAGCGCGCGCCCCATATGCGCATAGCTTGTCATCGCCTCCGGCAGCGCTTCGAGCATCTCGCCGGCCAGTTCTTCCAGCGACACCTCATGCGCGTTGACCTCGTCGCGGTAGGCCTCCGCCAGATCGCGGCTCGCGAAAAAGCTCAACACCAGCAGGCTTGCGCCCAGCGCTTCGTCGATTTCCTCGGGCGCGTACTCATCCCACACCTCCGCCAGCCAGTCATGACCGCCGGAAAAGCCGCGCGCCCATTGGCTCAGCGCCGCTTCCGTATCGAGGTTTTCCATCGCCTCCGCGCGCGCCGCACAACCCGGCGGCAGTGCCGGCGCCCGCTCCAGCACCCCGGCATTCACATGGTTGTAGAGCGTCATGATGAGCGGAAGAATCTCTTGCGCCTCTTCCAGGGTAGCGTAACCGCCTTGTTGTTCATCAAAGATCAGCGGCAACCACTCGGACGGCCGCACCATGTCCGGCGAACACGCGACCGCATACAGAAAACCGGCCAGCTCGCAATAACGCATCGTCCCTTCCGGCCGCCCGGGCGCCGCGAGAAACGCGGCGAGCCGGGATGCCTGCGCGGCAGTGAAGCGAGGTGATTCGGGCATAATAAAGCGCTACTGTGGAGCGTTACCCAATTAGAATAGCGTTTCTGATATTGAAATGCGGCTTCTAAAGTAAAAATGGGCGGCGATTGCGGCCTGTTTTATTTTGTTATCAAGTGATTAACCTGGTCCGACCCCGGAACGAGAGCTGTGCAGGTCCCGGTAGTGATCGAACATACCCGCCTACTTCGATGTGCCTTCAATGAAACGTTGAAGAACCCTCGCCGAAGGATAACTCGACATAGACGCGATGCCGTTAGCAAGCTCGATCGGAAACAGCGCCCCTTCGTGTTTGTGGCTGATGAGACTCGGTAGCGTTGCAAGAATTCGGCCTAGCCCAATCAAATCGGTAGCTGTCGGCCTGCTTCCATCCGGGTTGTAGGTACCAGTAGGCACGTTTAACACCATGTATGTGCCAGGGTCGAATTTCGCAAAGAGCTTCTCTCCCCAGTTAGTCTTTAATCCGTACGGATTTTGCAGATCTGGTGACCGATACACCTCTCGGCGAACATGGTCATGTGAAAGAACTGCGTACGAAAGCGGTTCACCGCGAGCATGTGGCGGGGGGAAACGAGCTATGGATGCCAAGTGGTCGAAGAATGCACCACTTTTTTCCTGCCCAACTATATGCAATGGTCGTTGCACCTGTTTGGCGTGCTCGAGGAAGTCGCGGATTCGAGGAACGAGTTTCGAGTATTGGCTCCGCAAGGTTAAGGGCCCATCTTTGATAAACAAGGTATCGGTGGCCAATGTTTTATCACTGTGATCCCAGAATATTCGGATCGCAGTGAACAACATAAGATGCTCCATCACGAGCATGTATGCCGACGCTAAAGCATCTGGCGCACTGTCCTCATCCATACTGAGGTGGAAACCCGGCATATCTGTTAGGAACACAATACCGCCGCACTTCGGACAATTACCTTCTTCCGCATCTACCGGTAATCCAGCCAGAATCTCAGCGTGGCAATGTGGGCAATTAAATGCTGGTGAATTTACCTGCTGTGTACTCCATTTCTTGTACGCCAGCCACTTAAGTGTTTCGTAGAATGCTCCATCCTCATCGATTTGCATTGAATCACGAACGATATGGCGCACTGCGTCGTAGTTGGAGCCTAAAGGCGTACGTATATTTTTTAGCGGAAAAACGCTCGCATGAAACACGGCGCTTCCTGTTAGCACGTCTTGAAGTAGTAACGGGTGCGGGTGTTCTTTATCAATCGTATCCAGACGCGCGCGGTCAACGACCAACAATGCAGTCTTAACAAAGGCCACCTCGCGCGGTGGTTTCTGCTCTGACTGCACCGACACAAACGAACCGTCTACAGCCCATACCCGACTCAACGGTCGAACGCCGTCCGGATTAAATGTGGTCCAGACCGTGCTACTTGGATCAGGCTCATTTGGCTTCGCTGCTTCGAATTCTTTAACCAGCGCCTTTACCCAATCGCTCTTAACAACAGCAAGATGACCGAGTTTTGAAGCCGCCTCACCTGGAAGACGGGTACCTTGACCGTACGGCATCTTAAACCCCTTTCTGTGCTACCGCCTCGAACTTGTGCGCCTGCATCGGAATAACAAATCGATGTGACGATGTGAGCATCCGCATATATCCCGGCGTCTTCGCGCGTAGTATGTCATCTTCAATCCCTGCAAAGGCTATCTGGACCCGGGACAGCGCTTTGGTCTCATCTTGGCTCGAAAGGTGGCCTACAAAGAAATTCTCGGTCTGTGCTAATAGTTCGCGGTTAATCGTTGACGGCGATTGAGTCGAGTAAACCATCCCAATGTGAAACTTTGCACCTTCCTTAGCAAACCGCGCGTATACGCCGGTGAGATCCTTACTATCAGGTGGAAATAAGTTGTGAGCCTCTTCAAAGTAGAGTTGAACGTAATGGTTCGCCAATGCATTACTAACAAATTTCTTCTCCTGATGTCCGAAAATCTCTTTAGAAAGCATATCAGAGAAGTAACGGCGAATTTCATCCGTTGCATTACCTAAATCGAGTATTACAGTCTTTCCATGATCCAGAAGCGTCACAATATCTACAACAAAGTCGCCTGCCTGTGGCGAATGAAACGGCTTGTATGCTCTAAGGATCGCCGGACCCGTCCGTCCAGGTGGTGGCGACAAAAAATCCAGTAGTGCGACATCGTCCGGGTCAAACAGCGACTTCCCAGACGATGAAGTTAACACCGCATTGTTTGGGTCGTCGCGACGGAACTGTGCGAGCACTTCCAATTCTGCTTTAAGTGCATCGAGTGAATTTGGAGCTGTCGGTGGCTGTGCGTTACGAACAGCCGTGTAGGCTGCTTGGCGTAGCGCCTGATTAAAATGGGGATCAAAATGTTTTGCGTTCCTCGATGTGATCCCCCTATCCCGCAACCGTTGCTCATCAGCGTCAAAACCCGCTTTGTGGAGAATCGCCCAGAACATCTGGATTTTCCTGATGGGCCGGGTCTTCTCTCCATCAGGAAGTCCGGCAATTGCGTCGACTGACGGTAGCCGAACATTTCCGAAACTACGAATGTAGTCTGAAGCCCTATTATCTTGCTGAAGCATTGAGGCAAGGATCTCAATAGAAGATTCAGTTTGTTCATAGAAGTTCAGTCGGAGCGGCCGCGAGGGGGTACCGGGTCGGTTAGTTAGCGCGTAGACCTGACAACGTTGTTCGTATGCGGAACGAATAGACTTATTTCCGTCTTGAGGATTGTCATTTGCATACTCACCATTGATGTCAAAAATAAGTTGGCCGACACTATTGTCTTCCTTCGTGGCCTCGAGCACTCCTTGAGCAATCAGTTTTACAATATTGGATTTTCCCAGACGGGTCTTGCCAAACATAGCGGTACGGCAACCCTTAAAATCACGCACGGAAATACGCACTGGAATTCCAGGAACACTACCTGCGCTGGAAAGACCGCATTCCATTGTCCGTAGAGTTCCAATCTCATATTGCTGCTCTGGTTTCACCGTGCCGTTAACAATGAGCTTAAGCAAAGCGTCATCCGGCGAGTAAACCTTGTAACGGTGCGCGCTGACGACATTGTTCACATCACCTGAGAACGTCAATCGTTGCATGTTTGCAGGATCGGCATAAAACATCCCAAGCACATCACAGTCCAAAGCACCCCATTGCAGCTCACTTTGCGTCCAGACATCAAGTTCCGGCATCGACTTCTTGTGCAACTCGAAATAAGTTTGCTGCACCTGGTTACTCAGTGGCGTGGGTGATACACCAGTGACGCGCAGCAGCGTGAAATGGGGTGGAGCATTCCCAGCCGAGAATGGCGTCATGATAAGAAATGAACCCCGAGGTATCCCACCTACCGCCAGTTTGTACGGGTCGCTTGTGATTATTTTCGCAGCGTCGTACCCAAGATCAAGCACATAACCAACGAAGCGCATCTTGTCTATCTGCTTAGCCTTCTCGTGGCTATCTTCTTTCTCGAGGAATGCACGCAAAGCGTCGATGGGATTGCCTTGCGTAGCGGCGGTGTTAATAAGATTACCAAGAGTAGTCATGTCAGTTTTCTCCCGCCTTTCGGGTTGGTCAGAATAACAAGCTCATCGAAACGCTTCCGACTGGAAGATTTTGCAGAGATCGAGCTAAACCGTGAAACTTCCAATAAGTGAAAACCATTTTCTTCATATAACTCACGTACCGAGTTGTGATCCGCATTGGTAGCAACTACCTTCACACCACGTGCCTTCGCTCTCGCAAGTGCTTTTGCAAGACGCTCCTGATCATTCCAGGAAAAGAGCTTCTCGTTGTACTTAACAAAACCGTTTATGTTGTGGCGCACCGTGTATGGTGGATCGGCAAAAACGAGGTCTCCTTCTTCCGCCAAATCTATAAGCTCCTCGAAATCAGCATTCCTAATATGTGCGCGGCGCAGAATTCGCGCCGCCGCTTCGAAGTCATCATCCGCGAGCAGAACATCGTTCTTTGATCCGCGCGGTACGTTGAATTCGCCGTTAAGATTTACGCGGTAAATTCCGTTGAAACACGTACGATTGAGATAAATCAATCGCGCTGCGCGTTCAATTGGGTCATCAGGAATTGACTCTCGCACCTCGTAGTAGTGTAAATCGGAATGCTTGCGCTGATGGGTGCGCAACAGTTGTTGAAGGTACCGCCAATCGTTCTTGATTCCTTTGTACGCTGCTATTAGATCTGGATTCGTATCGCCAATAATGGCTCGCTTTGGCTCAAGATAAAAAAACACTGAACCTGCGCCGAGGAATGGTTCGATATATCGATTGAAGGTCTCTGGTAGCAAGTGAGAATAATTTTTAACGAACCAACGTTTTCCACCTGCCCACTTGAGGAATGGCGTCAGACGCAGAGCTGTCTCTTTTCGTCGGTTATTGAGTGACGGCATGGTAACCGGACATTGTTGAACTGATTTGTCGGAAACAACCATTTTGGACGGCGGCTTTAGCTGAGCAGTCGCCAACGGCTGGACTAATTTTTCCACTTGCAGCTCGGTCGTATTTCTTCGCTCTCGCGTCCCGCTCTATTCGGGATCCATGGGTGTGCCATCCATGGCGCACCCGTTCGGCGGGGTAAACGTCCAGTGGACGTTCACCATTTTCCGCTTCACCCTTGGCTAAGATGAGGGTTTTGGGCGCCCATGTGCGACCGGGGAAGATTTCGATGAACAGCTTGTCGCGGAAGGTGCGAATCTGGTCCCGGGCGCCGACGTCGCCGCCGAATTGTTCCCAGCGCTTCTTGCGGGTGTCGCGTTCCTGAATCTGCACCGAGTAACCAGTCGCTCCCGGCGTCCCGCCTCTCGCGACATAGGTGCATCCCTGCGCGTCAGCCTGATCGACACGGCATACCTCCCACCCGGCCAGCGTCAGCAACCGGTCGATTTCTTTACGCGCGAGTTGTTCTGGTGTTGCGACTGGCGTCACCGTGAAATTCCCTCCCCAAGGTAGGGAAGAGTAGCACGCGGGGGCGGATGGGGAAATTTACGGTTGGGTCCGGGCGGGTCTCAGGCTCTGGGCTTCCAATATCCCGGCGACCGTCTCAGGTGTATCACCGCGACGATTTCGACGGCGTCGGATCTCACCCGGTAGACGACTCCGTAGGGGAAACGCGCTATCCGACACCGGCGTATTCCGCTCTCGACCTCGCGGTAGGACAGGGGTGACGTTGTATGCGGTGCAGTACTTCTTCAAGCTCGTCGATGAAACGCTGCGCCAGGCCCTGCTGCTGATCGTGGTAAAAGGCCGCGGCCGCATCCGCTTCTGCTCTGGCTTCCCCGTGCCAGTGCACCTTCATCGCGTATATTTTTCGCGCAATTCGTTGATCACGCTGGCGCTGTCGATCAGTATTGTTCTCTTGCTATCGATGTCCGCGCAGCGGCGGCGGATTTCGTCGCGCCATTCCGGCGAGATGGCGAAATCTTCGTCGAGATCGAGGCTTTCGATCAGCGTTTCCGCGACGAAGGCGCGCTCGGTCGGTTCGAGTTGCATGGCCTCGTCAAGGATTTTCCTGGGATCGGGCTTGGCAGGCACTGCGTACCTCCTTCAGGTAGCTAACGCAACATTCCCGGCATTGAATGATTGCGCATCGTAGCACGCGGGGGCGGATCAGGAAATTTCAGGATGTCAAATATCCGTGGTGCTTTGTAAACTATCGTGCGTTCCAAAATTACTTAACAACAGAAAGCCGTTCTTCCAGGCAAAGCGCAGCGGAACCCAGGGGGTCCAGCGGTCATTAGCGAGACTGGATTCCTGCTTTCGCAGGAATGACAGACTGAACTTTTTGCACCAGAAATCCGTCGTAACCGAAGGGACTGGATTCCGGCTCGCGCTCGCATCCGCTCGCTTGTCCGGAATGACGGGACAAGGCAATGAGCGGATCAGCAGGTACAGGGATCGGCCGGAACGGGGAATGCGCGTTCAAACAAACTCGAACAGATATTCCTGCATGCCGTTGCGCAGCAGAAACGAACGCTCGACGCGGAAACCGCGCAACAGTTCCAGCAACGCGCCCTGCCGGTACCTCGGGCAATCGCGCTCTTCGGTAGTGCTGCACTGATATAACAGCTGGTCCTTGCCGACGATCTTGAAGTTAGTCGGCTCTGCCGGAATCTTCTGCCGCGTTGACACCAGCGCATACAGCAGCGTGCCGCGCTGACAAAACCGGCCCAGGTGCCGTATCAGCCGGCGAATATCGCTGGCTTCAAGGTAATCGAGCAGATCCCACAGCAGGATAACGTCAAAACGCGTGTCCGCCCGGTAAGGCAGCAGCGTTTCATAGACGGGACAAAATGTGCGCTCGTCTCCGGTGAATAACGGACCGACGGAGGCCAGCGTCTGGTAAAGATCCTCGATACATATCTTCGAGGAATATTGCGACAGGAATTCCACGTTGGCGCCAAAGGCCGGTCCCAACTCGAGCACACGACACGGGCGTTTGCTCGCGATCTTGTCGACGAGCATCCCCAGCGCCAGCGAACTGAACGCTGTCTCGATATGTTGTACAGACCCTCCGCGCCATGCGGCGCCAACGGAATTCCCCATGCCTAGCCTGATCTCGCCGCAGCGACCTCCATTTTCTTGTCAGCCCCGCTATGCCGGCCCGAGTCACCGCCGCCAATAACGGACGTGACGTTGCGCGGTTCCGAAACGACCTTCTTGTCGGCAAGCTTGGTTTCCATATCGATGCTGCCTTTGAACGTGCAGCCGTCTTCCATCGTGACGCGCGGGGCGACAATGTTGCCGCGCACAATACCGCTCTGACGCACCAGCACCTGCTCTTCGGCGTACAGATTGCCCTCCACGTGGCCCTCAATGCGAATGACCTTGGCGTAGGCATCGGCATTCAACCGGCCATTCTTGCCGATATGCAGGCTGTGCTGCTTGAGCGTTACCGTCCCCTCAATTGTCCCGTCGATGGTCAGGTTCTCATCACCGGACACATCGCCCTTGATACGTATTGTGGAGCCTATCGTTGCCTGGGCACGCGGCTGTTGCGGTTCTTGTGCCGCGATGGCACCCGCCGGTGGTGCGGACTGCTGGACTGCGGGTTCTGATCTCTTAAACATGGAATTCTCCTTCCAGTGTCAACGTTTCCACGCCGTCTGCCAGTGGAACCGGTATTTTTAACACAAGTACGATGTGACGCGATAATCTTTTGTCTCGATTTCCGTCATTTCGCAGAAGTGCAAGCTGCGTGCCATGACGGATTCCCGACGGGCTAACCGGCGATCAGAAATTCACCCCATATGCGGCGCACTTCCGCCCGGTAATCGGCAAATTCGCCGGCGCCGGCGACGGCCGGCTGCTCCTGCAACGTCAGCCGATGGACCTCGGCACGGTAGGCGCGATAGGCGTCGGCCAGCACACGGGTGTCCGCGGACGCCATGACGCCCGCATCGCGCAGCGTGTCCAGCAGGCGGATATTGTCGGTCCAGCGCAGCAACGCGGGAAACTGGCGGGCGTAGCGCAATACGCCGAACTGCACCATGAATTCAATATCGGCGATGCCGCCATCATCCTGCTTCAGATCAAACTGCGCAGCATCACCGCTGCCGTGTTCGGCGGACATCCGGGCGCGCATGTCGATCACTTCCTGCCGCAGCTTTTCGACATCGCGCGGCGCCGACAACACCTCGTCGCGTATCGCGCCAAACCGCCTGGCCAGTCCCTCGTCGCCGGCGACAACGCGTGCGCGTACCAGCGCCTGGTGCTCCCATGTCCATGCCTGCTGCCGCTGATAGTCCACGAATCCGTTAATGCCTGTCACCAGCAGGCCCGATGCCCCGGACGGCCTCAGCCGCATGTCGAGCTCATACAACACACCGGTAGCAGTCGCCGTGTTCATGATATGAATAATACGTTGGCCGAGGCGGATGAAAAACGTGGCATTGTCGACGGTCAATGCACCGTCGGTCTGTTGCGCTTCCCCGGCGTCATCGTGAATGAATACCAGATCCAGATCCGAGCCGTAACCCAGCTCGATACCGCCCAGCTTGCCGTAGGCGACAACGATAAAGCCGGCCGCTCGCTCCGCGCCATCGACCCGGAGGCGGGGGTTGCCGAACTTCGCGGCGACATGGCGCCACGCAAGCCCGAGTACCTGCTGTAGCGATACGGTGGCAATTTCCGTCAGATGATCGCTGACGACCATCAGCGGGTAAACCCCGGCGACATCAGCGGCAGCGACGCGCAACACGTTGGTTTGCCTGAACAGGCGCAGCGCTTCCATCTGCGCTTCGAGATCATTCCCGGGCACACGCTCCAGCGTCTGGACGATCTCGGCCTCGAGCGACTGCCGATCGAGCGGAGCATACAGTGTGCGCGGGTCCAGCAACTCGTCGAGCAGTATCGGACTGCGCAACAATAATTGACTGATCCACGGGCTTGCCGCGGCCAGTTTGACGAGCTGCGACAACGCCATCGGATGCTCCACCAGCAAGGTCAGATACGTGGTGCGCCTGGCAATTGTCTCGATCAGGCGGAGCAATCGCTGCAACGTAACGGCCGGATGACGGGTGTTGGCGACCGCGGCAAGCAGCAACGGCATCAGCTGGTCAAGACGTGCGTGACCTTGCGGGGTCAACGCACGAAACGCACTGCCCTTGCGCAACTGCGTCAGCAGACGCATGACCTCGGCAACGTCGTCGTAGCCCGCCTGCGCCAGCGCGGCCTGCGATTTCTCAACGTCGAACCGGCCATGCCATACCGCCGCCAGTGGAGAGTCCTCGCCGGTACCCACGTCGGCCTGCGGAATGGCAATCAGTTGTTCGAAATGCCCGTGAACCCGCCGCATATGGAGCGCCAGTTCTGTTGCAAAATCGGCGGCACCGGCATGGCCCATCGACAACGCCAGCCGTTCATGATCGTCGGCACTCGCAGGAAGCGTATGCGTCTGCTCGTCGTTGTATTCCTGCAGCCGGTTCTCGACGCGGCGCAAAAACCGGTAGGCGGCGATCAACTCATCAACGACCTGCCGCGGCAGGTAGCCGCTGTCCGCGAGCCGCGTCAGTACCCGCTGGATCGGCCGCTCCTGCAACTCGATTTCGCGTCCACCGCGAATCAGCTGAAATGCCTGACCGATGAACTCGACCTCGCGGATGCCGCCGGCGCCGAGCTTGATGTTGTGTTCCATGCCCTTGCGCCGGACCTCGCTTTCGATACGCTGCTTCATCGCGCGCAGCTCGTCGAAACTGCTGAAATCCAGATAGCGGCGATAGACAAACGGCCGCAGGATCTTCATCAGACCGTCGCCGGCGGCGGTATCACCGGCGACCACCCGGGCCTTGATCATCGCATAGCGCTCCCACTGCCGGCCGTGCGCCTGATAGTAGGCTTCCAGCCCCTCGAAACTCATCGCCAGAGGCCCGGTACTGCCGAACGGTCGCAGCCGCATGTCGACACGATAGACACGGCCGTGCTCGTTCGATTGCTCAAGGGTATTGACCAGCGAGCGGCCGAGGCGAACGAAAAATTCCTCGTTGCTCAGCACCGCACGACCGCCAGCGGTTTCACCGTCCTCCGGGAAGGCGAATATCAGATCGATATCGGACGAAAAATTCAGTTCGCCGGCGCCGAGCTTGCCCATGCCGAGCACAACCATATGTTGCTCGTGACCGGTATGCCGGCCGAGCGGCCGGCCGATCTCCTCGCATTGCCACTGATGCAGTCTGCCCAATGTCTGATCAACGATCGCACAGGCCAGGCTCGACAGATCCGCCAGGGTCTCGTCCAGCGCCGCCCAACCGGCGAGGTCACGCCAGGCGATGCGCACCATCTCCCACCGGCGCAGCGACCGCAGGCGGTTGCCCAGTTCGCCAACCGTGCTCGCGGGCACAATCGCCGCGCGCGTCATTTCGATATAGTCCGCTTCGGCATGAACGTGCTGCAAACCGCCGGAACGCAGCAACGCGTCAAACTGTCCCGGATAACGAATGCACGACTGCGCGACGAAGCGGCTGTAAGCCCACACGCGCGGCAGCGCGTCGGCGACATCCGCCGGCAGGTGCGGCGCAACGCCCTGGTCCTGCGCAGCCTGGCGGAAGGATGCAAGGTCGGCGGCGACACGCTCGCGCATCTCGCGCGGAAAAGTTTCAGGGGGTGCGGCAACGTCCGCGAGCGTCGGCATGGTCATCCGCGGAGCTTACGGACCGGAGCGGCGGCTGACAATAGCGGGTACGCGGTACACACGACTTGCGTCGTTTCAAGCAGAGCACCAATGCTTCGTCATTCCGGGCGGAGCAAAGCGCAGACCCGGAATCCAGTCCGTATCGGAGCCGCTGTACTCCGGCTTGCGTGAGCCGGTGATGATTGAAAGAAACCAAGGCGAAAAAAAACCGCATGCCGCGCTCGGCGGCATGCGGTTTGATCGGGTCGGATTACCGGCCGACGATCAGGTTACCCTTGCCGGCTTTCGGGTCGGCGTCGGGTTTGTTCATCAGCACCGTGATCGCGCCGCGCATCGCCGCGCCCATGGTGTGATCGACGATCGCATTGTTGGTCGGACGATCCGCGGGTGACACGATGTCGAGCGTGGCCGCTTCCGAGACGCCGAGCTGATACGTGGCCATGCCATAGACCACATTCTTCGGGTTGCCGTTCGCATAGACACGGTCCCAGACGCCGGCAATCGGGTGGATCGCGGCGGGCAGGTTCACGTTCGCGTTGACGTAGAAGATGCGCACGCGCTCGCCCGGCTTGGCCTCGAGCACCTGGCTGGCGTTCGGATCATGCACCGGATCGTAGTGGAACATCTTGCCGTTGATCAGCGTGCCGCCCCAACCCTGATTTTCCATGATCGCGTGATGATCATCGGCGTTCGGGAAGAACTGACCCTGCACCAGGACGTATTCACGATCGGGCTTGGGATAGCGATCGCTGTAACCTTCCTTCGGATCGACGATGACGATGCCGTACATGCCGCGCGCGATATGCTGGTGCATCGGCATCGAACCGCAGTGGTACATGAACACGCCGGGATACTTGGCGTCGAACTTGAACTTCTTGGTCTCGCCCGGCTTGACCGGTGCGAACTCGTTCAGCACGTCGACGATCGCCGCGTGAAAGTCCATCGAGTGGCTTTCCTTGTTGGTCCCGTCATTGACCAGTTCGAACTCGACGACGTCGCCTTCCGTAACCCGCACGACCGGACCGGGGATACCGCCGTCGAACGTCCACGCCGGGTACTTCGTGCCCTTGTTGTCGATCGCCACGGAATTCTCGTTGGCGTGCATTGTGACCTTGACCGTCTTGGCCAGCGCCGCGCCGGTATAACCGGTCAGTATCGCCGCCACGGCCATTGCCAGTGCGCTTTTCATGATTGTCATAACATGCTCCTCTGTTGGATGAATATTCGACTGCCCATGATTACTCCGGTTGCTTACTTACCGTGCGTGCATTGACACAGTTCACGCAGGTACGCGACCAGACCCCGGATCTCCTCGTCGCTCAACACATCGGCCCAGCCTGGCATCAACATCGATTTGTTGATCGCCACACCGCCTTCCTTGATTGCCTTGAAAAGATCCTCGTCGGAGCGCGCCGCCATTTCCTTCGCGTCGGTGTGGTCGCGCGGCTGCACTGACATGTCTCGGACGTTGATGCCTTTGCCGTCGCCCTGCAGGCCGTGACACTGGACGCAATAGGTGCGGTAGTTGTCCTCGGGTTTTTCCGTTGCGGAGGCGGCCGCAGCCCACAGCAACGCCGCGCAGCCAATGCCAGCACCCAGCAATCGATATGCGTTCATGGCTGGCCCTCCTCGCTCAACAACCGCATGTAGTGCACAAACTTCTGCAGGTCGGCGCCGCTGAGATGCTTGTTCGGCATGAAGGTCTTCGGGTCCCATGCCTGCGGACTGCGCAGGTAGCTGATCAGATAGTCCTCCTGCAGACGCGCGCCGGCCGTGTAGACCTCGGGGCCGGACCGGCCGCCGTAGCCCGGCTCAATCTCGTGACAGGCGAGACAGCCGCGGAACTTGTCGAACATCATCTCGCCGGTGCTGAGCGAGATCGTGCCGGGCGTGTACGCGCCGGGCGCGATCAGCTCGCTGCCGGCCTTGCGCTGCATCAGTGCCGCAGTCACGGCCTGCGCTTCATCCGCCTTCAACGCCGGATGTTGCGTCAACGTCGCCGCGTCGATTTCGTCGCCCTTCGGCCCGGGCTTGATGTGCGCGCCGTAAAACATGCCCGCCGGGCGGATGCTCTGCGGCTTCTGCAACCACTGCTCGACCCATGCCGCCTTGTACTTGTTGCCGGCATAAAACAGGTCGGGTCCCTTACGATCCCGCAGCGCCTGCAACGTCGCCGGCGCGGGTCCGGTCAGGTTGTGGCAACCGGCGCACTGTGACGTCAGCAATTGCTCACCGTCGGCCGCGATTGCGACACTACCCCCCAACACGATGCCGAACAGCGCCGCGCCGGCAACAGACCTAATCGTCAGCTTCAGGCGTTTCATGTCCACCTCTTCTGCGCTCCGCGCGGCCTTTTGTCTCCAGCGGCACGCCCGCGAAGTGCGCGTTGTTATGCAGGCCGTACGGCTTTTTCATCGATTCGCTGAAATAGAAGTCCGGATCGTTGTCCGGCAGCGCGCCGTGCGGATCGCCTTCGACCACCGGCTCGATGCCGTCATAGACGAACATCGTCATGACGCCGCCGCCGTGTTTGCCGTTGTTCGTGACCTGCGGATCCACGTGATCGTGCACCATGAACAGTCCGGGGTTGTCCATTTCCATGATGGCGTCATAGCGCTCGCCGGGGCCGATCAGCAGCGTGTCGACGTAATACGGCGCCGGCAACGCACGGCCGTCCTTGTGCGTGACGAGCATGTCGTGGCCGTGGGTGTGTATCGAGTGGATCTCGGCGCCCGCGCCGAACAGACGCAGCCGCACCACGTCACCCTCCTTCACGTGGATAGGCTGGGTAAGCGGAAACGCGCGGCCGTTGATCGAAAAATAGTTCGGCAGATCGCGCGGGCCGCCGCCGTAACCGAGTTTCTCTGCGTAATCCGAGTCCCACGAGCTGAGCATCATGATCACGTCCTTCGTGACCTTCTTTTCAAGCTTCGTCGGCTTCGCCGGATCGACGATCAGCGGACCCCACATGCCGCGGATGCCGACATGCTCGCTGACGTTGACGTGGCAGTGATACCAGAGGCTGCCGGTTTTCTCGGCCTTCCAGTGGTAGGTGAAGGTATCGCCCGGTTCGATCGCCTTCTGCGTCACGCCGGGAACGCCGTCGTTCTTCCAGTTGTTGCGCTGGTAGAGACCGTGCCAGTGGATGGTGTGCGGCAACGTGGTGTTGTTGACGACATTGATCGTGACGTCGTCGCCTTCGCGCACGCGAATCAGCGGACCCGGCACCTGGCCGTTGAACGCGAAAACCTGATAATGGAGTCCGGGCGCAACCTCGATGACGCGCTCCTCGATGGTGAGTTCGAATTCGCGCGATTCGGCCCAGGCGTTGCCGGAAATCAGGCCCAGGCAAACGAGCAGTGCAATGAATGAATGGCGAATGACGTATGAATCCGCTTGCCGATGCGGTGTCGCGTGCTGCTTCATCATCAGTTCTCCTTTGCCCTCGCCCCGCGTATGCACGGGACGGAAGAGTCGGACATCACCCGGTAACTCAACGAATTACTTGCGCTTTCCCGCCACAACGGCACGGTGTGCCGGGGCGATGCTTTAACATATATCACAAATATATCTTATTGCGTATACTGAGGATACTCGTGAGCAAAGTCAAGACCGCGCAGCGGGGATTCTGGCAGAATTCAACCAGGGAGTTTTTGATTGGTGTCAATTCGAGCCTATCCCCAGTGAAATGGGGGAGATTGCGAGAAATCCATGGACATTAAAAAGGCGCGTCGCTTAAATGCGGTAATGGATTTCTCCCTTTCGGTCGAAATGACAAGTTTGCAATGATCAGAAATTCAATCAACCTAATCATGAGTGTTTTACTGGGGTAATGCCGTGCAATTGACGCTATATACGGACTATTCGCTGAGAGTACTGATCTTTCTGGGCGCGCACCCGGATCAACTGGTCACGATCACCGAAATCGCCGACAGCTACGGCATCTCCCGTAACCATCTCGTCAAGGTCGTGCACAACCTGGCGACGCAAGGCTTCGTTCAGACCACGCGCGGCAAGGGCGGCGGCATGCGGTTGGGCAAGGCGCCCGAGGACATCAATCTCGGTGAACTCGTGCGCCTTACCGAGGGTGGATTCCATCTGGTCGAATGCCTGAACAAGACAAAAAACACCTGCCCGATCACGCCGGCGTGCGCGTTGAAAGGTTTCGTCAGCGAGGCGCTCGATGCGTTCATTGCCGTGCTCGACAAGTACACGCTCGCCGATGTGGTGCGCAATCGCCACCAGCTCAGCAGCATCCTGCGCCTGCATCCTGTCAGGCCGACGCGTCCCGCGCGGCGGTCGTAGCCAACGGTGCACAGAATGCGATTTACAACGGAGGTCACGAAGGACACGAAGGGATTTGAGTATTTTTTCTTCGTGTCCTTCGTGATCTTCGTGATCTTCGTGGCGCAATAACTTCGTCACATGGATCGCGATCGGCATTCCGGCGAGCTGCGCAGCATGCGGTGAACACAGTGAACCGCATCGGTCGCGATCGATGCGGTTCGTTCCTCACCGCATGCCACCGTTAGGGAAGCTCTGATTAAGTGTCATTTCGAGCGACGCGAGAAATCCCGGTGGAAAAAACCTCAATGCGGTTCCATCACATCAGGATTTCTCCCTGCGGTCGAAATGACAAGAAGCCACTTGATCAGAGCTTCCTTAGCGATACAGATAGCAGTGTGTCGTATGCGTGTCGCTGAGCGTGGTACGCTCCGGGTAATTCCCCCGGCAGACCTCCATCGCCATCGGGCAGCGCGGATGGAAGTGACAGCCGCGCGGCGGGTTCGACGGCGACGGAAGGTCACCTTCGAGCTTGATGATCTCGCGGCCCGTCGCGGTATCGATCTTCGGGATCGCGGACAACAACGCCTGCGTATAGGGATGACACGGATTCTGCATGACGTCCGCCACCGTGCCGCGTTCGACGATCCGTCCGAGATACATCACGGCGACCTCGTCGGCGAGATATTCGACCACGGCCAGGTTGTGTGTGATGAACAGATACGACAGCCCAAGCTCCGCCTGCAGGCGCTTCAGCAGGTTTAATATCTGCGCCTGCACCGATACATCGAGCGCGCTGGTCGGCTCGTCGCAGACGATCAGCTTCGGGTTCACCGCCAGCGCGCGTGCGATGCAGATGCGCTGGCGCTGACCACCCGAGAACTCGTGCGGATAGCGTCGCTTGGCCTCCGGTGACAGGCCCACCTGCGTCAGCAATTCATCGATGCGCGCCTGCCGTTCGACATCCGTGCGGCCGATGCGCTGCGCGAGCATGCCCTCCTCGATGATGTCGGCGACCATCATGCGCGGATTCATTGAGGAGTACGGGTCCTGGAAGATAATCTGCAGATCAGCGCGGTACGGGCGCATGCGCCGCGCGCCGATTTGCGTCAGATCGTTGCCCCGGTAATGCACGGTGCCGGCAGTGGGTCGGATCAGTTGCAACAACCCCTTGCCGGCCGTCGTCTTGCCGCAGCCGGACTCGCCGACCAGGGCGAGCGTGCGCCCGACGCGCAGTTGCAGCGATACGCCATCGACCGCGCGCACATGTCCGGCCGTGCGCTTGAACAGTCCCTTGTGAATCGGGAAAAACACCTGAAGATCGTTTATGTCCACCAGTACATCACCGGCCGTGGCGCGCGGCGCTTGCTGAATTGCCGGCGCGGGCGCCGCCGCGCGCGGCGCGGGTTTGGCGATATCGGGATCGTTCAGGTGACAGCGCGCATGATGCTCCGGCCCGACGGCCAGCCAGCGCGGCGCCGTATCGCGGCAGGTTTGCCACGCAAAATCGCAACGATCCTCGAAGCGGCACGCGCGGAATTCTCGCGCGAGCGACGGCACCGAGCCCTTGATGACCGCGAGCTGCCGGTCACGCTTGCCCATCGTCGGCAGTGACTCGAACAGCTTGCGTGAATAGGGATGTTTCGGATCGGCGAAGAACGCCGCGCGGTCCGCCTGCTCAACGATATGGCCCGCATACATGACGGCAACGCGATCCGCGATGCCGGCGACGACGCCGAGGTCATGCGTGATCAGCAGCATGGCCATGCCGCGCTCCCGCTGCAACTTGCGCAGCAGATCGAGGATCTGCGCCTGGATCGTGACATCCAGCGCCGTGGTCGGCTCGTCGGCGATCAGCAGTTGCGGCTCGCCGGCCAGCGCGATCGCGATCATCACGCGCTGTTTCATGCCGCCGGAGAGCTGGTGCGGATATTCGCCGTAACGCTGCGCCGGGTCCGGTATGCCGACATCATCGAGCAGTGCGATCACGCGATCGCGCAATGCCTTGCCGCGCAGCCCGAGATGGCGCTCGACGGTCTCGCCGATCTGCATGCCAATCGTCAGCACCGGATTCAGACTGGTCATCGGCTCCTGAAAGATCATCGCGATACGTTTGCCGCGCACGTCGCGCATTGCGTGCTCCGGTAACGCCAGCAAATCCTGGCCGTCGAGCAGCACCTTGCCGGCCGTAATGCGACCCGCCGGTTGCGGCACCAGTCGCAGGATCGACAGGGCGGTCATCGACTTGCCGCAGCCGGACTCGCCGAGCAGCGCGAAGGTCTCGCCGGAATGGATATCGAAATCCACGCCGTCGACCGCGCGCACGGTGCCGCCGCCGGTCTGAAAACAGGTCTGCAGCCCCTGTACCGATAACAATTTGTCACTCATCGTGTTTGCTCATCAATTCGCCCGCAGGCGTGGATCAAACGCGTCACGCACCGCATCGGAGAAAACATTCGCCGCCAGCACCAGAATAAACATGAACACGAACGCCGCCGCCAGCGACCACCAGACGATCGGCTCGCGCGCCATTTCCAGACGCGCGCTGTTGATCATATTGCCCCAGCTGATCATCGACGGGTCGACCCCGACGCCGACATAGGAAAGTACCGCTTCCGCGAGCACCAGTCCACTGAAATCCAGCACGACGATGATCAGCACGATGTGCATGACGTTGGGCAGAATGTGGCGACTCAGTATGCGCGCGTGACTCACGCCGAACGCCGCTGCGGCCTGCAGATAATCGAGCTCGCGAAGCTTGAGACTCTCGCCACGCAGCAAGCGGCATAACCCGGTCCAGCTCGTGATTCCGAGTATCATGCACAAAAACAGCAGCCGCGCGTCGGCGCGATCGGCCACCGTTTCGAACGCTTCCGGGTGATTCGCCATATAGACCTGCAGCGCCAGTATCGACGCGGCGATCAGCAGCACGCCCGGTATCGAATTCAGCGTGGTGTAGATATATTGAATGACGTCGTCGATCCAGCCCCGAAAATAACCGGCCATCACCCCGAGACTGATTGCGAACGGCAGCATGATCAACGTCGTCAATGTGCCGATCACCAGACCGGTGCGTATGCTTTTCAGGGTCTGATACAGCACGTCCTGTCCGACCTTGTCGGTACCAAATACGTGATATTTCCCGCTGAGTTCGATCAACACCATGGTGCCGACCAGTATGATTGCCAACGTCAGCAGTACCACGTGCCACGCCATGGCAGTTTGAGCGCGCATAATTCTGCCAAGCGCCGACGCTGGCGTCGTACGGTAATGCCGGGCCAGCAGCATCACGATTGCCAGCGACACCAGCACGGCGATGCCGAGGCCCTTCATCAAGCCAGCCGATGCCGTAACAACGATGTCGGCACTTCGCTCCGTCTCCGGATCGTTCAAATGGGCGCCGCCATACTGCAGGCGCGGGTAGACGCGCTGTTGCGTGCCGTCCGGAAGTTCCTGCATTTCCCTGGCATACAATTGCGCTGCCAGCGGCGCCGAGTAGGTCTTTTCAACGCGCAGGCGTAACGGTTCCGCCAGTTTGTCGAAAACGCTCAGTACCTCAACCGAATGTCCGCTCGATTCGCTACGGTCGACCGGCGGCAGCGGCTCACGGAAATGTATCGAGTCCAGCAGGCCGACCAGCACATAAGCGCCCAGCACCACCAATGCGGCCATGCCGGCACGGCTGCGCCATACGCGGCGCCATGGCGCGCGCAGATGTTCATGCTGGCGCGAATAGATCACCACGCCGGCGATCACCAGCACCAGCAGATAGATCAGCACGTCGGTCCACAGAAACACCGGCTTGACGCCGCGCAGCGCAATCATTCCCACAACCGCCACTCCCGCCAAGGCAATCAGCGCGAGCATCAGAAGCACAGGTCGTTTTTGATATCGAGGCATGGTGTTCATGTCAGGCCAGCCGTATGCGCGGGTCGACCAGCGTGTAGGAAATGTCGGTCAGTATCAGCCCGACGATGTACAGCGCGGAACCGAGAAACACCATGGCGCGGACGATGGCAAAGTCCTGCGAGCTGATCGCATCGATCGTGTAGCTGCCGAGCCCCGGAATGCCGAAGAACGACTCGAGTATCAGGCTGCCCATGAATAGCAACGGCAGAATCGCGACCGCCCCGGTCATTATCGGAATCAAGGCGTTCCGTAGCACGTGGCCAAACATCACCTGTGGTTCCGACAAACCTTTCGCACGCGCGGTGCGCACATAGTCCCGGCCGATCTCTTCGAGAAAAATAGTGCGGTACCAGCGCGTTCCGGCGCCGATACCGCCTATGATGCCGACGATCACCGGCAGGATCACGAAACTGACCGCATCGAAACCGTCGTCGTAACCCGAGATTGGCACCAGATGCAGCAGTTTTCCGACCAGATACTGGCCACCGATGATATAGAACAGGCTGGATATCGACATCAGCACGACGCACAGGAACACACCCCAGTAATCGATATACGTCGCGCGAAAGAACGCGATCAACAAGGCGAAGGTGATGTTCACGAGGATACCGACAATAAATACCGGGATCGCAATCGCCAGGCTCGGCCACATGCGTTGACTGATGTCGTAACCGATGTCGCGCCCGGCATCGGAACTGCCAAACCGGAAGGCGAACAGGCTGACCGACTTCTCGAAGAAAATCGTATTGGTGACAGACCTGGCGCCGTCTTCCGCGCGGTTTAGCAGCAGCGGTTTGTCATAGCCCCGCTCCTGTTTCCACTTGTCTACCGCTTCCGGGGTCACGCGCTTCATGCCGAGATGCATGCGCGCCATATCGTCCGGCGAGTTGACGACGAAAAACAGAAAGAAGGTGATCAGATTGACGCCAATCAGGATCGGTACCGCATAGAAAACGCGCCGGAGTATATAGGCTAGCATCGGCTGGCGCCCCGTTTCATGCGGTGGCCGCCGCCTGCTGGCGACGCCGGTAGACACGGATCGCCGGCAGCGTTCCGACGACCAGTAGCGCTACGACCAGGATCACGGGCCACACCACCGGCTTGTTCCACTCGGTTCGTTTTTCGGCCCGCTGCACCGGATCGATCCGCGTGAATTTCAGCGCATTGTTGGCCATCAGATTCGGCTTCGTGTTGTAGTACCACGTATGATACAGACCGAACTGCTTCGGGTGAAAACCCCATATCCATGGCGCGTCGCGCCGCGCAATGGCCATCATGTCATCGATGACACGTTGGCGTTCCGGTCCGTTCTCCATGTTCTTCATCCGCTCGAACAGCCGGTCGAATTCCGCGCTGGCGTAATTGGCGGCATTTTCACCGTTGTGCCTGACCTTGCCGTTCGGCCCGTAGAGCAGAAACAGAAAGTTCTCCGGATCAGGGTAATCGGCATTCCAGCCCCATTGAAAGAGCTGCGCCGCGCCCGTGCGCATCTTGTCCTGGAAGCGGTTGTAATCGGTGTTGCGGATATCCAGTTCGATGTTGAGCTTGCGGAACTGCTTGCGCATCCAGTCCAGACGCGCCTTGTCGTCCGGTCCGGACGACGCGGGCACATCGTAATGCAGCACCAGCGCATTGCCGGTCGCGGCATCGCGACCGTCGGGGTAACCGGCCTCCGCAAGCAGGCGCCGGGCAATTTCCAGAGCCTTGCGCTGCGGTGCGTTGCCAACCCAGTCATAGACGAACGGATTGATGCCGGTCGCACTGTCAACATAGCCGAAGATGCCCGGCGGAATCGGGCCCTGCGCCGGAATACCGCGGCCGTTCAGGAAAATCGAAATGTATTCCTCGTAATCGAGCGCGATCGATACCGCCTGACGCAGCTTGCGCGCACGCTCGCTGTCGCCGCCCACCACCGGGTCCAGCATGTTGAAACCAAAGTAATACGTCGAGGCGCCCACGGCGGTCTGCAAGCGCATGCCCTTGCTCTGCATCTCATCGGTCAAGGTCGCCTCGCCCCCGGCGCCGAAGCGTATCGCCTGATCGAAACTGTCCGAACTGATGCCGGACGAGTCGTAATATCCCTGCTGAAACTTGTTCCAGTACGGAATGGACTCTTTCTCGAGACTGAACACCACCCGTTCAATAAACGGGAGCGGCTTGCCGGCATCCGCCAGCAATCCCGCTGCCGCATCGCCAGCCTCGCCGGCCGCCGGATAGACCTCACCGTGAAAATTCGGGTTGCGATCCATGACCATTTGCCGATTCGGATTGTTCTCGACCAGCATGTAGGGCCCGGTGCCAACCGGCCACCAGTCCAGCGACAGATTTTTCTCGGCAAATCCGGGCTGCGCATAGAACCGGTCGGCCTCGGGCGGCACCGGCGCGAAGAACGGCATCGCCAGCCAGTACAACATCTGCGGATACTTGCCGCGTACCTTGAGGCGATACGTGTACCGGTCAACCACCTGCGCCCCTTCCAGCGGGTACTCCGCCAGATCGAGGAATTCTCGATCGCCCTGCGCTTTCGCCGCCGCCAATGTTTCGCCGTACTCTTTCAGGCCGACGATATATTCCGTCATCAAGCCGAATATCGGCGATTGCAGTTTCGGATGCGCGAGCCGCTTGATCTGATAGACATAGTCGGCGGCCACCAGCTCGCGACTGCCGGTCTGTGCGAAGTCGCGCAGCGTGCGGATTTTCGCGACAGCGTCTGCGGACAAGGCATGGTAAAGAAAGCCGCCACGCGCGTCGGTGGCCAACGCGGGATGCGGCTGATAACGGACGCCCGCCCGGATGCGGATATCATAAATACTGAATGCGATCTGATCCGGCGCGGCATCGTCCGGCAAGGTCTGTCCGTTCCGGTCGACGAATACCGGCTGAGGAAGCGCGACTGCGGTCAATGGAACCAGCTCGTACGGGCGTTTCAGGTAATCATATTGCAGCGGTGGCTCGTAGATCTGACCGGTGAATACCACTTCATTCGAACTGTAGGATTGGGCGGGATCCAGATGTTTCGGTTTTTCCGAAAACGACGAATAGAGAATATTCCTGTGGTCGTCGGAGGCCGGATAGGGATTATTCCACGGCCGGTCGCCGCATGCGCCCAGCGACACGGCGACGAGGAATGCCAGCGCCGTCCGGCATGCGTTGCTTTTTCCCACGTCGCCTCCGGCAGACCGTATAAAAGTTCGCATCATTATAGAAACTGACCGGCCCTGTTTCACGTCATACCGCGCCCGGTAAACCACCGCTCCGCCCGGTCGGTGGCCCATGGTATCATTGCGCTATCCAACTATGTGTCTTGCAACAACAATTGACTAACCGAAGACGGGGTAGGTATATGGGATTTCTTAGCGGCAAACGGGCGTTGATCGTCGGCCTGGCAAGCAACCGGTCCATCGCATGGGGAATCGCGGACGCCATGCGGCGCGAGGGCGCGGAACTCGCGTTCACGTTCCAGAACGAGAAGCTGCAGTCGCGTGTCGAGAAAATGGCCGCGGAATGCGGCTCGACTCTGACGTTTCCGTGCGATGTCGCCAGCGACGAGCAGATCGCCGCCGTGTTCAGCGAGCTGGCGAAGACCTGGGACGGCCTGGATATTATCGTACACTCAGTCGCGTTCGCGCCGCGCGAGGAACTGGAAGGCTCGTATCTGGAAAAGGTGACGCGCCAGGGTTTCCAGATGGCGCACGACATCAGCTCCTACAGCTTCGTGGCGCTCGCCAAGGCGGGACACAGCATGATGAAAGGCCGTAACGGTGCGCTGGTGACGTTGAGTTACCTCGGCGCGGAGCGCGTTATTCCGAACTACAACGTGATGGGTCTGGCCAAGGCCAGCCTCGAGGCGAACGTGCGTTATATGGCACAGTCGCTCGGGCCGGAAGGCATACGTGTCAACGCGATCTCGGCTGGCCCGATCCGGACGCTGGCGGCATCCGGTATCGCCAATTTCAGGAAACTGCTCGATGCGTTCGCCAAGGTGGCGCCACTGCGGCGCAACGTGACGATCGAGGAAGTCGGCAATACCGCGGCTTTTCTGTGTTCCGATCTGGCATCCGGCATCACCGGGGAAATTACCTACGTCGACTGCGGCTACAACATCACCGGCATGGGACCGCTCGAGAGTCAGACGGACTGACGTTCGGCCAGCACGTCCTTTTCCCCTTCAAGGCGGGCGATAATCACGGCGCCGCAGGCGTCGCTGAACACGTTGACCGCCGTGCGGCACATATCCAGAATCCGGTCGACGGCCAGAATCAGCCCGATACCCTCGGCCGGCAGGCCGATCGTCGTCAGGATAATCGCAATCGCGACCAGACTCGCGGCCGGAATCCCGGCCACGCCGATCGACGTCACCAATGCAAGCAGCACGACCACAAACTGCTCGGCGAAACCGAGGTGGATTCCATAAGCCTGCGCAATGAACATCGCGGCAACGCACTCGTACAGCGCGGTGCCGTCCATATTCACCGTCGCGCCCAGCGGAACCACAAAACTCGCGGTGCGGTTCGATACGCCGGCATTCTTTTCGACGCATTCCATGGTCACCGGCAGCGTCGCGGATGACGACGCCGTCGAGAACGCCGTCAGCAGCGCCGGCGCCATCGCGCGGTAGAGCCGCACCGGACTGACACGGCCGATATACCGCACCAGCAACGGCAACATCATAAAAAAGTGAATCAGCAGACCGCCGAGCACCGTGATAAAGAATACCGCCAGCGGTCTGAATGCCGCGAAACCGGTGCTCGCGACAACCTTGGCGACGAGGCCGAACACCCCCAGCGGGGCAAATTTCATCACCAGTTCGGTGATCAACATCATCACTTCGTAGACACCCCGCCAGAACCGGTGCAGCGTGCCGCCGCCCGATGATTCGGGAACTTTCGTCATGAAGTAGCCGAACAGCAGGCTGAAGAAGATCAGGCCAAGCATCTGGCCATCCGCCGCGGCCGCGACGATGTTGGTGGGGATCATGCGCAGAAAGATATCGACGACATCGCCGGCGCCGCGTTCGGCGACTTTCTCCGTTACCGATGCGGTGTCTTCGCTGAAGCCGATGATATCCCGCGCCGGCTCGCCGTTCACGATGCCAGGCTGGGTCAGGTTGACCAGGAAAAGGCCTATCAGGATCGCGAACAGGCTGGTCGAAAGATAATACAGCAGCGTCTTGCCACCGAGCCGCCCGAAAGCACCGGTGTTACCGGCGCCGGCGATGCCAGTAATGATCGAAGCGACTATCAGCGGGACGATGATCATTTTCAGCGCATTGAGAAACAATGTGCCGATGAAATCGTAGACTTCGAAGCAGGTGACACCGAATATGCCGGCCGTGGTACCGGACAGGCTGCCCGCCACAAGCGCGAGCAACAGCGCGATCAATATCTGCCAGTGGAGTTTACGCGGCCACATGACGGCCGATTATAACAGCGGTATCGCCTGACGCGATCAATTCGGCACAGAAGCCGGATGCAACGGGTAGCAAGCCGATGGGCACACCGCTTCCGCCACGCGAGATGAAGCCAATGGATACTCCGCCACGTGCCGCATAAACGACAACATCGCCCGAATTCCGGGCTGGACCCGTTATATCTGCGACTCGTACCGGGTGATATCGGCGCGTTTCACGAGGCCGCTGACCACCGACCGCTGCTCCGCAGTACCCCGCGTGCGCGCCTCTGTCTCACGCAGACTGGTGCGCGCCGCGTCGTCGAGCGCGGCAAGGTCGCCGTCCTTCACCACGGTAAGCCTCAATATCGCGTAATCGCCGTTGGCCAGAGCAATGCCACGGTACAGGGCCTGGTTTGCGGCGGGCCGGCCAACGCTGAACGCGGCAGTGACAATCGCCGCATCCATCGCCGGATCGTTGTGCTTGATGAATTTGGCCTCGTTCCAGACCGCCTTATGTGCTTGCGCGACCGCCACATGATCGCTGTCATCCTGCAATTTCGCCAACAGATCGGCCCCAAACGTTCTGATTTTTCCCCGCGCCTGTTCGTTACGCAGCTGATTGATGATCTCGTCCCTGACCTCCGCCAATGGCCGCGTTGCGGACGCCTTGCGCTCGTTTACCCGGATGACAACCACGTGATCCGGCCCTATCTCGATCGGAACGCTGTTGTTACCTTCCCGGTAGACCTCATCACTGAAGGCCGCTTCGCGCACCGTCGCATTCGAGGCAATGCCGCCACCCGTCGCATGATCGAAGAAATTACTGGTGTTCACCTCAAGTGCGAGCGCCTGTGCCGCAACGCTCAGCGTGTCCGGATGTTCAAAGGCGGTGTTCGCGAGTATTTCTGCGCGATCAGAAAACAGCTCTTCGGCGGTGCGTCGCCGTAAATCGCTTTCAATCTGGTCACGTACCTCGTCGAAACTTCGACCACTACCGGTTTGTATGCCCGTCAGCTTGATGATGTGAAAACCGAACGCACTCTTGACAACGTCGCTGATATCACCGGTTTTTTCGAGTGCGAAGGTCGCTTTCTCGAACGCCTTGTCCATAATACCGGCGCCGAAGAAGCCGAGATCGCCACCGTTGCCGCTCGAGCCTTTGTCCTCGGAATATTCCTCGGCCAGCTTTTCAAACGACTCGCCCGCGATCGCCCGCTGACGCAACTTCTCGGCTTTTTGACGGGCGGCCTCGACGTCATCGCCGAATTCGATCAGCACGTGGCTGGCGCGCCGTTGCTCTTCCGCCGCGAACTCGCTGCGTCTGGTCTCGTAGGACTCGCGAACGCGATCTTCATCCACCTGAACGGATTTCATCAAATCGTCAACCGAAAGGTCTACGTAATCGACACGCGCCTGCTCAGGGACTGCATACCGCTCGTGATTGCTCGCGTAGTAACTATTGACGGCCTCCTCATCAACGGCCACGTCACCGGAAAAACGGCTTAACGGCACGGTCAGATAACTGACTTCGCGCTGCTGATCACGCAATTGCACGACGCGGTTCAGATCCGCACCGGTAACAAACGTGGTGTCCGCGATACCGCTCATAAATTGATCGAGCAGCATCATGCGTCCGACGCGCCCTTCGAACGAAGCCGGTGTTTCTCCCTGGCTGCGCAACAATCGCTCGTACCGGGCGGGGTCAAAATTACCGTCGGTCTGCAGGTCGGGAAGACCGCGAACCTCGGCAGCGATCTGCTGGTCATTGATCCGGTAGCCGGCTTTCGTCGCCGCCTGGACCGTCACTTCCTCTTCGATCATATTATCAAGCACTCGGCGTTTCAGCCCGAGGCTTTCAAGCATGGCCGGATCGAAGCCCGCACCCAGCGACTGTTGCAGTCTGGCGCGGGTAAGTTGAAAGGCCTGCTGATATTGCCGCACCGGTATCTGCACATCATTGACCTTGGCGACATACTGTTCGGCGTTTGGACTGATGTATTCGTTGATACCCCACAACGCGAACGGAATAACCAGCAAAATAACTATTGTCCACGCCACCCAGCCTTGTGCTTTTGTTCGAATCAGCTCAAGCATCGTCTCTTTTCCGTTTTGTCGGTTTACAACGAGTGATTACTACTGTAGCCAGCGATTGACGAGCGCTTGGCCCGAAAATTAAAAAAGGCGCACCGCTACCAGGTGCGCCTTTTGTCTTAGATTGGCGGAGTGGACGGGACTCGAACCCGCGACCACCGGCTTGACAGGCCGGGATTCTAACCAGCTGAACTACCACTCCTGCATTGACTGGTGGGTGCTGAGGGGATCGAACCCCCGACATTCGCCTTGTAAGGGCGACGCTCTCCCAGCTGAGCTAAGCACCCCAAGGAGGCCGTTATTTTATGGCATCCTTGAAGGCCTTACCAGCCCTAAATGCAGGCGTTTTCGATGCCCGGATCCTGATTTCTTCCCCCGTCTGCGGATTCCGCCCCTTGCGCGCGGCGCGCTTGCGGACGGTAAACGTGCCAAATCCAACCAGCGTTACCTGATCCCCTTTCTTGAGGGCCTTGGTCACTGAAGTCGTCATCGCGTCTATGGCACGCCCGGCGGCCGCCTTCGACATATCAGTCGAGTTCGCAATCGCATCCACTAAGTCTGATTTATTCACGGGTGTTTACTCCTTACGTTGAACAACGGGGAAAGAGCAACATTTTACGGGCAGCCTTAAGGCTGAAATTGTTATACCAACTGCCCGAAAGCCGTGTCAAGCAATACTTTCCGGCATTATCGCCGGAAAGTATTGCGCAAAAAAACTGCGGGGGTGATGTGTGTCAATGCGCGCGGATATGCGTGCGCTTCTTACGCTTGGTGGATTTTTCCTGTCCGACAACCGGCGCCGATCCTGCCTCGATCCAGGGCTCCGGCAGGCGTTGCAACGCTACCTCAAGGACTTCATCGATCCATTTAACCGGCCGAAGATCGAGGTGTTGCTTGATGTTCTTCGGAATCTCCGCGAGGTCACGCCGGTTTTCTTCGGGTATCAATACCGTATGAATACCGCCGCGATGCGCAGCAAGCAACTTCTCCTTGAGGCCACCAATAGGCAAGACCTCTCCACGCAAGGTAATTTCGCCGGTCATCGCGACGTCCGCGCGTACCGGAATACCGGTCAACGCCGACACCAGCGTGGTGCACATGCCTATGCCGGCGCTGGGGCCGTCCTTGGGTATCGCACCTTCCGGAACGTGTATGTGCACGTCACGTTTCTGGTAGAAGTCCGGCTCGATACCGAGCGAAGCGGCCCGGCTGCGTACGACGGTCATCGCCGCCTGCGCGGACTCCTGCATGACATCGCCCACCTGGCCGGTAATCATCAGCTTGCCCTTGCCGGGCAACACCGCACTTTCAATCGTCAGCAGATCGCCGCCCACTTCGGTCCAGGCGAGGCCGGTCACCTGGCCGATCTGGTCACGCTCTTCGGCGCGACCGAAGCGGAAGCGTTTGACGCCAAGATACTTCTCCAGATTCCGGCAGGTCACGGTGACCATCTTCGTCGTCGGCACGAGCAACACACGCTTCACAACCTTGCGGCAGATCTTGGAAATCTCGCGTTCAAGATTCCGCACACCAGCTTCGCGCGTGTAGTAACGGATGATGCCGCGCAGGGCGCCCTCGGTCACACTGATTTCCGATTCCTTCAACCCGTTGGTGGTTATCTGCTTCGGCACCAGGTAGCGCGCCGCGATATTCATTTTTTCGTCCTCGGTGTAACCGGGGATGCGGATCACTTCCATACGATCGAGCAACGGCGCCGGAATACCGCTCAACGTATTCGCAGTACAAACGAACATGACGTCCGAGAGATCATAATCGACCTCAAGATAGTGATCGGCGAAGGTATTGTTCTGCTCGGGATCCAGCACTTCCAGCAACGCGGACGACGGATCGCCGCGGAAATCCATCGACATCTTGTCGACTTCATCGAGCAGGAACAGCGGGTTCCTCACTTTTATCTTGGCCAGGTTCTGCACGATCTTGCCGGGCATCGAACCGATATAGGTGCGGCGGTGACCGCGTATCTCGGCCTCGTCACGCACACCGCCCAGCGACATGCGCACAAATTTCCGGTTGGTCGAGCGCGCAATCGAGCGCCCCAGCGAGGTCTTGCCGACACCGGGAGGTCCGACCAGGCAAAGCACCGGGCCCTTCAACTTGCTGACACGCTGCTGCACGGCAAGAAACTCAAGTATCCGTTCCTTAACCTTCTCCAGGCCGTAGTGATCAGCCTCGAGTATCTCTTCCGCTTCGCCCAGATCGCGGAAAATCTTGGTGCGCGCCTTCCACGGCACGGTAACCATCCAGTCGATGTAGTTGCGCACGACCGTCGCTTCGGCTGACATCGGCGACATCATCTTCAGCTTGTTCAGCTCGGCCGTCGCTTTTTCCTTGGCCTCCTTGGGCATACCGGCCTTTTCGATCTTGCGCGCCAGCTCCTCGGTTTCATTGGGCACTTCGTCCATTTCACCGAGTTCTTTCTGAATGGCTTTCATCTGCTCATTCAGGAAGTATTCGCGCTGGCTCTTCTCCATCTGGCGCTTGACGCGGCCGCGAATGCGCTTTTCAACCTGCAACAGGTCTATTTCGGATTCGATGATCGCCATCAGCCGTTCGAGACGCGCCCGCGCGTCTTCCATCTCAAGCAACGCCTGCTTTTCATCGATCTTCAGCGACATATGCGCCGCCACAGTATCGGCCAGGCGGCCTGGGTCATCGATACTGGCGAGCGACGACAGAATTTCTGGCGGGACTTTGTTGTTGAGTTTTACGTATTGATCGAACTGATTGAGTATCGAACGTGCCAGCACCTCGGCCTCACGCTCGGACAGTTCGGTGGACTTCAGAGGCTCCACTTCCGCCGAGAAATATCCCGAGTCCTCCGTAATGAAAGTCTTGATGCGACCGCGCTCGGTACCCTCCACCAGTACCTTGACGGTACCGTCGGGAAGTTTCAGAAGCTGCAGGATGCTGGAAACCGTGCCCACACGGTAGAGATCGCTTTCGCCCGGATCATCAATCGCCGCATCCTTCTGCGCGATCAGAAAGATCTGCTTCTTGGCTTCCATCGCCGCCTCGAGCGCACGAATCGACTTTTCACGCCCGACAAAAAGCGGTATCACCATATGGGGATAGACGACGACGTCGCGCAGCGGCAGGACCGGTATGTTCGCGAGCTGTTCTTCCGGAGTTTGGGCTGTGTCCTTCGCTTTGGCCATATGCTGTTTACCTCTGGTTAAATGCCCGTGCGGCTCACTTTCGTGCCTCACCGACGCCAATGCTCGTTGAGTCATGACGACTGCGGCGCAGTGGCCGGTGTCAAGATCCCTACATGGAGTCACCTTTCCGGTATTTCAAGCAGGTTTTGTGCCAGCCTCCCCTGCTACCGAGCCTGGCTGTCGCCGGGCAGTGACCCGCGGCGGGACATGGGCTCTCGCTCAGTCAGTATGCGCGACCAGCAGCTGATTTTCGCTGCTTTCAAAAATCAGCAGCGGCTTGGAATCCTCTGCGATAACCGATTCGTCGATGACAACCTTGGAAACGTCGTCCATCGATGGCAGATCGTACATGGTGTCGAGCAAAACGTGCTCGAGTATGGAGCGCAAACCACGCGCACCTGTTTTGCGCTCCATCGCCTTGAGGGCGACCGCACGCAAGGCGTCGTCGCGAAATTCGAGCTCGCACCCTTCCATCTCGAACAGTCGCGTGTACTGTTTCGTGATGGCGTTCTTCGGCTCGGTGAGAATCTGCATCAATGCCTCTTCATCCAGCTCCTCCAGCGTCGCCACTACCGGGAGCCGCCCGACAAATTCCGGAATAAGACCGTATTTGATCAAGTCCTCGGGCTCGACCGAGTGGATAACTTCGCTGAGGCTGCGTTTGTCATCCTTGCTGCGTACCTCGGCCGCAAAACCGATGCCGCCCTTTTCGGTACGCGCGCTGATAATTTTTTCGAGGCCCGCGAACGCGCCGCCGCAGATAAACAGGATATTCGAGGTATTGACCTGCAGAAATTCCTGCTGCGGATGCTTGCGACCGCCCTGTGGCGGAACCGAGGCGATAGTGCCCTCGATCAGCTTGAGCAGCGCCTGCTGCACACCCTCGCCCGAGACATCGCGCGTAATCGACGGGTTGTCCGATTTGCGCGAAATCTTATCGATTTCGTCGATGTAAACAATGCCCGTCTGGGCCTTCTCGACATCGTAGTCACATTTCTGCAACAGCTTCTGGATAATGTTTTCGACATCCTCACCGACATAGCCGGCCTCGGTCAACGTCGTAGCGTCGGCAATCGTGAACGGCACGTTCAACAAGCGCGCGAGCGTCTCGGCCAATAAAGTTTTACCGCAACCGGTAGGACCGATCAGCAGAATGTTGCTTTTCGCGAGCTCGACATCATCTTTCTTGTTGCTGGCGTCAAGCCGCTTATAGTGATTGTACACCGCTACCGACAGCACCTTTTTGGCATGCGACTGGCCGACTACGTACTCATTAAGAATGTTATATATCTCATGCGGAGTTGGCAGCTTGCCTTTTCCGGTAACGCCTTTCTCCTGCACTTCTTCACGGATGATGTCATTACAGAGTTCCACGCACTCATCGCACACGAACACTGACGGCCCGGCAATGAGTTTACGAACCTCATGCTGGCTTTTGCCGCAAAACGAGCAATACAACAGCTTGTCGCCGTCATCGCCTTTGTTGTGTTTGTCGTCGCTCATAACCGGTCCCGCTCTGCTAGTGTAGACACTGATACTTTAAACGAGTTCGCCAGGCTGTAAACACGTCAATCGCGTTGTCGGCTTCAATCTTTCTCGACCCCGGCCTCGACACTGGCCACTTTACGCCGTTCCAGCACCGAATCGACAAGCCCGTATTCCACTCCTTCCTCGGCGCTCATGAAGCGGTCACGATCGGTATCCACCCTTACCTTCTTTAGCGGCTGACCCGTGTGTTTCGTGAGAACCTCATTGAGGCGGTCACGCACACGCAGAATTTCCTTCGCATGGATATCGATATCCGTCGCCTGGCCCTGGAATCCCCCCAGTGGCTGGTGAATCATGAGGCGGGAATGCGGCAGACAATAGCGCTTTCCGGCAGCGCCGCCCGCCAGCAACAACGCCCCCATGCTCGCGGCCTGCCCGATACACATCGTGCTAACGTCGGGCTGAATAAACTGCATCGTATCGTATATCGCCATACCGGCCGTCACGGCGCCGCCCGGTGAGTTGATATACAAATGAACGTCCTTGTCTGGATTCTCGGACTCCAGAAACAGCAGCTGTGCGACAACCAGATTTGCCATATGGTCTTCAACAGGTCCAACCAGAAAAATGACCCGCTCTTTAAGCAGACGGGAATATATGTCATATGCCCGTTCGCCCCGGGCGGACTGCTCGACGACCATCGGCACCAGATTAAGGCCGATAGGCCGGGGTACCGAACCACTCAATATCGTTTTAGTCACGCGTATACCTTCCGTAGTTGTATCCAGCAAATTTTAAGCCATCGGCGGCCATCGTGTAAGACATGCGGATTTTCAACTAACCGTAAACCGTGTTCACCCGCCGCCGCGGCCTACTGGCCGCGGGACCGCCGTCAAGCGCCCGAATGCGCCCACGCTGGTATTTCCGCGCCACCATACCATAACACCCTGAAATTTGTCAGAAGTTCCGGAAATCCAAACACGTCGAGACCGCCCGGTGGTAAAAAGCGAAGGCACGACAGCGAGATGCTCCGCCGTCACATTGTTGACGATGCCAGCCGCGCGGCCGGCACGCGACGAGTTTTAAGACGCCTGCTCGTTGAGGATCGACTGACGTCGCTTGATCAACCCGGCAAACGTCGTGGGCTGATCGTTGACCGTCACACGCGCCAGAATCCAGTCCACAAGCTGCTGTTCTAGTGTGACAGCCTCCATATCGGCCAGACGCTTGCGATCGGCGTAATACCATTTAACGACTTCTTCCGGATTGTCGTAACTTTGCGCGAACGACTCGACGGCGGCTCGCAACGCCTCCGGCGTCACCTTGATGTTGTTCTGGCGCATGGTTTCCGCGAGGATCAGGCGCAATCCCACGGTCCGTCTGGCACGGACCTCGACTGTCTCGCGCGGGATATTGAGTTTGGCCGCCCTGGCCGGATCAATGCCCATCCGCCCGAAGAAACGTGCCAGTATCTCGTTGGTCTCCTGATCGACGAGCGCCTGCGGGACTTCCACCGCGTTCGCCTTCGCCAGGGCATCCATAACTTGCGCGCGCACGGCGGTCTTGATCGCGTCCCGCTGCTCATGCGCCATACTCTTTTTCATCTCCTCGCGCATCGTGTCCACATTGCCATCGGCGACGCCAAACGTTTTCGCGAACTCCTCGTCGATCTCGGGCAAGCGCGCGGCTTCCACCGTCCTGACGGTCACTTTGAACTGCACCGGCTGACCCGCCAGCGCAACGACGTGATAATCCGCCGGAAACGTCAGATCGAGCGTTAACGCATCGCCCGCCGCGGCTCCGGTCAACCGATCCTCAAACCCGGGGATCATGGCGCCGGACCCCAGCACCAACTGATAATTCTCGGCAGTGTTGCCGGCAAACGGCTCGCCCGACATATTGCCGACGAAATCGATGGTGACACGGTCGGCATCGGCGGCGGTACGATCCACCGCAGCCCAGGTCGCGCGCTGGCGGCGCATCTTCTCGAGCATCTCGTCGACATCCTGCTCGGTGATATCCGCCGTCGGGCGGGAAATCGTTATCCCTTCCAGTGACACGCTGTTAATCGTCGGGTAGACCTCGAACGTCGCCGTATACGCCAACGGCTTGCCCGGCTCGATCTTCACCTCACCGATCTTCGGCGTGCCGGCGGGACGCAGGCTTTCCTGGACCACGGCCTCGGAGAAACTGGATTGCACCACATCGCTGACGACGTCGTCGCGCACCTGGGGGCCATATTTGCGTTCAATCACTTTCAGCGGCGTCTTGCCGGGCCGGAAGCCCGCCACGCGCGCGGTACGCACCATGGATTTCAATCGGGCCTGGATCTCGCTTTCGATACGCTCCGCCGGAATCTCCACCGTCATGCGGCGCTCGAGGCCTTGCGTGGTAGTCACAGACACTTGCATTTCAGTTCCTCTGAGGCATGTCATGCATGCCACGATATTGTTAAGCAATAACTATCTGGCTCACGTCGATGTTCCTGCCAAGCTGGTGCGAAAGGAGAGACTCGAACTCTCACGGGTTTCCCCACTGGCACCTAAAGCCAGCGCGTCTACCAATTTCGCCACTTTCGCTGCTATCAACCGCCAATTATACCGGACCCGGCCGGACGCACCCGTCCTTTACACCGACATCCGGAAGTGGCGCACGCACTGGGGCTATTCACACGATCCGTCATGCGTCGCTGAGAAATCCATGGCAGGATTTTTCAACGTTTCCCAAACAAAAAAAAGGGCCAATGCGCGCGCAGGCCCTGATGATTGTGGTGGGCCGTGTTGGGATCGAACCAACGACCCGCTGATTAAGAGTCAGCTGCTCTACCAACTGAGCTAACGGCCCGTTCTTAACTTATATAGTGACCCGCATCCTTACGGACGGGCTCACCCACCTGCAAAATGGGGTGGACGACGGGGCTTGAACCCGCGACAACCGGAATCACAATCCGGGACTCTACCGACTGAGCTACGTCCACCGTTGACAAATCGTTGTTCCGACTCCCCTACCCCGGGTGGCAGATTGGCGCGCCCGGCAGGACTCGAACCTGCTACCCTCGGCTTAGAAGGCCGATGCTCTATCTCGACCTCGCCTCCGGTGCGTTGGTCGGGGTAGAGGGATTCGAACCCCCGACATCCAGCTCCCAAAGCTGGCGCGCTACCAGACTGCGCTATACCCCGACGATGCAAAATCACCAGCACCACAGGCACTTGTCTCGCACGCTGCTGTCCCGCGCGTCGCGGCTGATGCCCCGAGGAACGAGGCTGGCGATGATACGCGGCGCCTCATCCCCGCGTCAAATCCGGACGACACCAATTAGAAGGGAGGCCACGCTTCAGCCCCGCACCCGAATCCAGGCGACCAGAAATGCCGCGGCGCTGATGCACGCCGCGACCATGAACGTCAGCGTCGCGCCCCCGGACTCCCACAAATAGCCGCTGTAGAGCGCGCCGACCGCACCACCGGCGCCGAAGCTCAGGCTGCTATACAACGCCTGGCCGCGCCCCTGATGGCGCCCGACGAAATTGCGGTGAATCAGCTGGATGGCCGTCGCGTGAAAAAGACCGAAACTGGCTGCGTGCAGCAGCTGCGCGGCGATAAGCAGCGGCATCGCATCGACATACCAGCCGACCAGCACCCAACGCAGTGAGGCGAGCACCAGACCGCTCAGCAGTAGCCCGCGCAAGCCAAACCAGGGCAGCAGCCGTGGCATGACCAGAAATACGCCGACCTCGGCGATCACGCCGAGCGCCCAGAGCTGGCCGATGACGCTGCGGGAGTAACCGTGCTCCTGCAGATAAATCGAATAGAACGTGTAGTACGGACCGTGGCTGGCCTGCATCAGAAAGCAGACCACCAGCAGGGCGATCACATCGGGCCGTTTCAGCACGTTGAGGATAGGCTCGTGGTGGCCGTCGAACGGCGGCGCGTCACGTTCCGGCACGGCCAGGCTGGCCAGCCAGATCCCGGCGAACAGCACCAGCAGCACCGGCGGCAGCAGCGTCACGCCATGCCGGTCGAGCAGCGGCCCCAGGCCGGCGACCGTGCAGATAAAGCCGATCGAGCCCCATAGGCGTATGCGGCTGTAGCGATGCGCATGGGCGCCGAGGTAATTCAGCGTGGTCGCCTCGAATTGCGGCAACGACGCGTTCCAGAAAAAGCTGAAACCCATCATGACCAGCGCCAGCCACCAGTAACTGCTGCCAAAGAACACGCCGGCAAAAGCCACGGTGGCGCAGAACGAAGCAATACGAACAATCGCGATGCGCCGGCCGGTATGGTCGGCGATCCAACCCCATACGTTCGGCGCGACGATCTTGGTGGCCATGATCAGCGCCATCAACTCGCCGATATCAGCGGCGCTGAAGCCGAGCGCGTCCAGGTACAGCGCCCAGTACGGCAACAACGCGCCGAGCGAAGCGAAGAAGAACAGATAGAATGTCGACAGGCGCCAGTAAGGCATGGGTTAGGCAATATTCAACGACACGGGCCAAAAGCGGCGCCAGGCCGGTAGCAGCGCGCCGTGGCGCATCAATCGACCGGCGGGAAATTTCCCGAGCCGGCGGGAATAATCGGCGTCACGGAAACCACGTCCGGGTTCTGCGCGCGATGGCGCAGCACATGGTCCATCAGCACCAGCGCCACCATCGCCTCGGCGATCGGCGTCGCGCGTATGCCAACGCATGGGTCATGGCGGCCGGTCGTCACAACCTCCGCCGCCGCACCGGTGATGTCGACGGTCTGCCCCGGGATGCGGATGCTCGAGGTCGGTTTCAGCGCCATGCTCGCGACGATATCCTGTCCCGAAGAGATGCCGCCGAGTACGCCGCCGGCGTTGTTGCTCAAGAATCCGTCCGGGGTGATCTCGTCGCGATGCTCGGTGCCGCGCTGCTCGACGCAGGCAAAGCCCGCACCCAGTTCCACCGCCTTGACGGCGTTGATGCTCATCAGTGCATGGGCAATATCCGCATCGAGGCGATCAAAAATCGGCTCGCCGAGTCCGGGCGGCACACCGGTCGCCACCACGGTAAGACGCGCGCCGATGGAATTGCCGTCCTTGCGCAGCGCATCCATGAACGCCTCCATCTCCGGCACTTTCGCGGCGTCCGGGCAAAAGAACGGGTTGCGCTCAACCTCGGCCCAGTCGAAACGCTCGGCCCGTATCGGGCCGAGTTGCGCGAGAAAGCCGCGGATGCGGATGCCGTAACGGCTCGCCAGATATTTTTTTGCAATTGCGCCGGCCGCGACACGCATCGCGGTCTCGCGCGCCGACGAACGCCCGCCGCCGCGGTAGTCGCGCACGCCGTATTTCTGCTGATAGGTGTAATCGGCATGACCCGGACGAAAACGGTCCATGATTTTGGCGTAATCCCGGGACCGCTGGTCGGTGTTCTCGATCAGCAGACCGATCGGCGTGCCCGTGGTCTTGCCTTCAAACACACCCGAGAGAATCCGGACCTCGTCGTCCTCGCGACGCTGCGTGGTATGACGCGACTGGCCGGGCTTACGCCGGTCCAGATCGCGCTGCAGATCGGCCTCGGCAAGCTCGAGACCGGGAGGACAGCCGTCGACGATGCAGCCGAGCGCCGGCCCATGACTCTCGCCGAAACTCGTAACGGCAAACAGTTTTCCGAAGGTATTGCCTGACATGGCCGGTATTGTAACGGGTTATATGTTTTTCGTCCTGTTTCCAGTCAGTTAGAAAATCTTGTCGGACACGCGCGGCGCCATCCACGACACGTTAATGCGCCGGTCAGCGTCATTCAATCAGCAATATGCCCGATTACTACGTAGACTACGGCGCCGCGCCGTCTTGTCCTTGTGGACACGGGGGTTTTGCTTTACATTCGACGGGCATATACGCCATTGGCATTCGTCAACCTTATGTCGCTGCCAATGTACGCGGTGTCCGCTACCCGCCACCCGGCTCTATCAACGCTAGTGTCAGGGAAGAGGACCGCGTCATTGGCTGAATCGGCCCATCATACCCACGGTCCTGACCGCGCCTCGCCGGAGTCGCGTTCCCCGCTGCCCGGAACCGACGTCGGCGAAACCAGGTTCCGCAAGCTGCTGGAGTCCGCGCCCGATGCGATTGTCATCGTCGATGACGCCGGCATCATCGAAATCATCAACCAGAAAACCGAAGAGCTATTCGGTTACCCGCGCGACGAATTGATCGGCAAATCCGTCGACGGTCTGTTGCCCGCGCGCTTCCGTGGCCATCACGCCCAATCGCGCGCTGGCTATACCGCCGACCCGTACCGCCGCCCGATGGGTGCCGGTATGGACCTGTTCGGATTGCGCAAGGACGGCAGCGAATTTCCGGCGGAGATCAGCCTCAGTCCGATGGAATCCGAAGGTAAACGCCACGTAACAGCGATCATCCGCGACATCTCCGACCGCAAGGCCGCTGAAGCAGCGCTGAAGGAGCATGCCGCCGCGCTGGCGCGCTCGAACAATGCGCTGGAACAATTCGCTTACGTCGCGTCCCACGACCTGCAGGAGCCGTTACGCATGGTCACGAGCTACCTGCAACTGCTGTCGCGACGTTACACGGGGCGGCTCGACGCCGACGCTGACGAATTCATCGGCTATGCCGTCGACGGCGCGACACGGATGCGCAACCTGATCGAGGATCTTCTGACATACTCGCGCGTCACGCGCAAGGCGAAGGAGTTTGTCCCGACCGATTGCACGACCGTGCTGAAACAGGCGGCCAGGAACCTTGAACTCGCAGTCGAGGAATCCGGCGCGGTGATCACGCACGACGAGTTGCCGACCGTCATGGCGGACGACATTCAGCTGGTGCAACTGTTCCAGAACCTGATCTCGAATGCGATCAAGTACCGCAGCGCGGCGTCGCCGGAGATTCACATCAGCGCCGCGCGGCAGAACAACGACTGGCTGTTCCGCTTCCGCGACAACGGCATCGGGATCGATCCGCGATTCAACGAGCGCATCTTCGAAATCTTCAAAACCTTGCATCCCAAACACCAGTTCGTCGGCACAGGCATCGGGCTTGCTATCTGCCAGCGCATTGTTGAACGCCACGGCGGACGTATCTGGGTGGACTCCATTCCCGGTCACGGATCGACGTTCTGTTTCACGCTGCCGCGCGGCGACGCGGAGAATTTTTCCGAGCAACACCGTTGATATCCGGAGGCAATCGATGACACACGGGCTGGACATATTGCTTGTTGAGGACAATCCCGGGGACGTCCGCCTGACCCGGGAGGCGTTTCGCGACGCCAAGGTACGAAACCGCCTGCAGGTCGTCTGTGACGGCCTCGAGGCGCTCGATTACCTGTACCGCAGGCGCAAGTTCGCCGATGCCCGCCGGCCGGATCTGATCCTGCTGGATCTGAATCTTCCCGGCAAGGACGGGCGGGAAGTGCTCGCGGACATCAAACAGGATCCCGAGCTGAGGACGATTCCGGTGGTGGTGCTGACCACCTCGCAGGCCGAGGAAGACATCCTCCGTTCCTACAACCTGCATGCCAATTGCTACATCACGAAACCGGTCGATTTCGACCAATTCATGAAGGTGGTCCGTGCCATCGAGAATTTCTGGCTCACGGTGGTGAAGTTGCCGGCCGGCGATGACGCAACCAACACCGAATAGCTACTGCTGATTCTTCCGGAGACACACGGGGTTACCGATGACGCCGCCGAAGATGTTCAGAATACTACTGGTGGAAGACAATCCGGGTGACGTCCGGCTGGTCCGTGAGATGCTCGCGGAAGTAAACCCGGGCAGTTTCGACATTACGCACGTCAGCTGCCTGTCCGACGTATCGCGGACCATGGGCAACCAGGAGTTCGACGTGGCGCTGGTGGACCTGTCATTGCCGGACGCCAGCGGTCTGTGCACGGTCACGCACCTGCATACCGTCAACGCGAATCTGCCAGTTGTGGTGCTCAGCAGCCTGACCGACGAAGATACCGCGCTGCTCGCGCTGCAGAACGGTGCGCAGGATTATCTCGTCAAGGGCCGTGGCGACGCGCATACCCTGGTACGCGCGTTGCGGTACGCCGTCGAACGCAAACAGTCCGAGGATAAACTGACGTACCTCGCTCAGTACGACCACCTGACCGGCCTGCCGAACCGGGCCCTGTTCCGCGACCGGCTCAACCGCGCGATGACGCAGGTGACGCGTTACCAGGGCACGATAGGGCTGATGTTTCTGGATCTGGATCATTTCAAGGAGATCAACGATACGCTCGGCCACGATGTCGGCGACCTGTTGCTGAAGGCCATGGCGGCGCGATTGAAGAAATGCGTCCGGGAAGGCGATACGCTGGCACGGCTCGGGGGCGATGAGTTCACCGTCATTCTCGACAACCTCGGCGGTGCCGACGATGCCACGGCGGTTGCCGAAAAGATCATCGCGGCGATGCAGCCGCCATTCGAACTCGGGGAACACGAGATCTTTGTCACTTCAAGCGTCGGCATTGCATTGTATCCGAACGGCGGGAAGACCGCCGAGGATCTGATCAAGCACGCCGACGCGGCGATGTATCACGCAAAAAGCCTCGGCCGCAACAACTACCAGTTCTACACCACGACACTCGATTCACAGGGCTTGCAGCGTATGACACTCGAAAACCGGCTGCGCCATGCGCTGGAACGTGAGGAATTCCTGGTCTATTACCAGCCACTGATCGATCCTCATTCGAAGCGGATTACCGGCGCCGAAGCGTTGCTGCGCTGGCAACCGGCCGGCGAAGAACCGATCCTGCCGGGCGAATTCATCTATCTGCTGGAACAGACAGGATTGATAATCGCCGTCGGGGAGTGGGTTCTGCAGACCGCCTGCACGCGGAACCGGGCCTGGCAGAACGACGGTCTGGCGCCGATCCCCATCGCGGTCAACCTGTCGGCCCGGCAGTTCCGGCAGAAGGAGCTGGCGGCCACCGTGGAGCGGGCGCTCCTTGCCACCGGCCTTGAGTCGCGGTACCTGCAGCTGGAGCTTACCGAGGGTCTGCTGATGGAGAACACCGGGTTAACGGACAGGACACTGACCACACTCAAGGAAATGGGCGTGAGGTTATCGGTCGATGATTTCGGTACCGGCTATTCTTCGCTCAGTTACCTGAAACGGTTTCCGCTCGATACACTCAAGATCGACCAGTCGTTCGTCCACGACCTGGCAACCGGCCCCCATGATCCGGCGCTGGTGAACGCCATCATCGCGCTGGGACACAGCCTGCGTCTGACGGTCGTCGCCGAAGGCGTGGAAACGGCCGAACAACTGGCCTTTCTGAGCAAACGCGGCTGCGATGAAGTGCAGGGCTACTATTTCAGCTATCCGTTACCAACCGCGGAATTCACCGCGCTGCTTGCCGGCAGACAACCGTCGGCGCCGTAGACCGGCGCTCTTCAGGAACCCTCGCGCGGCGGCGGCGTTTTCGCCAGCCACATCTGGTACATCGACACCGTCCATTGCACCGCGAACGAAATCCCCATCAGACCACCGCCGACGACTACCACATAGGCGAACGGCGTCGACACCTTGGTCAACCACCACGACGCAATGTCCAGGATGATCGCGACAAACGGCATGGCGATAATGACGTTCTTCAGCACGTGGGAGCGCATATGGGCGTGGCAGAACACCAGCCCCATGAAGCCGAAAATAAACGTGATGCCGAACAGATGAATATGTGAAACCCGCACCAGCGTACCGACACTGACACCGGTATCGAGCACCACCATCTTGCTCAGTTCGTCGTAACTGATGAGCGACGGTATATGCGGGTTGGCCCCGTTATGGCAGGCCTTGCAGCGTGTCTCGACGATCGGCTTGATGTCCGCCTGATAGGCGGATTCGGATGCCCTGTCCTTGCGCACCCAGTCAAAAATGCGCTGACGCTCGGCGCCGGGCAACATGCCGGCCATCGGGCCTTTCAACGCAATCTCCAGACGCGTATCCGCCTTGCTGCCGCTATAGGCAATGCGGATGTCCTCGACCGACAAGCCAGGCCGGCCGTCCCTGCCGGCCTGCACTTCGTAGATCTGGATCAAGGCAAAAACATAGCCTATGCCGAGCACGATCAGAATCATCGTGTAGAGGGTCTTCAGGCTGGTCGGCACCTGGTTGAACAGCGGGTAACTCATCGCAGCGGACTTCTATCGGTTAATAAAGCAGGGAAGATCGGTAAAGGGCGCGCAGTCTACGTCAGCCAACTTCCCGGTTCAACCACAACAGACGGCGGTCGAACCGGAGACTGTGATAATTCCGTTATTTCGCTCGTTGTGCGGCAAAAAACGCGGCGAGATCGGCAATGTCGGCGTCACTGAGTTTCGCCGCCATCATGTTCATCATACCGCTGCTGCGCGCGCCGGAACGGAAGTCCTTCAGCTGCTGAGCCAGATATCCGGCATCCTTGCCAGCCAGTGGCGTTGTTCCGTTGCCATCGACACCGTGGCAGGATACGCAGGCACTGGATTTCTGCTGACCTGCCGTTGCATCGCCCGCAGCCAACGCACTGCGCGACATCGCTGTTGTTACCACCAATAACAATATTCCCAATTCTCTTCTCATTGCACAGGCCTTCCTTTTCAATCATGCGGAAACCGAGACTCCGCTATTAGATCACCTTCGAAAATCGTTGCTCCGTCTTATCGCGCAGATATCGGTCGAACACCATGCAGATGTTCCGGATAAGCAGCCGTCCAGCAGGCAACACGCGTATCGTCCGGCCATCAAGCACAATCAAGCCATCCTTCTGCATCGTGCCGAGCTCGGCCAGCTCGGGCGCGAAATACTCCGCGAAATCGATCGCGTGCTTGTGCTCCATTAACCGCATATCCAACTCGAACTGGCAAATCAGCTGTGTGATGACATCGCGCCGCAGCTTATCGTCGGTGTCGAGTTGAATACCGCGCCAGACCGGCAGGCGGTCGGCGTCGATCGCCGCATAGTACTCATCCAGCGTTTTCAGGTTCTGGCTGTAACTATCACCGACCATGCCGATGGACGTCACACCCATCGCAACCAGATCGCAACCCGAATGCGTCGAGTAGCCCTGAAAATTGCGGTACAGCGTACCGCTGCGTTGCGCAACCGCCAGCTCGTCATCCGGTTTGGCGAAATGGTCCATACCAATATAGACGTAACCCGCCTGCGTCAGGCGATCGATGACGACCTGCAATATCGCCAGTTTTTCCGCGGGGCTCGGCAGATCGGCGGCGATGATGCGGCGTTGCGGCTTGAACAGTTCCGGCATGTGCGCATAGTTGAACACCGACAGCCTGTCGGGCCCCGCGGCGATCACCTTGTCGAGCGTGCGCGTGAAACTCGCTACACTCTGAAACGGCAGGCCATAGATAAGATCGACGCTCACCGACCGGAAACCGCCGGCCCGCGCACTGTTCATGACGGCCCAGGTCTCTGCCTCGGTCTGGATCCGGTTGACGGCCTGTTGCACCGCCGGATCGAAATCCTGCACGCCCATGCTGAGCCGGTTGAAGCCCAGCCCACGCAGTAAATCAATCGTCTCCACGGAAACCTCGCGCGGATCGATCTCGATCGAATACTCGCCGCTGTCATCGTCGCGCAACGTGAAATGCCGCGCCGTTTTCTGCATCAGCGCGCGCATCTCGTCATGGCTGATGAATGTCGGCGTGCCGCCACCCCAGTGCAACTGATCCACCGGGCGTGAGCGGTCGAACAATGCCCCCTGCATCTCGATCTCGCGGGACAGATGCTCGAGATACGGCGCGGCTCGGGTCCGGTTCTTCGTCACCACCTTGTTGCAGGCGCAATAGAAACAGACCGTGTCGCAGAACGGCAGATGGAAATACAGCGACAACGGCCGTGCCGGCGTTTCGCTATTGGTGGCCATGGCACAGGCGCGATAGTCCGCATCCGTGAATCGCTGGCGAAACTCGACGGCGGTCGGATACGAGGTATAGCGCGGCCCGGCCGTGTCGTAGCGGCGTATCAGATCGGGATCGAATTGTATGGACTGGTCCACAACTGCTCCAATAATGACGTACTGCGGTTACTCGGAACGGATTTACTGAGAATTACCTGTACGGCGGTGACGCCAAAAACCGTCATTCCCGCGAAAGCGCGACTGCATGGATGCAGGAGGGCGGCGTCGGGAACAGTCGCCGAGGAATCCAGTTACTCTAACGATCGCTGGATTCCAGGTCTCCGCTACGCGCAGCCTGCCCCTGCGAAGGCAGGGGCCCGGAATGACGGTCACCATGTTTGTCAGTTAATCCGGTAATTCCCGATAATCACGCCTGTTGAGTGTGTTTCCGCGAATGTCCTTACTATACGCGCGCAGCTGTGCGGCGGTCAGCAAAAACACACCACCACCGCCGCGCTCGAACTCCAGCCAGACAAACGGCAAAGCCGGCAATCGCATCTCCAACGCGGTCTCGCTATTCCCGACTTCGACGATCAGAATTCCGTCCGGCGCAAGATAGTCCGCCGCCTGATCGAGCATGCGCAACACGATGTCCAGCCCGTGTTCGCCCGCCGCCAGGCCCAGTGACGGCTCGTGACGAAACTCATCGGTCAGCGCGGCCATCTCGGCGGCATCGACATACGGTGGATTGCTGACGATCAGGTCGTAACGTTGCGCCTCAATACCATCGAACACATCGGCTTCAATCAGGCGCACGCGCTCGTCCAGGCCGTAACGCTCGACGTTGATGCGCGCGACAGCGAGTGCGTCGGGCGAAATATCCGCGGCATCGACCAGCGCGTCCGGAAACACGTGCGCGCAGGCGATCGCGATACAACCGCTGCCGGTGCAGAGATCCAGTATCCGGCTGATCTGCCGACGCGCCAGCCACGGCTCGAAGCCCTGCTCGATCAGCTCGGCGAGCGGCGAGCGCGGCACCAGTACGCGTTCGTCGACATAGAACGGCAGACCGGCGAACCAGGCCTCGCGCGTCAGATAGGCAGCCGGAATGCGTTCGGTAATGCGCCGGATCAGCAGTGCGATGACCCTGTCCTTGTCACTCGCGTTGAGACGCGCGTCAAACAGCTCGACCGGCAGCGGCTGCGGCAGATGCAATGCGTGCAGGACCAGGCCGGTCGCTTCATCAATCGCATTGTCGGTGCCATGACCGAACATCAGCCCGGCCTCATTGAAGCGGCTGGCGCCCCAGCGGATAAAATCCCGCACCGTGTCGAGCGACTCACGGGCTTCGGTGGCTTGTTTGTTTAACTTATCGGTGGACATAGGCGGGTCATTCTAAACCATTCCGGGTCCGGTGATAAAACCGCGCGGTTTCGTATAAACTAGGTCGCGATTTCACTCTTCCCGTGGTGCGTGGTGAGCAGCGAAATTTCTGCAAGACTCGAAAATACGGCAGACCGGGCGACGCTTGTCGCCCTGTGTCGCACCCTGCTGCCCGCTACCGCGATACTCCATGAAGACGACGAGCTGCGGCCCTACGAGTGCGACGGCCTATCGGCCTATCGCGAAAAGCCGCTGATCGTCTGCCTGCCGGAGAATCTCGATCAACTGTGCTCGCTGGTCAAGCTGTGCTACGACCGCCAGGTACCGGTGGTCGCGCGCGGCGCCGGCACCGGTCTGTCCGGCGGCGCGTTGCCACTGCGCGACGGCATGTTGATCAGCCTGGCACGCTTCAACAACATAGTCGATATCGATGTAGCCAATCGCGTCGCACGGGTTGAACCGGGCGTACGTAATCTGGCGATCTCCGAGGCCGTTGCGCCACATGGACTTTACTACGCGCCGGACCCGTCATCACAGATCGCCTGTTCGATCGGCGGCAACGTCGCCGAGAACGCCGGCGGCGTGCATTGCCTGAAGTACGGGTTAACGGTGCACAACGTGCTCGGGCTGAAACTGCTGACGATGGAAGGCGAACTGCTGACGATCGGCGGCGCGCGGCTCGACAACCCCGGCTATGACCTGCTCGCGCTGCTGAATGGCTCCGAAGGACTGCTCGGTATCATTGTCGAGGTCACCGTCAAACTGCTGCCGATACCGGAGCGCGCCCAGGTGGTGCTGGCCGCCTTCGACGATGTCGAAAAGGCCGGCGCCGCGGTCAGCCGGATCATTGCGGCGGGTATTGTCCCCGCCGGGCTGGAGATGATGGACCGGCTCGCGATCCGTGCCGCTGAAGACCATGTGCATGCCGGTTATCCGACCGATGCGGCGGCGATACTGCTGTGCGAACTCGATGGTGATAACGCCGAGGTGTCCGAATATATCCTGCGTGTTCACGCCTTGCTGGAGGAGTGCGGCGCGGTCGAAATCCGCACGGCGGTCGATGAGGCCGAGCGCAAACGCTTGTGGGCGGGCCGCAAGGCGGCGTTCGCCGCGATCGGCCGGCTGGCGCCGGATTATTACTGCATGGACGGCACGATCCCGCGGCACCGCCTGCCGGAGGTGCTGAAACAGATATCGCAGTGGTCAGAGGAGTACGGCCTGCCAGTCGCGAATGTATTTCATGCCGGCGATGGCAATCTCCATCCGCTGATTCTTTACGACGCCAACCGGCCCGGCGAACTGGCGCGCACCGAGGAATTCGGCGGCCGTGTCCTGGAACTCTGCATCGCGGCGGGCGGCACCATCACCGGCGAGCACGGCGTCGGCATGGAGAAGATCAATCAGATGTGCCTGCAGTTCACCACCGCCGAGCTGGAACAGTTTCATGCGATCAAATACGCGTTCGATCCGCACGGCCTGCTGAATCCCGGCAAGGCGGTACCGACGCTCGCGCGCTGCGCGGAGTTCGGTGCGATGCACGTACACCGCGGTCAACTGCCGTTCCCCGATATCGAGCGCTTCTGATCCGGAGAGGCTCTGATTAATTTCTTGCCCGTCATTCCCGCGCATGCCCGGGTGAAAACAGGGGAATGACGACACATCGAAAGCTTCCTAACGCAACAGCGTAAAAATTCCGTCGGCTGCCTTGCGGGAATCGATCAGCTGGACGAGATCATCGCGTCGCAGGCGTTGCGCTACACGGCGCGCGTACTCGCCCTTGGCATTCTTGATATCCGGTTTTGCCCCGGCGGCCAGCAACTTTTCTGTAACCGCGGCATGACCACCGCTGACCGCAAGCAACAGCGCTGTATCGCCATGGCGGTTTTGTTGATCGACTCCGGCACTGGCGACGATCAACTCCTGCGCTATTTCCGCGCTGCCGCCGCTGGCGGCCATCATCAGCGGCGTGTTGCCATCGCGGCTCGGGGCGTTGGCCGATGCGCCGGCGCGCAACAATGCGTCGACCATGTCGCCCGACCCGGACTGCACCGCGCGCAGCAGAGGCGTACGCCCTTCGTTGTCGGCGACATCCGGCAGCGCCCCGGCATTCAATAGCGCCGCAACGATATCCGCGCGGCCATGATCAACGGCGAACCATAACGCGCTACGGCCATGCTGATCGACGGCATTCACGGCGGCACCGCGCGCGACCAGCCGGGCGACCATGTCAGTCGTCGCATACCGGGCGCCCAGCATCAGCATGGTCGAGCCCTCGCGGTCGGCCGTATTGACATCTGCTCCGGCTTGCACCAACGCAATCGCCGCCGCGTCATGTCCGTTCGTCATGGCCAGTGCCAACGCCGTCGCACCGTCGGCCACCGCACCGGTGGCAGCACCGCCACTGATGAGTCGCTCGACGGCTTTTGCATGCCCGTGCTCCGCGGCCAGCATCAGCGCGGTCTTGCCATCCGCCAGCGCAGCGTCCGCCAGCGCAGCGTCCGCCTGCGCACCGGCCCGCAACAGCATATCGACGATGACGTCATGACCACGCATCGCCGTGCGAGCCAGTGCCGTGTAGCCCTCGTTATCGCGAACATCCACCGCGACATTTCTTTCTTTCAGAAGGCCAGCCACGATTTCCTGCTGTCCCAGCCATGCCGCAACCATCAACGGCGTCCAGCCAGCGTACGGGTTACGCGCGTCATCCGGCTCGGGACCCGCGTTTCCGGTCATCGCGGCCCGTGGTCGCTGCGCCGCCTCCGGCCGCTGCGCACCGGCTGCCAGCAGCAATCGCGTTACCGTTTCGTGATTCCGGATGCTCGCAATTTCCAGCGCCGTCCAGCCCGTGTTGTTCGTGGCATCAATGGTCGCTTTACGGTCAAGCAGTATTTGGGTCAGCGCGGCGTCGCCGCGTGCGGCCACGAGCAGCAGCGGCGTATTGCCATTCTCGTCACGTTCGTTGACGTCGGTCCCGGCAGCGAGTAACGCCTGGACGATCTCGACATGTGCGTCCTTGACCGCCAGCAACAGCGCCGTATCGCCGATGCCATCGCGCAGACCGGTTCGCGCGCTGTGTTCCAGAAGCAACCGCGCAATCGGCAGGTAACCGGCCGCCACCGCCTCCATCAGTGCCGTCCGGCCATACTTGTCCTGCGCGTCGACATTGACACTGCCACGAAGCAACTCGCTGACGCCTGCGGCATCGTTGTCACGCACGGCCCAGCGCAGCTTTTCTTCTGCCGGCGCGTCACCGGCCACCGCCCAACGGCTCGGTGGCGCCTGCGCAGTTCCAGCTGCTTCGTCCGAGGCTGTTTTCGCGAGCGCCAGCGCATGCCCCTGTATCGCAGCCAGGCGATACCAGCGCAACGCCTGCACGGCGTCGACTGGCGTCCCCCAGCCATTCTCATACATCGTCCCCAGGTTGTACTGCGCCTTGGCATGTCCTTGCGCTGCCGCCTTCGTCAGCAGTGCGAAAGCGGCATCATGATTCTTGGCAACGCCCTGCCCGGCACGATAAAGCGCGGCCAGCTGATATTGCGCCTCGGCATCGCCCCGCTCCGCCAGCGGCTGCAACAACCGCGCGACGTTGTCATAGTCGCGAACGCGCGCGGATGCGCGAACCTCATTCATCACATCGTCAATCGAATCGGCACGGATTTCGGACGAGGCCATAGTTATGGCAAGCACCACGATCGCCAACGCACTGCAACTCTTACGCGGTGCCATATTTCGTCTCGACCTGAATACCAAGCTTCTGTAAAAAAGATGTCGGCAGAATTCCGCCGGCGCAAATAATAACGGCGTCGTTGGGTAGTGCGAACACGCGCCCGTCGTGCTCGATACGCACGTCTGCGGGATTGATCTGCTGGATTGTTGATTGCAGCAGGACAGTCATACGCCCTTCCTGCGCTGCCTGCTCGATACGCTGCCGGTTCTTCTCTTTTGCGCGGGAAAACGCCGCCGATCGATACGACAGCGTGACCGTTGTCCCCGGCTGGCCGGCAAGACTCAGTGCGGCTTCCAGCGCGCTGTCCCCGCCACCGACGACGAGCACGTGCAGGCCACGGTACTGTTCGGGATCAATCAGCCGGTACACCACCTTCGGCAACTGCTCGCCAGCCACCTCCAAGGGGCGCGGCGTGCCTCGCCTGCCGATCGCGAGCAGGACCGCCCGGGTGTGATAAGAATCCTTCGTTGTCCTGACGACAAACCCGTCACCGGACGCCTCGACGCCGTCGACGCGCTCGTGATAACGAATCTTCAACCCGGTCTGCCGCTCGATGCCCTGCCAAAAAGCGAGCAAGGCCTCTTTGCTGGTCTCGATCAGTTTCACCTTGCCGATTATCGGTAGCTCGACCGGCGCAGTCATGACGATCTTGCCGCGCGGATAATGCGCCACGGTACCGCCCAGCGAGCCCTGCTCGAGGTTCGCATAACGCAGGCCCAATTGCATCGCCGCGAGCGACGCCGCAATGCCCGCCGGTCCGGCGCCGACGATGACGACGTCCAGCCGATCGCCTTTACCGATACCGGCGAGTTTTGCTATCGACGTTATCGCCTGACGACCCTGCTCGATCGCGTTGCGAATCAACCCCATGCCGCCCAGCTCACCGGCGATGAAGATTCCCGGCACATTGGTCTCGAAATTATGCTTGACCAAGGGAATATCGACACCGCGCGCCTCGCTACCGAATACCAGCGTGATGGCCCCCTCGGGACAGGCCTCGCGGCAGGCGCCGTGCCCGATGCACGAGGCCGGATTGATCAACTCTGCCTTGCGGCTAATGACACCTAGCACACGGTCCTCCGGGCAGGCGCTCACGCAGGACCCGCAACCGATGCACAGCAACGGATCGACCACCGGATGTAGCGATGCGGGTTCCATGAGCCCGGCAATGCGCGCGTTGTCACGCGCAGCAATATTCTTTCGCTGCCGGCGGGTCCGCACGTAAAAATACGCGGCCCATATAAGCAGCAACGGGACAAAGTAGACGAGATATTCAAGATCCTGTAACGCCGACATACAATGTTGTGTATATCAATTCTCTTTGTAAACGGTTGCGACTTCGGTCACAATACCCGGCCTTTTATGTTTGGGCCTCACGCAAAAATCAAACTGCGAACAAAATCACACGGCCAGTGTCGAATCAGTTCGCTACCTTAGGACAAGAAACCTTCGGCGCTGGTTCAATCCGGTCATCATGCTGACCAGAAGAGTATCAGAGCGGTCAACCCGGGTTTTGAGATGTCGATTTATCACCTGAAGTGAGTAGTTCGCATCGTCGTGTTGTACAAAATAGCGAATTATCTGTCGGAATGGCAACGTCGTCCGGGACCATAGTCGGGGAAGAGGCTGGCCATGCCTCGTCGACCCGACCCCCGATCGCTTCGCGCCTTGGTGTGTTGCTGTTCTCTATCGGCGTAATGCTGGCGATTTACACCGGCTGGCAGAACCGGACCACCAGCCTGATGACCGCCGAGTCCGGCGCCGGATATGCGCTGGGTATTCTGGGCTCGGTATTGATGCTGGTATTACTGCTGTATCCGCTGCGCAAGCGCGCGCGGTTCATGCGCAACCTCGGGCCGATCAAGTACTGGTTCCGCACCCATATGATCCTCGGTGTCGTCGGGCCCGTGTGCGTGCTGTTTCATGCCAGCTTCCAGTGGGGATCACTGAACAGCAACGTCGCCCTGGTCTGCATGCTGCTCGTTGCCGGTAGCGGACTTATCGGACGCTATATATACACGCGTATTCATTTTGGACTGTACGGCAGCAAGGCATCACTGCCCGTGCTGACGCAGCATGCCATGGAGACATGGGAACGGTTGGCTGCCAGCACGGATCTGCCGCCAGAACTCACGCAGCGGCTGCAACGTCTTGAACAGGCCGCGCTGATCCCGCTGCGCGGCCTGCTACACGGCGCTGCCCGCGCAGCCGGATTCGGCATCGCCGTACCGTGGCATGAACTTCGCGCGCGTCTTGCCCTGCGACGGCATCTGCAACATGGCGCTGCCGCCGTACTCGACCGGCAACGAAAGAAACAACTGTACCGGCACACCGGACGCTATGTATCGGACTATATCGCCACTATTCGCAAGATAGCGGTCCTGGGTTTCTACGAACGCCTGTTTGCGCTGTGGCACGTGCTGCATATGCCACTGTTCCTGATGATGCTGATCACCGGTATCGTTCACGTTGTCTTTGTCCACATGTACTGACCGGAGCCAGAGACGGCATGATCAGAACTCTGGCCAGATTACTTGTTTGCGTGTACGCGATGCTGCCGGGTACCGGCAGTCCTGTGCTGGCCGCCAATATCGAAACACTGATGATGCCGGGCCCGCTGATCACGGGGCATGCGAAATACGAAAACGAGTGTCAGAAATGCCACAAGCCGTTCAGCAAGGCACGTCAGAATGATCTCTGCCTGGATTGTCATGACAAGGTTGCGGCCGACATCAAGAAGCTCGCCGGCCACCACGGCCGGATCAAGGACATCGGCGAGCTTGAGTGCAAGCAGTGCCATACGGACCACAAAGGCCGGGACCACGACATCGTCCAGTTCAACCGCGAGACGTTCGACCATGACATGACGGACCTCGCGCTGACCGGCGGTCATCGCACCGTCCGCTGCGCGGCCTGTCATAAGAGCGACACACGGTATCGCGACGCGCCGACGGATTGTTACAGCTGCCATAAAGACAACGACCCGCATCGGGGAAAACTTGGCAAGGATTGCAAATCCTGTCATGACACCACCCGCTGGGCAAAGGTCGCATTCGATCACGACAAGACCGATTTTCCGTTGAAGGGCGAGCACAAGCGAACGGCGTGCCAGGGCTGTCACCTGAACGAGCGTTACAAGGATGTGGCAACGGCCTGCGTCGCCTGTCATCGTCTGGCAGACGTCCACGGCGGACGATACGGCGAGAAATGCGGCGACTGCCACACAGCGGCGGACTGGAAAAAATTCGCCTTCGACCACGACACAACCGACTTTGTGCTGCGCGGCCGGCACGGGAAGATTGCCTGCAGCGTCTGTCATATCAAAACACTCTACAAAGACAAGCTCGGCGAGACCTGCATTGACTGTCACAAAAACGATGACGACCACAAGGGTACCTACGGCAAGAAATGCCAGAGCTGCCACCGCGAGGACACCTGGACCCGCATCGCGTTCGATCACGACAAGGACACCGACTTTCGCCTGACCGGAAAACATCGCAAGGTCGCCTGCCGCGACTGCCACATGGGCGATATCTATGACGAGAAAACCGCGACGCAGTGCATCGCCTGTCACAAAAAGAATGACGTGCACAACGGCCAGCAGGGCAAGCAGTGCGGCCGTTGCCATAACGACGAAGGCTGGGGCAGGAAAATCGTGTTCGATCACGACCTGACCGGAATGCCGCTGATCGGCCTGCACGCGCTGGCACCCTGCGAAGAATGCCACCTGACCGCCGGTTTCAAGGACACCAAATCCGACTGCATCGCCTGTCATCGCGCCGACGACAAACACAAACTGCGACTCGGACCCGGCTGCGGCCTGTGCCATAACCCGAATGGCTGGGCGCTGTGGCGTTTTGATCACGACACGCAAACCGACTACAAGCTCGACGGCGCGCACAAGGGCCTCGATTGCCATGTGTGCCACGCCACACCCGCCGTCAAGGACGTGCGCGTAACGCAGTCATGCGGCATCTGCCACCGGCCGGACGACGTCCATGACGGACGTTTCGGTCAGTACTGCGAGCGCTGTCACGTCACGGAATCGTTCAAAAAAATAAAATCATTACGATGATGACCAAACGGAATCGCTGCCCTATGAGCCCTACAAACCCGCCATCACACCCTGTCCTCTGCAGGATCGCCGCATGCGTCATGGCCGTACTCGCAATGACGCTGGCGACGCCCGCGCAGGCGGCACCGGACTCCGGCAGGGAATTCGATCACTTTGCGACCGGTTTTCCGCTCAGCGGCGGCCACGCCCGCGTCGACTGCGAAAGCTGCCATGTGCGCGGCGTATTCAAGGGCACGCCGCTGCGCTGTAGCGCCTGCCACGTGCAGTCCGGTTACGTCAACGCATCGATCAAGCCCCGCAACCATATTCCAAGCACCGATGACTGCGAGGACTGCCACAGCGAAGCGAACTGGCGCTTCGTCAGCCGGGTCGATCACCTTGCCGTACGCGGCAGCTGCGCCAGTTGTCACAATGGCTCGGTCGCCTCAGGAAAACCCCCGCAGCATATCGCCAGCGGCAACAACTGTGACGATTGCCATACGACGGGCTCATGGGCGTCGGCGGTGTTCGATCATGCGACAGTGACCGCCGCGTGCGTCAGCTGTCATAACGGTGGAACCGCAACAGGCAAGTCGCCAACCCATATACAGACCACCAATGTCTGCGGGGACTGTCACGCAACCCGCGGCTGGACGCCGGTCTTGCGTGTCGATCACCTGGCGGTCACCGGCGCCTGCTTCAGCTGTCACAACGGCGTCGCCGCTACCGGTAAACACAGCCGCCATATCACGAGCAGTAATAACTGCGGCGATTGCCACACGACCCGCAGCTGGGACGCAGCCGTATATGACCACAGCAACATCGCCGGCAACTGTGCGAGCTGCCATAACGGCTCTACCGCGACCGGTAAATCATCCGGCCACATCCAGAGCACCAATGTCTGCGAAGACTGCCATTCCACAGGCCGGTGGACACCGGCGCTGCGTGTCGACCACCTTGCGGTCATCGGCACCTGCTACAGCTGCCACAACGGCGTTATTGCCACCGGCAAACACCCCGGACATCTGACCAGCAGCAACAGTTGTGGCGACTGCCACTCGACCAACGCGTGGACACCGGCGGTGTTCGACCACATCGGCGTCACCGGCAACTGTGCCAGCTGCCATAATGGCAGCACGGCGACCGGAAAATCTGCCAGCCATATTGCGACCTCGGGCGGCTGCGAGCTCTGCCATACCACGGTGGCATGGACACCGACGCATTTCGATCACAACGCGGTCAGCGGGTCATGCTCCAGCTGCCACAACGGCAGCGCCGCAACCGGCAAGGGTGCCGGCCACTTCGTCACGAGCCTGCAGTGCGATACCTGTCACTCGACAAGCAACTGGACGACACTGAGATTCACGCACAGCTCACCGGATTATCCGGGCGATCACCGCGGCAACCTGGCGTGCACCGCATGCCATACCGCTAATTCCCCGGTCGTTAACTGGACCAGCGCCGCGTACAAGCCGAATTGCGCCGGATGCCATGCAAACCGCTACATCAGCGACCCGCACAAGAAACACGAGAATCCCGACGTAAAGTATACGGTCTCGGAACTGCGCGACTGTTCGGGCAGCTGCCATATCTATTCGAACAGTTCCCTGACCACGATCACGACGACACGCAACAGCAGACACAGGGTCAACGATGGAGGCTTCTAACAACGTGATCGCAAACATACGACGTTCTTCGATGAAGGCGTTGGCGTTGGTCGCTGCGATGGCCGGGCCGTGGTCCGTAGCGCACGCCGCACCATTGGCAACCCGCATGATCGACGGCATGACCCTGACAACCGAAGGTCACTGCAACGTGATTACGCTGGCCTTTCTGTTGCCGCTGCAATATATCCGGCATTTCCCCGACAGTTACGGCGACGAACTACTGGTACGTGTCGAGCCACTCGAGACGGGCCGCGTGGACAACGATGCACTATCCGCCCGCGAGGCGGTCCGTCCGCAACCGCCAGTCGATACGCCGCTGGTAATGGCGATCTACGAAGGCGATATCGCCGACGGTCCCTACGTACGTTTTCAGTTCGAACACGCGGTGAATTTCAGCGTATCCCAAGGCACTGACTTTCGCAGCCTGATCGTGACCGTCGCCGACACCGGTCAGGACGGCGGTGCACCGGCCTGCGGCAGCGAGCCGCCTCCGTTACCACAACCGCTATCCGTCTTATATGAGGAGCAATAATGCGGCTCTCCCGACCCATTTACCGACCACGCCGGCGAACTCAACCGGCGGCCGCAACAAGATGACTTCTCCTGGCGTTTGCCGTTTGGCCACCCGCTGGCTGCTGGCCCTGCTGGTGTTGTGCATGCTGCACGCAACGCCCGTTCAGGCAGCGGACGAGGCGCAACCACTGCCGGCGCTTACCGCGGAGCGCCAGGCCGAACTGATGGAACAGGCACGCCAGGCGATGGCGACACAAAAGTATGATGATGCGATTCGCCTCTATACCCGGCTGACCGAGGAACCCGCACCGGAGATTCGCCAGCAGGCGCTGGAGTTTCTCGGCGTCGCCCGCGAGCGTAACGGGCAGGTCGCGCACGCCAAGGCACTGTACGAGGACTATCTGCAACGTTACCCAAAAGGCGACGGTGCAAAACGCGTCAGCCAGCGCCTCGCCGGTCTCACGACCGCGCGTGAAGAACCGCCGGATGAGTTGCGGCGCGGCAAATCCCGGGACGCGCTCGCCCATTGGGACTCCCACGCGGGTATCTCGCAGTACTACCGGCGCGATGTCAGCTCCACAGACGCCGGCGGCGATACCGTTGACCGCTCGTCACTCGATACCGGCATCGATGTCACCTCGCGTCTGCGCGGCGCGGACTTCGATCTCGGCGCGCGCTTCTCGGGCAGCAACGAATACGATTTTCTCACCACCGGCGACCATCAGACACGCATCAGCTCGCTGTATATCGACGGTGCGACGCCCGAACGCTGGCTATCTGCCCGGCTGGGACGCCAGACCAGTACCCGCGGCGGCGTACTCGGTCGCTTCGACGGCCTGTTCGCGGGCTATCAACTGACCCCGGCCAGCCGGCTCAACATCGTCACGGGATTTCCGGTCGAATCCTCAACGGCGACGTCGGTCGATACCGCGCGGCCGTTTTACGGCCTGAATGTCGATCTGGGCGCGCCGGGCAGCGCATGGGAGTTCAATGTATACACAATTGAGCAACGCGTCGGCGCGATCACCGACCGCCAGGCCGTCGGCGGGGAGATGCGTTACTTTCAGGCCAACCGCTCAATGTTCGCCATGCTCGACTACGACACGTTGTTCAACGATGTCGATCTCGCGCTGCTGACCGGCAACTGGCTGCTGCCGGGCAACAGCAATCTCAGCATCGTTGCCGACCATCGTCGGAGCCCGCTGCTAATGACCAGCAACGCGTTAATCGGCCAGACGGCCACATCCATCGATGAACTGCGACTGAGCAACACCGACGACGCGATTCAGCAACTGGCACAGGACCGGACCGCCACCAGCGACTCGCTGATGCTCGGCCTGTCACGCCCCGTCAGCGCACGCCTGCAGCTCAGCGGCGATGTCACCGTATCCAGCCTGTCAGGCACGCCGGCCTCCGGCGGCGTCGCGGCCAACGATGATACCGGCAACGACTATTACTATTCCGTGCAGCTGGTCGGCAACGATCTGCTGAAACAGGGCGACACCGCAATCGTCGGCCTGCGTTTTGCCGACACCGACAGCGCCGCGACAACATCGTTGATGCTGAACACGCGCTACCCGCTCGGCAATGCCTGGCGCGTCAATCCCCGTTTACGCGTCGACTACCGCGAGTTTTCCCTGGCCGCTGGCGACCAGTGGACGGCCGCGCCGTCGATCCGCGTCAACTACCGCTGGCGCAAACGTTACTTCTTCGAGATCGAATCCGGCGGCGAGTGGTCGTCCCGGCGCCTGAGCGACACCACCGACAGAACCACGAGCTCCTATCTCAGCCTCGGCTACCGGGCCGACTTCTAGCCGTATCCACAGGCCTGCAAACCTGCCGCGACGCGTTGTCTTCGCCGCCCCGAATCTCTATAGTGGCGGCAGTCTGGATACTGGCTGTGACGACCACCGACCGCAGATGAATGCCGATAAAAGTAACGAACTCCGCGACACCGTCCTAGAGGCCGCTAATGCCAAGACTCCGTTGCGCATTCAGGGCAGCGGCAGCAAGGACTTCATCGGTCAGGCGCCGTCCGGCGAACGCCTGTCGCTGCGCGAACACCGCGGCATCGTCAATTACCAGCCGAACGAACTGGTGCTGACGGCGCGCGCCGGCACGCGGCTGGCGGACATCGAATCACAAATCGCGCAACACCGGCAGATGCTGCCGTTCGAACCGCCGCACTTTGGTCCCGATGCGACACTCGGCGGCACCATCGCCTGCGGCCTGTCAGGGCCACGCCGGCCGTACGCCGGCAGTGCCCGCGACTTCGTGCTCGGCGTGCGGATGATCAACGGCAAGGGCGAGATACTGCGCTTCGGCGGCGAGGTCATGAAAAACGTCGCCGGTTTCGACGCGTCACGACTGATGGTCGGCGCGATGGGCACGCTCGGCGTACTGCTGGATATCTCGATGAAGGTCCTGCCACGACCCGAGACCGAGGCAACACTGGTATTCGAACTGGGCGCAGCGGCGGCGATCGACCGGATGACGCAGTGGTCGGGTAAACCGCTGCCGATCAGCGCCGCATGCCACGACGGACAACGACTGCATCTGCGGCTATCGGGCGCGGCGTCCGGCGTCAATGCCGCGCGACAGCGCCTTGGCGGCGAAACGCTGAACAGCGCCGACGCGTTCTGGCGCAGCGTGCGCGAGCTGAGCCATCCGTTCTTCGACGATGACGCACCGTTGTGGCGTTACTCGCTGCCGCCGGCCACGGCGGCGCTGACCTTCAGCAAGCACTGGTTTATCGACTGGGGTGGTGCGCAGCGCTGGGTGAAAACCGTATTGCCCGCCAACATCGTGCGCGAAACCGCCGCGCGCGCCGGCGGTCACGCCACGCTGTTTTACAGCGTCAGGCGCGAAAGCACGTTCTTCCACCCGCTGACGCCAGCGGCATTGACACTGCACAAGCGCCTCAAGGCGGCGTTCGATCCGCACGGTATACTCAATCCCGGCAGGCTTTACCGTGATATCGGATAACGATACCGGCATCGATATCAGACGACCCAATGACCTTGAGAAAGAGCTTCGATTACAGCGCCCGCGCCGACGCGCAGGTGTTGATACTCGGCTCAATGCCGGGCGAGGAATCGCTGCGCCGGCAGCAGTACTATGCCCATCCACGCAACTGCTTCTGGGACATCATGTCGGCATTGTTCGGCATCAACCGCGAGCTGCCTTACCCTCAACGTCTGGCGAAACTGCAGCAACAGCGGATCGCGTTATGGGACGTCGCCCGCTCGTGCCGGCGCCGCGGCAGCCTGGATGCGAGCATCGCCATGCCATCCGTGCAGGCGAACGACTTCGCGGCGCTGTTCAAGCACTGTCCCGGTATCACGCACGTGTTCTTCAATGGGCGCAAGGCCGCCGAGCTGTTCAACAAACTGGTGAAGCATTCTGTTGCGGACCTGGCGCACGCGGTGGTATTTACCGCGTTACCCTCGACCAGTCCGGCCAACGCATCGATATCGAACGCCGAAAAACTTGCGCAATGGCGGGCGGTAAAAAAGGCGCTGATACGATGACCATGCGTGGCCGTATGTCACGCGCGCTGACCGCCGCGTTGCTCGCGCTCGGATTGATCGTTCCGGCGCATGCGCGCGCCGAGGTCGCGCCATTCTATACGCGCAACCTGAGTCCGTTCATCCAGATCTTCGGCCTGCCGGCGATGGAAAGCGGCGCGCTGGCACCGGCCGGCAGTATCGATACGAAACTGGCGCTGGATATTGCCAACAATTCGATACAGGGCGGCAACGACCTTGAACAGGTGGTAATCGATGGTGAAACGTATCGCGCGGCGCTGACATTGCGCTACCGCGTGAGTCCGGCGATCGAGCTCGGCCTCGATGTGCCGCTGGTGCATCACAGCGGCGGGATATTCGATAGTTTCATCGATGGCTGGCACGATACCTTCGGCCTGTCCAACAACGCCAGACGCCAGTTCGAAAACAGCACGCTGAATTACCGTTACACCCGCGACGGTATCCAGCGCGTCGCGATCACGCAGGCCGACAACGGCATCGGTGACCTGCGGCTGTCGACCGGCTACCGGATACTCCAGGACAATGGTCCGCTGCCGCGCGCGATCGCGCTGCGTGCCGGACTGAAACTGCCAACCGGCGACCCGGACCTGCTGCTCGGCAGCGGCGGTACCGATCTGTCGCTCAGCATCAACTTCAGCGACAGCCAGCTGCTCGGCTCTGCGGACTGGACCTTGTTCGGCGCGGCCGGGATTGTCGCACTCGGCAACGGCGACGTGCTGCCGGAACTGCATCGTAACGCCGCCGGTTTCGGCGTGCTCGGTGTCGGCTGGCACGCCTGGCGCATGGTCAATCTGAAGACGCAGCTCAATACCCATACCGCGATGTATCGCAGCGATCTCGCCGAACTCGGTTCGGATGCCATTGAGTTGATCGTCGGCGGCGATATTGCATTGCCGCACCGCATGACCCTCGACATCGGCGTGACCGAAAACCTGTTCTCGGGTCCAACCCCGGACGTGGCGCTGCATTTGCTGCTGAGGCGCGCGTACTAGCCGTGCAGACGCGCGTCGCCCGACCGGTCCGAACAAGTAAATCCGCATCGACCTGTGTAAACTACGCGCCCATGTTATGGTTGACGATCCTCCTGTCCCTGGCGATACTCCCTGCGATCGTGTCAGCGGCGATACCCGGTCCCGGCGCCACAGGGACAACGGCCACGGTAACGACGCTCGCGAGCGCGGCCGACGATGCGCCGTCCGCTGCCGGACAGTCACCCCTGGCTACGGACTTCCGCCCCGCCAGCGCGGTGCTCGGCCTGACCGGACAGCAACAACCCGACCAGCGCGACTGGGCCGGCATGCGCAAGGACACCGCTTATTTCGCGGCCTACCAGTTCATCGTCATCGGCGTGCTGTACGTCGTACCGGAAAGCATCTCCGGCTGGACCCCGCAGCAGAAGGAAAACTTCAGCATCGGCAAATGGAAGGATCATATCCGTCACGTGGTCTGGGATCACGACGAGTGGTACATCAATTACATCCTGCATCCGTACTGGGGCGCCGCGTATTACGTGCGCGCACAGCAGCGCGGCTTCGGCCCGGCCGGCTCGTTCTGGTATTCGGCCATGCTGTCGACGATCTATGAATTCGGCGCCGAAGCGATATTCGAGAGGCCGTCGATCCAGGACATGATCTTCACGCCGGTCGGCGGAGCGTTTGTCGGCGATTACTTCATGACACTGCGCGGCGAGATCCAGGCACGCACGCAGGCGAGCGGCAAGACCAGCGGCATGGACAGTTTCCTGCTGGTCGCCACCGACCCGCTCGGCGCGTTGAACAACAATGTCGACCGCCTGTTCGGCAAGAACGCCAGCGTCACCGTGCTGCCGGTGTTCGGCCCGACGATCGTGCCGACGACGACGCACAACCCGGCGCTCGGTGATAGCGCCCAGTCGTTTTCACTCAGCGCGCCGATGCTCGGCGTGAAAACCACGATCCGCTGGTAAGCCCTGCCGCGCCGTCACGTCGATACGGCAGTCCGGTGTCGGATTCAGCGGACAGGAAAACAGATGGCTTTCTTCCTTCCGTTCGATTGCGTAGTCCTGCGTCACACCGGGGGCTAGCCCGCCGCGCACCTTCGCGGGAATGGCGGACTTGACACGGATTCCCAAGGTCGCGTCACAGCGCAGGACCGGAACACCCGGCCCCGGTCTGATCAGCGGTCGCCGCAACAGGTGATTACGTTACCCGCCGCCGGGTATGCTATCGTTGCGTTTGTCAGTTCCGGACACCGATCATTACATCGAACCATGCAAACCGCGCTCGCTGAACCGTACAAATCCACCCCGGCAGGACAGGAAGCAGACGCGATACTACGCAGTTGCGTGCATTGTGGCTTCTGCAACGCCACCTGTCCGACCTACCAGTTGCTCGGCGACGAACTCGACGGCCCGCGCGGTCGTATCTACCAGATCAAACAACTGGTCGAGGGTGCGCCGGCGACGGAGCGCATACGGCTGCATCTCGACCGCTGCCTGACCTGCCGCAATTGCGAAACCACCTGCCCGTCGGGCGTGCAGTACGGAAATTTGCTCGATATCGGCCGCGACATCGTCGAGGCCCAGGTGCCGCGTCCATGGCGCGAGCGCACCTTCCGGCGACTGCTTCGGTTCGTGCTGCCGTATCCGCGCCGGCTGCGCCCGGTACTGTGGTTCGCCGGGATGTTCCGCGCGCTGCTGCCCGCGACGCTACGCGAACAACTGCCGCAGCGGCGCAAGCCGGTGCCATGGCCCGTGTCGGCACAGCAACGCAAGGTCATCATGCTGGACGGCTGCGTACAGTCGGTATCCGAACCGGGCATCAACGCCGCCGCCGCCCGCGTGTTCGACCGCCTTGGTTACGCCGCGCAGCGCGCCACCGGCGCGAATTGCTGCGGCGCGGTCAGCTTTCATCTGTCGGCCGCCGACGAGGCGCGCACCTTCATGCGCGCCAACATCGACGCGTGGTGGCCGCTGATTGCACAAGGCGCGGAGGCTATTATCGTTACGTCGAGCGCCTGCAGCCTGATGGTCAAGGATTACGGCCGGCTGCTTAAGGATGACGCCGCCTATGCAGGGAAGGCCGCGCGCGTATCCGAACTGTGCTGCGATATCGCCGAGTTCATTGCCCGCGCCGACCTCTCCCGGCTAAACGCGGTCCAGCCGCAGCAGATCGCGTTTCACGCGCCGTGCACGTTGCAGCACGGCAGCAAATTGCCGGGCATCGTCGAACAGATACTCGGCTCGCTGGGCTTTACGCTGACACCGGTCAAGGATGCCCATCTGTGCTGCGGCGCTGCCGGCACCTACAGCATCCTGCAACCGGCGCTGTCAAAGCAGTTGCTCGTCAACAAGGTCGCCGCGCTCGAAAACGGCGCGCCCGCGCTTATCGCGACCGCGAACATCGGTTGCCTGCTGCATCTGCAAGGCGGCAGCCGCCGGCCGGTGAAGCACTGGATAGAGCTGCTGGATAACGCGCACCACTAACGTTATCCCCCACGCGCCGCGGGGTGACAGCGAGGCGAATATTTTTTATGCTTGGCGGCCGTTTGTGCGGGTGAGCCAAGCGCGGAACCTTCGCCATCATCGTCGTTCCGGCCTTGAGCCGGAATCCAGTCATATGAAAATGATTTCTGGATTCTCGCCTGCGCGGGAATGACAATAGCGAACCGAATCTATAAGACCGTTGTACCATCACCGATCAATCGCAACCGAGGTTTACCATGCCGATACGTTCGTTTCATCCGCCGCAGCGCACGCTGATGGGGCCGGGCCCTTCCGATGTCAGTCCGCGCGTGCTTGAGGCCATGTCACGACCGACCATCGGCCACCTCGATCCGCGCTTCATCGAGATGATGGATGAGATCAAACAGCTGTTGCAGTACACGTTCCAGACCAAAAACGAACTGACGATGCCGGTCTCCGGCCCCGGTTCCGCCGGCATGGAAACCTGCTTCGTCAATCTGGTGCAGCCCGGCGACACCGTCGTCGTCTGCCAGAACGGCGTGTTCGGCGGCCGCATGAAAGAAAACGTCGAGCGCTGCGGCGCAACCGCAATCATGGTCGAAAACGCCTGGGGCGAGGCCGTCGATCCGGGCAGACTCGAAGACGCGCTGAAAAAGAATGGCGCGGCGAAGCTGGTGGCGTTCGTGCATGCCGAGACGTCGACCGGCGCGCAGTCGGATGCGAAAGCGCTGGTCGACATCGCGCACCGGCATGATTGTCTGACGATAGTGGACGCGGTCACATCGCTCGGCGGCACGCCATTGAAGGTCGACGACTGGGGCATCGACGCGGTCTACTCCGGCAGCCAGAAGTGCCTGTCGTGCACGCCCGGCCTGTCGCCGGTCAGCTTCGGCACACGCGCGCTGGACGTGATCAAAAACCGCAAGCACAAGGTGCAGAGCTGGTTCATGGACCTGAATCTGGTGATGGCCTACTGGGGCAGCGGCGCCAAGCGGGCCTACCATCACACCGCGCCGATCAATGCACTGTACGGTTTGCACGAGGCACTGGTGATCCTGCAGGATGAGGGCCTGGAAAGCGCGTGGCACCGCCATCAGAGAAACCACGAGGCGTTGCGCGCCGGTATCGAGGCGATGGGCCTGTCGTTCGTCGTCAAGCCCGAGGCACGTCTGCCACAACTGAACAGCATCAATATACCGGCCGGTATCGACGACGCCGCGGTACGCAAGGAACTGCTGACCAGTTATCAGCTGGAAATCGGCGCCGGCCTCGGCGCGATGGCCGGCAAGGTGTGGCGCATCGGCCTGATGGGCCACACCAGCAACCCGCGCAACGTTTTGCTATGCTTGGGCGCGCTGGACGACGTGTTGAGCCGCGCGGGAGCGCGCATCAACAAGGGCGTGGCAGTCGCCGCGGCGAGCAAGGTATTGTCATGAATTTGGGGAAACCCTGAATAGTTCGTCATTCCGGGCGAAGCGAAGCGTAGACCCGGAATCCAGTGCCTACCGGAGCCGCTGCATTCCCATTTACATGGGCCACTCATAACCGGATGGACTGGATTCCCGCTTGCGCGGGAATGACAAGTTTTGGTCCCGTCATGCTTACAGGTAATGTTTAATAAACCGTAATCAACAGGCAGATACCCAATGGCGCAATACATATTCACGATGAACCGCGTTTCGAAGGTCGTCCCTCCGAAGCGCCAGATCCTTAAAGACATCTCGCTGTCGTTCTTTCCCGGCGCGAAGATCGGCGTGCTCGGCCTGAACGGCTCCGGCAAGTCGACCGTGCTGCGCATCATGGCGGGTGTCGACACCGACATCATCGGCGAGGCGCGCCCGCAGGCGGGCATCAAGATCGGCTACCTGCCGCAGGAACCGCAGCTCGATGAAACCAAGGACGTGCGCGGCAACGTCGAAGAGGCGATCAGTGAGACCAAGGCGCTGGTCGATCGCTTCAACGAGATCAGCATGAAGTTCGCCGAGCCGATGAGCGACGACGAGATGAACGCGCTGCTGGAAGAGCAGGCGAAGATGCAGGATGCGATCGATGCCGCCGGCGCGTGGGAGCTCGATCGCAAGCTTGAGGTCGCCGCCGAGGCGCTGCGCCTGCCGCCGTGGGAAGCGGACGTTGCCAAACTGTCCGGCGGCGAGCGCCGCCGCGTCGCGCTGTGCAAATTATTGTTATCGGCCCCCGACATGCTGCTGCTCGATGAGCCGACCAACCATCTGGATGCCGAATCGGTCGCATGGCTCGAACGCTTTCTGCACGACTTCGCCGGTACCGTCGTCGCCGTCACGCATGATCGTTATTTTCTCGACAACGTCGCCGGCTGGATACTGGAGCTGGATCGCGGCCATGGCATACCGTGGGAAGGCAATTATTCGTCATGGCTGGAACAGAAGGACAAGCGTTTAGGGCAGGAGGAAAAATCGGAGGCCGCGCGCCAGCGTGCGATCAAGGCCGAACTGGAATGGGTGCGCTCGAATCCCAAGGGTCGTCACGCCAAAAGCAAGGCGCGCCTGGCACGCTTCGATGAATTGATCTCGCAGGAAAGCCAGAAGCGCGCCGAAACCAAGGAGCTGTATATTCCGCCGGGCCCGCGCCTCGGCGATCTGGTGGTCGAAGCGAAGAATCTGCGTAAAGGATTCGGCGATCGCCTGCTGATCGACGGCCTGAGTTTCAATCTGCCGCCGGGCGGCATCGTCGGCATCATCGGTCCGAACGGCGCCGGCAAGACCACGCTGTTTCGCATGCTCACCGGTCAGGAAAAACCGGACGGCGGCGAACTGCGCATCGGCGAGACCGTGCAACTGGCCTACGTCGACCAAAGCCGCGACTCGCTCGACGGCAACAAGACCGTCTGGCAGGAGATCTCCGACGGCGCCGACATCATCACCGTCGGCAAACACGAGATGGCGTCGCGCGGCTACGTCAGCCGCTTCAACTTCCGGGGCTCCGACCAGCAAAAGTTCGTCAAGGATTTATCCGGCGGCGAACGCAACCGCGTGCATCTCGCCAAGCTGCTAAAGAGCGGCGGCAACGTGTTGCTGCTCGACGAACCGACCAACGACCTCGACATCGAAACGCTGCGCGCGCTCGAAGAAGCGCTGCTCGACTTCCCGGGTTGCGCCGTTGTCATCTCGCATGACCGCTGGTTTCTCGATCGCATCGCCACGCACATGCTCGCGTTCGAAGGCGACAGCCAGGTGGTCTGGTTCGAAGGGAACTACGCCGACTACGAGGCCGACAAACACCGCCGCCTCGGCACGGATGCGGATCAACCGCATAGGATTAAATACAGAAAACTGGCTTGACAGGTAGGATGCGGTGAACGCAGTCAACCGCATCATTCGCGACCGATGCGGTTCGTCCCTCACCGCATCCTACGCTCGATAATACGACGCAACACTATCATTCGATGTAGGGTGGGTGAGCGATGCGCAAGCATCGCGTAACCCGCCAAGCGTTGCGCAGCAACACAGGTTATGCAAGAAACCATAACGTCAACACCTTGTAGAGCAGCATGTTTCCGTTTTGCGCACAGTGGCATAGAAAATAGGGTATTAGTCGCTGGAATTGCCACGAGAGTAGGGAGCAAACGCAAACGACGGCCCCTCACGCTCGATTCGCGCGTGGTCCGCGAAATCTTCGTAACGCAACGCTAATAACACAGGGTTCAAGATATTTACCACGTAGCAGAATCTTAACTGATGGCGACGGTCTTTAATCAGAAAGTTATTGTAATCACATCCTCCCCATACATAATAACGATGCGTACCGGCCAGCATTTTTCCGATATCGGCGCGCGGAAGACCCAAGAGCAAGAATATCTCAGTCCCGGGTAATATTTGTCCTTGTTCTTTCGGACTCTCCATCTGAGGAAAATCAAAGTCGGCCGGAATATCACCTGCGAAACATTTCGCTTGTAGCCAAGTGGAAACGTTTACTGCCGGTGTAGCCCCGCTGTTTTTTATGTACGTGTATATCAAAGCGTTAACTGTACGATCCTCGTCATGAGGACTCAAGATAGAATTCACTTGGTTAATTCCAATATAGGGGCGTTTTCCTATCACCATTTCTTCTCTTGCAATCGAAACAGCATCTTCTGCAGAGATTGCGGCACGCATCGCAGCATTAGCTGAATGGCGTGTTGTGTACCATAGCAACGATGTAGCTACAGCAAGAACTATCGTAAATAGCCCTATTAACCAGGTACCAAGAACATTAAAGAAAACGTTATGAAGCTCGACAAATTGAATGAGAGGGGCTAGCGATTCCATGATTCCCTTTCTCTTCGTGATCGTTATTTACACCGAACCCGTCGGGCGGGATAAGCTTCGGTAGGACTCGTAGGACGCAATAAGCGCAGCGCATTGCGCCGGATGTCAGTCCGCATACGCCAACGCCATCTCATCACCACCGGTCCAATCCACCGGATAAACACCCTTCTCCACCAATCGTTGAAACGTCGAATACGGGCATTGTGCCACACTCATTACCAACCTATGTTTCACCGGATTGATATGAATGTAATCCATGTGGGCCTGCAAATTCGCATCGTCGCGAATCAAATGCTCCCAATACCGCCGTCGCCAGATGCCGCGTTCGGCGCGGCGCGCGTTGAAATTTAAAGGTACGCGCCACCTGGAAGACGCATGGCGTTCCTTCTCCCTCGGGGAAGAGGTTAGGATGAGGGGATATAACGTAGGAGAAAATAGCTTATTCAACTGGCCCCCCTCACCCCGACCCTCTCCCGGAGGGAGAGGGTGACAATGGAGAGGCCAGTTATTGGCTGTTCACGCTTTGGTCTTTGCTTACGAGCCTGCTCTCGGGACACGGCGGTCGTGCGGCATCAAAGGATGGTCGCGCGGTTTTCCTTACGGCGCAATATCCTTTCGTTATTGAGCACGACACCCTTGATCAATCGCGGTATATCCGGCGCAATGCGCTTTGCTTATCGCGCCCTACCGGGCTGCCCCACTTGTCCTTGATCTTGCCGGAGAGCTGCTTCCAATAGTCTTTGGCAAACTCTTCGCTCATCGGTTGTTCCCTGAAAGCGATGCTCATCGGCGCCGATTACTTGCCCGCGACGGTGAGGGCGGATGTATCCACGCTCTTCACGCCATCCACTTTTTGAGCGATAACTTTTACGTGATTGATGGCATCCAGGTTTTTCAGCATACCGGTCAGAACGACCACGCCTTGAGTCGTCTCTACGCTCACCTCGAAGCCCTTGCTGAAGCTGTCGGCGAGAAGCTCGGATTTTACCTTAGTGGTAATCCAGCTATCGGATACGGCCTTCTTCGTTTCCGCGACGACCGTGCTACCGGAGGGCGTTGTCAGGTTATTATCAACACTCTTGACACCGGCAATAGACATTACCGCTGCCTCGGCCCCGGACTTTGCGTCCGCACTGCTCGCCGAGCCATCGAGCGTGACGATGCCGTTGGTGGTGGTTACGTTAATGTTGGATTTCTTGAGACTGTCCTCGCCCATTAGCGTGGACTTTATCTTGGCGGTGATAGCGGTGTCGGTGATCGTTGCACCAAGGCCATCGCTATGCGCTTTCGGCGCCGTGGCATCACCACTGGGTGGAGCGGCGCCCGCTGTGCCGATGCCAAACCCTGCGGCCAAACCAGCAGCAATCAGTGTGGTGCGAAACGGGGTTTTACGAAATAGGGTCATGTTCATGGGAGTTCTCCGGTCTGTCGTAGGCACGACTTGCTTTACGAATTTTTCGTAGGAACATCCTGATCGTGCGCGTCGACCGTGTCGGTGCGGTACCACACATAGAAACGCCCCCATGCGCACGATTTTCTGCGGAGGAATACTGGTATCCCGGCACGGGTGCCGATCAGCCACACCGGATCAAATATCGGAAACTTGCTTGATGTGGGATGCGGTGAACACCGTGAACCGCATCCTACGCGCGATAATACGACGCAACACTATCATTCGATGAAGGGTTGATTAGCGATGCATCCGCATCGTGTAACCCACCAACCGTTGCGCAGCAACAAAATATTGGCAAATTTAAATCGATACACTCACGGTCCATTGCAGACACTGACAGCGCCCAACCGCTGAGGGCGGACCTGACGACGGGAAGGCAACTGCGTGATGGCGGCACATCCATCCGATCGATAGTGCTAACTTCTCTTGATCTGAAAAAGCAGCAGCACAGCGCCAATCGCGATCGCTCCTGCGCCGGCCCAAACCGGTACGTTGACCGTTTGCTGATCCTTTACTGACAACTCTATCGCACCAAGCTTCGCCTCATGGGTATCCTTGGTATAGGTGAACTTGCCATACATCAGCCCGAGCGCGCCGGCCACTATCAGCGCGATTGCCGCAACCTTTCCTGCATTCATCTCATCTCCTCCTGTTGAAAACCCTGATGCTCCGCACCGCGACGTAACTACCACCTGGCGCAAGCAATGCCGCGTGCGGCCGAACCGCGCGGCCCGGCTGGTCAGGCATAAATCCGTTACCGCTACAGGACTCGTCGACCCTGAATGAGACGAATCAAAATCACCACGATAGCGATAACCAAAAGAATGTGAATGAATCCGCCCATCGTGTACGAGGAAACCAACCCCAGCACCCAGAGAGCGACCAGAACGATTGCGATAGTTTCAAGCATGGCTATTTCCCTCTTGTCGTAAGTCTGTGGCGATCGATCATGTACTTGGAACTGGCATCACCGGTTGCTTCTATATTCTGCCTGCCAGGCAAGCCTTGCAACAGGTCCGCCAACTCGTCGGCATGTTGCTCTTCTACGGCCAGTATTCCTTCCAGCATCCGGCCTGTCGTGGAGTCGTGTTCGCCCAGGTACTGAATAATGTCACGATAGCTGTCGATCGCGATGCGTTCCGCCACCAGATCCTCTTTGATCATATCGATCAGCGAATCACCCGCCACGTATTCCGCGTGGCTGCGGCTTACCAGACTCTCAGGTGAAAAATCGGGTTCGCCGCCCAACTGTACGATACGTTCTGCGATCTGGTCGGCATGGCCCTGTTCCTCGTTGGAATGCACCAGGAACTCATCGGCAATGCTTTTGGACTGCAACCCTTTCGCCATGAAGTAATGGCGCCGATAGCGCAGGACACACACAAGTTCAGTGGCGAGCGCGCCATCAAGCAGTGTCAGCACCGTCGCCCGGTCAGCACCATAACCGGCTGTTACGGCGCCGTCCTCGATATGCTGTCGAGCCTGCTTGCGTAAGGTCTGGACGTCGGTCAGGACAGATTTCCTGGTCATAGCGGTTTCCTCTCTCTTTTAATTCAAAACATTCACTGCGGGTACACGGACAAGATATGAGTGCGAGTTTCGCCGCATCCGGCGAGGCCCCGTTCATTTACACATCTCGCGATCACTCACCCTCCAACAGACCCTGCACCCGCCGCCAAACCTTATATCCGGCAACCGCGCGCTCGTCGCCTGACTATCCGCCGCTCATTTTCGCAGGATGTCGTCCTTGACGGATTTTACGCCCTTGACGCTGCGCGCAATGTCCACCGCCTTGCGCTTGTCCTCCGCATCGTGCACAAAGCCACTCAATTGAACCACGCCCTTGAAGGTTTCAACATTGATCTCCGCCGATTTTAACGAAGGTTCACCGATAATTGCCGCTTTCACTTTTGTGGTAATGACGGTGTCATCAACAAATTCGCCTGTCCCTTCGTGCTTCGCCGATGAAGCACAACCCAGGGCGGATACCAGCATAACGGCGAGGAATAACACGGTCATGTATTTCAGATTTTTCATGGCTATACTCTCCAGATGACAATGAAACAAAGCTTCTAATATTCACTCGATTTTATAAGGGGCCACTCCTGCCGCCGATGCCGCCGATGATTCGATGTCAGAATAGCCAATCAATTCCTTTATAATCTTCCTGTAAGCAGAAGCACGATCACGATTATCAATACCAGCCCTAGCGTTCCACTCGGCGCGTAACCCCATCCCCTGCTGTGGGGCCACGCGGGGATTGCGCCAGCCAGCATCAGTATCAGAATGACCAACAACACCGTTCCCAACATCCTGTTCCTCCTAATGACGCAATCTGAAATTCACATCTGTTTTCGTTCGATTACCATTGCCTTGTGAGGCACAATCCTGTTTTCCCAACCTCTCAACGCGCCACAATCTCGCTATCTTTATCAACAATCACAATTATTACGCGCCTGTTCTGTTGCCGCCCGGCCGGAGTCTCGTTGTTGCCAACAGGATTCGCCTCGCCATAACCACGGGCGCTTACTCGGAGGCCGCTGACGCCCATGCGCATCAAGGCATCGCGCACGGCATTGGCACGACGATGAGAAAGATCCCGGTTGTAGCGACTACTGCCCGTACTGTCCGTGAACCCCTCTATCAACAGCTTGCGTTCCGGGTATGTTCTGGAATACTCGGCAAGTTTCTGCACGCTGTCGATACCTTCCACGCTAAGCTCGTCCTTGTTGGTATCGAACGACAAGTCGCCAAGAGTGATCACGATGCGGCGCTCTGTTGCCCGGACATTCGAGTTGTCAAGTTCTGCCTCTATCTGGCCGACCCTGGATTCGACGGCAGCCAACTCCGGGGCTTCCTGATTTGTGTTTTCCTGCGTGATCACCATCGGCTGCATGGCCAGCAGTCGGGAGCGACGATCAACCGAATCGCGGCCAGCGCGCATGCTCTGGGCTTCGATGTTCCTGTCCGACCACTGCTGCGCCCGGGCTAATCCGGTCTTTGTTTCAGCAAGCGTGGCGTCACGCTGTGCTTGTTCCGCCAATCGACCGGCAAGCACGTAATCATTTGCAGTCATTGCCCGCTCGGCGCCTTCCATGTTCTCCACTGCGGCCTTGAGTTCCAGCTGTGCATACTCTTCGCCGCCGTTTCTGACTGCGCTCGTTATCGCCGCCCTGGACACTGCGAGCTGTTCCGTAGGGGCTGGCGTACTTGCACATCCAGAGGCCAATATCGCATTAACAGCGATAATGACTGACACGCTGAACCAGTTCATCATATGATTCGATCCGAGGCTAGTTGGTATCTTCATGATCATCTCCATACATCAACGCGAAATATCGAATAATCGCCAGCAACGTATCGCCAACAATACCAAGGCCGCTGGCTGCGCCGTCCCTGACCCGATCGATACGCGTTTTTCGGGTTTGATTGGTTTCATGTGATCCACATCAGCGATTACCGGGATTGAATACGCTGCTTAGGCATACGGTTTCCCTGCGGTAGAGGCGGCCTCCCATGACTATCATCATGAGATCGCTGCGACAGAAAACCATGATGCGCAGCGGGTGTTCGTACACAACTCTGAAACTATGGGGGCAGCATAGTCTCGATACTGATCGCGGTCGGTGCGGTGACACACATTAGACGACAGCTTCCTGGTCGTCGGAGTAACAATCCTAAGGCGACCGGACTAGCGTCAACCGCACCGTACCCCTGAATCAGGGCCGCGGCAGATATTTGAGTGAACATCCGATCAGGCTGCGCGCCATTAGCAGGCTGTTGAGAAACAGCCTGCGTGCGGTGCATGGATGCATTGCCATTTTTCAAACAGGTTTTCAACTGTTTGAAAAATGAAGCAAAGCAAAAATCACAT
>VBWC01000034.1 GCA_006218035.1 Gammaproteobacteria bacterium
GGGCAATTTGACCCGGGCCGTGCAGTACGGCGAAGTGAACTTAGCCACGGGCAGCGACATCCCCGCGGACCCCCTCCTTCGGGCCGTCGCGACGGCGTACGTTAACAACACCTCCGGCGGCAGCTGGCTGATCGGCCTGCCGCGCCAGACAACCGTCAAGGACAATGCCGGCAATATCGTCCGCCAAAGCTGGTTCTATTACGACAACCAGGCGAATACCGCCGCGCCCATCAAAGGATTTTTAACCAAAAAAGAAGACTGGGCCGGCGGCGGCACGGCGGTCAATCCGGTCACGCTGTACAGTTATGACGCGGTCGGGAATTTGCTCACAACGACGGATCCCAAAGGAAACATCACGAGCGTCGTTTATGACACGACGTACAAAATGTTCCCGCTGACGACCGGGAACGCCCTGGCGCACAAAGTTCTCAACGAATATTTCGGGGTTAATGGCGTGCCGCTGACCACCGGCGACGGGTTAAGCGGCCTCTGGGGACAGGTGCGGTCAACGACGGACCCGAACCAACAGCAGGGCAAGCGTTCCTACGACATCTTTGGCCGGGTGACGACAACGATTGCGCCGCTGGATTCCGTCGCGTATCCGACGCAAACGACCGAGATCCAGTATAACGCGGACTATACCAAAGTCACCACCCGCCAGCGGGTCAAGTCAGGCCAGGCGCAGACGATCGATACGGTGAGCTTTTACGACGGGCTGGGCCGGCTGATCCAGACCAAAACGCCGTCCGAAGTCCTGGGCCGGTATGTCGTCGGCGGCCAGGCCGAGTACGATTCCCGCGGATTGAAGACAAAGCAGTATCTGCCGTATTTCAGCGCGAACCCGGTGGACACGATCGAAGCGATCAATTCCACCGGTCCGCGCAGCACCATCGAATACGACGCCATGGGCCGGGCGGTCAAGACGATCAACCCCGACGGGACGTACGCGAGCGCGGCCTACGACGACTGGATGACCACGGCCACGGACGAAAACGGACACAAACAGGCATCGTATTTCGACGCCTGGGGACGGCTGGTCAAAAAGGAAGAATACACCGGCGCCGACGGACGCAGTTCTTTTTATCCTTCTATGCCCTATACGCTATACGCTACAACCCTGTATTTATACGATTCCGAGGGGAACCTCCTCCAGACCAAAGACGCGTACAATAACATTACGACAATCACCTACGACGTCCTGGGCCGCAAGATTGCGATGGCCGATCCGGACATGGGCAATTGGACGTATCAATATGATCTCAACGGTAACCTGACAAAACAGATCGATGCCAAAGGCCAGACGATCACCTTTACCTACGACGCGCTCAACCGTTTGACTAACAAAACCGACGGCGTCAACGGGTCGGTGAACGTCAATTACACGTATGACAACGCGTCGAGCACCAATTCCAAAGGCCGTCTCACGCAGGCGGCGTACGCCGGCGGGAATACGCAGTTCGCCTACGATGAATTGGGCCGCGAACTGCAGTCGATCAAGGCGATGAACACCACGAATTACAGCGTCAACCGCGGTTACGACGCGCTCAACCGCCTGATCAACATCCAGTACCCGGACCAGAAAGGCGTCTTTTATAAATATAACGCGGCCGGACAGATCGAATCCGTGGCCAATGACCAGACGTTGTTTCCGGCGGCCGGTTTGAACCCTCCGGAGTTAGGCGTCATTCAATCCGGCAACGGCAAAGTCCTGCTTTCCTGGGTCAGTGTTCCCGGGGCAGCGGGGTATCGCGTCAAGTACGGAACCTCCAGCGGGAATTATATGGCGAACTTAGACGCGGGCAACACGACCAGCGTCATTGTCAGCGCTCTGACCAACGGCACCAGCTATTATTTTGTGGTCACGGCGTACAACGCCAGTCTGGAAAGCGCGTATTCCAACGAGCGCAGCGCGACACCGGCGGCGTTGTCTTCTGTCAGTATGCCGACGGCGGCCGCCCATTACCTCTTTAATGACAGCGCCGCGAATGAAACCGTCACCGACAGCGGCAGCGGCGCCTATAACGGCATTATCAAACAGATATCATCCCAATACACCTCGGATTTAACCGACTTGGGCGGGTCGGCTACAGCCAGTTCCTGTAACTGGGGATGCGACAATCCAGGGTATGCCCCGGCCAAGGTTTTTGACGGCACGTATTATCCCGACTGGGACGGCTGGGTCGCTGATAGCGTACCATACGGCTGGCTGGCTTTTCAATTCCCTTCGCCGCAGAAGATCAATCGTTATCTTATCTGGCCGCGGGGTCATATTTATCCCAACGATGACGGCAACCCCCGAACCTGGACGTTCGAAGGGCTTAACAGTTCCGGTTGGGACGTGCTCGACAGCCGTAACGTATCCGACTGGTCGCACGGGCAAGCGAAAACTTTTGATTTTGTCAATGACACCGCGTATTCCAAGTATCGGATAAACATTTCCGCCAACGGCGGCCACGGGGAAGTGGGTTTTAACGAGATGTCCATGATGGGGTACGTGCCGTTTTATACCAATATGATCTCATCAGCGGGGAAGATCAACGCTGCGTTTAATTTCGACGGCAACAGCCAAAACGTCAATGTCGATGCCTTAGCGGCCCTCAAAAGTAATGCCAAGGGAAGCATTGCTATCTGGGTCAATCCGGACAGCCCTTCCTCCAATGACGTGATCTTTTCTTTGAGCGACACCAACGGGTATAACCGGGCGGAACTGCGCGGCGCCAATAACGTGGAATTTATCATCACCAAAGCGACCGGTACCTTGAGTGTCAATATCACCAACGCGTTGGCGGCTGGGCAATGGTCGCATGTCGTGATCGTCCAGGACGGGACAGCGATCAAGGGGTACGTCAACGGCGTTTCCGTGGCTCTTAACGTGACCGACCAGAGCCTGGGG
>VBWC01000035.1 GCA_006218035.1 Gammaproteobacteria bacterium
GGTGAAGTGAATGGTTCGGGGGTGTGTTGCGAAGCGCTGCGCGACTGCGCACGCTCGTCACAGATATTCGTATTGTGCGCCGATGAAATCGTAAGGCACGTCACGGCTGCGAACACGCCGGCTCCGTGAAATAGGCCCTCAGCACGTTGCTTTTCAACCGACGCGCGCGGTCGGCGGCCACCTGGCGCCCACCGTTCATCTGCACCTCGCCAAACCGATGTGGCGTCGGTATGGCGGTTCCCGTTAGGCCTGAGCGCCCGCGATCACGCCGTTGTTCGTGACGGTGACTGCATTGCCGTTCTTGCGGATCGCATAGCCCGCGCCGCCGCCTGGACCGCCTGCCTGATTGGACGAAACGCCGACAGCGCCGCTTGCGCCGAATGTTCCGCCGGCGCCGCCTTTACCTGCGAATGGCGCCAATCCGCCGGTTCCGCCGCCCGATAGAGTTCCCGCGGCTCCGCTGGCTCCGTCGCCTCCATCGCCGCCACCACCCGCGCCGCCAGCGCCATTGGGGGCGCCGCCGCCACCTCCGCCGCCGCCATAGAGGAAAATCTCTCCGGCCTGATTTATCCGCCCACGGCCACCGCCGCCGCCGCCGCCGCCGCCGGCTTTGATCTCGCCGCCCGCGTTCACCACGATGTTGATGGGGGCTCGACAATAGACAGCGTCACCGCCTGTGTTTCCGGTTCCGCCATTGCCGCCGCCGCCGGCGCCACCGCCGCCGTAGGCTTTGCCGCTGACCTGCAGCGTCAATGCAGTGGCATAGCTGCCTGTGGGCCAGGTTCCTGTGTCTATGGCGATGCCACCGCCTGGTGCGCCGGCCGCGCCAACGATCTGGACGTTGTTTGCAAGTTGGAAAATGATCGTGGCGTCCTGCGCGCCATTGTATCCGACGGCGTCGGCCAGCGTCCGCAGATTCACTGGGGAAGTCCCGGAAATTTGGATCGTGGCATTGAATCCGCTTGGCGGCGTAACGGTGACAGTCGCCTGCGCCGTGGTGGTGCCGCCCGGTCCATTCGCAGTGATTGTGTATGCGGTCGTCGCCGCAGGGGACACCGAAACTGAACCGCCGGCGACGGGCGAAATGGCGGGCACGCCCTGGTTGATCGAGACACTCGTGGCGTTCGCGCTCGTCCAGCTGAGAGTTGATGATCCGCCGGACGCGATGCTGCCGGGGTTTGCAGTCAGCGTTACACTTGGAGCCGCAAGAATGGTTACCGTCGCTTGCGCGGTCGTTGTGCCGCCGGGTCCGGTTGCGGTGATCGTGTAGACAGTTGTCGCCGTGGGAGACACGGCAATCGAGCCGCCAGAGACAGGCGAGATCGCGGGTACGCCCTGATTGATCGAGACGCTTGTGGCGTTCGCGCTCGTCCAGGTGAGGGTGGACGATCCGCCCGCTGCGATGCTGCCGGGGCTCGCCGTCAAAGTAACCGTAGGCGCGACGGCGACCGTCACCGTCACCTGCGCCGTCGACGTGCCGCCCGGTCCGGTTGCGGTGATCGTGTAGACGGTTGTCGCCGTGGGAGACACGGAAACCGAGCCGCCTGAGACGGGCGAGATCGTGGGCACGCCTTGATTGATCGAGACACTCGTGGCGTTCGTGCTCGTCCACGTGAGCGTGGATGATCCGCCGGATGCGATGGCGCCCGGCGTCGCGGTCAACGTCACCGTCGGCGCGCTCGCGCCCGATGATGTCATCGTCGTTCGATTGCCGGCGGCGTCGTAGTCGTATGTGACCGTCGATCCGTTCGAGTTGGTTGCGGATCTCAGGCGGCCAAGTGCGTCATATGTATAGGAGACGGTGTCGGCGGACGCAGCGCCCGGCGCCGCCACGGCGGCGCTCAGCCCAGAAAGCAGCGCAATCCGTCGATTGATAGACATCCCACCCTCGCAACACGAAGTCCCACGCGCACGCTATCAAGCGAGCGCTCCGAGCACAACGGAATAACCGCCAACAAATGTGTCACAAACAGCATCGTCGGCAACGCGCATGAAGCGTGAGAAGTGGGAAATAAAAAGTGGTGCTGACAGGCATGGGCAACTTTCTCTATCGACTTCAATAAGATTGTGCGCATCGCGTTTGTCATACGATCGGCGCTGCGGACCCGTTGACGTTACAAATAATCTAATTGAAAGCCACGGCGGGTGATCATGCGCGCGAGTTTTGATCGGAGGCACGGACGAATCGTTTCCCGTCACGCGCTCCGCGCCGACTTTGGCGAAAACATTTACTTGATTTCTTGATCGAGAAACGAACAGTCTCTCGAGGACGAGAGCGGGCAATGTGGGGGTGAGCGAATATCGAGCCGCGACTTGGCCGCGTCGGACGCAGTTCGATACGCAGCGGCGCGCCGGCTCTACAAATATCGACAGAGAACAATTGCGGAAGCGCCCTTGGCGCCGCTAGGGGATGCGCATCGGCGGTTGGTTTCGCGGCGTTCGCCGCGAGGTCTTGGCGTGTGTTCCGACCTGTGCGCGTCTGGTCGAGAAACTCGCGCAGGATTGAAGCGGCGCGCGTGTCCCGGTCAGATAAGGATGCGGATGTGGTTCGAGAAGCGTCTTGCGGCTTCTCACAAAGTGGGGCGATTGATGATGCAGACAAAATACAGTGCGCACGCAAAAGCTGATCGTGGCTGGGGCGATCCAACCCGAAGTGGTATCGGCGGCGACTACGTTGGCGGCGAAAGCTCGCAATGTTCGCGACCAATCTCGGACCTTCCCGGAAGGGCGCGCGTCATGGAGCGTGGGAACTGGCTGCAATGGCTTCGCGATCTTCGCCGCTCGAATGTCGATTCGAGAGGTGCTTGTGTGATCAGGGCGCGCTTTTGGCGCCCTCGCGGCCGGCGCAGGCAACCGAAGCGCCGGGCGCGCCGCAGCCTCATTACCTGCTGGATGAAAATTCCGTCGACATGGTAAGTGGCTTCGCTCTTTTTTCCATAGACGACCTTTCCATCGGAGGCGGCCCGCGTCCCTTGGTCCACACGACGAAATCACAACCCAGCTCATTTTTGGGAGCATCGCGGTTCGAGGACAACTGGTTCGGGGAGATCAGGCCGCAGATTAATTTCACTCAACATTGTCCCGCAAATACGAGCTCCGCAGTCTCGGTATCGGCGCCGGGCGTTTCGGATGTGTTTTGCCTTGTAAGCGGCAGCCACGTCTCAGTTCGGGGGGTGGGAGGCGCGCTTTCCTTTTCCGCGGGCGTCTATACCTACATTGATCGACTTGGTGTGGTCTATCGTTTCGATGACGCGCTCGGTCGGCGTTTGTCGCGGGTTCGTTACCCCAATGGGCTTCAGGTCGACATCAACTATGGCAGCGTGGGGTCAATGTGGCGGGTCATTTCGGTTGTGAGAAATGACGGCTTTCAACTTCACTATGACTATGTGGATGCGAACTCGTACCAAACCTATGCCAGCGTCGCTCGTGTGACGGCGCTCAACGGAGCGTCAGAGTATTGCGGTCCCATGCAAGGAACCTGCGCCTTGGTCCAGTCCTGGAGATCGACAACATACTCCTTTGCGCCGCAACAGGGGGGCGCGGGGGTCTATGTGATCACGGATCAGGCAGGACGGACTTCGCGATTCGCTCACAACAGCGACGGCTTTATCGTGGAGTACCGACCACCATCAAGCACAGGCGCGGAAGTGATCACGTACGATGTCTGTCGCAAGACGGCGCCGTTCAACTGTTTTGTGTGGCAGCCAGTGGTCATCGGAGTAACTGGGGGTGTTTACATCACCGACGGGCCCGGAAAGGTCATAACGGCAACCCGTGCCGGTCAATCGTGGAGCTACTACTACCAAGGCTTCACCACGGGGCAACCGTCAACCGTGAACTGGGAATACTCGTCGACCAACCCAATGGGCGCGCACCGCGCCATAACCGCGCTCGCAACTTCGGATGATGGGGCATCGGCAATCATTGTGGCGCATCTGGAAGACGGTCGACAGGTCAACTACGCTCCAAACCCAACGGCAAACCGCGTGATCGCCGATATTCGCGCTGAGGGCAATCGGTCCGAATATGCTTACGATACGCGCGGCAATGTTACACAGATAACCCACGTCTCCAAAGTCGGGTCCGGGCTTTCGAGCCGCGTTGTGCGTGTCGGGTATGACACGGTCTGCGCCAACTCCGTGACCTGCAATCAGCCCAATTGGGTGGAGGACGCCAATGGAAATCGGACCGACTTCACCTATGATCCTGTCCATGGCGGCGTTCTCACCGAAACGGGGCCGGCCGTAAATGGCGTGCGTCCCCAGGTCAGGCACGGCTATGTGCAGAGGTATGCATGGTATCTCAATGCGCAGGGTGTGCAGACACGCGCCGCGACGCCGATTTGGGTGCTCGAACGTACGAGTTCTTGCAGCACAGGCGCTCCATCTGGAACCGGCTGCGCGGTAGCGGGGGACGATGTCGTCACCACTTACGACTATGGACCAGACAGCGGACCCAACAATCTCTTCCTGCGTGGGCAGGCGGTTGCCGCCGATGGTCAGTCGTTGCGTACCTGCTACTCGTACAACCGCTTCGGTGATCGCATCAGCGAGACCGCGCCGCGCGCTGGTCTCAGCGCGTGCCCGTGAGGAGGAGGCCAATGACCGTCTTTTCGACACACGCTCGATTGCTGGGCGCACTGGGACTGGGTTGTGTGTGGCTTGAAGCGCCTCCTGCGTTCGCGCAGAGTTCTCCTGCGCCGTTCACAACAGGATATCGCTTCGATCTCGGTGGCCGGTTGACTGGCGCTATCAGCCCAGATCCAGACGACGCCGGTCCGCTGCGCTTTGCGGCGGTGCGGAATACCTATAGCGCGCAGGGGATGCTGGTGACGGTTGAGCACGGCGAGTTGGCGTCGTGGCAATCGGAGACCATCGAGCCCGCGAATTGGTCTGGATTCACCGTGTTTCGCACGGAAGCGCGGACCTACGACGATTGGGGGCACCCTACGCGCATCAGTCAGACGTCGGGCGGCGCGATCTACGCGGTCGTTCAGATGAGTTACGACGGGTTGGGGCGGCTCGAATGTACCGCAGTGCGCATGAATTCTTCTGGCTTCTCGTTGTTGCCGCCCAGTGCCTGCATTCTGGGCGCAGATGGAACACAGGGCCAGGACCGGATAACACGAAACGAATACGACGCCCTGAACCGTATCACGCGCGTCATTCGTGCTTACCTCACGCCGTTGCAGCAGGACTACGCACGCTACGAATACAGCAGCAACGGGAACCAGACTGCTATCACCGACGCGAACAGCAATCGGACTGAGCGAACCTTCGACGGTTTTGATCGGCTGTCGCGCATCACCTTTCCGTCGCCGACGATGGCGGGGCAGACCAATCCCGCCGATTACGAGCAGTACACCTACGACGCCAACGGCAACCGCACGCAGCTGCGCAAGCGTGACGGGCAGCTGATCAACTACTCAATCGACGCCCTCAACCGGGTGACGCTGATGGACGTCGGCGGAGCGGCGACGGCGGGAGATGTGTACTACGGCTACGACCTGCGCGGTCTTCA
>VBWC01000036.1 GCA_006218035.1 Gammaproteobacteria bacterium
CGCTCTCGCCGCCGGTATTGACGGCGCTGAGGGCGAAGTAATACGTGGTCCCGTTGGTGAGACCCGTGACGGTTGAGGTCGTTACGTTCCCGACGGTAATCGGTCCCTGCGGGCCGTACACGCCAGTCGAAGTGCCGTAATAAACCTTGTACCCGGTGGCTCCGGTGGCCGCGGCCCAGGTCAACGTCACCTGTTTGTCGCCGACAACAGCGGTGTTTAATACCGGCGCCGCAGGAGGAGCAACCGGTATGGCGCTTTTTTCATTGGAGTTGGGGCTTTCCCCCGAGGCGTCTTTGGCCGAAACCACGAAATAATACGTGGTCCCATTGGTCAACCCCGTCACCGCGTAACTCGTGACATTCCCGGCCTCGATGACCGATGGGTACGTCATCCCGATGCCGCCGTCGATGCGGTTATTCATGATCCCGGTGATCTCCGCCGGCGTTAATACCCGTTTGAATATGGCCGCTTCGTCAATGACCCCGTCGAATTCCTGGGTCGTTGCCTCAATCCCGAACATAAGGTTCAACGCCGCGTCGTTGTCGATGGTCCCGAACGGTATGCCCCCGCTGATAGCTTGGGCTACCCCGTTGATATAAATGACCGGCACCGCCGTCGTCCCGCTGCCGGTATACGTCACCGCCACGTGTTGCCAGACGTTCAACTGTAGCGCGTTCGTTGTGGTCGTCCACGTCATCACCCCGCCGCTAAACGCCTGCGAAAAGGCGATATTGTTATTCGCCGCCAGGCGCAACACCCAGCCGTCCTGGTAATCTTTACTGAAGATCGTGCCCTTGCTCCCCTCGCCCAGGTTGTCCGGCTTGATCCAGGCGGCCAGCGTGCGGGCGCGTAAATTATCCAACGAAACGTCACTGCCAAAATTCACCACCGCGTTGTTCCCGCCAGGGTATCCCAGGAATTCGATGCCGCTATTGTATTTCCCGGCAACGCCCCGCGTCAGCGTCCCCGACACCGTCCCATGGATGGCCTTGCATGAATCCGTGACCGTGCCCGTGGCCTCGCTGAACTTCCACGCCGCGACACAGTCGACGTCCTTGGTAAAATCTTTGGTCCCGGCCCCGCCGCCGCTGATCGTCCCGTATTTGACCTTGTACCCCGCGGCTCCGGTGGCCGCGGCCCAGCTTAAACTGACCTGCGCGTTGCCCATCGTGGCCGTGTTTAATACCGGCGCCGACAGAGAAGCAACCGGTATGGCGCTGACTTCATTGGATTTGCTGCTCTCGCCGCCGGTATTGACGGCGCTGACCGCGAAGTAATACGTGGTCCCGTTGGTGAGGCCCGTAACGGTTGAGGTTGTTACGTTCCCGACGGTAATCGGCGCGCCTGGCCCGTCACCGCCGGGGCCGTACACCCCGGCCGCGGTGCCGTAATAAATTCTGTACTCTGTTGCGCCGGCGGCCGCGCTCCAGGATAAACTGACCTGGGCGTTACCGGCTGTGGCGGTGTTTAATACCGGCGCCGCGGGTTTTACTTTAACGCTGATATTGCTCAATAAAGAAGTGTTCAATGCGGAGTTATTATGGCTCGTTACTGCCAGACCCACGTAAATCGTCTGCGTCATGGTGATGGTCTCCGTCGGGCCGGCCTGCACCCAGGTAACGCCGTCGGCGGATTGATATCCCTTGAAGGTATTGCCGCTGCGCACCAGCTTCACCCAATACGGGGCATTGACCATACCCCCGCTATTGCTGACCGAGGATCCGCTGGTCGTCAAACGCCGCTGAAACGCCGAACCGTTGCCCGGCGTAACCGCCATCAAGGCATGTCGGGATCCGGCCGTTAAATTCTCCCGCATCATCACCCCGGCCTTGGCCCACGTATGGGTATTCGACACGCCATCGACCCGCGCCACGATCTCCCCGTCACCGTTCAAAGTCTGATGCACATAACGAAAGCCGTCCGCGGTGTTCCATATGTCGCTGCCCGAGGCCTGGACCGTAAACGTACCGCTGGAATAACTGGTACTTCCGGCAATTCCCACCGGGCCAATATCCTGGCTGTTCCACGGCGACAGATTCCCAGGCGGTACGACACCCCGGGCTTGGCTGGCGCTGGCCCATTCCAGTTTAGCGACGGCCCCGCCTGCATTTTCATAATATTCCATCTTGATGTTGTATTTCTGTCCCGCAACAAGACTGATCGAACCCAACCATTCTTTCGGGGCCTGGTCGATCCATTTATCGATCAACAGAACGTCATTGATCCATAACCGCACCCCATCATCAGTGGTGGTGTAAAATGTATAGGCCTCTGAATAATTGGGCTGGATCTGCCCGCTCCATCGGATAGAATACGTGTCATTGCCCAGCAGCGTGGCGTTCGGCGACCCGCTGCCCCAGTCGAAGTTGACGGACGGGTCTACCCGCGTGAAGGCAAAGGCATTAAAATTCATCCCGTCGTAATAATCCGCCTTTAAACCATCGCCCTGCGCCGCAGGCAGCGTCGCCTCGGCATCGCCCACGCCGAGCACGTTGCGCTCGAACCAATTTGCAAAACTTGAAAGGGATGTCTTCGTCGTTCGTATCTCGTCGCTCGTATTTCGTATTTCGTTCGGTCTATCGGCAACGAGATACGGGATACGAGATACGAGATACGGGATACGAGATACGAGATACGGGATACGGGGATACGCAAGTTGTTCAATCTTTTCTCCAGGCGCGTGCACCGGCCCCCGGCTCAGGAGATCTTCTTTATAATAAGACGGATTTTTGTCTTCCGTGCCGGAACCGCTATTGTAAAGAGCCTTGACCTCGGCGGCGGTTAAGGGATAACTGTAGTAACGAAAATCATCCAGCCTGCCG
>VBWC01000026.1 GCA_006218035.1 Gammaproteobacteria bacterium
TTACCTTCTGGCATCACCGAGTGAAAGCTTGGCAAAGAGTGGGCGTCCATGTAAGAGGGGATAGACTCAATTGGTAAATCTTTGTAGAGCGGCCTAGACGCATCGCGTCGTAACCCGCCACGCCGTCGCCGCAGGCGACTCAAGACCAAAAGCTGTTTCGCTAAACCGCCAAGGATGTCGCCTCTGACGACACCGCTATCAAATGCGGGCTCCCGCGCCCGCGTGGCGGGGTACTTTTGTTTCGGCAAAAGTACCCAAAACCATTTCCCGCAGACTGGGTTTTGCTACGCAAAACGTCCCTCGCCCCGCCGCCATTTTGAGCGCTCACGCAAACTCGCCTCCCTGCCGGGAGGCTCAGACACGCGTGAGCTTCATCTCAAAATGCCAGCGGCGCTCGGCGGCGTCCGGACGGGGTTTTGACCGAAAAAATATTACGTACCATACTGGCGTAAAACGAGACACTTGTTAGGTGTGTCGAATACAAAGTTATGCGTGCTAAAGATATAGAGGATATGCGGTGTGGACAAAGGTGCGGATCCGAAGTCTGCGGAACTTCAGCGGCTAGCTAGCCTAGAGCCGCCGATGTGGTGCAAGGCGGCAGCGTTGGCAGAGCGAGTGGCGTTTCGGCTGCTTCGGATAATTGTGGCAGCCGTTATTGCTGCTATTGCAATCTGGCTCTTTCGAATTGCAGGCGACACTCTTGGCGAGCCGTTCGCTTCACTGAGCCCACTTGGTTTAGTCGGTGGCATTCTCGCGGGCGTGATAGGACTCCTCGTTATTGGCATTTCAATTATGGTGGCGTTCGGGTCGAAAAGGCAGTCGAGAATCGAACAGGCCTGGCGAGAGCGGCAAGGCAATGCCAAGCGACTGCTTGGGTACGACGACTAGGTCATACCAAAAAACGCATAACAATGCGCCGCAGCCGACGCCTCAACCGCTGAGCGGTTTCGGCGCAACTGAGCTGCTAAGCAATGAGCAAGAAATATAAAGGGAAGCTTTGCGTTTATTGTGCTGAAAGGCCGTCAACAAGAACAGGCGACCATGTTTTCGCAAGAAAGTTTTTCCTTGAGCCCGAGAGGGATGACCCCATAAAAGTCCCAGCGTGTATCAAGTGCAATACCGATAAATCTAAGATTGAACATTATTTGGCCTCGCTGCTGCCATTCGGTGGAATGCATGAAGATGCCAAAGAGCATCTATCCAATTTAGTGCCTCCGCGACTTGAAAAAAATCAAAAGCTTAAAAGAGAGCTTGGTGCTGGAATGACATATGTCTTGCACAATGATGAGAATGGAGTTCCAGTGAAACATTTGACTGTGCCTTTTGATGGCAGCCGCTATACCGAGCTATTTGAATACGTCGCAAAAGCGTTAGTGTGGCACCACTGGGGCACATACTTAACTAAGGAGAGTTTTGTCTACTCAATAGCTCTGACCGGCAAAGGAGCTGAACTGTTTCACGAATACTTCTTCGCATTGCGCAGTAAGCAGCGAGTAGAGGTTACAATCGGCGCTAATACAATAAAATATATTGGGGTTCAGGCCATAGACAATGATCAACTTACTGTCTGGCAGTTTGAGGTGTTTGATGGCTTGGTAGTGTCCAATAGCATTGATGAAGGGTTCTATAAATCCGGCAGCGTAGGAGTCATGACCGGTCCAGCGTCGCAAAAGCAAAATGTGGGAAAACTATTCGAACCATGAAGCAACATAACATGCACATCAACGCGGACAGAAAAAATGGTCCGCCAATAAATGGGATCAGGGTCTATTAATTCCTTGTTTCCGCTCAGCCGCTCATGCGCAATGCTGGGCGTCCTTGGTCTACAAGGAATAAACTTCCGCAAGTCCACGCGTTTCTATGATGCACTCTACAGGGGGATCAATGACCAGAAGGCTAATCAGTTCAGGCTCCAGTTTCGAAGCGCAGATCGGATATTCCCGCGCAGTCGTTGTTGGCGATTGGATATTTGTTTCGGGCACGACGGGGTTCGACTACGCGACCATGACCATCTCCGAGAGTCTGGTCGACCAGACGGAGCAGTGCCTGAAGAATATCGAGGCTGCGTTGCGGCAGGGCGACGCCAGTCTGAAAGACGTCGTTCGGGTGACGTATGTGTTGCCTGACGGCAGCGAGTTTGAGCAATGTTGGCCGGTGCTGCGCAAGTACTTCGGCGAGGTACGTCCCGCAGTCATGATGATTGCGGCCGGCCTGGCGGACCCGCGCATGAAGATCGAGATCGAAGTGACGGCGCTGAAGCAGTCGTAGGCACAGGGCGCGTCCAGCACAGTCATCGGTGCATTACTGGAATTACAATTACCGGGGCTACTGTCACTGCTGTTCTGTCGAACATCTTGACTGGTGCGTATGAACCTGCAAAAACTCGGCATTTTATGCGGCATCGTGGCGCCGGTGGTTTGGGTGTCGCTGATTGGTGTGGCCGGCGCATCGCGACCGGAGTTCAGTCACGTCACGCATTTCATCAGTGAACTGGGGGAGCGCGGGAGTTCCACGGAGCTTGTGATGCGATATGGCGCATTCGGCTTCACGGGCTTTCTGAATATCTGTTTCGCTGCCGTCTTGCTGGCGATTTTTCGCAATGGTTGGTACTCCGCGGCGGCGGCGGGATTCCTCGCGCTGGACGGCCTGGGGCGGATAGGGGCGGGGGTGTTCGCCTGCGATCCCGGATGCGTGGGGCTCTCGTCCGGCCAGGAACTACACCGGCTGTTTGCCACGGTCGGTTTCTCGTCAGGCATTCTGGCCGCGATTGCGTGGGGCATCAACTTCCGTCGACAGGATTGGCCGCCCGGTATGGCCGGGTACTCCGTCGGCAGCGGCATTCTCGCGCTGATGTTTCTGTTATTGATGTTGTGGGACCGTCCTCCGCTGAATACCCCTGGACTGTTTGAGCATCTCGCGACCGGTGTGCTGTCCTTATGGCTGCTGGTATTCGCAGTGCGTTTGACGCGCGTCCCGGAGCGGGCCTGACGTCGGCAGCGAAGAAATCGGGTCAGCGCCATTGTCTCTCGTCCAGTTGTTGGTAAATGGCGCGGCCTATTTGAGCAAGGGCTCCAGCCTCGGCCACACATTGTCCAGAACGATTCCCTGCGCCCCGCCATTCGGATGTATCCGGTCGGATTGCATCAGTGCGTTGTTGTCGGCAATGCCTTCGAGCAGGAACGGTACCCGCGGCACGTTATATTTCTTCGCCAGCCGCGTGTAGATGTTTTCAAAACCGATGGTGTAGTCGCGTCCGTAGTTCGGCGGGATGCGCATGCCGATTAGTAATAGCGTGGCGCCGCTTGTGCGACTCTTCTCGATGATCTTCGCGAGATTCGCTTCCATGTCGGCGAGTGACAGGCCGCGCAGGCCGTCGTTGCCGCCGAGTTCGATGATGACGATGGCGGGGTGGTGTTCGGCCAGCGCGTTGTCGAGGCGAAACCGCCCGCCGGCGGTGGTATCGCCGCTGATGCTGGCGTTGACGACATCGTGCGGATAGCCGTGTTTGGCCAGCCGGCGTTGCAGCAGCGCCACCCAGCCCTGGTTTTGATCAATACCGTAGCCGGCGCTTAAACTGTCACCGAGCACCATGATGACCGGTGCGGCGCCGTTTGCGAATACAATGGTCGCGGGCGCGAGCAGCAGCAGGCAAACAACCAGGAATCGTTTCAACATGGTCGCCAGTGTAGCTTCTTCGATTGCGATTGTCCGGGCGGAAGGTCTGGGTCAGCAGGTGTCCGGTCCGGCAGGCACCCTGGACATACTGGCGGATGTGTCGTTCACGATCGCGCGCGGCGAGTCGGTGGCGATTGTCGGCGCATCGGGCGCGGGCAAGTCGACGCTGCTCGGTCTGCTGGCCGGGCTCGATACCGCGACCAGCGGCAAGGTCTGGCTCAACGACACCGATCTATTCGCGCTCGATGAAGACGGTCGCGCACAGGTGCGCGGGGCGATGATCGGGTTTGTGTTTCAGTCGTTTCATCTGCTGCCCAGCCTGACGGCGCTGGAGAACGTGATGTTGCCGCTGGAGCTGGCCGGACGCGGCGACGCGGAGTCTGTCGCACGCGACGTACTCGGGCGCGTGGGGTTGAGTGCGCGTGCCGGGCATTATCCGAAACAGCTCTCCGGCGGCGAGCAGCAGCGCGTCGCGATTGCGCGCGCATTCGCGCCCGGCCCGGCGCTGCTGTGCGCCGATGAGCCGACCGGTAATCTCGACCGCGCGACCGGTGCGCAGGTGATGGACCTGTTGTTCGATCTGAACAAGGAGCTGGGCACGACGCTGTTGCTGGTGACGCACGATGAGCGGCTGGCGAGTCGTTGCGGTCGGCGCTTTGAACTGGTGGACGGGCGGTTGAAAACGCCATGAGCGATATTCGGCGGCATAGAAGTAACCCCTCTCCTTCAGGGAGAGGGGCAGGGGTGAGGGGATTGAAATCTGCTCCCTCATCCTAACCTTCTCCCGGAAGGAGAAGGGACCAACTGGTCCGGCATTTTTCCGTTTACGTTTGGTGATCAGGGTTCCATGCACGCACTGACTATTTCATTACGCATGCTGCGCCGCGACTGGCGCGCTGGTGAGTTGCGCGTGTTGATGATCGCCGTGATGATCGCGGTGGCGAGCGTTGTTGCCGTTGATGCCTTCACTGATCGCGTACGCCTTGCGCTGGAATCGCAGGCCAACGAATTGCTCGGTGGCGATCTGGTCGTTGTGTCCAGTGAGCCGGTGTCCGCGGCGTATCGCGATGAGGCACGGGCGCAGGGGTTGGCGGTGGCGGATGCCGTCAGTTTTCCGAGTATGGCGCTGGCGAACGGTTACAGCCAGCTTGGCGAGATCAAGGCGGTCAGCGACGCGTATCCGTTGCGGGGCAGGTTGTTCACCGCGCCGCGGCTGTTCGAGTTCGGCACGCCTGCGACCGGCGTTCCCGCACCCGGCACGGTCTGGGTCGAGCCGCGATTGTTTAATGAATTACGCGTGGCGGTGGGCGATGACATAGCGCTCGGCAACATCCGCCTGACGATCGCAGCGGTGCTGACGCGAGAGCCTGGCCGCGCCGGCGATGTGTTCACGATCGGCCCGCGGATACTGATGAATATCGCCGATCTCGAACGGACCGGATTGATTCAGCCCGCGAGCCGTGTGCGTTATCGCGTGCTGGTAGCCGGTGAGCACCGGGCCGTCGCACGCTACCGCGTATTTTCAGACAAGCAACTGGGGCCCGGCGAGCGTCTCGAAGGCGTTGAAGATGCGCGGCCCGAGGTGCGCACGGCGCTGGAGCGGGCGCGCCGCTTTCTCGGTCTGGCGGCGCTGGTCAGTGTCGTGCTTGCCGGTGTCGCCGTCGCGACATCGGCGCGGCGTTATGTTGCGCGGCATCTCGACAACTGCGCGATCATGCGCTGTGTCGGCGCGACGCACGGCACGATCATGCGCATCTATACCGCGCAGATACTGGTGCTCGGACTGGTAGGCAGCAGCGCCGGCTGCGCCATCGGTTACGGCGCGCAGATGGTGTTGACGGACATTCTGGGCGGGCTCGCCAACATCGAGCTGCCGGCGCCGTCGCTGTGGCCGGCCGTGTTCGGCATTTCGACCGGCATGATCACATTGCTCGGTTTTGCGCTGCCGCCGCTGCTGCGGCTCAAACAGATTCCTGCGCTGCGCGTGCTGCGGCGCGATGCCGGTGACCGCGAGGCCGGCAATACCGTGGCCTATGTGCTGGGCGTCACGGCGCTGGCGGTGCTGATCCTGTGGCAGATCGGCGATCTCAAGCTGGGCATTTATGTCACGCTCGGCATCGTGACGGCGTTCATCGTGCTGGCGGCGGTGGCATCGCTGCTCGTGAGACTGCTGCGGCGTTTGCAACCGCGCGGCGGCGTCACGTGGCGCTTCGGCGTCGGCGGTATCGCGCGGCGCGCGCAGGCAAGCCGCTTGCAGATCGTCGCGTGCGGACTCGGCATACTGGTGTTGCTGCTGCTGACGCTGGTGCGTAATGATCTGTTGCGGGACTGGCAGGCGCGGTTGCCGGCGGATGCGCCTAATCGATTCATCATCAACATCCTGCCCGATCAGGTCGAACCGGTCCGGCAGTTTTTCGCGGACGCGGGCCAGCCCGCACCGCAACTGTTTCCGATGGTGCGCGGCCGGATCGAAAAGATCAACGACCGCGCCGTCATTGCGTCGGACTATGACGACGAGCGTGCGCAGCGGCTGGTCGCGCGCGACTTCAACCTGTCGTGGACGGACCGCTTGCAGGAGGGCAACAAGATCGCAATCGGTGAGTGGTGGGGCGCGAGCGGGAATGGCGAGCACTGGCTGTCGGTGGAGGAGGGCATCGCCAAAACGCTGGGCATCCAGATTGGCGATACGCTGACCTACGGGATTGCCGGCAACGTACTGACGGCCAAGGTCGTCAATCTCCGCTCGGTCGAGTGGGATTCGTTTCGCGTGAACTTTTTCGTCGTGACGCCGCCGGGCGTGATGGAGGCCTATCCGGCGACCTATATCACGGCGTTTCATCTGCCGCGGGAAAATCAGCAATTCCTGAACGCGCTGGTGCGCGCGTTTCCGAATGCCACCGTGATCGACGTCGCCGAGATACTGGCGCAGGTGCGGCTGATCGTCGATCGCGTGACACAGGCGGTGCGCTATGTGTTTCTGTTCACGGTGATCGCCGGCCTGCTGGTACTTTACGCGGCAATCCAGTCGACGCTGGACGAGCGCATCCGCGAGAATGCGATACTGCGCACGCTGGGTGCCAGCCGCCGCCAGTTGCTCAAGGGCCTGCAACTGGAGTTTGTCGTGCTCGGCCTGCTGGCCGGCACGGTGGCCGCACTGGCCGCGACCGTCATTGGCTATCTGCTGGCGACGCGGGTGTTTGAGCTGGGGTATACGCTGAATATATGGCTGTGGCCGGCCGGCCTGATCGGCGGCATGATCGGCATAGGCAGCGTCGGTTATCTCGGCACGCGCTTCGTGCTGAACCAGCCGCCGTTGCAGACACTGCGGGGGCTTTGATGGTTTGTAGGGTGGGTTAGCGCAGCGTAACCCGCCAATGAGTTGTTGATGTCACTTTGAACGATGCAGGTACTACCGAACTATTGATTATCAACCCAGGCAAGGAACGCAATCATGGCAAAGGCATTTTCACTCGCATCATGGAACGTCGAGCACTTCAAGAACAAGGCCGATCGCGTCGCGCGTGTGGTGACCGTTGTCAGCGCGCAGAAGCCGGATGTGTTCGCACTGCTCGAGGTCGAGGGCAAGGACGTGTTCACCGAGCTGGTGACGCGCATGCCGGGTTATCAGTTTCATATCACCGAAGGGCCGCAGACGCAGGAGGCGCTGGTCGGTGTTAAAAAAGGCCTGACCGCGTTCTTCACCCAAAAGATCGAATTCAAGTCCGGTAACCAGTACCTGCGCCCGGGTGCGTTGCTGACGTTGCATGTGGACGGCGAGAACTACAGCATTTTGTTTCTGCACACCAAGAGCAGCCCCGACCCGATCGGCCTCGGCATACGCGACGACCAGTTCAGCCGCGCCTTCAAGTTCAAGCGCAAGGTGCTGGACAAGGCGGTGACCGGCAAGGCAAAAGCGAATTTTATTTTTCTCGGTGACCTCAACACGATGGGGATGGACTATCCGTTCAACCAGGGCGTCGAGGTGAAATGGGAACTTGGAAAGCTCGACCTGGATGCAAAAAAAGCCGGTATGCGGCGGCTGACGAAGAACGCGCCGGCGACCTGGTCGAACGGATCGAAGTCACGCTATCAACCGGCGGATCTGGATCATGTCGTCGCGTCTGATCATCTGACGTTCAAACATTACGCCGGCGCCGACGTCGACGTGCGCGGCTGGCCTGCACTGACTGCGACTGCCGAACGGGATGCGTGGATCAAGCAGTATTCCGATCACGGCATGTTGTACCTGGAGGTGCAGAAGGTTTAGGTGCGGAAGGAAAAGCAACCCGCAGGCCATGAGGCGTGCATGCGGCGATGGCTGTTATGCGCCGAATGAAAAGAAAAATCATGCGGCGGAAAACGCCAAGGAACCTCTGAATAAGTCCGTTCGCCCCAGGGAACCTCTGATGTGTCGTCATTCCGGGCGGAGCGTAGCGGAGACCCGGAATCCAGCGCTTTCGAAACAGGGTGTTACTGGATTCCCGCGAAGTTTATGCCCGGAGGGTACGGGAATGTCGTAATACGTCCCCCGTTCATGGTTCGACGAGCTCACCATGAACGGGGGACTTGTTCAGAGTTTCCCTGAAGCAATTCCGCACTATTTGCTCTGGCTACCGCAGTATTATGGAAGGTGACGATCGTTCACGTAGAGCCCGCGAGTTATTTCGCACCTCCGGTTACTGCTAGCGGCTAACGGGTGACCCCATTTTTTTACCAGTAACGCGCCCGTCCGGTATCCATGTGCACAAAATTCGATCTCGAATAGTAACCGACGCCGCCGGCCCGTAGCGCCACGGCGGCCTGGTGCAGGTCATACAACTCACGTCCAGGCAGGCGGATGTCCACCGCTTTACCGTGCAAGTGCAGGCTTTTCCTGGCTACGCCGTCACTGGACGCGGCCAGCATGGCGTTACTCGCGGCAGAGCGGTAACCGGAGATGATCTCGAACGGCTGCTGGCTGTCCAGGTTGCAATGGAGGGTGTGCAGCAGATCGAGCAGCTGCGGCTCAATGGGCCTGACCTCGTTGGTGCGATGGTCGCGCAGGATATGATTGACATCATGCAACGCCTCGGCGAGATATTGCCCCTGCGCCCAGTAGACCGTGCGCAGTGCCTCGCCCGTGTGCGTATTGTAAAGGGCCAGTGTCCGCTCGGCCGGTACCACTCGCGCGCTGGCAAGCACTGACGCTGGCAACAGACCCGCGCCGGTGACTACCAAACCCAGTTTCAGGAATCTACGCCGGCTTAAAAACATGTCGCGTCTTTTTCATTACCCATGGAGCTCATTGCTATTTGTCGGCAGGCCGCGTGATTTCTTGTGCCAGGCCGTCGCGCGCCGCGATCATCGCGCGTGCTTGTTGCTCGTCAATGTGCTCACCGATCCCTTGGGCCTGCACCTCGGCCAGCGGGTCGGTGCCCGCATTATACGCATCCGGATGCACTTCGAGGAAAATTCGCCCGTCGGGCAGGCGCGCCAGCAGCGTGTTTTGATAGATAATTCGCACCGGCATGCCGATACGGACCTCGGCAAACATCGCGCCGATATCGTCCGGGTGCAGACGGATGCAGCCGTGACTCTGAAACTGATAGATGCTCACCGGCGCAATGGTGCTGTGAATACCGTAGCCGAGGCGGCTCAGGCCTATCCAGTATTTACCGAGCGGATTGTCCGGCCCCGGCGGCACACTGGTGTTCACAATCTTTCCCTCGCGGCGCATCTCTTCCTGGATCGACTTCGGCACGATCCACTCCTTGTTCAGCTCCAGCGTGCGCACCGTGAAATCACCCGCGGGCGTGCGCCACGTTGGCCGGCCAAGACCCACCGGATAGCTCGCCCGCAACTCACCGCCGCGAAACAAGAACAGCATGCGCTGCGGTAGGTTGATCAGTATGCCGTCAGAAAGTCGTTCGGGCACGATGTGCCGGTTCGTGATGCGCAGCCGCTGGCCAGGATAAACATAGCCGTGGTAGTCAATGCCGTTTTCACGCGCCAACACAACCGGATCCACGCCATAACGCGCACTGATCTTGATCAGGAAATCCCCGGGCTGGATCACATACTCGAACTCGCCGCCGGTGATCGTCTCCGACAGGGCCGGCACCGGCGCGTCATCGGCGATAGCGCAGCCCAGCCACAGGCAGAACACCATCATCCCGACCCGGTGGGCGCGACTCCACACGGCGGGAAAATGCGACACTGTTCGACATTGCCACTCTTGCTGCACTACGTTTCGCTCCTTGTAATCTGGCCAGCAGGCCGCTGAAACACAGCCTGCGCGACGCAGGGGTGCCCTGTAATTTTTCAGGCAGGCTTTATCCGTTTGAAAAACGACACAAGAAAAAAAATCATGCGTTTTGCTTTGCGCGTTGAACGAGGCCATGGATGGCGTTTTTCAACATCCAACGGGTAAGTTTAGCGGAAAACCACGGTCTGTCCCGTATTACCCTCAGCGCGTAGTGCGAGTCCGCTTGCGTTTATCCGAACGCGGAGCGAATGCGCCCCACATTCCGGATCCCGCGTAGCGGGATTGTTAATCAAGGCGATCAGCGTTATTGTTAAAAGACAGGTGGCAGTTGTTATATGTTGTTATATACAGGGTGGATACCTTTTTCTCGATCGCCGACCGCCAGGAATTCTATGAACGATGAAAAGATCACCGTTATCGCTACCGAGACCGGCCAGTCCATGGAGGTCGTCGTATTCAGCAAACGGCCCGACCGGATCGAGGTCGTCATTGGCGCGGGTACACACAGTGTGCGCTGCGAACTGAAGCCGACACGGACCGGGCAGGCGTACGCCGGGAGTGTCATGGGGCGGGAACTCGTCTACCAGCGCAGTCGTGAACAGGTGCAGGCGGATATCGATCGTGTCAGGACGGGACCGATCAAGTCGATCCGGTAGACGTTTTTTTAAAAGCGCTTCCGTTATAGGCCGGTGCGGCGGAAACGCGAGTCGTATGCGGTGAGCACCGAAACGGCATCGATCGCAAGCGATACAGCGCCTGTATCACCGCTCCAACGGCGAAAAACGCGGATCGGCGTCATCAAAACGTCCCGCCGTTCCAGCCCCACATCGTGCGCGGCGCGTCGGCGAATTCGATGTAGACGCGTTCGGGGTTGACGCCGAATTCATCGTGGATCAGTTCACACAGGGCCTGCGATAATTCCGTGGTCTTGTCGTGCGGCAATCCTATGCTTTTCAGCTCCAGATAGGCGGCGGGCGCCTCGCTGCCACCCAGGGCCAGCGGCACCGCGGTTTCGAGCGCGACCATCACGTATTTTTCGGGCTTGCCGAGCAGTTCGGCGACCAGTTTCGAGGCCCGGGCCAGCACCGGCTGGCTGTCGCCGGGTTCGCGCTCGATATTGGTCTGGATCTTCAGATACGGCATGCGGCCACTCCTCTTTGTCGGGTAACCGGCGGCGCTGTTGCGCCGATTCGATTCAATATCATGGCAAACAAGTGGTTATTTTATCGAACATATTCTATCGCTGGACGATTCCTGTCATTATAATAGCCCGTTTTATCAGCGGACCCGCGCCGGGATCGGTGTGGCGAGCCGCCGTATTGTTCAGGCTTTTCAGAAGTTTTGCAGGGGATTGACCGTGGAAATGACCGGTGCCGACATTTTCGTTCGCTGCTTGCGCGATGAGGGTGTCGATTTTGTGTTCGGCTACCCGGGCGGGGCGGTGCTGCATATCTATGATGCACTGGGCCAGCAGGACAAGCTGAAGCACATTCTGGTGCGGCACGAGCAGGGCGCGACGCACGCGGCCGACGGCTACGCGCGCGCGACCGGCAGGCCAGGCGTGGTGCTGGTGACCTCCGGGCCGGGGCTGACCAATGCGGTGACCGGCATCGCGACGGCGTACATGGATTCGATCCCGATGGTGATCTTTTCCGGCCAGGTGCCGACGCACTTGATCGGCAACGACGCGTTCCAGGAGGTCGACAACGTTGGCATCACGCGACCGTGCGTGAAGCACAATTTCCTGGTCAAGGACGTCAAGGACCTCGCGACGACGATCAAGAAGGCCTTTTATATCGCGACGACCGGCCGGCCCGGCCCGGTGCTGGTCGATTTGCCGAAGGACGTGACGGCGCAAAAGACCGAGTATTCGTATCCGAAGCAGGTCACGATGCGTTCGTACAACCCGACCGTGAAGGGACACACCGGCCAGATCAAGAAGGCGGTGAAGCTGCTGCTGTCGGCGCAACGTCCGATGATCTATACCGGCGGCGGTGTCATTCTCGGCAATGCGGCGGAACCGCTGACCGAACTGACGCGCGCGCTCGGTTATCCGATCACCAATACGTTGATGGGGCTAGGCGGCTATCCGGCGTCCGACAAGCAGTTTCTCGGCATGCTCGGCATGCACGGCACCTATGAAGCGAACATGGCGATGCACGGCTGTGATGTGCTGTTCGCCGTGGGCGCGCGTTTTGACGACCGCGTGACCGGCAATATCGAGAAATTCTGTCCGACGGCGAAAATCATTCACATCGATATCGACCCGTCGTCGATCGCGAAGAACGTCAAGGTCGATATCCCGATCGTCGGCTGCGTGGATACGGTGCTGAGGGAAATGCTCGACTTGTTGAAGGAGAGCAAGCAGAAGCCGGGCCACGATGCGCTGAAGGCGTGGTGGCACCAGATCAACGAGTGGCGCGGCAAGGATTGTCTGAAATACGACGATACCAGCGAACTGATCAAGCCGCAGTACGTGATAGAGAAACTGTATGAAGTGACCAAGGGCGACGCGTTCGTCACCTCCGACGTCGGCCAGCACCAGATGTGGGCCGCGCAGTATTACGGGTTTGACAAGCCGCGGCGCTGGATCAATTCCGGCGGCCTCGGCACGATGGGCTTCGGCCTGCCGGCGGCGATGGGCGTGCAGTTCGCCTATCCGGACGATATCGTCGCGTGCGTGACCGGCGAGGGCAGCATCCAGATGTGTATCCAGGAGCTGTCGACCTGTTTGCAATACAAGTTGCCGATCAAGATCATCAATCTGAACAATCGTTATCTGGGCATGGTGCGGCAGTGGCAGGAGTTCTTCTACGAGAAGCGTTATTCGATGTCCTATATGGAATCGCTGCCGGACTTTGTCATGCTCGCCGAGAGCTATGGCCATGTCGGCATGAAGATCGAGCAGCCTGCCGACGTCGAGCCGGCGCTGAAAGAGGCGCTCAAGCTGAAGGACCGGCTGGTGTTCATGGACTTCATCACCGACCAGAAGGAGAACGTGTTCCCGATGATTCCGGCCGGCGCCGGCCTGAATGAGATGATACTGCTGTGACGATGCGCCGCATCATTTCATTGTTGCTCGAAAACGAGGCCGGCGCGCTGTCGCGTGTCGCCGGGCTGTTTTCGGCGCGCGGCTACAACATCGAGTCGCTGACGGTTGCGCCGACGGAAGACCCGTCGCTGTCGCGCATGACCATCGTCACGCGCGGCTCGGAAGAGATCATCGAACAGATCACCAAGCAGCTCAACAAACTGATCGATGTCGTCAAGCTGATGGACCTGACCGAGGGCGGTCATATCGAGCGCGAAATGATGCTGATCAAGATCAGCACCACCGACGGCAATCGCGAGGATATCAAACGGCTCAGCGATATCTTCCGCGGCCGCGTCATCGACGTGACCGGCAGCACCTATACGGTCGAGCTGACCGGCGCCGGTGACAAGCTCGATGCCTTCATCGAGGCGGTCGGCCGGGCGCAGATACTCGAAACGGTACGCTCCGGCGTGTCCGGCATCGCGCGCGGCGAGAAGAGCCTGAACATCTAGTGTGCTACTCGACGGAGAATTGATAGCAAGCCCGTCCCTGGGCTTGTACCTCCTGCATCCATGCAGTCGCGCTTTCGCGGGAATGACAACGAAGCGAGTATTCAGAAAGATCAGAAGTTTATTTACGAGACACCACAACGAGTCCATCGGAATAATCAACGAAGTAGTCCGTACTACAGGAGCACGCAGTTACCATGAACATTTACTACGACAAAGACGCCGATCTCTCGATCATCAAGGGCAAGAAGGTGGCGATACTCGGATACGGGTCGCAGGGTCATGCCCACGCCAACAACCTCAAGGATTCCGGCGTCAGCGTCGTGGTCGGTCTGCGGCCCGGTTCGCCGTCGGAGGCCAAGGTGAAGAACGCCGGTCTGACGATCAAGACGATCGACGAGGCCGTGAAGGGCGCCGATGTCGTGATGATCCTGGCGCCGGACGAGCACCAGGCGGCGTTGTATCGCGACAGCGTCGCGCCGAATATCAAGAAGGGCGCGGCGCTGGCGTTTGCGCACGGCTTCAACATCCATTTCGAGCAGATCGTGCCGCGCGCCGATCTGGACGTGATCATGATCGCGCCGAAAGGCCCCGGGCATCTGGTGCGCGCGACCTACAAGCAGGGCGGCGGTGTGCCGAGCCTGATCGCGGTCTTCCAGGATGCCTCCGGCAAGGCCCGGGACATCGCGCTGTCGTATGCGAGTGCCAACGGCGGTGGCCGCGCCGGTGTCATTGAAACCAATTTCCGCGAGGAGACCGAGACCGACCTGTTCGGCGAGCAGGCCGTGCTGTGCGGCGGCGCCACCGCGCTGGTGCAGGCCGGTTTCGAGACGCTGGTCGAGGCCGGTTACGCGCCGGAAATGGCCTATTTCGAATGTCTGCACGAGCTGAAGCTGATTGTCGACCTGATGTACGAGGGTGGTATTACCGACATGCGCTACTCGATCTCGAACACGGCCGAGTATGGCGATCTGACGCGCGGCCCGCGCATCGTCACCGACGAGACGCGCGCCGAGATGAAGCGTATCCTGAACGAAATCCAGACCGGCAAGTTCGCCCGTGAATTCATCCTTGAGAATCAGGCCGGCGCGCCGACACTGAAGGCAGGCAGACGGTTGAGCCGCGAGCACCAGATCGAGGTGGTCGGCGAAAAGCTGCGTGACATGATGCCGTGGATCAAGGCGAACAAGATCGTCGACAAGAGCAGGAACTAGAGTAGCGTTTTGTATTATTGAGAATTACCAAATTACGTGACAACACATCGCGCCCGTCCCCGGGCTCGTACCTCCTGCATCCATGCAGTCGCGCTTTCGCGGGGATGACGGCCATTGGACGTGTCATGCTTATAGGTAATTCTCGATAGTAAACCCGCAGCCTGGATGTAGCGCAGCGCAATCCGGGTGGGCGTAGCAAGAACCCGGATTACGGCGCTCTGGGCCTCCATCCGGGTTACCGCTACCCGTTAAACAGGCGCGCGGCAACAGCGAGGCCGGAACATGGCTGGAACAGGCGGTTCGTATATTTCGCGTGAAGGGCGCCCGATCGTTCTGGCCGCGTTCGGCGCTGCGGTTATTGCGTTGCTGGCGTCGCGACCGCTTGCCAGTCTGCCGTTGTTGATTCTTGGCGCGCTGCTGGTCTATCTCTACCGGGACCCCGACCGGGAGATTCCCGCTGCGCCGCTGGCAGTTGTCAGTCCGGTCGATGGTACCGTGGTCGCGGTGGCGCGGGTCGATGACCCTTACCTGCAGCGCAAATGCCGGCGGATCACCATCCAGATGCCGCTGTCGGGGCCGTTCACGACGCGCAGCCCGATCGAAGCAAAGCTTGTGCAGGGTTGGGTCGGCGGCAGCAAGTCCACTGATCGCCATGTTGCCGCGAACAAACTGCACGCGGCGATCAATACGCCCGGCCCGACATCGTTACCGAACGACCGGATCGCGTTATGGCTACAGACCGACGAGTTGGATGATATCGTGATGACAGTCGTGCCGCGCCGCTTCGGGTTCGCACCGCGTTGTTATATCCACGTCGGTCAGCGCATCGGGCAGGGGCAGCGCTGTGGTTTTATCCCGTTCGGCGCGCGGCTGGAAGTGCTGCTGCCGGAAAGTACGCGGCTGCTGGTCAGTGCCGGCGATACGCTGATTGCCGGCAGCGACGTAATTGCAAATGTTGTCCACCAGGCGCCGGCGGCGGTAAAAGGAGTACAGAATGTCGATGCAGCCTGATAAACCGGAAAACGAGCAGTACGGCAAGCCCCAGGATCCTGGCGGACGCAAGCCGCGCCGCGGCATTTATCTGCTGCCGAACCTGTTTACGACCGCAAACCTGTTCGCCGGATTCTATGCCGTCGTCGCCGGCATGCAGGGGCATTTCGAGGCGGCGGCGGTGGCGATATTTATCGCGATGATCCTGGACGGCATCGACGGGCGGGTCGCGCGTCTGACGAATACCCAGAGCGATTTTGGCGCGGAGTATGACAGCCTGGTCGACATGGTGTCGTTCGGCCTCGCGCCGGCACTGGTGATGTACTCGTGGGCACTGTCATCGCTGGGCAAGGTCGGCTGGCTGGGCGCGTTTATCTATACCGCCGGCGCCGCGCTGCGGCTGGCGCGCTTCAATACGCAGGTCGGCGATGGCGACAAGCGCTATTTCCAGGGACTGCCGAGCCCTTCCGCAGCGGGCATCGTGGCCGGATCGATCTGGATCGGCGTCGACTACGGCGTGATCGGTGCGGAGATTGCGTGGCTCGCGTTTCTCGTGACGATGTTCGCCGGCGTGCTGATGGTCAGCAACGTCAGATACCGCAGTTTCAAGGATCTCGATCTGAAGGACCGCGTGCCGTTTGTAGCGGTGTTCCTGATCGTGCTGATCTACGTGTTCATCTCGATTCATCCGCCGACCGTACTGTTTGCCGGATTTGTCATATACGTGTTGTCCGGTCCCGTGCTGACGCTGTATCAGCTGCGTCAAAAGAGATCGCAACGGGGTGGTGGGGACGCGCCATGACCGTTAAAGGCGGGGTTGGGGCCGGCCGCCAGTCCGGCTTGGCAATTCAATTCAATCGGTATATATTTGCCCCATGAACTTCGTATTCCAGTTTCTCGCGCGCGCGGCGGCCCCGTTGGCCGGGTCGTCCGTGCGTCCGTTTCTGCCTTTGCTTCTCGGTAACGTGCGCCTGCTGCGCGCGCTGCGACTGCTGCCTTAGGGCAGCCACTTCCTTTTTCCCCACCGGCTGCGGCCGGAAAATCCAGATAGATAATAACGTGCAGCCGCATCGCGGCGTGCTTTTGTCCAGGCGTGAACGTCGGTTACACTGGCGTTTGCCGAACGGAGTCAGACCATGAACCGAGAGAAATTGATTATATTTGACACGACGTTGCGCGACGGCGAACAGAGCCCCGGCGCATCGATGACGCGCGACGAAAAGGTGCGTATCGCCAAGGCGCTGGAAAAGATGCGCGTCGACGTCATCGAGGCCGGCTTCCCGGTCGCGAGCCCCGGCGATTTCGAGGCCGTCAAGGCGGTCGCGGAAACCATCAAGGACAGCATCGTCTGCGCTCTCGCGCGTGCCAAGGATATCGATATCGACCGCGCCGGCGAGGCGTTGAAGGGCGCCAACGCCGCGCGCATCCATACCTTCATCGCGACATCGCCTATCCACATGAAGGAGAAGCTGCGCATGGAGCCTGACCAGGTCGTCGAACAGGCGGTCAGGGCGGTGAAGCGTGCGCGGCAATACACCGACAATGTCGAGTTTTCGCCGGAAGACGCCGGCCGCTCGGACCCGGATTTTCTCTGCCGCATTATTGAAGCGGTGATCGACGCCGGCGCGGGCACGGTCAATATTCCCGACACCGTCGGGTACAACCTGCCGCATCAGTTCGGCGCATTGGTCAAGCAATTGATCGAACGCGTACCGAACGCCGACCAGGCCGTGTTCTCGGTGCATTGCCACAACGATCTCGGTCTGGCGGTGGCGAATTCCTTGTCGGCGGTGCTCAATGGCGCGCGGCAGGTCGAGTGCACCATCAACGGCCTCGGCGAACGCGCCGGTAACGCGTCGCTCGAGGAGATCGTCATGGCAGTGCGCACGCGTCAGGATCTGTTTCCGTGCGATACCACGGTCGATGCGACGCAGATCGTACCGACCAGTCGTCTTGTTTCGGGCATCACCGGCTTTGCGGTGCAGCCGAACAAGGCCATCGTTGGCGCCAATGCGTTCGCGCATGAGTCCGGGATCCATCAGGACGGTGTGCTCAAACGGCGCGAGACCTACGAAATCATGCGCGCCGAGGACGTCGGCTGGAGTGCTAACCGCATGGTGCTCGGCAAGCATTCCGGGCGCAACGCGTTTCGCACGCGTCTGAAGGAACTGGGCGTCGAGTTCGCGTCCGAGGCGGATGTGAACAACGCGTTCGCGCGCTTCAAGGAACTCGCCGACAAGAAGCACGAGATATTCGACGATGACTTGCAGGCGCTGGTGACAGACGCCAATATCGATGCCGAAAACGAGCGGCTCAAGCTGGTGGCGTTGAAGGCCTCATCGGAGACCGGCGAACGCGCCGAGGCCAAAGTGACCTTGCGCCTGGATAACGAGGAGTTCAAGGCGAACGAGAAAGGCGCCGGTCCGGTCGATGCCGTGTTCAAGGCGATAGAAAAGATCATCAAGAGCGAAGCGCAACTGCAGCTCTATTCGGTCAACAACATCACCACCGGCACCGATTCGCAGGGCGAGGTGACGGTGCGGCTGATGAAGGGCGGCATGATCGTCAACGGCCAGGGCGCGGATACCGATATCGTGATCGCGTCGGCGAAGGCCTATATCAACGCGCTGAACAAGATCATGATGCGTACCGAGCGCGCACATCCGCAGGTGTAACGATAAATGCAGCGCAAAAGAGAGATTCCGGACTGGTTGCTTTGTCATCATTCCTGCGAAAGCACGACTGCATGGATGCAGGAGGTAGAGTTGCGTCTGGAACAGCAACCGAGGAATCCAGTCCAACCAATCACTCTTGGATTCCGGGTCTCGACCATACGTTCCCGACATGGTCTCGGTCCTTGCTCCCGGCAGGACTCTACCTCGCGCTTCCGTGCGCTCGTGCCTCGCCCGTCCATGGGCTCGTCCGCTACGCCCGCCCGGAATGACGAATTAGCGGTATTTTTCGTAGAACACGACCAAATGTACGTTGCTTTATGAAAAGTAATCCACGGTAATGGCGAACGTTAACCGTAAAACCGCTCTGCATGCGCAATATCTGGACGCCATGGGTATCCAGCGCTGGGTCGCGCGTTCGTCCGCCGTGCCGGAAGCAGGCGTCGCGGTAACAAAGCCCGGTCAGGATTTTGTTGCCGATGCTGCTGATGGATCGGTAGCACTACTGGATTGGGATACCTTGCAGGCACGCGTCGCCGCGTGCACATTGTGCGGGCTACACCAGACACGTACGCAGACGGTGTTCGGTGTCGGCGACCGTAATGCCGACTGGCTGATCGTTGGCGAGGCGCCGGGGGCGGACGAAGACCGGCAGGGCGAGCCGTTCGTCGGGCGCGCCGGCCAGTTGCTGAACGCGATGATCGAGGCGATCGGCATGAAACGCGAGCAGGTCTATATCGCCAATGTGCTGAAATGCCGTCCGCCGGGCAACCGCGATCCGCAGCCCGGCGAGGTCGCGCATTGCGAGCCGTATCTGCAACGGCAGGTGGAACTGATCCGGCCGAAGATCATCCTGGCGCTCGGCCGTATTGCCGCGCAGAACCTGTTGAAGACCGATACCCGCGTCGGTGCGCTGCGCGGCAAGGCGCACCGTTACTCGACCGGCGCTGGTGATGCGGCCGGCGTGCCGCTGGTGGTCACCTATCATCCTGCCTATCTGCTGCGCTCGCCGTCGGAAAAGCGCAAGGCCTGGCAGGATCTGCAATTCGCGGTAAAAATCAGTCGCGGCCAGACGTAGGAATTACCTGCCATGGTACGAAAATTCAGTGAATCCGAATCCATCTCTCGCGACGGACTCACCGAGCAGATACGGCCGATGCAGCCCGGCGATGTGCCGGCGGTACTGTCGATCGAGCGGCGCTCGTATCATTTTCCCTGGAGCGAGACCATCTTTCGCGACTGCATGCGCGCCGGGTACTTCTGTCGCGTGCTGGAACGTGAAGGCATCGTGCGCGGCTATGGCATCATGTCCGTCGGTGCCGGCGAATCGCATATGCTGAACCTGTGCGTCGATCCCGGTTACCGCCGCGAAGGCTGTGCTCGCAAGCTGCTGGGCCTGTTGATACAGCAAGCGCGCGTCGCCGGCGCCGAATCCATGTATCTGGAAGTGCGGCCATCCAACATCGCCGCGATCAATCTGTATAACAGCATCGGCTTCAACGAAATCCATGTGCGCCCGGACTACTATCCGGCCGAAAGCGGTCGCGAGGACGCGCTGGTGCTGGGGCGTGATCTGACGTTTTTTGTTTGACGTGGCGTGACCTGACACGTGGTTCGTCATGCAGCAGAGCAGGAGTTATTGCCAGTGAAACCCCGCATCAGCATGATTACGCTGGGTGTGCGCGACCTCGCGGCATCTGTGAAGTTCTACGAACAAGGCCTCGGCTTTCCCCGCATGGAATCGCCCCCGGAAGTCGCCTTCTTTACGCTCAACGGTACCTGGCTGGGTCTGTATGGACGTGACGCGTTGGCGGAGGACGCCACGATTTCTGCGGCAGGCCAGGGATTCGAATCGTTCGCGCTTGCGCACAATGTCCAGTCAGAGGCGGAAGTGGACGACGTTATACGCCAGGCCGTTACCGCCGGAGCGACGCTGGTGAAGCAACCGCAGAAGGTGTTTTGGGGTGGCTACAGCGGCTACTTCAAGGACCCCGACGGGCATCTATGGGAGGTCGCGCACAACCCGTTCTTCTGGATCGGGCCTAAAGACGGTGATGCGTAGCGAGTGTCATCGGGGCGCAACAAGCGCCGAGACTGTGAAAGTAATCCTGAAATGACTACACAAACGGACCGTCATTCCGGGCGGAGCGCAGCGGAGACCCGGAATCCAGCGGTCATTAGCAGGCTGTTGAAAAACAGCCTGCGTGCGGTGCATGGATGCACTGCCATTTTTCAA
>VBWC01000027.1:0-17212 GCA_006218035.1 Gammaproteobacteria bacterium
GGCGCCAATACCGGTCTCGGCGGCGGCTTCGCGAATGAAGGCGCGCCGGTGACCTTTACCGTCGCCCTCGATAAGCTCAGTACCGTCGATACCGTCGTCACCGTCGATGTCGCCAGTCTCGCCGGCGATTCCGCGACGCCCGGCACCGATTACACCAATGGCGCCGTCACCGTGACGATTCCGGCCGGCAGTCTGTCGGCGCAGTTCACGGTCAATACGGTCAATGACACGCTCAATGAGCCCAATGAGACCTTTAGCGCGTCGATCACCGGCGCGACCAATGCCAATGGCCCGGTCACCGTCAGTGCGACACCCGCCACCGGCACGATTATCGATAACGATCCCACCGTCACTCTCACGCCGGTCAATACCGGTCTCGGCGGCGGCACCGCCACCGAGGGCAGTCCGGTGACCTTTGCGGTCAGCCTGGACAAGCCGAGCACGGCCGATACGGTGATTACCGTCAACGTCAATGGTCAGCCCGGCGATTCCGCCACGCCCGGCGCCGATTACACCAGCGGCACCTATACCGTGACGATTCCCGCCGGTCAGACGACGGCTCAGTTTACGGTCGATACCGCCACCGATGCGCTGGCCGAGGGGACCGAGACCTTTACCGCGCTGGTGACCGGCGCGACCAATTCCGCCGGGACGATTAATGTGAATGCCGCACCCGCCATCGGCACGATTCTCGATGGCACCTCTCCGCCCGTCGTCACGATCGCCGGCGCCAATACCGGTCTCGGCGGCGGCTTCGCGAATGAAGGCGCGCCGGTGACCTTTACGACAAGGTCAGCACTGCCAGTACCACCATTGAGGTCCTGGTCTCGAGCAAAGCGGGCAACACCGCCACCGAAGGCGCCGATTATGCCAATGGAACATATACCGTGGTGATCCCCGCAGGCCAGACCACCGGTTCGTTTACGGTGGCGACCGTCGATGACGCCGTCCTGGAGGGCAATGAGTCGTTCTCTGCGGAGATTATCTCTGCCACTAATACCGTCGGCACCATTACTGTGAATGCCACACCGGCGACCGGTACCATCATCGATAACGATACGCCGACCGTTACTGTCACCGGCACCAAGGCGCCGGCGGCGGCTTCGCCACCGAAGGCGCGCCGGTCACGTTTACGGTCTCGCTCGACAAGGTCAGCACCGTCGCTACCACGATTGATGTCCTGGTCTCCAGCAATCCCGGCAACACCGCCACTGCCGGTGCCGATTATGCCAATGGTACGTATACCGTGACGATTCCCGCCGGTCAGACCTCCGGCTCGTTTACAGTGGCGACCGTCGATGACGCCGTTATCGAGGGCAGTGAAACGTTCTCCGCCGAGATTGTCTCTGCCCGCAATGCCGTCGGCACGATTTTCGTCAATGCCGCGCCGGCCACCGGCACGATTATCGATAACGACTTTAATACGCCACCGGTCGCGGATCCGGTATTGACCGCGGTCGACCCGACACCGTCAGGCCTCGCGAGCGGACTCGGCAACGTCGTTTTCTTCAAGGCGCTGAATGTCGGCGGCGGTCTCGATGGCGACATCAATGTATTCGAAACCAACCCGGCCGATCTGGGCGGGCAGGATGCACAGACACCGGAAAGCGGTTTGATATTCACGCTCACGTCGTTGCCGAACTACGGATCGGTCTATATCGATTACGCGAATAACAGCCCGACCGGCGGCGACTGGATCAAGGTGACGGCGGCGAATATCGCGACCCAGACGTTCACGACGGCGGACAAGATTTACTGGGTGGCAACCAGCGCCGACCCCGTCCCCGGCGGCGGCACAGGCGCGACGCACACCATCGGCGGCATCGGCGCAAACCAGGCTGCCTGGGAACAGTTCGGCGTCGAGATCAGCGCGCTGAAACTGAATGGCTCGGCCGGCACGCTGGTATTTGATGCCGACGGCGCCGGTGTCGCGGGCGGCATCGCCAGCGCGGCCGGCCAGATCAATTACGACATCGCGACAAAAACCACGGAAAAGTTTGTCGTCGACTTCGGCCATGCGGTCAAATCGGCCGCCATCACGGTCACCCATCTGATACCGGACGAATCCGGCGGTGAAGTCGGCGTCGTCACCGCAATGCTGAATGGCGTTGAAGTCGGCAGCTGGACGTTCAGCCGCACCGGTTCACCAGGCAGCGGCGCCGATATAACGTTCAGTGTGGGTACGGTGAACGGCGTCCCCGGCCAGGGCGCGTTCACTATCCCCGGTAACATCACATACGACAAGCTGGTGTTCAGCGCAAAGCAATATGTCACGCAGGGCAGCGGCACCGACAGCAGCGATTATTACCTGGCGAAGATTACCTACACCGACGCCACAACCCCGCCGGAATCGGTGACGTTCAACTACCAGGTCACGGACGCGGATGGCAGCAGCAGCGCGGCGGTGCCGGTCATCATCATGACCGAACATCCGGACGGTGCCACCGGCACCGTCGGTACAACGACGTCCGTAGCCGAGGATGGCCAGGCCACTCAGCACATCGCCGCGCCGGGATCGCTGCCCGCGGCGCAACCGGCGACAGTGTCGTTCCAGAACGCGTTTACCGCCGGTGATAACGAGGCGATCACCGGCGTCACGGTCGCCAATATCCCGACCGGAGCAGCCGTCATGATCGGCGGCGCGCCGGTGACGAACGGCACGCCGCTGACCGCGGCGCAGCTCGCCGCGTGGATAGGCGGCACCGCGATGACCGTCATGCCGCCGGCCAACAGCGATACCGACTTCTCGCTGAAACTGACGATGAATTTGACCGATCCCGACAGCGGTCACACCGGCACGGTCACCGGCGATATCAACATCGTTGTGGATGCCATCGCCGATAAACCGACGTCTGTCAGCGCCACGCCGAACCCGACCGTGTCCATCACAAGCTCGAGCAAGTCAGATGACGATGATGATGACGATCACACCACGCCACCAGCGAACGATGGCTCCATCGTCGTGGGCGGTACCAATTTCGGCCTGAAGTTATCCGCCACGTTTGGCGATCACCTGGATGGATCGGAAAAGCACTTCTTCCTCGTCAAGGTGCCGGACGCGTCGTGGGCACCCTCCGGCAGCACCGTCGTTAACAATCCGGATGGCGTCCCCGCCGGAACCTACGTCAAGATCAATGCCGACAGCCTGATCAACCATACGACGGGGCAAGCGAACGTCGATATCACTCTCAAGGCGCCAGGCAGTTCCACGGCCAGCTACCAGGCCGTTTCGTTCCCGGTCCATGCCGTCGCCGAGGAGGTCGACGAAACGACGCCCAAGACCGGCGAACTCGCCGGCAACAATATTTCGGTCACCAGCACCGTCGTTGACGTGGACATCGCCACCGGCAACAAGATTCTGATCGGCAACAGCTATACGAACACCTTGTCCGGTGGCTCCGGCCACGACGTACTGATCGGGGCCGGCGGTAACGACATACTGACCGGTGGCGGCGGCAATGATGTGTTCGTGTTCCGGTCGACCAGCGAAGGTATCGACACGATCACCGACTACAAGAACAACGCAGGCGAAAAAGATGTGCTCAACATTGCCGATATTCTTGAAGGCACCGGCGCGGCCCAGAATAACATCGCCAACTTCGTCAAGGTCAATGCCAGCAACGGCTCGGTCACCGTGGACCCGACCGGACATGGCGGCGGCACGCAGATCGCGAAGCTGAACGGAATCAGTGCGGGTAACGAAGTGAAGCTGATCGTCGACCACCTCGGCACCGAGGTCACGGTCACGATTATCTAACCAGTCACGATAGCGGGCATTCCCTGAGACTGAACATGCAGCAGGGAATGTTCGCTACTTTTTACTGCCTGCCGGCGTTCGCATCATTGCGGCGGCGCGCGAAGAAAGCGGTCAGCAAGCCGCCGCACTCCTGAGCGAGCAGGCCACCGGCCACGGCAATGCGGTGATTCAGTTTGTCGGTGCCGAGCAGATCGAACATGCTGCCCGCCGCGCCGGTCTTCGGATCGCGCGCGCCGAACACCACCCGCTCCACGCGCGCATGGATCATCGCGCCGGCGCACATCATGCACGGCTCCAGCGTCACGTACAGCGTCGATCCCGGCATGCGGTAGTTACCCCGGCTGGCGGCGGCGTTGCGCAACGCTATAATCTCGGCATGCGCCGTCGGATCGCTGGTACCGACCGGAAGATTGCAGCCGCGACCGATGATGCGGCCATCCTGCACCAGCACCGCGCCGACCGGCACCTCGCCGGCGGCCTCGGCACTGCGCGCAAGTTCCAGCGCCGCGCGCATCCACTGTTCATCCGCCACTGAAAACACCTGACCGGTGACGACGTCGGGGGCGCTCACCGGCGCACCTATTCCCATTCGATGGTCGCCGGCGGCTTGCCGGAGATATCATAGGTGACGCGCGAGATGCCGGCGATCTCGTTGATGATGCGGTTCGACACGCGGCCGAGAAAGTCATAGGGCAGATGTGCCCAGTGCGCCGTCATGAAATCCACGGTCTCGACCGCGCGCAGCGCGACGACGTAGTCATGGCGCCGGCCGTCGCCCATCACGCCGACGGACTTGATCGGCAGGAACACGACGAACGCCTGGCTGACCTTGTCGTACAGATCCGCATTGCGCAGCTCCTCGATGAAGATCGCGTCCGCCAGGCGCAGTATCTCGGCGTACTCGTGCTTAACTTCACCGATGATGCGGACACCCAGCCCCGGCCCCGGAAACGGATGCCGGTAGACCATGTCGTACGGCAGACCGAGTTCAACACCGAGTTTGCGCACCTCGTCCTTGAACAGTTCGCGCAGCGGCTCGACCAGTTTCATGCGCATCGCCGCCGGCAGGCCGCCAACATTGTGATGTGACTTGATCATATGGGCCTTGCCGGTTTTGGCACCGGCGGACTCGATCACGTCCGGATAGATCGTGCCCTGCGCCAGCCAGCGCGCGTTCTTGAGTTTGGCCGCCTGTTCATCGAAGACCTCGATAAACAGATTGCCGATGACCTTGCGCTTGGCCTCCGGATCGGTGACACCGGCCAGCTTGCCGAGAAATCGTTCCTGCGCGTTGACGCGAATGACATGGATACCCATATGCGCAGCGAAGGTCGCCATGACCTGATCGCCTTCGTGCAGACGCAACAGTCCGTTATCGACGAACACACAGGTCAAACGCTCGCCGATCGCCTTGTGCAACAGCGCCGCCACCACCGACGAATCGACGCCGCCGGACAGGCCAAGCAATACCTCGTCATCACCGACCTGACGGCGGATTTGCTCGATGCTGGCATCGATAATATTTTCTGCCGTCCACAATGCCTCGCAGCCGCACAACTCATGCACGAAACGTTTCAGGATACGCGCGCCCTGCTTGGTATGCGTGACCTCCGGATGAAACTGCAGGCCGTAGAATTTGCGTGCTTCGTCGGCCATGCCCGCCAGCGGCGCGTTGGCCGTGCTCGCCATCAGCTTGAAGCCGGGCGGCAGCTCGGTAACGTGATCGCCGTGGCTCATCCAGACGTCCAGCATGCCGTAACCTTCCGGTGTCGTGTGATCCTCGATATCGCGCAGCAGATCGGTATGGCCACGCGCGCGCACCTGCGCATAACCGAATTCGCGCTGCGCAGCCGCCGCGACCTTGCCACCCAGCTGCGCCGCCATCGTCTGCATGCCGTAGCAGATGCCGAGCACCGGCACGCCAAGCGTGAACACGACATCCGGCGCGCACACACTGGTATCCGGCGTCACCGACTCCGGCCCGCCGGACAGTATGATGCCCCTGGGCTTGAACGCGCATAACGCGTCGTCCGGCATGTCGTACGGATGCAGTTCGCAATACACCCCCGCCTCGCGCACGCGCCGCGCGATCAGTTGCGAGTACTGCGATCCGAAGTCGAGGATCAGAATGCGGTGCGCGTGGATGTGCCGGGAGGTGTCAGTGGTCACGGTTGCAGGTTCAAGGTTCAAGGTTCAAGGTTCAAGGTTCAAGGTTGAGGGTTCGCGCGGTTCCAGAAAATTCATTGGCTGCGCCCGGATCTAGCCCCTCTCCCCCAGGGAGAGGGGTTGGGGTGAGGGGATCGATCAGCGCGCCATGAATATGCTCAAGAACGTCCGTCGTGCTATTCAGGATTTCGTGATTCCAGAACCGTAGGACCCTGTATCCCCGCCTTTCCAGATAGAGCGTCCGCTCCTCATCCGCGTCTCGGCGGTCACAATGTTGACTTCCATCGGCCTCCACAATCAGCTTCACGTCAATACACACGAAGTCCACGATATACGGTTCAATTACCACCTGACGCCGGAACTTGAATCCCTCCAGCCGGCGCGCCCTCAGGTAATACCACAATCTGCGTTCGGCATCGGTCATCCCGCTTCGGAGCGTTCTGGCCAGCGATCTCATTTGTTATTGCATCCCCTCACCCTGACCCTCTCCCTGAGGGAGAGGGGATTTTAATGCGCCACTAATCAATCCGGTAATTCGGCGCTTCGCGGGTAATGGAAACATCGTGCACGTGACTCTCGCGCATGCCGGCGCTGGTGACGCGCACGAACTTCGGCCGCGTGCGCATTTCCTCAATGTTGCCGCAGCCGGTATAACCCATCGAGCTACGCAGTCCGCCGATCATTTGATGAATGATCGCGAGTACCGAGCCCTTGTACGGTACGCGCCCTTCGATGCCTTCCGGCACCAGCTTGTCGACCTCGCCCGCCAGTTCCTGGAAGTAACGGTCGCTGGAACCTTTCTGCATCGCGCCGATCGACCCCATGCCGCGGTAGGACTTGTATGACCGGCCCTGATAGAGCTCGACCTCGCCCGGCGATTCCTCGGTACCGGCAAACATGCTGCCGATCATCACCGAATGGGCGCCCGCCGCGATCGCCTTCGCCAGATCGCCGGAAAAACGTATGCCACCATCCGCAATCAGCGGCACGCCGGTGCCTTCCAGCGCCCTGGATACATTGTGTATCGCCGTCATCTGCGGCACGCCGACACCGGTGACGATACGCGTCGTGCAGATAGACCCCGGCCCGATACCGACCTTGACGCCATCCGCGCCGACCTTGAGCAGTGCCTTGGCCGCTTCCGCGGTGGCGATGTTGCCGCCGATGATCGCCACGTCCTTGATGGTCTGCTTGACCCACTTCACGCGATCGATCACGCGCTGCGAATGGCCGTGGGCCGTATCGACGATAATCACATCGACGCCCGCCTCGGCCAGCGCCACGGCACGGTCCATGCTCTCGTCGCTGGTACCGATCGCCGCACCGACGCGCAGCCGCGCGTGCTGATCCTTGCAGGCATTCGGGTTTTCCTTGGCCTTCTGGATGTCTTTTACCGTGACCAGCCCGCGCAACTGAAACTTGCCGTTTACCACCAGCACCTTTTCAATACGGTGCTGATGCAGCAGGGCCTGAATCTCTTCGCGCGACGCACCCTCCTTGACCGTCACCAGCCGCTCTTTCGGCGTCATGACACTGGAGACCGGATGATCGTTGCGCGTCTCGAAACGCAGGTCGCGATTGGTGACGATGCCGACCAGATTCTCGCCATCGACCACCGGCACGCCGGAAATATTGTTACGGCGGGTAATCTCGCGCACCTCGGCGATAGTCGTCTGCGGCCCGACCGTGATCGGGTCCTTGATCACGCCCGCCTCGAACTTCTTGACCTTGCGCACGTTGGCCGCCTGCTCGTCGATGGTCATGTTCTTGTGGATAATGCCCATGCCGCCTTCCTGGGCCATGCCGATCGCGAGCCGCGCCTCGGTAACCGTGTCCATCGCGGCGGACAGCAACGGGATATTGAGCTGGATGTCGCGCGTCAACCGGGTGGCGAGATTGACCTCCCTAGGCAGCACGCGGGAGTGCGCCGGCACCAACATTACGTCGTCAAAGGTGAGCGCTTCCTGTTCGATATGCATACGGGCTTCCGCAGGTTCAAGAATAGCGGTGCATTTTACGGTTAACGCGGCTTGCGGTAAACCGTTACCGTGTTAAATACCACGGGGCCGCTACGCAATGACCGAAGCGTCATTTCCGCGCGACCGCCATGGAAGGCGAAAGTACCGGAAATGCAGGAGCAATTCCCGGTGCAAGCGGGAATCCAGAGAAATATCCGACGATCTTCCGGGTGCCCGCCTGTCACCGGACACCCGCCAGCCCGCAATGATGGAACGAATCCGCTGTTTCCGGGCAAAACACCTGCCGAAGCCGGTTCTTTCGCCCCGCCGAACACGCTACTATCGAATTGCATGCAAAACGACCTCGCCGACCGTTATCCCGCCACCGCCACCGAGCGTGACGTCTACACCGTCTCGCGCCTCAACAGCGAGGTCCGCGCGTTGCTGGAAGGCAGCTTCCCGCTGCTGTGGGTCGAGGGCGAGATCTCCAATCTCGCCCGGCCATCGTCCGGCCACCTCTACTTTTCACTGAAAGACCCGAACGCCCAGGTACGCTGCGCGATGTTCAAGGGCGCCAACCGCGCGCTGGGTTTTACACCGGCCAATGGCATGCAGGTGCTGGCGCGCGCCCGGGTCGGCCTGTATGAGGGCCGTGGCGAGTATCAGTTGATTGTCGAGGGCATGGAAGAATCCGGCGAAGGCGCGTTGCGCCGCGCGTTCGATCAACTAAAAAACCGCCTCGCCGCCGAGGGCCTGTTCGCGCCCGAACACAAACAGGCACTGCCTGCGCTGCCGCGACAAATCGGCGTGATCACGTCACCGACCGGCGCAGCGCTGCGCGACATCCTGCATGTATTGGAGCGCCGCTTTGCGGCGATTCCCGTGATTGTCTATCCGGTGCCGGTACAGGGCAAGACCGCCGCCGGCGACATCGCGCGCATGATCCGGCTGGCATCGCAACGACAGGAGTGCGACGTGCTGATCGTCGCCCGTGGCGGCGGCTCGCTCGAAGACCTGTGGTCGTTCAATGACGAAATTGTCGCACGTGCCATCTACGACTGCGCGATACCGCTCGTCACCGGCATCGGCCACGAGATCGATTTTACTATCGCCGATTTCGTCGCCGACCAGCGCGCGCCAACGCCATCGGCCGCCGCCGAACTCGTCAGCCCCGATGGCGCCGAATGGCTGCAACACCTCCGGCGACTGGATGCACGCCTGCTCACGCTGACGCGCAACCGGCTGCGCCAGCAGGGCCAGACGATTAAGTGGCTGAACGGCCGGCTGGTGCAGCAACACCCCGGCCGGCGTCTGCAGCAACAGGGTCAACGCCTCGACGAACTCGAACAGCGCCGGGTGCGCGCGCAACGCTCGCTGCTGCGTGACCGGCTTGCGACACTGGCGGAACTGCGCGCGCACCTGCGTCAATATAGTCCGTCGCACCGCGTCGCCCGGTCAGAGGCGCATCGTCACCAGCTCACGCAGCGCCTCAAGGCCGCGATGCGCCTGAAACTCGAACGCCAGCGCACGCAACTCGAATCGCTGATGCGCGCGCTCGATACCGTCAGCCCGCTCGCGACCCTGCGCCGCGGTTACGCCATCGTCACCGAGTATCCCGACGGCGGGGTTGTGCGCAGCGCGACCGATGTCAACATCGGCGACCGCGTGCAGGCAAGACTTAGCAACGGGCGACTGATTTGCGAGGTCAGGGAAACGCATGACAAATAGGTCCCTGACTAATGTAGGGTGGGTTAGGCGCGCTTGTCGCGCCGTAACCCACCAACCGTGCTGTCAGGCACTCATTAAAAATGCAGTTTGTCGGCCTCACACGTTTGCTGTCATTCCCGCGCGACCGCCATCCATGGCGGAAGCACCGGAAATGCAGGAGCAATTTCCGGTGCAAGCGGGAATCCAGTCCCGGATCAACTCAAGCCGCATGTTGGGTTGCGCTACGCTCCACCCAACCTACCATACCGCCAGGCTGTTGCTGTGTGTCGGACTCCTCTGGGTCTTCGCCGCCCACGCCGTCACCCTCCCCCAATCCGCACCCGTGCCCGGCGGCGTCGCCGTCGTGCCGCTGGCTGTCCCCGCCAATCCGCACGCGCCAGTCGCGCGTTACAACGGCAAGCGCGTCATGGTCGTCGAGAACCATCAACAATGGTTTGCGATTGTCGGCCTGCCGCTCGGCGCCGACCTTGGCGCACACCATCTGGATGTCACCGGCGCGGACAACAAAAAACTGCGCGTCGCGTTCACCGTCACCGACAAACAATACGAGACCCAGCACATCGCCATCCAGGACAGACGCAAGGTAAACCCGCTGGCGCAGGACATGAAGCGTATCGAAAAGGAAACCGCACGTATCAACGCGGCGTTTGCCCGATGGAGCGACACGCTCGCCGACGATCTGTCATTCACGCTGCCGGTCAACGGCGAATTCAGCAGCCCGTTCGGTCTGCGGCGCTTTTACAACGAGCAGCCGCGCAACCCTCACAGCGGCCTCGACATCGCCGCGGCTACCGGAACGCCGATACATGCGCCGGCCAGCGGCGTCGTCATCGACACCGGCAATTTCTTCTTCAACGGCAACACCGTGCTCGTCGACCACGGCCAGGGCCTGGTGACGATGTACTGCCATATGGACCGAATCGACGTAAAGAAGGGCCAGACCATCAAGCGCGGTGACGCCATCGGCGCCGTCGGCGCGACCGGCCGCGTCACCGGCGCGCATCTGCACTGGAGCGTGAGTTTGAATAACGCGCGGGTGGATCCGACGCTATTCGTCAACAGCCCATAGCCATCCTGCGATAGCACGCGCTAACAATCGGACGTGCCCGTCGAAGCGAGACAGAGAAATCGACCCGAATTGGCGGAAGCTTCGCAACAGTCCGTTCGCTGGATCGCATCCGGTGCCAAATTGTTTGAGGGAACATTTCGCTTTCCGGGCCATTTGCGGTTCGTGCTTGACTTGTCGAACCGTCGCGCAGATGCTCGACCTGTACCCGAACAACGATTCACACAACCAGGGTTCCGTATCCACGGAAACGGGTGACACCAATGGGAATTGAAACTGAAATCGAATCCGAAGTCATTGGTGCGTTATACGGCGCGTCCGGCAAGGGATTGATCATTACCAAGGGCGTGACGACGGCGAAGGGTGCGGCAGTCGGCACCGCGGCGGGCGCGGCGACGCTCGCCAAAGGCACAACCGTGGCGGCATTCTGGAAAACCACCGCTTTCAAGGTCGGCATGGGTGTCGGGCTGGCGTCATGGACACCGATCATCATCGGCGGGCTGGTCTTTGCGGGAGGATACACCTTCGTCAGCGCGATGAGACAGGTTAACGCGCATCTCGATACGATGGAGCTGAAGCTTTAGGGTGCCTCTGATGTTTCGTCATTCCGGGCGAAGCGCAGCGCAGACCCGGAATCCAGTTGTTCCAAATCACAAGGCTACTGGATTCCTGCGAAGTTTATACCCGGAGGGTACGGGAATGACGAACAGGAAATTCGCCAGGGTTTCCCTAAGTAATGTCGCGATAGGCGGTCGGCCTGGTGAGACGTCTGTACGTAAGCACCGTGGAAATAACGGCGTACACCAGATAACACGCCGCGAATAACAGAAGTATTTTTATCATCGCAAATATTCCCCGCGAACGTCATGCGTTCTGTCACCGGAATATATCCCCCCCGCATTTCCGCAACCACCGGCACAAGATACGGCTGGCATTTTCTACGCGCGCCCCTGCATAATCGAAACGACTCGCCTCTTCACGCCCCTGCAGTAAGGGATTGAGCATCGTAGTTCCCTTTGGGGTGTGGAGAGGCGCTTGCAATAATGTATTACTTTTATTGATCCCCTCGGCAACCGCTCCATGCGTTGCCCTACCTCCTGCATCCGTGCAGTCGTCACGAGGTTTTCAGCAGTCGGTTAGGGAAACCCTGATGTGTCGTCATTCCGGGCGAAGCGCAGCGGAGACCCGGAATCCAGAGCTTTCGAAACAGTGAATTACTCGATTCCTCGGCGGTTGCTCCCGACGCCGCCCTACCCCGTCCATCCGTGGACTCGCGCTTGCGCGGGAATGACAACAAGGTGCTTGATCAGAGCTTCCTTCGCGTATTGCGTGCCGCATCAAGCGCCAGCGCTTTTCCTGCTGGCGATCGGTCAGCACGTTCTTTTTCCCGGCGAACGGATTGGTGCCGCTCTTGACGATGATCCGCACACCTGCGCGCCGATCGGCCGCAACGCGTTGCGAAAACAGTTTCCCGGATAGCCAATGCGCCGGAGTTTCTGCAACTGCCTCGATATTCCGCGCCAGCACTGCTGGCCACCGGCGCCTGGCTATGACTTGCCTCACGGATTCCTTGTCACTGTCATCGCAGACAGGGATATTCTGCCTGCAGCCGCGTTGATGGACGCGTAGTTGTCATCGATCACATAGCGAATGATCAACTGGGCGCCATTGGCTGCGGCCCGGTAGTTGAACATGGCGATGCGATTGTCGGCAGCACCCGGATTGTCAATAAAAGTCACAAACGGCGGTGCGCTGTTGTCGCTCAAGCGCGCCTCCAGCCGGCCTCTTGCCCGGAATACCCCCAGGTATATTTTCAACGTCCGACTTTCGGCATCGGCAGGCAGACGCACTTCGAATCCGGCGCCATCCTTGCCGGTGGTCTGCAGGTAACCTTTGGTATCTGTCGCTGCGGATACCGGCGTACCCCCCGACCACGAGAACGTGCCGCGCGTTACATCCGTTGTCGAATTGTAAGCGGTAATCCTTGCTTTACCGATGGCCAGGACATTCCCAATCGGCCGAGACACGTTGGCCATGTGACTGAAGAGCGAAGTCGAGGAATACCCCCAATGCGCCCAATCCAGCACAGATGCCGCGCTGAGGGTTACGGTAGCGTCCGCAGGTACGTGTGTTGATCCATAAAGCTCCGGAACAGTCTTGTTCAGCAACCCCAGCGGTCGGCTGTTCGCCCGCAACTCATCATTGTTATTTTGCGCGACAGCGACCATCAAGGCACTGACGCCGGGATTCGCGCTCTTGATGTCTGTCGTTTCACCAATATCCGTTTCGAGATCGTATAAAGCGTCCGCAACGACATCCAGCCCGTTCATTGTCACGAGGAGCTTCCATTTCCCCCAGCGGATAGCCCGGAGATTCTTGGACTGGTCACCGAATTTCAATGCGGTGTCATCGAGGTAGTACATCAGGAACTCGTGCGGGGAACTGACGCCAGCTTGCCCGATCATGAGCGGCCAGATATTCGCACCATCGAGTACACGATCGGTCGGTAACGCCGCTCCGCCAAACGCCGACAACGTAGGCAACACGTCCGCCAGATGACCCACCCGAGACGTCACTGTTCCGGCAGGGATGTATCCCGGCCACCGCATAATCGTCGGCACCCGGACACCACCTTCCCAGACTGTCTTTTTGCCGCCACGTAACGGTCCGGCAGAACCACCGTCTATGCCGTACTCGAGCCACGGACCATTATCCGAGGTGAATATCACCAACGTATTCTGGTCAATCCCCAGGCGCTTCAGGGTTTCGAGAATCTGGCCAACGCCCCAATCGAGCTCCTGCACCACATCACCGTAGAGTCCGCGCGACGATGTGCCGCGGAACTTCGCAGAAGCGCTTAACGGAACATGCGGCGCCGAATACGGTAAATAAAGGAAGAACGGACCCTTGCGATTCTGATGAATGAACTGGATCGCGTTCCGCGTGAACTTCTGCGTGAGCGACCCCGGGTCCGGATTAACCGCGACAATATTCTGATTGGAATACAGCGGCAGGTCGGGAAATTCTCCTAACGCCAGGCAAAACGATGCGCCGCACCCATCACAACCCGTGATGGCCGCCCGCTGCCGGGCTGCAACAAGACGCGGATCTTCATTTGCGGAAGGACAAGTCAACGGATGGAACGGCCACATATCATGCGAATACGGAAAACCGTAGAACTCGTTGAATCCCTGCCGGGTCGGCAAGAATTGCGGATGATCGCCCAGATGCCATTTGCCGATAATCTTGGTCGCGTAGCCCTTGTCACGAAGCAGCTCAGCCACCGTAATTTCATTCGAATTGATACCTGTTGAAGCGTTGGTGGACTGCGTACACGAAAGGTTCGCCCGTGGGGCATAAGACCCGGTCATCAACGCCGCCCGGGACGGGCCACAGGTCACATGGGCATAGAAATCCGTAAAACGCACACCCTCTTGCGCCATCCGGTCCAGATTCGGCGTGTAGATATCCGGCGCCCCGAATACACCGAGATCCTGATATCCCAGATCGTCGGCCAGAATGACGATGACATTCGGTACAATCTGCGGCACTACCATGACCGAAATCAGCGCCATCGCGCTCTCTCCCGAGCCGTCGGCAACGATGTAGGAAAACGTCTCCTTGCCAGTGAATCCCACCCTCGGTGTATACGTTATCCTGCTGCCGCCATCGACAATTTGCGCGGCGCCGCCCTGGTCGGGCGCGTTGACCACAGTGATGGACAACCGGTCGACCGGGTCCGGATCACGGTCATTGGTCAATACATCAAGTCCCAGATTTGCGCTGTTCGCCCGTAGCGTAAAGGTATCGGGTCTGGCGAGAGGCGGTGAATTACCCTGGACAACCAGCGCCGCCGCCGACAGAGTGATATTGCCCGTGCCGTAGTCATCAAGCAGAACATAGCGCACGGTCAGCGCCTGGCCTGCTGTCGCCGCACTGTAGGTCACCGTCACCAGCCGGTCGATCACGCCGCCCGGACTGTCGATCACCGTGACATACGGCGCCGCGCTGCCGTCGCTCAGCGTCGCGCGCAGTTCGCCCTTTGCCATCGAGCCACCGACATACAGCTGCAACGTCCGCGTGTTCGTGTCGGCCGGCAGATTCAGCGTGTAGCCGTTGCCTGTCCCGGTGAAAAACAATCCCGCCGTCGTGCTGCTGCTGCTCGCGGTCGGCGTGCCGTCACTCCAGCTGTAGGCCACCCGCGCGCCGGTCGGCGCCTGAAAGCGCGCTGGCGCCGCGCCGAGTGACGTGTAGTTGCCGATCCTCGGGTTCACGCCGGCCTTGCGGTTAATGCTCGACGCACCGCTCAACCCCCAGTGTATCCAGTCCGCCGTTCCCGCTGCCGTCAGGTTGACGCGCACCGGCGAAGCTGCCGTGCTGCCCGCAAGCACAGCGGCCGCAGCCTCTCGGCCCGGCAATAAAAACGCCAGAAGGAGAATCAATGTGCAACTGAAAGACAGGCGCAGTCCCAGTCGTATACGGGCGCAAGACCGTGGCGTAATCGGGAAGGTTTTAAATTGTGTCACGGCTTTGGACTCGGCTCGGTGGAAACTTTTTATATGGAAAGCTGCAGCCAGTCCTTGGCGACAGCCAGTCTAACTTAGCCCCAGCGAAAATGTAAACCAATGCATTGCAAAAGAAGGTGAATTGTAAAATTTAGCGACTAATAGCGTGACCAACCGGTTCTGGAACAGCGGAGCGATGTCGCATCGGACCGTTGCACGTGACGGGCAAGATGATTCGCGGCACGCACACATGGGCACACGCAAAATAATGTATTGCGGATATCGGCAATATCCCTTGCCTGGTTGCCGCCCCCGAAACGCGCGAAATCGCAGGGTCTCGCTCAACACCGCCGTTTCGACCACCAGGCAGGCCTGGTAGTTTTTGATCGTGCCGGAATGGCTCGCCGCGACCGTTTGCCAACGGACAGCAAAGCAACCGTCGCTAGCGCTTCGCGTGGCGCATCAGACGCCGGCGCTTTTCCTGTTGGCGTTCGGTCAGCGAGTTCTTTTTTCCGGCGTACGGATTGGTGCCGCTCTTGAAGACCAGCCGTACCGGCGCGCCGATCAGCTGAAACGCGTTGCGAAAACAGTTTTCGAGATAGCGCCGGTAGGCCTCCGGCACGTACTGGGTCTGATTGCCGTGGATCACGATCGTCGGCGGGTTGCTGCCGCCCTGATGCGCGTAGCGGAGCTTGATGCGCCGTCCCCGGACCAGCGGCGGCTGGTGTCTGTCGACCGCACGCTCGAGCACCTCTGTCAAATCCGGTGTTGGCAATTCCTTCGTGACCGACGCGTAGGCGCGCTGGATCGCGTCGAACAGATCTCCGACACCGGTGCCATGCAACGCCGAAATGAAATGCACCTCGGCGTAAGACACGAAGACCAGCCGCCGGTCGAGTTCCTTCTTGATGTAGTCGCGCTTGTCGGATTCAAGATTGTCCCACTTGTTGACGGCGACGATCAGCGCGCGGCCACTGTCCAGCGCCTCGCCGAGCAGCCGCAGATCCTGTTCGGCGACCTCGGTATGCGCATCGAGCACCGCGATTACCACGTGCGCGGCGTCGATCGCCTGCATGGTTTTTATGACGCTGAACTTTTCGATCACATCCTCGACGCGCGCGCGGCGGCGCACGCCGGCGGTATCAATCAGGGTATACGGCACGCCGTCGCGCTCGAACGGAATAAACACGCTGTCGCGCGTCGTGCCCGGCTCATCGAACGTGAGCACGCGCTCTTCACCGAGACACCGGTTGATCAATGTCGACTTCCCCGCGTTCGGCCGGCCGACCACCGCGACCCGGATAGCCCCCGCCACCTCGTCTGACTCCGCAGCGGCGCCATCCGCAACACCGGCCAGCGCGGTATCCATTAATTGCGCAACGCCGTCGCCGTGCTCCGCCGATACCGCGTACGGTTTACCGATGCCGAGCGCATAAAACTCGGTGACGGCGGTTGCTTCATCCAACCCTTCGGTCTTGTTGGCGACCAGAAACACCGGCTTGCCGTACTTGCGCAGGTCGCGGGCGATCTCCTGGTCGTCGGGGTTCAGGCCGCCACGGCCATCGACCAGAAAAAAGATCACATTCGCCTCGGCCAGCGCGGCGGCCGCCTGTGCTGCCATCAGGCCGCCGATGCCGGTCTGCTCGCCGGTGAGGCCGCCGGTGTCGACAACGATGAACCCGCGGCCATCGTGTTCGGCGTTACCGTAGATACGATCGCGCGTCAGCCCCGGCCGATCAGCGACCAGCGCGTTGCGCGTGCGCGTCAGGCGGTTAAACAGCGAGGACTTGCCGACATTGGGACGGCCGACGAGCGCGATGACAGGTTTCATGGGATATCGTTACAAGGGATCGGATTGATGCCGGTATTGTCAGTCGCGCACCCGCGGGAATCCAGAAGAATTTTGATCTTTCTGGATGCCGGCTCAAGGGCGGCATGACAAAACCGGTCAGGCGACTCCCGGAGTTACCGATTCTAGCAGGCTGTTGAAAAACAGCCTGCGTGCGGTGCATGGATGCACTGCCATTTTTCA
>VBWC01000027.1:17222-29297 GCA_006218035.1 Gammaproteobacteria bacterium
ATTTTTTGCTTTGCGCGTTGAAAAAGGCCATGGATGGACTTTTTCAACATCCTGCTAGCCGGGCTCTGGCGTCTCCCCGGTTTTCATCAGCGGCGTCATGAACGGCCTGCTCGCGTCGCCGCAATAGAGCGGCCGGTGCGGGAACGGTATCTCGACGCCCGCGCGATCAAAGGCCTTTTTCAGGCGGCGCCGGTACTGGCGGCCGACCTCCCGTTGTTTGATCGGCCTGGTTTTGATACGGCCCTTGATCATCACCGCGGAATCGGCGAACGCGTCGGCACCCGGTATTTCGACGTTGTCGACGATCAGCCGGGCCGGCCGGTTATGGGCGCACGGGTTGCAGAGCACGAATTCTACCGGAACCCGGCACGATTGAAAAATACCGCGCCGGCGCAGCGGTTGCAGACCCGGAACGAATGTGCTCGAATCGTCCTGGTTTCATCCATTCTCTACGGTAACGCCGGCGCACTAAGGAAAAGGCATGGATTACACGGCCTGGATCGCGACCCTCAAGACCGAGCTGGCGAACATCCTCAATCAGGTCGCGGCGTACGTGCCGCGGCTGCTGGTGGCGCTCATGTTGCTGCTGATCGGCTGGGTGGTCGCCAGACTGCTGCGCGTGATCAGCGTCCGGCTGCTGATCGGCCTGGACCGGTTGTGGCACAAGGTGATTGCCCAGAAAGGCCTGGCGCAACTGCAACCGCACCACGGCCCGGCGCGGATCGCCGGCGAGATCCTGTTCTGGTTTGCGATCCTGCTGTTTATCGCCGCTGCGGCATCGGTGCTCGGGCTGGATATCTTCGTCAAGTGGCTGTCCGCGGTCACCACCTACATCCCGATACTGCTGACCGGTCTGCTGATTATCCTCGCCGGCGTCGTTATCAGCTCGCTGCTGCGTGATGTGATCACGTCCGCCGCATCGTCCGCCGGCGTACCGCAAAGCGATCTGCTCGGACGCATCGCGCAGACCGCGGTGCTGCTGACCGCGATCATCATCGGCGTCAACCAGATCGGCATCGACGTCACGTTCCTGTCCATCGTCGTCGGCGTGCTGCTGGCGGTTACCTTCGGCGGCGTCGCGCTGGCGTTCGGCATCGGCGCCCGCGCGCACATGGCCAACATCATTGCCGGCCATCAGCTGCGTCTGCATTACCGCATCGGCGACCGGCTGCGCATCGGCGAGGTGACCGGCACGATTATCGAATTCACAGCGACGCGGGCCATCCTCGATACGGACGACGGGCGCGTGATCGTCCCGGCCAGCCGGTTCGAGGAAACCATCTCGGCGGTGATCGACCGCGAGGGCGACGATGGACGCCAATAACCGTCTGACGCTCGCCTATCTGAAGTCGCATCCGCGCGACGCGGCGCGCACGCTGGAACGGCTGCTGCCGGACCTGGTCGGGCAATTGATGGAGGAAGTCGCCGCGCCGGTCGCGGCGCAGGTGCTCGACGAGATGCTGCCCGCGCACGCCGCCGCCACGCTGGTGAAGATGCCGCGACGCCCGGGCGGCAAGATCCTCGAACATATGTCGGTGACGCGTATCGCGCGACTGGTGCAGACGCTGGACAACGGCGTCGCCCGGGAGCTGACCGAGCTGTTGCCGGCGCGCAAGAAATTTCCGGTGCGGCGCATGCTGAAATATCCGTCCTATACCGTCGGCACGCTGATGGAGGCGCCGCATTTCGTGCTGCCGGACAACCTGACGGCAAACGAGGCACTGCGACGCATCAAGCGTCACCACCTGCAGGTGATCTGCGATATCTGCATTGTCGACGACGGCCAGCGACTGGTCGGCCTGCTGCCGGTCGGTGCGCTGTTGAAGGCCGATCCCGCCAGCGCGATACGCCGCCTGATGCGCCTGTGGCCGCCGTCGCTGCATGCCCGCACGCGCATCGCCGCAGCCGCCGCCTCGCCGGCGTGGCGCCAGTACCGCATGCTGCCAGTAATCGAAGGCGACAACCTGCTGGTCGGCACCATCGACTATGAGACCTTGCTGACCGAGTCCAGCGGCGAGCGCTATCAACCGGAGGTGAGCGATCCGTTCTCGATCGCCATGGAACTCGCGCGTCTGTACTGGACGTCGGCCGTCGCCCTGCTGGAATCGCTGTCAGTAACGCGCACGCAGCGCGAGACATGAAGACCGGTACGCCACGATGAAAACGCCGCTGGCACACGCGATCGACGCGCTTAACGAGGACTACATCCGGCGCTTCAACACCGAGGCCGTGCGTACCATCGGCCAGATGCGTGTGGCGGACATCGCCGAGCTGCTCGAAACGCGCTCGGTGCAGGTCGCGATCCAGCTGTGGCAGCAGCTGCCGATCGATATCGCCGCGACCGTGCTGATGCATATGCAGTTTCCGCTGGCCGTGCAACTGGTGCGCAAGGCCGACGCGGTCCGGATTGCGCAGTGCCTGGCCAGACTCGATGATGAACAACGCCATCATCTGCTCGCGCCGATGAACGTTGCGCGCCGTGACGAGCTGCTCGCGCTGATGCAGTATCCGTACGACTGCGCCGGTGCCCTGATGAACGTGCACTTCGCCGTGTTTCCGGCGTCCATCCCGGTGCGTAGCGCGCTGCTTGCGTTGCGCCGCCAGCGCCTCGACCAGACGCGCCAGGTGTTCCTGCGCGACGAGGCCGGCAGGCTCGCCCAGGTCGCCGATATCCAGGATCTGGCGCTCGCCGACCCGTTGCTGCCGGTCGACACGATTGCACGGCCCGCCCGCACCGCGGTGCTCGCGACCGCGTCGCGCGAGGAGGTGGTCGAGTTGATCGAGAAACACAAGCTGACCGACTTGCCGGTGATCGATGTCGATGGCGAGATCGTCGGCGTGATCCATCACGATGCGCTGGTGCGCGCGGTGCGCGAGGAGACCAGCGAGGATTTGCTGACCATGGTCGGCGTCAGTACCGAGGAGCGCGCGCTGTCACGGGTTGGCTTCGTTGTGCGCAAACGCCTGCCATGGTTGCAGATCAATCTACTGACCGCGTTTCTGGCCGCCTCGGTCGTCGCCATTTTCGAAAACACCATCGCACAATTCACCGCGCTGGCCGTGTTGCTGCCGGTCGTCGCCGGCCAGTCCGGCAACACCGGCGCGCAGGCATTGGCGGTAACGATGCGCGCGCTGGCGCTGCGCGAAATCAGCACCAGTCACTGGTGGCGTGTGGCGCGCAAGGAACTCGGCGCGGGATTTTTCAACGGGACTGCGGTCGCGCTGACGACGTCGCTCGGCGTTGCGGCGTGGAGCGGCTCCTGGGGACTGGCGCTGGTGATCGCGATCGCAATGGTGCTGTCGATGGTGATCGCGGGATTTGTCGGCGTTGTCATCCCGATCACGCTGAAGAAGATCGGCCAGGACCCGGCGCAATCGGCGTCGATCATCCTGACTACCGTCACCGACGTCGCCGGTTTCTTCAGTTTCCTCGGTATCGCCACCCTGCTGGCGGGATTGCTGTAAATTCGGGCAATTGAAACGTTTGTTGCGCGCGGTCAGGGCTGCTCGCGACGATCGATGCCGAGGGTCTTGATGCGTGAGCTCAGGGTGGACGAATTCATGCCGAGCAGTTGCGCCGCGCCGTCGTCGCCGGACACACGCCAGCCGGTCGATTCAAGCGCGCGGACGATGTTGTTGCGCTCGATTTCCTGCAATTCCTGCACGGTGTATATACGTGCGGCATCCTGGATTGGCTCGTTGACGAACAGCGGCGCTGTTATCATTCGATTGCGGTACGCATCGATCTCGCGCAGCAACAGCGTACAGGATATGCCACCGCGATGTTCGTAACCGGCCAGCGTCGCCTCGGCGGCGAACGCCGCACCACCGGCGCGAATGGCTTCCAGCCCTCCCGGAATCGACGCATATCGCTCCCCAACCGGCCGGCGACCCAGCTCGGCGACAAAGCGCTGCAGTTTTTCCACGCCGTCACTCGATAAAATCTGTCTGACGTGGCGATCGATCAGTTCCGAGGCGGCACAGCGGAGTATGCGCTGGCCGGCCGGATTGACCGCGGTCACCGTCAGCCCGGTATCGAGCTCGATGACGGCATCGATCGCACCGTTGATCAGGTTTGCCAGCCGCTGCTCGCCCTGCCGGATCTGTGCCTCGGCGCGCAGACGCTGCAGCTCGGCTGCCGCACGCGCGGCAAATATGCGAAAGATTGTTTCAATGCGCGACGCCGCCGGCATCCGCCGCGTGTCCATGACGGCCAGCAGGCCGAGCGTGGCGCCATCGACGTCGTGTAACGGCGCGCCGACATAGCTCACCGCGCCGGCATCGGACATGAACTCGCTGTCGCCCGGGTAAAACCCGCGGATGTTTTCCGCAAAGTGAACCGGGCCACCAAGCCGGATCGCCTGCTCGCACGGCGTACCGGCGATAGCGTAGGAAAAATTGTCGCGCCACGCGCCGCCCGCATGAAACGCCAGCGTACATAGCATTTCCCGCTCAGCACTGTACTCGGCCACCCAGGCGCCGTGGGCATGCAAGGTATCGATAAGACCGGAGATCAGGACGGGGAGAAATTGACGGCCGGGCGTGGCCGCCGTACCGTCACATATCGAGCGCAGCGCGGCATCCTCTTCAAGGACATCCGTGCGCTCGAAACTGCTGTGAGTTATCGTGTTCACATTCCGGATCAGACCTGGACACGCCGTTTAACGGATTGTAATGAGTATTCGCCGCACTGCACAAGACATCGTGCTCCAACCGCTGCGCCGTCACCACGTCACGCGGCACGATGATCGGCCGCTGGCTCACGGATGATACTGGCAACGATCGCGCCGGCAATCTGGCTGCCGACGTAGGGCCACAACTCGCGCGCCGGAAAGCGGCGTGCCAGCCAGAAGGCGACGGTGGCCGCCGGATTGATAGGCGCACCGGAGAATCGCCCGGCGTGTAGATCATGGCCGCCACTACCAGCCCGAACACCAGCGCAATACCGACATGCGTCACGGTACCGTGACCGAGGTCATTGACGACGATGGCCGACGTGCCGGCAAACATCAGTATGAACGTGCCGATAAACTCCGCCAGATGGCGTCGCATCGGCGCTTATCCCGCGGTACGTTTCGGCGCCAGCGGTTTTTTCGGCGACATCAGTTTCAGCGCGGTGATCGTGCCACCCTGTCCGGCCGCGTAGAGGACGTCGTCAGCGATCACGGGCGCCACGTGGATGCCGCTCTCGTCGATGCGCCGGCGCGCGATCAGCCGGCCGTCGCTCTTGGCCAGCCAGTGCAGATAGCCTTCGTAGTCGCCGGTCACGACAAAGTCGCCGTGATCGACCGGCCGCGTGACCGAGCGCATGCGCAAGGCGTCCTGTGTCCATACTGTTTCGCCGCTCTTGCGATCGAGCGCGCGGATAATGCTGCGGTCATCGGCCAGATAGATATTCCGTTCATCGACCGTCAGACCGGAATACGACGACATCTCGCGCTGCCACAGCAGCCGTCCGGACTCGGCCGCCAGTGCGACGATGTTACCCTGGTAGGCCGCGGCGTAGATGACTCCGTCGCTCACGATCAGGTCACCATCCACGTCGACCAGCCGGTCGAGCTCGGAACGTCCTTTCGGCGTCGCGATGCTCTTTTCCCAGACCACTTCGCCGCTGGTGAGCGACAGCGCCACAATGCTGCCGTCGGCAGCGCCGACGTAGACGCGCCGCTCGACAATCACCGGCGTACCGAGACCGCGCAGCGTCAGCGACGGTACCGACTTCTCATACATCCACAGCCGCTCGCCGCTGACCGCGCTGATACCGAACAACCGGCCATCGACAGTGCGCGCCACGATCACCCCGCCCGCCTCGACCGGCGGCGCGAGCACTTCGCTGGTCAGCCGGTGACGCCAGACGATCTTGCCGTTTCGTTTGCTGATGGCGATGACCTCGGCCTTGCTGGTGCCGAGCAGCAGCAGTTCGCCGGCACTGCCCAGGCCGCCGGTGACATGGGCCTGGACGCGGGTCTTCCAGCGCTCCCTGCCCCTGGCCGCGCTGAACGCGACCATGCGCCCGCGGTCGCTGGCCATGTAGACGACATCGCTCTCGACGACCGGCACTATCGGCACCGCGGTTTTCCTGTCGCGTATCCGCAGTTTCTGCGTCCACAGTTTCTTGACGTAGCGTTCGGCGGTGAAATCCGTCAGCCCGGCCGGCGGATCGATCTCGGGCGTCGAGCCGCACGCCGCCAGCAGCAACACCAGCAGAACAGCGGCCGACCAGCGCATGGCGCGCATCAATTGTTGCCCGGCGCGCCGGCAGGCGCTGCCGCAGCGCCGAGATCGTCGAGTTTCATCTGCAGTTGACTGCGCGGAATCTCCGGGTTGGCGAGCGTCCGGGCCTGGGTATAGGCGGTGCGCGCCAGGTCGTTCTCGCCGCGAGCGAAATACACATCCCCCTTGAGCTCCTCATACAACGAGGCATACGTGTCCGGCGCGACGATCTCCACAACCTTGAGCGCCTCGTCGTACTGCTGCCCGTCGAGCAACAAACGGGCGAGGCGCAGGCGGGCGATGTGGCCGATCTCGGGAACCTTGGCGGTATCGATGACGCGCTGCAGTTGCGTCTTCGCCGCCACCAGGTCACCTTCCTGATACGCGGTCTTCGCCAGCGCCAGCGCGGCTGCGTCGGCATAGCCGTTGCCGCCAAGCTGGCTGACGATATGCCCGCCGCGGGCATGGATCGCCGCGTTATCGCCGCGATTCAGCTCCTTCATCAGCAGCGCGAATTCCGCCGACGCCGCTTCGGTGATGCTTTTCTGGTACTGCGTCCAGCTCTGCCAGCCGATCAGGCCGGCGATGCCGAGCACCGCGCCAACCAGGATGGACTTGCCGTTGTCCCGCCACCACTTCCTGATCTCGTCGATCTGTTCCTTTTCGTGTTCGTATCCGGTCACTTGCCGCTCCAGTTATTCAAAACGTCAATTCCTGTTTCAGATATCGGTCGATCTCGTCCTGGTCGACCCGCTCCTGCTGGCGATCGAGGCGCAGGAATTTTACACCGATCTGTTTGTTCTGCATCTCCTCGTCACCCAGCACCAGCGCGATGTCGGCGCCGCTCTTGTCCGCGCGCTTCATCTGGCTTTTGATACTGCCGCCGCCGCAATTGACGGTGAGGCGCAGTCCCGGCAGCCGGTTGCGCAGGCGTTCGGCGAACAACAGACTGTACTGCTCGGCCTGCTGACCCACCAGCGCCAGATAGGCGCGCGGCCCGCGTTGCAGAATGCTGTCACCCGCCTGCTGCAGCAAGGTGACAATGCGGTCCAGTCCCAGCGCAAAACCGGCGCCCGGTGTCGGCTTGCCACCGAGTTGCTCGACCAGCCCGTCATAACGGCCGCCGGCGCATACCGTGCCCTGCGCGCCAAGCTGATCCGTCACCCATTCGTAGACCGTCTCGTTATAGTAGTCGAGACCGCGCACCAGCCGCGGGTTTTCGCTATACGCAACACCGGCGTCTGTCAGCGCGGACTTGATCGCGGCGAAATCATTCAGTGACTGCTCCTCGAGATATGCGCTGAACAACGGCGCGCCGTCGATCAGCGCGCGCATCGCCGGGTTCTTGCTGTCGAGTATCCGCAGCGGGTTGGTTTCCAGACGCCGCCGGCTGTCATCATCGAGTTCGTCGCTGCGGCCGCGCAGATACCCGACGAGGCGCTCGCGGTACGCGCGCCGCGCGGTCGTCGAACCCAGCGAGTTGATCTGCAGCGACAGCCCGTCGAGGCCGAGGCGGCGCCAGATTCTGGCGGTCATCAACAGGTGTTCGATATCGATGCCAGGGCCGGCCATGCCAAAGGCCTCGACGCCGATCTGGTGGAACTGGCGGTAACGCCCCTGCTGCGGACGTTCGTGCCGGAACATCGGGCCACCGTACCAGAATCGTTGTACCTGATTGTAGAGCAGGCCGTGCTCGATACCGGCGCGCACACAACCGGCGGTGCCTTCGGGACGCAGCGTCAGGCTGTCGCCGTTGCGGTCGTCGAAGGTGTACATCTCCTTCTCGACGATATCGGTGACCTCGCCGATGGTGCGTTTGAACAGATCGGTCTTTTCCAGCAACGGCAGGCGGAGTTCCTCATAGCCGTAGGCCTGCACGACCTCGCGCACGGCGTCCTCGACCTGCTGCCAGTACGGCGTTTCCGCCGGCAGGATGTCGTTCATGCCGCGTACGGCCTGGATTCCTTTGAGCAACGCAGTGTCCTTCGAGCGAGATGGCCAGATTATCGGTCGGGTGCCGGGCGGCGCCTGATCGCCGTGTTATACCGAAATAGTCAGCGGCGCATCGGCCGCTACGCCGGCCTCACGGCGCCGGCGCAGGCGTTCGCGTATCGCGCTTTCGAGCTCGTCCAGCAGCGCCGCGTTGTCGACCTTGTAGTCCGGCCGGCCATCCTTGTACAACATACTGCGCTTGCCGCCGACGAGACCGATCTCCGCCTCGCGTGCCTCGCCGGGCCCGTTGACGATGCAACCGATCACCGCAATATCGATCGGATCGGTGATGTCTTCCAGCCGCAGCTCCAGCGCATTCACCGTCGCGATGACATCGAATTCCTGGCGCGAGCAGGACGGACAGGCCACCAGATTGACACCCCGGCTGCGCAGATGCAGGCTCTTCAGCATATCGAAACCGACCTTCACCTCCTCAACCGGATCGGCGGCGAGCGATACGCGTATCGTATCGCCGATGCCGTCGGCGAGCAGCATGCCGAGGCCGATCGACGATTTCACGGTACCCGAGCGCAGCGCGCCGGCCTCGGTGATGCCGAGATGCAAGGGTTGCTCGATCTGCTTCGCCAATAAGCGGTACGCACCAACGGTCATGAATATTTCAGACGCCTTGAGACTGACCTTGTAGTTCTGGAAGTCCAGCCGGTCGAGGATATCGATATGCCGCAGCGCGGATTCGACCAGCGCCTCCGACGTCGGCTCGCGGTATTTTTCCTGCAGATCCTTTTCGAGCGAGCCGGCATTCACGCCGATGCGGATCGGGATATTACGATCACGCGCGGCGGCGACCACCGCCCGCACACGCTCCTCGCGGCCGATATTGCCCGGGTTGATACGCAGGCAATCGGCACCGAGCTCCGCGACGCGCAGTGCGATTTCGTATTTGAAATGGATGTCCGCGATCAAGGGCACGGTGACGCGCTTCTTGATGGTGCCGAACGCCTCGGCGGCGTCCATCGTCGGCACCGACACACGCACGATATCGGCACCGGCCTTTTGCAGCGCCTCGATCTGCGCGACAGTCGCGTCGACGTTACAGGTATCGGTATTCGTCATGCTCTGCACGCTGATCGGCGCGTCGCCGCCGACCGGCACATTGCCGACCATGATCTGACGCGACTTGCGGCGCACGATTGGCGAGTGGGTTTTCATCGGCCTATTGACTCTCCGCCAGCTTGCGGTACAGGCGGGTCTCTTCGGCGTCGGGGTATTGCTCGCCGAGCAGATTGCCGTACTTCGTCGCGTCGTCCCGGTTGCCGAGTTCCCGCTCGATCTGCACACCGAGCCAGAGGCTGCGTGCCGTATGCGGCGCCGCCGCCTCGTAGCGCTGCAGAAACGCCCGCGCCTCAAGGTAGCTCTTGTCCGTCAGGCTGATCTCGGTCATCTGTAAAAGCGATCGCGCCTGCTGCGGCCTGAGCTTCAACGCCGCGCGGAATCGCTGCTCGGCGCGTTTCAGATCGGGTTCGCGCAGCGCACACAGACCGGCGTTCTCATAGGCATCGGCCTGCTCCTTGTAGGCATGCACCTTGACCGCCTGCAAAAAGGCCCGATCGGCTTCCTTGAAGTCGCCGGCGTCGCAGAGGAACACGCCGTAGTTGTTATACATGGCGCCATCGTGGGAGCTCAGCGACAATGCACGCTTGAAATGCTCGCGGGCATTGTCGTACTCGCCGCTCTGGCGGTAGGCCTCCGCGATATAGTGATGCGCGGACGCCAGCTTGCTGTCCTGCTCCAGCGCCTTTTTCAGCTTTTCTATCGCGAGTTCGGCATTGCCCTGCTGGAGATAGGCCAGCCCCAGTTTGGCGTTGATCTCGGCGGCGCTCTCATGCCCGTCGCGCTTCGACGTGCCGGCGCACCCTGCCACGGCAAACACTATCAGCAGCATCACGGCGCCTTTCACCAGCGGGTTCATAGCGCGACACCGGTCGTCTTCAGCTGATACTTGCGGCTGCGTTGCGTGCGATCGTTGACCTTGCCGGCGAGCTGGCCGCAGGCGGCGTCGATATCGTCGCCGCGCGTCTTGCGGGTGACGGTAATCAGGCCGGCCTGCTGCAGCATGTCGCGGAAACGCCGTAGCGCGTCGGGCGACGACGTTTTAAATTCCGCGCCGGGAAACGGATTGAACGGAATCAGGTTGACCTTGGACGGCACGTTGCTGAGCAGTCTGATCAGTTCACGCGCATGTGCGGGTTGGTCATTGACATGGTCGAGCATAACGTATTCAAACGTGATCTTGCGCCGCGGCACGTCTGCCACGTAGCGGCGGCACGCCGCCAGCAACTCCGCAATCGGATACTTGCGGTTGAGCGGCACCAGCCGGTCGCGCAGTTCATCGTTGGTGGCGTGCAATGAAACGGCGAGACTGACGTCGCTGGCCTGTTTCAGGCGATCTATCGCCGGTACCACGCCGGCCGTGCTGACAGTGACGCGCCGTTTCGCCAGGCCGTAGGCGAGATCGTCCGTCATGATATTCAGCGCCGGCACGACATTGTCGAAATTTAACAGCGGCTCGCCCATGCCCATCATGACCACGTTGGTGATCCGGTAGCGACCGTCCGCGCCACGTCCGAGCTGGCGATTTGCGACCCACAGCTGCGCGATAATTTCCGCAGTCGTGAGGTTACGGTTGAAGCCCTGCTTACCGGTGGCGCAGAACGCGCAATCGAGTTTGCAGCCCACCTGCGACGATATACACAGCGTGCCCCGGCCGCTCTCGGGAATGAAGACGGTCTCGACACAGTTGCCGCCATCGAGCTCCAGCAGCCACTTGCAGGTGCCGTCGTCGGACACCTGTTCGCGCACGATTGCCGGCACGCTGATGCCGGCGACGGCGTCGAGCCGCTCACGCAGACCCTTGCCGAGATCGGTCATCGCACCAATGTCAGCGCTGCCGCGCTGGTGTATCCAGCGCGTCAGCTGCGCGGCGCGAAAAGGCTGCTCGCCGAGATCGGCAAAAAAGCCCTCCATCCCGGACCGGTCGAGGTTGAGCAGATTGGTTTTCACCGTGACTTCCATGGAACGCTCGCTCGCCTGCGTTAGCGCACGCGCTTGCAGATTTCGTCGGGCTTGAAGAAAAAGGCGATCTCGGTCTTGGCGCTTAGCGGGCCATCGGAGCCGTGCACGGCGTTTTCCTGGATGCCACTACCGAAATTTGCACGAATAGTACCGGGCATCGCGTTGGCCGGATTGGTCGCACCCATGAGCTCGCGGTTTTTCGCGATGGCATTTTCGCCTTCAAGCACCTGGATCATCACCGGACCTGAAATCATGAAATTGACCAGCTCGTGGTAGAAAGGACGATCCTTGTGCATCGCGTAGAATCCTTCGGCCTGCGCCTTGCTGAGGCGCAGCATTTTTGCTGCAACGATGCGCAGCCCGCCTTTTTCGAAACGATCCAGAATCGCACCGATGGCGTTCTTCGCAACCGCGTCCGGTTTCACAATAGACAACGTCGTTTCAATCGCCATTACAGACTCCATTACCATCGATTAAAAAACCCGGAAGAAAACTCACGGGGTTACAATAACTTAGCGAGCGCCTATTGTAGTGTTTCCGCCCGGTTCTGACAATCGCACGCCGATCGCGTCGCGGCGGTGCCGCCGCCATGTGAAAACAACGCCTTGCAGGCGTTGCGGCCGGCCCCGGGGCGGTCAGAACGGCCGGATCACAGGCACCATGACCATGACCAGCAGACCGACCAACGCGGTCAGCGGCACGACGCGGGTAATACTCGTACTTGTTGACTATGCGCGGCGGCAGCGCCGTAGTACGCGGCGTTTCAATCCTCGCGCGCTCAATCGAGCGCGCGCAACGGTCAGACCTACACCGAAGGCAATACCTACAACCTGTTTC
>VBWC01000009.1 GCA_006218035.1 Gammaproteobacteria bacterium
GACACCGACTACGGCAGTGGCAACATCGCCCTGCAGGCGGCGACGCTGAAATAAACCGGCCAACCGACAGTCGCTCGTGCACACGGGTGCGGGACCACCATAGAACCGGTGCTCCGACCCCGCGCCGTGGTAACCCCGGCCATGCCGTCTGTCACTGACGCAGTGCGAATCCATGCCGCGATTGCCCCGGCATGATATTCATGACGCAGAGCAATACGCGTATCATCAGATCCACAATGGACCATGAAACCGCTGCTTCGATACGACAACTGATTCAACAGCAACGCTGGGCCGCGCTCGCAACACTTGATGCCAACGGGCCGCTCGCGTCGATGGCCTGTTACGCTGTTGAGCCCGCGTCGGGCGGGTTGGCGTTGCACCTGAGTCAGCTTGCGCAACACACCCGGAACATGCTGGAAGACCCCCGCGTTTCGTTGATCATCAGTGAGCCGGATGACGGGCGTGAGGACCCGCAGACGCTGGCGCGGCTGAGTATTCAGGGGCGTGTGGTGGCGCTTGAACGTGATACTGACGATTACAACCGGGCTGGGCAGATCTATCAGGCGAGGTTTCCGGCCTCGGCCCAGCGCTTCGGGTTTGCGGACTTCGTGCTGTTCCGGTTGACGCCGCACGAGGTGCGCATCGTCGGTGGCTTTGCCAGGGCTTATACGTTGTCCAGCGACGAGTTCAGGCAGTTATTGCAGGAAGGCTAGCCGCGGTATCGGGTAGCATCACCCTCGTCGTCCCAACACGAAATCCCCCATTGTCTGCGCGCAGGCGGTGGCGTTGATCCCGGGCACGTCGCGTTCCGGTATCACGATGACGGCCGGGCTGATGCTCGGGCGGACGCGGGAAGGCGCGGCGCGCTTTTCCTTTTTGCTATCGATCCCCGTGATCGTGCTGGCGGGCGGACTGTGCCCGGCAACCCCGGGGCGGTGGATTGGCTTGCCATGGGCCCGGGCGTGCTTATCGCTGGCGTCAGCGCCTATATATGTATACATTATTTCCTGAAGTTGCTGGACCGTATCGGCATGACGCCATTCGTGATCGACAGGATGTTGCCCGGTACCCTGCGGTTGTACTTCGCCTACAACTAACTTGGGTGTAACAGCCCGCCAGCGCAGTTTGTCTGGTCCATAACGGGAGGGTGCCGCATGCTGCTTAAAGATCAGACGTTCGAAAGCCAGGATGTTCATCTGGATTTTATGGAATACCAGCGTTGCACATTCAACAACTGCAAGGTTCTGTATAGCGGGTACGGGCCGGTCCGGCTCGGCGAAAATACCTTTAACAGCTGCCAGTTTTATTTTGTCGACGGCGCGCGCCATACCATGGAATTTTTATCGGATCTGTATCACGGCCTCGGCGACACCGGGCGTGACTTGATCGAGGATGCGTTCGACAATATCCGGTCGGGCCGGATGACGCCGGAGCTGATCAAGGAAGAACCTTCGCCCGGGACGCATGACGAGGGTTCGCCGCTGCTGCAGTAGCCGGTGGTATCGCGATGGCGAGGAGGCGATACGGGCCCCCACTATTCGCGACACGATCAATCACGATCAATAGAGATAGGCCGCCCCGGCGCTTGCCGCAGAATTGTCGTTTTGATTGCCACCGGTTCCGGTAGCAGCACTGTCTTCCCCGTAGGCGCCAACCGCCAGCGTATTGCCGTCGCTGTTCAGGGCGGCGACGACGCCAAACGTGTCGTCGGCCGCGCTGTTGGGCGCCTTGATGTAGCTCGTCTGTGACCAGGTGCCAGCGGTGCGGGTGTACAGATACACCGCGCCCGAACCATTGGCGCTGTTGTTGGTCTCGTCACCGCCGACACCGGTCGCGGCGCTGTCTTCGGCGGCGGCGCCGACGGCGAGCATGTTGCCGTTATCACTCAGCGATACCGCGGTGCCGAAGGCATCGGACGCGCCGGTGTTGGATGCCTTGATATAGGCCTGCTGTGCCCATGTAATTCCTGTGCGCACAAACACATAAACGGCGCCGGCATCGGCAGCTGCAGCATTGGATTGATCAGCAGCAGCGCCGGTCCCGTTACTGTCTTCGCCGGTTGCTGCTACCGCCAGCGTGTTGCCGTCACTACTCAGCGATACCGATGAGCCGAAGGCATCTGAAGCATCGGTGTTGGACGCCTTGATATAAGCCTGCTGTGCCCAGGCGCTGCCGGTGCGTACAAACACGTAAACCGCGCCGGCGCCGCTCGCCGAATCGTCAGTGCCAGCTTCGTTGATGCCAGAATCAGAACTGGCTTCCAAGATAGCGCCGACCGCGAGCGTGTCGCCGTCGTCACTCAATGCGATGGCGAAGCCGAACTGGTCCGACGCCCCGGTATTGGAGGCCTTGACGTAGGCCTCTTTCGCCCAGCTTGTTCCCGACCGTCTGAAGACATAGACCGCGCCGGCGCTGGTCGCGGTATTGATTCCCGACTCGCCATCGACGCCGATCGACGCGCTGTCTTCGAACCGCGCGCCGGCGGCCAGCGTGTTGCCGTCGGCGCTTAACGCGACGGTTTCGCCGAGCGCGTCACCCCCATCTTGATTCAACACCTTGACATAGGCCTGCTGCGACCACGTGACGCCGGAGCGGGTGAACACATAAACGGCGCCGGCGCCGCTCGCCGCGTTATTGTTCTGTTCGCCGTTGATGGTGGTCGCGTCGCTGTCTTCGGACGGGCTGCCAACGGCGAGCGTATTACCGTTGGCGCTTAACGCCACCGCGGAGCCGAACGTATCAAAGCTGGCCGCTACCGGTGGCTTGATATAGGCCTGCAATGCCCAGGCGCCCGCAGCATGGACATAGACATAGACCGCGCCGGTGAGTGGCGCAGAATTATCTGTTGCAGTCCCGTTGATGCCGATGGCATTGCTGTCTTCCAGCGGCGCACCGACTGCCACTGTGTTGCCGTCGCCGCTGACGGCGACAGCGCGGCCGAAAGAGTCCGAAGGGTCAGCGACCGAGGCCTTTAGATAGCCGATCGCGCTTGAAGCGCCGCCGCCAGCGGTGACTTCCGCCGACCCGGTACAGCCGGCTGCGTTGCAGGCCTCGACGAGATAACGGGCATTGGCCCAGTCGTAGCGGTGGACGGGGATCTCGACGGTATAGGAGGTTCCGGTGACGTCGGCGCCGAGCTGGGTGAAACCGGTGATGCCCGCCGGGTTGGCGTAGACCTTGTAACTGCTGGCACCGCTGACCGCGGTCCAGGACAATATCAGCTGTTTAACGCCGATGCTGCTGGTGACGGTCGGTGCGGACGGCGCAACGGTCGGCGCCGCATCGCCGCCGCCGCCGCAGGAAGCGATAGCGAAGCTTGCCAGCACGCCATAAAGAAACCGCGAAACTGTTTTCAAGCAGTTCATCTCCGTAATCCCTGAAGGTCCGGCATCCGTGGCCGGCGGCAGGCGCCGGTTGGCGCCAGACATTTGAAATGGTGGAGGCGGCGGGAATCGAACCCGCGTCCGCAAGCTCTCCGCCTTTGGCTCTACATGCTTGTCCGCGTCTATTAATTTAACCGGCTGCTACCCGACGGGCAGGGAAGACAGACGGCGAGTCCGGTAACGTTTTAACGAGTCCGCCCCGGACGGGCTTCATCGCGATCTTGTGAGTGTCGACGCCTGGATCTGAACGCACAAGCACGGCTCCAGTCAGACGGCACCCTACCGGGTATTAAGCGGCGAGTGCGTAGTTGTCTTCGTTGGCAACTATGTTTTTGCAGCTGGATTAACGAGGTCGTCTGCGCCTCGGCATGCACCTCAGGTTTCGCAACCCACGTCGAAGCCAGGTCGCCCCCTAAGTAGTGACCGGGGCATTATACGGGATGACGGAGTTCGGTAACAGGCGGAAATCGCCCCGGCAGCGGGGTAAGGCCGGATTTCGGGTACGAAAAAACGGTGCAGTGGCGGTTACTCCACTGCACCGTGATGGTTGCAGGATGACTACTGCGCGGGTTTATTGATGATCATGACGTCAATACGCCGGTTCTGGGCGCGGCCTTCCGGCGTTGCGTTGGACGCGATCGGCTTGTCAGACCCGACGCCCTCGGCCTGGATGCGATCCGCCGGGTAACCGCCGACATCCGACAGAAAACGCGCGACACTGTCGGCACGCTGTGCTGACAGCTTCTTGTTGGTTTCGGCGCCACCGGTGGCATCGGTATGGCCGACGATCTGCACCACCGGGTGGTCAAATGTCTGGATGCTCTTGATGATCTTGTTCATCAACGCGAAGCTGTGCGGTTCGATTTCGCTTGAGCCGGTCGGAAACTTCACGCCGCGCACCGAGATCACCACGTTATCCTTCTGACGGAATACATCCGCTTCGTCGGCACTATACATCTGCTGGATGTTGCTGAACTTGCGTTCATGGTCCTGCTGGGACGCCGTCAGCTGCGCGTGTTCGCCCGCCGCCTCCTGCTTCAACATGGAAATTTCTTCTACGTGCTTTTTGCTCAGCGCAGCCGTGGCAGCATCCGCATCGGCGAGGCGCTGGGCGGCGCTTGCCAGTTGTCTGCGGTCATCGATCAACGCGTTGATATCCTTTTTCACACCCTGAATCGTCGCCTTGTTCGGTTCGTTGAACTGAAGTTTTTTATCCAGCGGGGCGGTACTCTCGGCCAGTTGTTCCTGGTACCACAGCACGATGTCTTCCGACTCGAAGTCGCGGCGATCGAAATCCTTGATAAGCTCGGCGATGTTACTGCTGCGATCCGCCACCACGACGGCGCGTTGTGCGGCGGCCTCAGCCTTGTCGCGATCCGCGCGATTCGCCTCCAGCAGAGCGGTTGCCAGCGTGAGCGATTCCTGCGCGGCGTTGAACGTCTTCGGCGCCAGCTTGTGCGCGTCGTTCTTGCGTGCGTGCAGCACGGCAAGCTCCGCGCGCTGTACCGTACCTTGCTTCAGCGTGCGGAGTTCGAGATCGGAAAACGCCTGCCTTAATTCCGGGCGGATCTGCTTTGCCTTCTCGACTTTACTGCGTTCGATCAGATTGGCCGTTTCGCTGAGCTTTTTGTCGAGCTCGGCGGTATCTTTGGGAAACACGTCACGTGCGCCGGCATCAATGGCTTTGCTGCGTGCCTGCACCACTTCGGATAGAATTTCACGGCTGTTATCCGCGTCCCTGTTCGCCTGGTCGATCGCGGCGAGGCCGATGTTCGTGGCCTTGTCAACGGCCGGCTTCTGACTGCGTTTGCCTGCGCCAGAGGCGGTATTCAATTGCTGTTCCGCAGCGGCGAATCCATCCGGCGCGTAGATATCGACATTATTCTGCCGCGCGGTCGCGACCGCCTGTTCGAGGCTGGTGATTGCCGGGTACTGTTGCTGCATTTCCTGCTGGGTCAGTTGTTTTGTCCCGGCACAACCAACTACGGTCGAGCCGAGAATCGCAGCAAGAATAACGTTATTAATTGCTTTAATGGGAGTCTCCTTGTTGCCTTCAGACAGAAAATTCCTTCGTCTACCGTCTTTCACCATGCGGGGACCGGTCAACATGGCGTACACGTCCCGTATGCAGACATGACAATAGACGCAAGATATCGCGTTTAATCACCCGGCAGGTCGGTACGGTATCGCACATATTGTTCCTCCGACTTCGGGAAACGCAAGCGGGATCAGTGCTGCTTCAGCAGGCGTTGTTTGTCGCGCTGCCAGTCGCGCTCTTTCAGTACCGCGCGCTTGTCGTGCTTTTGTTTGCCTTTAGCGAGGCCGATTTCCAGTTTCGCACGGCCGCTTTTCCAGTACATGGCGAGCGGCACCAGCGTGTAGCCGCGACGTTCGACAGCGCCGATCAGCTTGTGAAGTTCTGCGCCATGCAGCAGCAGCTTGCGCGTGCGGATCGGGTCGGGGTTGATGTGGGTCGACGCCGTCGTCAGCGGCGAGATGTGCGCGCCGAGCAACCATGCCTCGCCGTTCTTGATCACGACGTAACTTTCCTTCAGTTGCACGTGGCCTTCGCGCAGACTTTTGACCTCCCAGCCTTCGAGCACCAGGCCCGCTTCGTAGCGTTCCTCGATAAAGTAGTCGTGGCGAGCTGTTTTGTTTAGCGCGATAGTGCTTGTGCCTGTGGTGGATTTCGCTGCGGATTTTGACATCGGCGGATTATAGCAAGGCAGACGGCCAGAACTCTAAAGGCAGTTTCATTTGGTCGATCGGCGCGCGCTACCGTGACGTGTATCCCGGAGTGGCGCCGGTAGCCACATGCCGCGGTTGTGTAACGCGGCGATTTCGCGGAAAATCGCCCGAGAAGCAAGAAGAATCAGGGATTAGCGTACCCCGCACGAGGCGAGGAACAGGCATGGCGCAACAACGTAACAGCATCCACGGCGAGTGGTCGTCGCGCTGGGCGTTTATTCTCGCCGCGACAGGCTCCGCAGTGGGGCTGGGCAATATCTGGAAGTTTCCCTATATCACCGGTGCGAACGGCGGCGGGGCGTTCGTGATCGTGTACCTGTTATGCATAGTCGCGATTGGTATTCCGATCATGATCGCGGAGATCATGATCGGGCGGCGGGGCCGGCGCAACCCGATTCATACCCTGCAGTTGCTCGCCGAGGAAGCCGGAGCGCATCCACGCTGGCGATACCTCGGCGGCATGGGAGTGCTGGCGGGGTTTCTGATTCTTTCCTACTACAGTGTTATCGGCGGGTGGGTGCTGGCGTATGTATTTCGTACGGCGTCCGGGGTGTTTGACGAGGCGACGGCGGAAGGCGTCGCGACGGTGTTCCAGTCGTTTGTCGGCCAGCCGATGGCGCAGATGGTCTGGCATACGATCTTCATGATCATGACGATGGTGGTGGTGTCGCGCGGCGTGCAAAGCGGGCTGGAAAAGGCCGCCCGGTTTCTGATGCCTGGCCTGTTTGTGTTGTTATTCGTTCTGGTAGGTTACGCGATGACGACGGACTCCTTCGGCGACGGAGTACGCTACCTGTTCCAGCCCGATTTCGCTGCGCTGACGGCGAAGGGTGTGCTGATAGCGATGGGCCATGCCTTTTTCACGCTGAGTCTCGGCATGGGTGCGATCATGATCTACGGGTCATATCTGTCGCATAACGAGTCCATCGTGCGTACGACGCTGACGATCGTCGCCGCCGACACCGCTGTCTCGTTACTGGCCGGCCTGGCGATTTTCCCGATCGTATTCGCGAACAATCTCGAGCCGGGCGCCGGTCCGGGCCTGATTTTCCAGACGCTGCCGCTGGCGTTCGGCCATATGCCGGCCGGGACGTTCTTCGGTGTGCTGTTTTTTATTATGGTGGTGTTCGCGGCCTGGACCTCGTCGATCTCCCTGATAGAGCCGGCGATCACCTGGATGGTGGAGCGGCACAGCCTGACGCGTCCCGCGGCCTGTGTCATCAGCGGTGTGCTCACGTGGGCGCTGGGCATCGGCACGGTGCTGTCGTTCAATGATTGGTCCGATGTCCGGCTTTTTGGCAAGACATTTTTTGATCTTCTCGATTTTCTTACCGCCAGTATCATGTTGCCGCTCGGCGGATTGTGTATCGCGATATTTGCGGCATGGGTCATGTTGCGCGAAACGACACTGCAGGAACTGGCGATAGGTGACGGCACCGGATACCGCATCTGGCGGTTTCTGATCCGCTACGTCACTCCTTTGGCCGTGATCGTTGTCTTTGCGAGCGGGATTCTGAACGCCATCGGCGTTGTCACCCTGTAATACGGAAGCGAGATTTGTGACGATCGTGAATCGTAGTGCGCTGGTGCCGTATACGGCAGCGGAAATGTTTTCCCTGGTCAATGATGTGGAGTCGTACCCGCGCTTTCTGCCGTGGTGTTCGTCGGCAAAAATTCATCATCAGGCGGAGGATGAGATTCGGGCGTCGCTCGGCATCGCGAAAGGCGGCTTTGAACGGTCGTTCACCACCTGTAACCGCATGCAGGCCGACAAGATGATCGAAATGCGTCTGCTCGAAGGACCGTTCCGGCATTTCGAGGGCTTCTGGCGCTTCGAGGCGCTCGGCGAAAAAGGGTGCAAGGTGTCACTGGCGCTGGAATTCGAGTTCGCCAGCCGCATTGTCAGTATCACGGTCGGACCGATATTCAACCACGCTGCGAGCACCCTGGTGGATGCGTTCTGCAAACGGGCGGAGGATGTATTTGGAAAACGCAGGTAAAATCCGCGTCGAAATCGCCTACGCCCGTCCGGACACGCAGATCATCGTCCCGCTCGAGGTCAGCCCCGGGACAGCGGTGGAGGAGGCGATACGGCATTCGGGCGTGCTGGAATCGTTTCCGGAGATCGACCTGGGCACGAACAAGGTGGGCATATTCGGCAAACTGGTCAAGCTGGACACCCACTTGCGTGCCGGCGACCGGATCGAGATCTACCGGGCGCTGATCGCCGATCCGAAGGAGGTACGCCGCAAACGTGCCGCGGAGGAAGATAAATAATCGGCTGCTGATGCTGGCGTCAGCGGCCGATCGCGCCTTCGGGCAGACCGTGCCGCTCGATATTGACCAATGTGTCGTCGGTAAACGTCAGCGTGATGCGCTGCACGGTTTCCATCTCGCCGTTTTTTACCTCGCTGAAAATATAATCCCAGCGGTTGTGATGAAACGGGTCCTGTAGCGTCGGGGTGCCCAGCAAGAATCGGACCTGTTTCTGCGTCATGCCGGTTTTCAGTTGTTCGATGATCTCGGGCTCGAGGACATTGCCCTGCTGGACATCGATCTTGTGAACGGAACAGGCGCTTAACAGAAGACTTGCGCTCGCTAGCAAATAAATGAGAAGCTTTTGCATGTGTCCTCTAGTTCCATTGACGCATTGAAAAATGGTGACGTAATCATACCGTAGCCGTCTGTTTTTTTGGAACGTTTTTAGGGGTTCCTCCGTCACTGTACGACAAAATCTGGAGAGGGGAGCTATGGGCGTGGACAACATCAATGAATTGCGCAGCGTTGGTCTCAAGGCGACCGGCCCGCGGCTGAAGATTCTCGAGATCATGGCGAGCAACCGTGGTCGTCACATGAAGCCGGAAGACGTGTACAAGGCTCTGCTTGATACCAACGAGGATATCGGACTGGCAACGGTGTACCGGGTGCTGACGCAGTTCGAAGCGGCCAATCTGGTCAAGCGCCATCACTTCGACGGTAACCAGTCGGTCTTCGAACTGGAAGAAGGCGGGCATCACGACCACATCCTGTGCGTACGCTGCGGCCGTGTCGACGAATTTACCGATGAAACCATCGAGAAGGCGCAGCGCGATATCGCGACCCGGGCCGGGTACGCGATGACCGATCACTCGTTAAACATCTATGGCGTCTGCCCCGCTTGCCAGAAAAGTGAGACGTAGCGCCGACTGACCGGTGATATGCGGCGGATCGAAATGAGCATCCCCGGGCGCACGCCCGGGGATGCTCAGTGTTCCTGCGCGCGTGCCATCATCTCGCGCGCATGCGCGCGGGTGCGTTCGGTAATCGTCACACCGCCAAGCATGCGGGCCAGTTCGTCACAACGTTCCTCGTCGCTTAGTGCCTGTATCCGTGTCTGCGTGGTCGCATCGCCGGTCAGCTTGCTGACGCGCAGCTGATTATGGCCGAGCGCCGCCACCTGCGGTTGATGGGTGACGCATAACACCTGGCGCGTGCGCCCGATGGTGCGCAGTTTTTCGCCGACCATTTCCGCGATGCTACCGCCGATGCCGACATCGACCTCGTCGAATATCAGTGTCGGGATGCCGCCTTGCTGTATGGTCGCGACCTGGATCGCGAGACTGATGCGCGACAGCTCACCGCCCGATACCACCTTGTTCAACGGCATCGGCGGTTGGCCGGGGTTGGCGCTGACATGAAATTCGATACGATCGAGTCCGGCCGCAGACGCCTGTTCGGCATCGACGGTTTCCAGAACGACGGTGAACTGGCCACCCGGCATGCCGAGCTGGTGTATGTCGGCGGTTACCCGCTTGGCCAGTTTCGTAGCGGCCTTGCGGCGCCCGCCGGACAGGCGGGTCGCGGCGTCGAGAAATGCCGCTCGCCCGGCCGCGGTTTCCCTGACCAGTTGATCGAGCCGTATATCGGCATTCTCCAGATTGGCAAGCTCCTCTGTCAGCCGCTCCCGTAACGCGACGAGGTCGCCCGGTTCGATACGATGCTTGCGGGCCAGCGCGAACATTGTGGCGATGCGTTGCTCCACGTCGGCCAGTCGCTGCGGGTCCGATTCCAGCTTGTCCAGGTAGCGGCGCAGTTCGGCGACGGCTTCGTGCAGCTGAATCGCCGCGCTGTCGAGCAATTCGGCGGCCGGGACCAGCGCGTTATCGAACTCCAGTAACTGGCCGATGTCGCGGGTGCTATCGGCGAGGATGCTGCTGACCGACGGTTCGTCGTCATACAGGCCGTTGACCGCGCGGGCGCAGCTGTCACGCAACCGGTTTGAATTGGCGAGGCGACGGTGTTCTTCTTCCATTGCCTGCCATTCGTCGGGTTGCGGCGCGAGCACCTCGAGTTCCTGTGCCTGGTAGCGGAGCAGATCGAGGCGGGCGTCGCGGTCGCCGGCCGCACGGCGCAGCATTGCAAGTTCGTCATTGCTGCGTTGCCACGAATAAAACAGCGATGACACCTCGGCGGCCAGTGTCGCGTGGCCGGCAAATTCGTCCAGCAGCCGGCGCTGCATGTCGCGGCGCAGCAGTGACTGGTGCTCGTGCTGGCCATGGATGTCGATCAGTTGCTCGCCGAGTTCGCGCAGCAACTGCATCGGCGCGGGCGTGCCGTTGATGTAACCCTTGGAGCGGCCGTCGCCGGTGATGGTCCGCCGCAGCTGGCATTCGTCATCCGCCGCAAAATCGTGCTCGGCGAGCCATTGCCTGACAGGTTCGAGGCTGCTCGGATCGAAGCTGACCTGAATCTCGGCGCGCTCGGCACCGTGGCGGATAACGCCCGGTCCGGCGCGGTCGCCGAGTGCCAGGCCGACCGCGTCCATCAGGATCGATTTGCCGGCGCCGGTCTCGCCGGTGAGCACGGTCATGCCCGGGTCGATATCCAGATCGAGCTCTTCGATGATCGCGAAATTCCTGACGTAGATATGTGTCAGCATGGCGTATCCGGATGGCGGCGCGGGCTAGCGGCGGGACCGAAGCAGAATCACGGGTTTTCGCTCCAGTGTAACTTGGCGCGCAGTATTTCGTAATGGTCGTGATACACCGGATGAACCAGGCGCACGGTGCGTTCTTTTTTGCGTATCACGACACGGTCGCCGGGTTCGAGACCGAAGCTGATCTGGCCATCGCAGGTCGCCTGGATTTTTTCCCGGTTGCTCTCGCTGCAGACGATCTCGATCTTGCTGCTGCCGGCGACGACGATCGGCCGATGGCTGAGCGTGTGCGGCGATATCGGTACCAGCAATATCGCGTCCAGCGTCGGGTGCAGTATCGGTCCGCCGCCGGACAACGCGTAGGCGGTCGAGCCGGTCGGTGTCGCGACAATCAGGCCGTCGGAACGCTCGTTGCTGACAAAGTTGTCGTCGATATAGGTTTCCAGCTCTATCATGCGGGCGACATTCCATTTGTGCACGACGACATCGTTGAATGCATCGCTGTCGCCAACGGTAGCGCCGTCGCGCTGAATTATCGCGTGCAGCAGAAAGCGCTCCTCCTCGATATAGTGGCCGCCGAGGATCTCGCCGATGTTCTGGATCATGACGTCCGGGGTGATGTCGGCGAGAAACCCGAGGCGTCCGAGATGAATGCCGACAACCGGTACGCCGAAGTCCGCCAGCGTGCGTGCCACGTTCAGCAGCGTACCATCGCCGCCAACGACGATGGCGAGATCGCAGCGCCGGCCGATCAGCTGGCGGTCGCCGGCTTCCAGGCCGTGGCCGGGCAGGATACGCGCCGTGTTTTCGTCGAGTATGATGTCCACCTGCTGCTGTTTGAGAAATGCGGCGAGTGTCTGAAGCGTCGGGCCGATGCGCGGGTCGTCGTGTTTGCCGATCAGGGCGATCGTCTTGAAAGCGGGCTTCACCGGGTCACTCCATCAATAATTTGGAAAAACTTAACACGTCAGCGTGTTAGCGCCAATATGCTGGTTTCTTGACAGCGAAAGTAGCCAGTTGGTAACGTGCAGTCTAGCACTCGGATATCGCGAGTGCTAATACCCTCAACGGCCGGAACGAGTGTTGCGATGCCGGTATGTAGTCCGGCGGGAATGCAAATGACTACCGAGATCAACGAGCGCGAACAGACCTTGCTGAAAATGCTGATCGAGTCCTATGTCCGGGACGGACAGCCGGTCGGGTCGCAAAAGCTTGCCCGCGATTCGCGGCTCAACCTCAGCCCGGCCACGGTGCGCAACATCATGGGCGATCTCGAGGCGCTGGGGCTGGTGTCGTCGCCACATACCTCGGCGGGTCGGATACCGACCGACAAGGGATATCGTCTGTTTGTCGATTCGCTGCTGACGGTCCAGTCGCTCGATAACGACGAGGTGCAGCGGTTCAAGCAGGAAATCGACACGGACGAATCGGTCGAGGTGTTGATCGAGCGTGTGTCCTCGCTGCTGTCGGGTGTGACGCAGATGGCGGGTGTGGTTGTGGCGCCGCGTCGCGAGCATCAGGTGCTGCGTCATATCGAGTTGCTGCCGCTGTCGGACAACCGGATTCTGGTCATCCTGGTGATGGATAAACAGGAGGTACAGAACCGGATCATCCGCACCGCCCACGCCTACACGCCGTCCGAACTGCAGCAGGTGGCCAATTATCTCAATGCCTCGCTGAGCGGCGCGGATCTGCAGACGGTGAGAAATCGGCTGCTGGCGGATATGCGCGAAACGCGCAGCAGGATGGACCGGCTGATGCAGCGCGCACTCGATATGGCGGAAAGTGTGTTCGCGGAAACGGCCGCGCTGGACGATTGCGTGATCGCCGGTCAGACCAATCTGATGGAGTTCTCCGAGCTGTCGGACATTGACAGGCTGCGCAGCCTGTTCGATGCCTTTAACAGCAAGCAGCAGATCCTGCACGTGCTCGATCAGTGTCTCGGCTCGCCGGGCGTGCAAATCTTCATCGGGCAGGAATCCGGCTATGAGCCGCTCAACAATTGCAGCCTGGTGACTTCGTCGTATGGGGTGAACAACCGCGCGATAGGGGTGCTCGGCGTGATCGGTCCGACCCGCATGGCCTATGACCGGGTGATTTCGATCGTCGACGCGACCGCGCGTTTGTTCAGCGCGGTCTTGAATCAGCGGCATTAACCCCCATAACTGGCTTATTGCGTTTGCGCAGACGGCGCGGGCCGAAGCCGCCCGGGTTTTGTTTTGACTGCGATTTCAATACATTGTACGGAGAAGATGCATGACGAATCAGGAGAGCGCCGCACCGGAGGCAGCGGAACAGGCTGCGGACATCGCGGGCGAAGGTCCGGGCGAGGCGACAGAGGTCGCGGTGCAAGGACCGGCATCGGGGACGGTCGAGGAGTTGCAGCAGGCACTGATGGCCGCCGAGCAGAAGGTGGCCGAGCACATTGAGCAGATATTGCGCGGGCGCGCCGAGCTGGAGAACATGCGGCGACGGACCGAACGTGAACTGGCCAACGCCCACAAATACGCCATCGAGAAATTCGCAATGGAACTGCTGCCGGTGCGTGACAGCCTGAAGCTGGGACTGGCCGCCGTCGGGGAGTCGAGCGCCGATGTGGCCAGGTTGAAAGAGGGCATGGACCTGACTCTGAAGATTTTGACTGCGGCGATGGCGAAATTCGGTATCGCCGAATTGAACCCGGAGGGTGACAAATTTAATCCGGCGCTGCATCAGGCCGTGGCAGTTCTGCCGGGTGACGGCGAGCCGAACACCGTGCTGACGGTGCATCAGCACGGCTATCTGTTGCACGACCGCTTGATCCGGCCGGCAATGGTGGTGGTGTCCGGCGCCAGACCCACAGGCGACTCCGCGGCGCACGGAAACGTCGGGGACGTCGGCCAAAACACTTGAATCCGCTGCGATTACCCCAATATTGAGTCACAGTACCAACGATTGGCAGCGTAGCAGTCCAACCACGGAGAGTTTCAGTCATGGGAAAAATTATCGGAATCGACCTCGGCACGACCAATTCGTGCGTGGCCGTCATGGAGGGTGGCAAACCCCGGGTCATTGAGAACAGCGAGGGCGACCGTACCACGCCGTCGATCGTCGCCTATGCCGATGATACGGAGATACTGGTCGGGCAGGCCGCGAAACGGCAGGCCGTTACCAACCCCAAGAACACGTTCTTCGCGATCAAGCGCCTGATCGGTCGTCGTTTCAAGGACGACGTCGTGCAGCGCGACATCAAGATGGTGCCATACAAGATTCTGGCGGCGGATAACGGCGACGCCTGGGTGGAAGTGAAGGGCAAGAAGCTCGCGCCGCAGGAGATCTCCGCGCGCGTGCTGATGAAAATGAAAAAGACCGCCGAGGATTACCTTGGCGAACCGGTGACCGAAGCGGTGATCACCGTGCCGGCCTATTTCGACGATTCGCAGCGCCAGGCGACCAAGGACGCCGGCCGCATCGCCGGTCTTGAGGTCAAGCGCATCATCAACGAACCGACGGCCGCGGCGCTGGCGTACGGCATGGACAAGAAGCGCGGCGACCGCAAGATTGCCGTCTATGATCTTGGCGGCGGTACGTTCGACATCTCGATTATCGAGATTGCCGAGGTCGATGGCGAGCACCAGTTCGAGGTGCTGTCGACCAACGGCGACACCTTCCTGGGTGGCGAGGATTTCGATCTGCGTCTGATCGAGTATCTGGCCGAGCAGTTCAAGAAGGATTCCGGGATCGATGTGCACAACGATCCGCTGGCCTTGCAGCGCCTGAAGGAAGCGGCGGAAAAGGCGAAGATCGAGCTGTCCTCCAGTCAGCAGACCGACGTGAACCTGCCGTACATCACCGCCGATGCCGCGGGGCCGAAGCATCTCAATATCAAGGTGACGCGCGCGAAGCTGGAGGCGCTGGTCGAGGATCTGATCGAGCGCACGATCGGACCGTGCAAAACTGCGATGAAGGACGCCGGCATGGGGCCGTCGGATATCGAAGATGTGATCCTCGTCGGTGGCCAGACCCGCATGCCGAAGGTGCAGGAAGCGGTCAAGAACTTCTTCGGCCAGGAGCCACGCAAGGACGTCAACCCGGACGAGGCGGTGGCGGTCGGCGCGGCGATACAGGCCGGCGTGCTCGGCGGCCAGGTCAAGGACGTGTTGCTGCTCGACGTGACGCCGCTGTCGCTCGGTATCGAGACGCTCGGCGGTGTCATGACCAAGCTGATCGACAAGAACACCACCATTCCGACGCAGGCCTCGCAGGTGTTCTCGACCGCCGAGGACAGACAGACGGCGGTCACCGTGCACGTGTTGCAGGGCGAGCGCGAAATGGCCTCCGCCAACAAGTCGCTGGGTCGTTTCGATCTGGCCAACATCCCGCCGGCGCCGCGCGGCGTGCCGCAAGTCGAGGTATCATTCGACATCGACGCGAACGGCATCCTCAACGTGTCGGCCAAGGACAAGGCGTCCGGCAAGGCGCAGTCTATTGTCATCAAGGCGGCCACCGGGTTGTCGGAGGATGAAATCGACAAGATGGTCAAGGACGCCGAGGCGCACGCCGACGAGGACCGCAAGTTCCGCGAACTGGTTGGCGCGCGTAATCAGGCCGACAGCATGATCCACGCGACGAAGAAATCGGTGCAGGATCTGGGTGACAAGTTGCACGCGGACGAAAAGAGCAACATCGACAAGGCGATCGAGGAGTTGCAGACCGCGCTCAAGGGCGACGACAAGGAATTGATCGAGCAGAAGACCGAGGCCCTGACGGAGGCTTCCGGCAAGCTCGCGGAACGCGTCTATGCCGAGAAAGCCGCGGGCGACGCGGCGGAGGCGACGGAAGGCGGCGAAACCGAAACCGGAAATGAAAAAGTGGTCGACGCCGAGTTCGAAGAAGTCAAAGAAAATAAAAAATAAATCGGGCGGTCCGCGCTGGCGAGCGGCAATATGCTGTCGCCCGCGCGGATCTGGCCATTGGCGATAACGGCTGACGGACATGGCGAAACGAGACTATTACGAAGTCCTCGGGGTTGCGCGCAACGCCAGCGAAGCGGACATCAAGAAGGCTTACCGGCGGTTGGCGATGAAGTTCCACCCGGACCGGAATGCCGATGACGCGACCGCGGAACAGAAGTTCAAGGAAGCGAAAGAGGCCTACGAGGTGTTGGCGGATACGCGCAAGCGTGCCGCTTACGATCAGTTCGGCCATGCCGGCGTAGATCCGGCCGCGGGCGGATTCGGCGCGGGTTCCGGCGCGAGCTTCAGCGATATTTTCGAGGATGTGTTTGGTGATGTCTTCGGTGGCGCCCGTCGCGGCGGCGGGGGTGCGCAGCGTGCGCATCGCGGCGCAGATCTGCGCTATGAGCTGGATCTCGACCTGGAAGAGGCGGTAAAGGGCGCAACGGTCAAGATTCGCGTGCCGACCATGCTGCGTTGCGAGAAATGCGACGGCAGCGGCGCGAAAGCCGGCACCAGTCCGACACCGTGCACGACCTGCGGCGGCAATGGACAGGTGCGCATGCAGCAGGGTTTTTTCTCGGTACAGCAAACCTGTCCGCGCTGTCAGGGGCGCGGTTCGATCGTGGCCAACCCGTGCGGCACCTGTCAGGGCCGCGGCCGGGTACGCGATCAAAAGACACTGTCGGTCAAGATTCCAGCGGGGGTCGACAACGGCGACCGTATCCGGCTTGCCAATGAGGGCGAGGCCGGTGAGTCCGGTGGGCCGCCCGGCGATCTGTACGTGCAGATTCGCGTGCGCCCGCATACAATTTTCACCCGTCATGGCAGCGATCTGGTGGCCGAGGTGCCGATCAGCATCGTCACCGCGGCCGTCGGTGGCGAGCTGGAGATTCCGACGCTCGACGGCCGGGTCAAGCTGAAGGTCCCGGCCGAGACGCAGTCCGGTAAAACGTTTCGTTTGCGCGGCAAGGGTGTCCGGTCGGTGCATGACACACGTGTTGGCGATCTGCTATGCACGGTGGTCGTTGAGACACCGGTGAATCTCAACGTCCGGCAGAGGGAATTGTTGCAGGAATTCCAGCAGTCGCTGGAAAAAGGCGATCATCAGCACAATCCCAAGGCGCATTCGTGGCTTGATGGCGTCAAGAAATTCTTTGAAAATATGAGCCGGTAACGCCGGGCCACCCCAGGATGACACAGACACAACTCATGAGAGTCGCCATCAGCGGCGCGGCAGGCCGGATGGGCAAGTCCCTGATCGAGGCGGTGAACCACACCGCGGGCGCGCGTCTTGCGGCGGCGGTCGAACGTGCCGGCGGCGTGGCCATTGGCGCAGACGCGGGCGAGCTGGCCGGTATCGGCCGCTGCGGTGTCGTGGTCAGCGACACGCTGGCGTCTGCAGCGGATGGTTATGATGTGCTGATTGAGTTCACCCGCCCCGACGCGACGCTGGCGAACCTGGAACTGTGCCGGCGCGCCGGCAAGCGCATGGTGATCGGCACGACGGGCTTTAGCGACGCGCAGGTGGCGCAGATACGCCAGGCGGCGGACGATATCGCGATCGTCATGGCGCCGAACATGAGCGTTGGGGTGAACCTGTGCTTCAGTCTGCTCGACATCGCCGCACGCGTGCTCGGCGACGAGGTCGATATCGAGATCATCGAGGCACATCACCGCCACAAAGTGGATGCGCCGTCGGGCACGGCGTTGCGCATGGGCGAGGTCGTCGCCGACGCACTGGGGCGGGATCTGAAACAATGCGCCGTCTACGGCCGCCACGGGCACACCGGCGAGCGCGACCGGAAGACCATCGGCTTCGAGACGATACGCGCCGGTGACATCGTCGGCGACCATACGGTCATGTTCGCCGCCGCCGGCGAGCGTGTGGAAATCACCCACAAGGCGTCCAGCCGCATGACGTTCGCCAGCGGCGCGATACGGGCGGCGGGCTGGCTGATGCAGCGCGAGCGCGGTTTATACGATATGCAGGATGTGCTCGGACTGCGCTGACGCCAGCGCCTGGCCGGTCATTCGACGTAGACACCCGGCGGCACGATCAAGTAGAATTCCGCCCCGTTCAGCCGTGTCGCTGAACGCCTGGTTTTAGTGAATTTATCATTGACGGGAGGAAGCAAACTACTTCCTCCCGTTTTACTGTCCACGATCTGAACTGGAGTGCCAGTGTCCCACCGCCCCGCCCTGCTTGCGCTTGCCGACGGAACCCTGTTTCGGGGTGAATCTATCGGTTACGAAGGGCAGGCCACCGGCGAGGTGGTGTTCAACACCGCGATGACCGGCTACCAGGAAATCCTCACCGACCCGTCCTACTGTCAGCAGATCGTCACGCTGACCTATCCGCACATCGGCAATACCGGCGTTAACGCCGATGACGAAGAATCGCCGCGGATTTTCGCCAGTGGCCTGGTGATTCGTGATCTGCCTGCCGTGGTCAGCAACTGGCGGGCCGAGGAGTCGCTGGCCGATTATTTGCGCCGGCACCGAACCGTCGGCATCGCCGGGATCGACACGCGCAAGCTGACGCGCATATTGCGCGAAAAAGGCGCGCAGAGCGGCTGCATCGTCGCTGGCAGCAAGATGGACGAGACCGCTGCGCTGGATGCGGCGCAGGCGTTTCCCGGCTTGAAGGGGCTGGATCTTGCCAGAGTAGTGACCACCGCGAAGGCGTACGAGTGGCGCAGTGGCCTCTGGTCGTTGCCGGAAGGATACGGTCAGGCGTCGAGCCCGGACAGCCTGCCGTTTCATGTCGTCGCGTACGACTACGGCGTCAAACGCAACATCCTGCGCATGCTGGTCAGCCGTGGCTGTCGCCTGACCGTGGTGCCGGCGCAGACACCGGCGGCTGACGTGTTCGCGATGCAGCCTGACGGTGTGTTCCTGTCCAACGGTCCCGGTGATCCGGAGCCGTGCGATTACGCGATCGCCGCAATACGCGCGATAGTCGATGCCGGTGTCCCGGTGTTCGGCATCTGTCTCGGGCATCAGTTGCTGGGCCTTGCCAGCGGTGCGCGCACCGTCAAGATGAAATTCGGCCACCACGGCGCGAACCATCCGGTGCAGGAACTGGAAACGGGGCGGGTCATGATTACCAGCCAGAACCATGGATTTGCCGTCGACGAAGCCACGTTGCCGGCGACATTGCGCGCGACGCACCGCTCGCTGTTCGATGGGTCGTTGCAAGGCTTGCAGCGCACCGACAAACCGGCATTCAGTTTTCAGGGCCATCCCGAGGCCAGTCCCGGGCCGCATGATGTGGCACCGTTATTCGACCACTTCATTAAGCTGGTGAAACAGTACCGGCGTCGGGCGGGTTGAGCGAACATGGCCAAGCGTACCGACATTGAAAGCATATTGATCATCGGCGCCGGGCCGATCGTGATCGGTCAGGCGTGCGAGTTCGATTACTCGGGCGCGCAGGCCTGCAAGGCGCTGCGCGAGGAGGGCTACAAGGTCATCCTCGTCAATTCCAATCCGGCCACGATCATGACCGATCCGGGCATGGCGGATGTGACCTATATCGAACCGATCCGCTGGCAGACGGTGGCCCAGATCATCGAAGCCGAACGGCCGGATGCGTTGCTGCCGACCATGGGTGGCCAGACGGCGCTGAACTGCGCGCTGGATCTGGCGCGCGAGGGCATACTGGATGAATTCGACGTCGAGCTGATCGGCGCCAGCGCCGATGCGATCGACAAGGCCGAGGACCGCGCGCGTTTCGGCGAGGCGATGCGCGCGATAGGCCTGGAAGTGCCGCGGGCGATTATCGCCCGCAACAAGGAAGAGGCGCTGGCGGCGCAGACGAGCATCGGTTTTCCGACGATTATCCGGCCGTCGTTCACAATGGGCGGCAGCGGCGGTGGTATTGCGTACAACCCCGAGGAATTTCTGGAAATCGTCGAGCGCGGCCTGGATCTGTCGCCGACGCACGAGCTGCTGATCGAGGAATCGGTGCTCGGCTGGAAGGAGTATGAAATGGAAGTTGTCCGCGATTCCCGCGACAACTGCATTATCGTCTGTTCGATCGAGAATCTCGATCCGATGGGCATTCATACCGGCGATTCGATCACGGTCGCGCCGGCGCAGACGCTGACGGACAAGGAGTACCAGATCATGCGCAACGCGTCGATCGCGATCCTGCGCGAGATCGGCGTCGAGACCGGTGGCTCGAACGTGCAGTTCGCGGTGAATCCGCAGGACGGCCGTCTGCTGGTCATCGAGATGAATCCGCGCGTATCGCGTTCGTCGGCGCTGGCGTCGAAGGCGACCGGATTCCCGATCGCCAAGGTCGCCGCGAAGCTGGCCGTCGGTTATACGCTCGACGAGTTGCGCAACGAAATCACCGGCGGTGCGACACCCGCGTCGTTCGAGCCGGCTATCGACTACGTGGTGACCAAGGTGCCGCGCTTTACCTTTGAAAAGTTTCCACAGACGGCGCAGCGACTGACCACGCAGATGAAATCCGTCGGCGAGGTGATGGCGATAGGCCGGACGTTCCAGGAGTCGCTGCAAAAGGCGCTGCGCGGTCTGGAAACCGGCGTTGACGGTCTGAACGAAAAGGTCGATCCCGGCAACGATAACGCGCTGACGATTATCCGACAACAATTGACGTCGACCGGCCCGGAGCGGCTCTGGTTCATCGCGGATGCGTTTCGCGCCAGAATTGGCGGCGACGAAATCCACGCGCTGACGCGCATCGATCCGTGGTTTCTTGTGCAGATCGAGGAGCTGGTGCGCATCGAGGAAGGGCTGCGTGGCCAGTCGCTCGCTGCGCTCGACAAGGAGCGGTTGTTCCGGCTGAAGCAGAAAGGGTTTTCGGACCGGCGGCTCGCCCAGGTGCTCGGCGTGCGCGAAGAGCAGGTGCGCAAGCAGCGGCATGCGCTCGGTGTGCGCCCGGTATACAAGCGCGTCGATACCTGTGCGGCGGAGTTCGCATCGACGACCGCTTACATGTATTCCACCTACGAAGAGGAATGTGAAGCCGCGCCGACGGACCGCAACAAGATCATGGTGCTGGGCGGCGGTCCGAACCGGATCGGGCAGGGCATCGAATTCGACTACTGCTGCGTGCATGCGGCGTTCGCGATGCGCGAAGAGGGTTATGAGACCATCATGGTCAACTGCAATCCGGAAACGGTGTCGACTGATTTTGATACGTCCGACCGCTTGTACTTCGAGCCGCTGACACTGGAAGACGTGCTGGAAATCATCGCGATCGAACGCCCGAAAGGGGTCATCGTCCAGTACGGCGGTCAGACACCGCTGAAATTGGCGCGCGCGCTGGAGGCCGCCGGGGCGCCGATCATCGGCACGACACCGGATGCGATCGACCGCGCCGAGGATCGCGAGCGGTTTCAGCGCATGCTTCACCAGCTCGGCCTGAAACAGCCCGAGAACCGCACCGCGACAGAGCCCGAACAGGCGGTTCGTCTGGCGCGTGAGATCGGCTTCCCGCTGGTGGTCAGGCCGTCGTATGTGCTGGGTGGCCGGGCGATGGAAATTATCTATGACGAGGAGGATTTGCGCCGTTACATGCGCGCGGCTGTCGATGTCTCCAACGACGCACCGGTGTTGCTGGATCGCTTTCTGGATGACGCGATTGAGGTCGACGTGGATGCCATATGTGACGGCCGGGATGTGTTGATCGGCGGCGTCATGCAGCATATCGAGCAGGCCGGAGTGCATTCCGGTGACTCGGCGTGTTCGTTGCCACCGTACAGTCTGGACGCCGAAATTCAGGCGCGCTTGCGGGCACAGGTGGCGGCGATGGCGCACGCGCTGGGGGTGGTCGGCCTGATGAACGTGCAGTTTGCGGTCAAGGGTCAGGATATCTACGTGCTCGAAGTCAATCCGCGTGCGTCACGTACCGTGCCATTCGTATCGAAGGTGATTGGCCGGTCGCTGGCGAAGATCGCGGCGCGTTGCATGGTCGGTAAATCGCTCGTCGAACAGGGAGCCACCGAAGAAATTGTGCCGAAGTACTGGTCGGTCAAGGAAGCGGTGTTTCCATTTAACAAGTTCCCGAACGTTGATCCTATTCTGGGCCCCGAGATGAAGTCGACCGGCGAGGTGATGGGTGTCGGGCGCACCTTCGCCGAGGCGTTCGCCAAGTCGCAGCAGGGCGCCGGTGTGGTGTTGCCGCACGATGGTCGGGCGTTCGTCAGCGTCCGCGACGCTGACAAGGGCGGGGTCGCGGCGGTGGCAGGCGAGCTACACAGCCTGGGATTTGCTATTCTTGCCACTTGGGGAACGGCTCAAGTGCTTGAACAAGCGGGCATTGCCTGCACCCGCGTGTATAAGGTCGGCGAAGGCCGGCCGCATATTGTTGATATGATCAAGAGCAATGACGTGACGTTCATCGTGAATACCACCGAAGGTAAACAGGCAATCGCGGATTCGGCCGAGATCCGGCGCGCGGCCTTGCAGTGCAAGGTTCCGTACACCACGACGCTGGCCGGCGCGCGGGCGACCTGCATGGCGCTGCGCGACGAGTCCGCCTACGGCGTCTATCCATTGCAACGACTGCACAAGGAGTTGATGGAATGAGCAGAGAACCGATAACGCTGGAAGGCGAGCTGCGTTTGCGCGAGGAGCTGAAAGAGCTCAAGTCGGTCAAGCGGCCGGCCGTCATTCAGGCCATCGCCGACGCCCGGGCGCACGGTGATCTGAAGGAAAATGCCGAGTACCACGCCGCGAAGGAACAGCAGGGCTTCATCGAAGGCCGCATCGCCAACATCGAGCAACGCCTCGGCAACGCCCAGATTATCGACGTGTCCAAACTGAACGCGGGCGGCAAGGCGGTTTTCGGTTCGACGGTTGAACTGATCGACCAGGAAAACGGGGAAGAGGTCGTTTACCAGATCGTCGGTGATCTCGAGGCGGACATCAGTGCAGGCAGAATTTCCATCAGCTCGCCGCTGGCGCGATCGCTGATCGGCAAGATCGAAGGCGATATCGCGACGTTTCAGGCGCCGGGCGGTATCAAGGAATACGAGATTGTCAGCGTCCGGTATCGCTGACGACTGAGCCAGCCGTGACACCATCATCCCGATTGCTGGTAGGCGAACAGTTATTGCTGACGCTGTGGGTCGGCAGCCAGTGGGCAATTGGCTACATCGCCGTGCCGGTGCTGTTTCATTCACTGGATAACCGCGCGCTGGCCGGCAACGTCGCCGGCGAAATGTTCACCGTGGTTTATCTGATCGGGCTTGTTGCCGGCCCTTTGTTGCTCGCAAGTCTGTGGTTTCGCGCCGGGCCTGTCCTTCGGGAGTGGCGCTTCTGGGTGATAGCGGCGATGGTGGTGCTGGTCGCCATTGGCATGTTTGTGGTGCAGCCGATGATGCAGGATTTGAAGACGCAGGGAGAGCTGGTCAAGGGCAGTGAACTCGCAGCGCGCTTCGGCCGCTTGCACGGCGTGTCCTCGGCGATGTATCTGGTAACGAGTCTGTTGGGCCTGGCGCTGGTGGTTTTCGGCCGGCGCGATGACTGACCACGACGTGCCGCACGGCGATTGAATTTAAGCCGGAAGCACAATGCGAGGTTTTTTGCCGCGGCGATAAAACGTTGCGGTACGGCCGATGGTCTGGACGAGCACGGCATCGGTTTCGGTGCAAACTTGATCGATCAGTTGCCGACGTGCCGTGTGATCGCCGGCCGGCAGTCTGATCTTGACGAGTTCATGGTAGGCGATAGCCGCCGTGATTTCAGCCAGCACGCCCGGTGTAATACCCGCATCGCCGACAATAACCACCGGGTTAAGATGGTGACATAGCGAGCGCAGGTGCGTTTTCTGTTTCGTGGAAAGCGACATGATCAATACAGGGTTTGTGACTATTTCCGGGCGCGTAGTATAACCGCTGGCGCAACGGGAGCAAGACATACGCCCCGGATTCAGCCGGCGGCACTTGGAGTCGGCGCATCGATATCGGGTTAGATTCACGACCATGCCGAGAAGTAAAAGCAGTCGCCGGTGGTTGCAGGAGCATCATGACGACGTTTATGTGCTGCGCGCGCGACAGGAAGGGTACCGGTCACGCGCGGCGTACAAGCTGCTCGAAATCAACGAAAAGCATCGTCTGCTGCGTCCGGGGATGGCCATTGTCGATCTCGGGGCCGCGCCGGGTGGCTGGTCGCAGATTGCCGCGCGTCATGTAGGCCCCGGCGGGCGCGTGATTGCGACGGATATTCTGCCGATGGAGGCGCTACAGAACGTCGAATTCGTTCTGGGCGATTTTACCGAGGAGACGGTTTATGAATCCCTGGTCGCGATGCTTGGCGAGCGGCGGGCCGGACTTGTTATTTCCGATATGGCCCCCAATAGTAGTGGAATGAAAACCGTGGATCAGCCGCGGGCGCTGTATCTGGCTGAACTGGCACTGGATATGGCGCGCCGTGTACTCAGCCCCGGCGGTGATTTTCTGGTGAAAGTCTTTCAGGGCGCGGGTTCCGAGCAATTCATCAAGGAGATTCGCGGCGCCTTTGGCAAGGTGGTGATTGTGAAACCAAAGGCCTCCCGGCCGAAATCGCGTGAGGTTTATGTGCTCGCGCGTAACTATTTAGTATAGTAAGGTCTAGGTTTATGGAAGCCCCTGTTCAAGGCGGGATTTATTTTTCCGCTACAATAAACATCCGGCAGGGGCGCGGGGCGCGCAAGGTTTTTTCAGCGAGAGGCGTTTGAGTTGAACGATATGGCGAAAAATATAATCCTGTGGGTGGTCATCGCGGTGGTGTTGATGTCCGTCTTCAACAATTTCGGTCCGCCCCAGCCAGCGTCCCGGCAGCTTCCGTATTCGCAGTTCATCGAGGAAGTGCGCCATAAACAGGTTGAAAAAGTCGTCATCGAGGGGCCGCGTATTTTCGGTGAATACCAGGGTGGCGGCAAGTTTGCCACCTACAGTCCCGGCGATCCCGGGCTGGTCGGCGACCTGCTCAATAATAATGTGAATATTACGGCGCAGCCGGCGGAACGCCAGGGTCTGTTGATGCAGATCTTTATTTCGTGGTTCCCGATGTTGCTGCTGATCGCCGTGTGGATCTTCTTCATGCGCCAGATGCAGGGCGGTGGCGGTGGTCGCGGCGCGATGTCGTTTGGGCGCAGCCGCGCCCGCCTGCTTGGTGAGGACCAGGTCAAGGTGACGTTTGCCGATGTTGCAGGTGTTGAGGAGGCGAAAGACGAAGTCGCCGAACTCGTCGAGTTTCTGCGCGACCCATCGAAATTCCAGAAGCTCGGCGGCAAGATTCCGCGCGGCGTATTGATGGTCGGCGCCCCCGGTACCGGCAAGACGCTGCTGGCGCGCGCGATCGCCGGTGAGGCAAAGGTGCCGTTTTTCACGATATCCGGTTCGGATTTCGTCGAGATGTTTGTCGGCGTCGGTGCGGCGCGTGTGCGCGATATGTTCGAGCAGGCCAAGAAGCAGGCCCCGTGCATTATCTTCATCGATGAAATTGATGCGGTTGGTCGTCATCGCGGTGCCGGGCTCGGCGGTGGTCATGACGAGCGCGAGCAGACACTGAATCAGCTGCTGGTCGAGATGGACGGTTTTGAAGGCAACGAAGGTGTCATAGTGATTGCCGCGACCAACCGGCCCGATGTGCTGGATCCGGCGCTGCTGCGCCCCGGTCGCTTCGACCGTCAGGTGGTCGTGCCGCTGCCGGATATCCGTGGCCGGGAACACATTCTGAAAGTCCACATGCGCAAGGTGCCGATGTCAGATGACGTGAAGCCGTCGGTCATTGCCCGTGGCACGCCCGGATTTTCCGGCGCTGACCTTGCGAACCTGGTAAACGAGGCGGCCTTGTTCGCCGCGCGCGCCAACAAGCGTACGGTCGAGATGGATGATTTCGAAAAGGCGAAAGACAAGATCATGATGGGCGCTGAACGCCGCTCCATGGTCATGAGTGAACAGGAAAAGAAACTGACCGCGTATCACGAATCCGGTCACGTCATCGTCGGCCGCACCGTCCCGTCGCACGATCCTGTGCACAAGGTGACGATCATTCCCCGCGGTCGTGCACTGGGGTTGACCATGTTCCTGCCGGAGGAGGATCGCCATAGCTACAGCAAGGAGCGACTCGACAGCCAGATATCCAGCATGATGGGCGGTCGTATTGCCGAAGAGCTCATATTCGGGCGAAATGCAGTCACTACAGGGGCATCGAACGATATTCAGCGCGCCACGGAAATCGCCCGTAATATGGTGACCCGCTGGGGCTTGTCGGAACGCCTTGGGCCATTATCTTATTCTGAGGAAGAGGGCGAGGTGTTCCTCGGTCACTCCGTGACGCAGCACAAGCAGGTTTCTGCCGAAACTGCTCGCGTCATTGACGAAGAATTACGCGCAATCGTTGATCGCAACTACGAACGTGCCAGGAAGATATTGCTGGATAACGTCGACAAGCTGCATCTGATGGCCGAGGCCTTGCTCAAATACGAGACGCTCGATAACGATCAGATCAACGACATCATGAACGGCAAGCAGCCGCATCCCCCGAGCGGATGGACCCATGATTCGTTGGAGCCACCGTCAGGAAAGGCGCCTGAGGCGAAATCGACCGCCGAAGATACGCCGGATGGCAAGATTGGCGATCCGGCTCAGCAGCATTAAACTCGGGTGCGTCGGCGAGTGCGTGGCCGTGTAGCGGTTTGAGATGTCGGCTGTCACGCCGGGCTCTGTAGTAAAATCCGGAAAAGTGCTGGATTGTGCCGGTCGGAAGCTGGATCTGGGGACGCCGCGCGTGATGGGTATCCTGAATGTTACCCCCGACTCCTTTTCGGAGGGGGGTAATTTTTTGTCCGTTGATAAGGCGCTCGCACATGCGCGCCGCATGGTTGCGGATGGCGCTTCCATCGTCGACGTCGGCGGGGAGTCGACCCGGCCGGGTGCAGCGCTCGTTTCAATCTCCAAGGAAATCGGGCGGGTGGTCCCGGTGATTGAGGCCTTGTGTGCGGAATTACCGGTGATCATCTCGGTAGATACCAGTCGGCCCGATGTGATGGCGGCGGCGGTTGCTGCCGGTGCCGGGATGATCAACGACGTTCGGGCTTTGCTAAGCGACGATGCACTTGCCGCCGCGGCAGATAGTGGTGCTGCGGTGTGTTTGATGCACATGCAGGGCAATCCCCGTACGATGCAGAACAATCCGCGGTACGGCGATGTTGTGGGTGAGGTGATGACGTTTTTGAGACATCGCGTCGCCGCTTGTGTTGACGCAGGTATCGCGCGTCAGCGACTGGTGATAGACCCCGGTTTCGGGTTTGGCAAGTCGCTTGCGCACAATCTCGAACTGTTGAAACGGCTCGATCTATTTCATGAGCTGCAATTGCCGATATTAGTGGGAATGTCACGTAAGTCTATGATCGGCAGGGTGTTGGATAAGGAAGTGGGCGATCGACTGGTGGGCGGAATCGCCTGCGCGGTGCTGGCCGTGTGGCAGGGCGCTTCAGTGATTCGTACGCACGACGTTCGCGAGACGGTGGAGGCCGTACGTATGTGCCACGCAGTTGTAGCAGGCGGTTTCTAGTAATTTCCGGGTTCGAACGGTGCCTACCCGATTGGCGCCAGGCATAACTTCAGGCAGGATTATGTTGTGACAAGAAAACATTTCGGTACGGACGGTATTCGCGGTCGTGTCGGCCAAGAGCCGATCACGGCAGAGTTTGTGTTGAAGCTCGGCTGGGCCGCCGGTAAGGTGCTGGCACCGCAGGGTGGCGGCAAGGTCCTGATAGGCAAGGATACGCGGATATCGGGGTATATGTTCGAATCGGCGTTGCAGGCCGGTCTGTCGGCTGCCGGAGTCAATATCCGGTTGCTGGGACCGATGCCGACGCCGGCGATCGCCTATCTCACCCGAACGCTGCGTGCGCAGGCCGGTATTGTTATCAGCGCTTCTCACAACCCCTACTACGATAACGGGCTAAAATTCTTCTCGGGGCAGGGCACCAAGCTGCCCGACGACGTCGAGCGACAAATCGAGGAAATGCTCGATCAACCGATGAGAACCGTGGATTCATCGGTACTTGGCAAGGTAGAGCGCGTGGTCGACGCGGCAGGCCGATATATCGAGTTCTGCAAAAGCACCGTTCCGAACGGTACCAACTTCAGGGGCATGACCATCGTCGTTGACTGCGCACATGGCGCGACTTATCACGTAGCCCCAAATGTTTTCAAGGAGTTGGGGGCTAATGTTATTGAGATTGGCGTCGAGCCGGACGGGCTGAACATCAATAGCGAATGTGGTTCGACGCACCCGCAGGCGCTGCAGGCGGCGGTGCTGGAACACGGCGCGGATCTTGGTGTGGCCCTGGACGGCGACGGTGATCGCGTGTTGATGGTGGATCATAAAGGTGAACTCGTCGACGGCGACGAATTGATGTTTATCATCGTGATGGCGCGCCTGAACGACGGGTGTCTGGGTGGCGGGGTCGTTGGCACCATCATGACAAATCTGGGGCTGGAGCACGCGTTGATGGAGAAGAACATCCGTTTTGAACGCGCCCCGGTAGGTGACCGGTATGTCATGGAAAGACTTCTGAAAGAAGGTTGGCTGATCGGTGGCGAAACGTCGGGGCATGTCATGTGCCTGGACCGGACAACGACCGGCGACGGGATCATTGCCGCGCTGCAGGTACTGGCAGCCGTGCAAAAATCGGGATGTTCCGTGCATGAGCTAAAGGCCGGTATGACAAAATTCCCCCAGTACATGGTCAATGTGACGATCCGTGAACCGGTCAATGTCGATGGTTCACCAGAACTGACATCGGCGGTGCGCGATGCGGAAAAGGACCTGGGCCATGATGGCCGGGTGCTACTGCGCGCTTCCGGTACGGAACCGGTTTTTCGTGTCATGGTCGAGGGCAGCGATGCGGCGTTGGTAAAGAAGCTTGCCAACAATCTGGCGCATATCGTTAAAAAAATGCAGGGAGCACCGGCGATCCCCGACCGTGCCGTGACCGTGATGGACCCTTCGCGTATCACCGCTCGTTAAGCGCGCTCCGACTGGATTCCGTGGCAGGCCGCCGGAATCAGCCAGCTATTATGACGAGTGCGCACGGGAACATGACGATTCCACGTTAATTCCCTTACAGAAAATTGATTTCCGGGCGCAGTGTCGCTAAGCTTCTCCGTCTTTTGCGTGAAGGACGAGGGGTGTGGGCATGCGACGATCATTGGTTGCCGGGAACTGGAAGATGAACGGCACGCGCGCGAGCGTCAATTTGCTGATCGAGGGCATGAAACGCGGCGCCGGTTCCGTGCGGCAGGCTGAAATTGCGGTGTGTGTGCCGTATGTGTTTCTGGCGGACATCGAAAGAATGCTGAGCGGAACGTCGATCGTATGGGGCGCGCAAAATCTTGCGAAAGAGAAATCCGGCGCCTACACCGGGGAGATTTCCGGAACGATGCTGAAGGATTTTAACTGCAAATATGTGATTGTCGGCCATTCGGAACGGCGTACTCTTTATGGTGAAAGCGATGTCCTGGTAGCGGAGAAATTCGCTGCGGCCCAGCGGGACGGGTTGACCCCGATATTTTGTGTCGGCGAGTTGCTCAGGGAGCGTGAAAACGGCGAGACTGAATCCATTGTCGCCCGGCAACTTGACGAAGTACTGAACGCCGGACCGGGAGTCGAGGCGTTGCGGAACGCGGTGATTGCCTATGAACCGGTATGGGCGATTGGCACCGGCAAGACGGCGTCGCCGGATCAGGCGCAGGAAGTGCATGCGTTTGTTCGGGACCGGATTGCCGAGCGCGACCGACAGATCGCAACGAATATCCGGATTATTTATGGTGGTAGTGTTAAACCGGCAAATGTCGAGGATCTATTCAACATGCCGGACATTGACGGTGGACTGATTGGCGGTGCGTCGCTGGATGCAGACGAGATGCTCGCGATATGTCGGGCCGCGTAGGCCTGCTGATGCGAGGGGATTACGCGCCCGGGGACAGGGTTGGAATTTTGAACTATTAGCCGGATTTTCGAATGCAAACTGTTTTACTTGTTATCCATGTGTTGTTGTCGCTGACTCTGGTCGGATTGGTGTTGATTCAGCGCGGCAAGGGTGCGGAGGTGGGCGCGGCATTTGGCAGCGGCGCCTCGACCACGGTATTCGGCAGCCACGGATCGGCGTCGTTTTTGACGCGCACTACCGCGGTCATCGCAACGCTTTTTTTTCTCACCAGCCTGAGCCTGGCGTACATGTCGGGACAGCAGGTGGAGCGTAAGAGCGTGACGGAATTGATGACCCCCGCGACTTCCGATGTCCCGGCGTCGCAGCACGATGTGCCGGGCACAGCGGATGCGATGAACAAAAACGCTCCTGCGGACATACCGGACGCCCCGATGTCTCCGGCAGAACAAACACCCGGCGATTCAAGCACGCCGGTGCCGAACTAAAACTAAACAAGCGTTCTCATAAACGCTAGAATGAGTCGTTGGTCTTCCGCGATTGGCAGCAATCTCGCGTGAAGAGGGAGACGCCGATGTGGTGGAATTGGTAGACACGCCATCTTGAGGGGGTGGTGGGGAAACCCGTGTCGGTTCGAGTCCGACCATCGGCACCAATCAATGACCCATGAGGGGTGGGGAGATTGCCCGTGCGAGTGTATGCATAACACTATGAAAACAAAAATAATAACGAATAGTGTTCGGCTTGACACTTTTCCGACAACTGACCTAGACTCCGGTCGATGTTAGATAATTATCTACCCATACTTATATTCCTCGGCATGGGTGTCGTATTTGGCGTAGCGCCGCTGGTCGCGGGATTTGTTCTGGGGCCCCGTAAGCCGGATAGCGCGAAGTTGTCGCCATACGAATGCGGGTTTGAGGCGTTCGAGGACTCCCGCATGAAGTTCGACGTTCGTTATTACCTTGTCGCCATTCTTTTTATTGTCTTCGATCTTGAAATCGCGTTTCTGTTTCCGTGGGCAGTCGTGCTGTCGGAAATTGGCTGGTTCGGTTTCACGGCGATGATGGTGTTTCTCGCGATACTCGTCGTCGGCTTTATTTATGAGTGGAAGAAGGGGGCGCTGCAGTGGGAATAGAAGGCTACCTCGAGAAGAGCATTGTTACCACGACGGCCGACAAGCTGATCAACTGGGCACGCACCGGGTCGTTGTGGCCGATGACGTTTGGCCTGGCCTGTTGCGCGGTCGAAATGATGCACGCGGGTGCGTCGCGTTACGATCTTGATCGCTTCGGCGTGGTATTCCGTCCAAGTCCACGCCAGTCCGACGTGATGATCGTCGCCGGCACGCTCGTCAACAAAATGGCCCCCGCTTTGCGCAAGGTTTACGATCAGATGTCAGAGCCGCGCTGGGTGATTTCCATGGGGTCCTGTGCCAACGGCGGCGGCTACTATCATTATTCCTATGCTGTTGTAAGGGGGTGCGATCGAATCGTGCCGGTGGATATCTATGTGCCGGGTTGTCCGCCGACCGCCGAAGCGTTGCTGTACGGCGTGATTCAGTTGCAGAACAAGATCAAGCGTACCAATACGATCGCGCGATAAGGGTTCCCAGATGACGGATGTTAACCAGATGCTTGCATCGCGCCTGACCCAGCGTTTTCAGAACCTGCTGCAGGAATGCACCGTCTCGGCCACGCGTGAAACCCGTGTTAGCGTTGGTAAAGATCGGCTGATCGAACTATGCCGGTCGCTGCGCGATGACCCGGAGTTTTCGTTTGAGCAATTGATCGACGTTTGCGGTGTGGATTATTCGACGTACGGCGCCAGCGCCTGGCAGGGGCCGCGCTTTGCGGTGGTCTATCATCTGATTTCCTATCGTCATAACCAGCGGCTACGCGTCAAGGTATTCGTCGACGAGCGCGAGCCTATCGTGCCGTCGGTCGTCGACATCTGGGCGTCTGCCAACTGGTACGAACGCGAGGCCTATGATCTGTTCGGTATCCTGTTTGACGGTCATCCGGATTTACGCCGGTTGCTGACGGATTACGGCTTTATCGGCCATCCGTTCCGCAAGGATTTTCCGCTGATCGGTAACGTCGAAATGCGTTATGACCCGGAAAAGCAGCGCGTGGTGTACGAGCCGGTGAGTATCGAACCGCGCATTACCGTGCCGCGAATCATCCGCCATGACAACCGCTATCTGGATCCGGCGGGCGCAACGGCGAAGAGTACCGAGGTGAAGCGTGGCTGAGATACGCAATTACACGATGAACTTCGGGCCGCAACACCCGTCTGCCCATGGCGTGCTGCGCCTGGTGCTGGAAATGGACGGCGAGGTGATCGAGCGCGCCGATCCGCACATTGGACTGCTGCACCGCGGTACCGAAAAACTGGCCGAGAGCAAACCGTATAACCATAGCATCGGTTACATGGATCGGCTGGATTACGTATCGATGATGTGCAACGAGCATGGCTACGTGCTGGCCATCGAGAAACTGCTCGCGATAGAGCCGCCGGTGCGCGCGCAGTACATACGGGTGATGTTCGATGAGGTGACGCGTATTCTCAATCACTTGCTGTGGCTGGGTGCGCACGCGCTGGACATCGGCGCGATGACGGTATTTCTCTATTGCTTCCGCGAACGTGAGGATCTGCTTGACTGCTATGAGGCGGTGTCGGGCGCGCGCCTGCATGCGACGTATTACCGACCTGGCGGTGTCTACCGCGACCTTCCCGACAGGATGCCGCATTACCAGCCGTCGAAATGGCATAACGAGAAAGAAGTCGCGCGCCTCAACGAAACACGGCAAGGATCGCTGCTGGATTTTCTGTGGGCCTTCACCGAGCGGTTCCCGGGCTACATCGACGAATACGAAACATTATTGACGGACAACCGTATCTGGAAGCAGCGAACCGTTGGCATAGGCGTGGTGTCGCCGGAGCGGGCGTTGCAACTCGGGTTCACCGGGCCGATGCTGCGCGGTTCCGGTATCGAATGGGACCTGCGCAAGAAACAGCCCTACGAGGTCTACGACCGCCTCGACTTTGATATCCCGGTGGGCGTGGGCGGCGACTGTTACGACCGCTACCTGGTTCGGGTCGAGGAATTGCGCCAGTCGAACCGCATCGTGCGCCAATGCATCGAATGGCTGCGCAAGAATCCCGGTCCGGTGATGATCGACGACCATAAGATCGCGCCGCCGGCACGTGAAGAAATGAAGGGCGATATGGAGGCGCTGATTCACCACTTCAAGCTCTTCACGGAGGGTTATTGCGTACCCGAGGGCGAGGCGTATGCGGCCGTTGAACACCCCAAGGGCGAGTTCGGCGTCTATATTATTTCCGACGGGGCGAACAAACCGTATCGCCTGAAAATCCGCGCGCCGGGTTTCGCGCACGTTGCCGGGCTTGATGAAATGGTACGCGGACACATGCTGGCCGATGTGGTGGCGATTATCGGTACGCAGGATATTGTGTTTGGCGAGGTGGATCGCTGATGCTCGATACCCGTTCACTGCTGTCAAAAAAGGCGTGCGCGGAGATCGATCGCTGGATCGCCAAATACCCGCCGGAGCAGAAGCGTTCGGCCGTGTTGTCGGCGTTACATATCGCCCAGCAGGAAAACGGCTGGTTGTCGACCGAGGTAATGGATGCCGTCGCCGATTATCTCGACATGGACAAGATCTCCGTTTACGAGGTCGCCACCTTTTATACGATGTACGACCTGAAACCCGTCGGGCGACACAAGATATCGGTGTGCACCAATATTTCGTGCATGTTGCGCGGCTCGGAAGAGGTGGTCGCGCATCTTACGGAACGTCTCGGTATCAACCTCGGCGAGACCACGCCGGACGGCAAGGTTACCTTGAAGGAAGTAGAGTGCCTGGCGGCCTGCTGCGGCGCGCCGATGGCGCTGGTTGACAAGACGTACCATGAAAACCTGACACCGGAAACGATCGACGCCATTCTGGCGGCGCTGGACTGAACATGGCGAACGAGATCTGCTTCAGGAACAACCATCTCGATAAATCGTGGACGCTGGATGTCTATCAGGGCGCGGGTGGCTACGAGGTGTGGCGCAAGATACTCGCGGAAAAAACACCGCCGGACGATATCATCGGCGAGCTGAAGGCCTCGGTGTTGCGCGGCCGCGGCGGCGCCGGATTCCCGACCGGTCTTAAATGGAGTTTCATGCCGCGCAACGCGCCGGGACAGAAGTACATTGTCTGCAATTCCGATGAAGGTGAGCCCGGTACCTGCAAGGACCGCGATATTTTGCTGTTTAATCCCCACGCGGTGATCGAGGGCATGGCAATCGCCGGGTATGCGATCGGCGCTACCGTCGGTTACAACTATATACGTGGCGAATTCTCGGAGCCTTTCGAGCGCTTCGAGGCGGCGCTGCAGGATGCCTACCGCGCCGGTCTGCTCGGCAAGAATATCGCGGGGTCCGGGATCGATTTCGATCTGCACTCGCATCTCGGTGCCGGCGCCTATATCTGCGGCGAAGAAACGGCGTTGCTCGAATCACTAGAAGGCAAGAAGGGCATGCCGCGCTTCAAGCCGCCGTTTCCGGCCGGTTTCGGCCTATACGGTCGACCGACGACAATCAATAACACCGAAACGCTGGCGTCCGTGCCGTTGATTCTCAAGAACGGCGGGGAGTGGTTTCTGGATATGGGCAAGCCCAACAACGGCGGCCCGAAGATTTTTTCCGTGTCAGGGCATGTCAACAAGCCCGGCAATTACGAAGTACCGCTGGGTATGCCGTTTGCCGAACTGCTGGAAATGGCCGGCGGCGTCTGGAAGGGACGGAAACTGAAGGCGGTCATTCCGGGTGGTTCGTCGGTACCGGTACTCCCGGCGGATGTGATGATGCAGACCGACATGGATTATGACTCGCTGGCCAAGGCCGGTTCGATGCTGGGCGCCGGATCGGTCATCGTGATGGACGACACCACCTGCATGGTGAAAGCGCTGGCGCGCATCTCGCACTTTTATTACGAAGAATCCTGCGGTCAGTGCACGCCGTGTCGCGAAGGCACCGGCTGGCTGTCGCGTGTCGTCCACCGTATCGAGCACGGTAAGGGGCGTCAGGAAGATCTGGGCATGCTGACGAATATCGCCGGCAGGATACAGGGCCGTACCATTTGCGCGCTGGGTGATGCGGCGGCGATGCCGGTGGCCAGTTTCGTCAAGCATTTTCACGACGAGTTTCAGTACCATATCGACCACGGGCATTGCATGGTCGGTCATGCCTAGGAATCTGGGGTAAGCGGACGCGTTATGGTGAATATCGAAATTGACGGCAAGCTGCTTCCCGCCAGGAAGGGCGCGATGATCATCGAAGTGGCCGACGAAGCGGGCATCGCAATCCCGCGTTTCTGTTATCACAAGAAACTGTCGATCGCGGCGAATTGTCGCATGTGTCTTATCGAAGTCGAAAAGGTCGGCAAACCCTTGCCTGCCTGTGCGACGCCGGTCGCCGATGGCATGAAGGTCTTCACCCGTTCGAGGATGGCGCTGGACGCGCAGCAGGGCACCATGGAGTTTCTGCTCATCAACCATCCGCTCGACTGTCCGATTTGCGACCAGGGTGGCGAGTGCGACCTGCAGGACCTGTCGATGGGCTACGGCGAGGGTATGTCGCGTTTCCGCGAGAACAAGCTGGTCGTCAAGGATAAAGACATCGGCCCGCTGATCCAGACGGATATGACACGTTGTATCAAATGCACGCTTTGCGTGCGCTTTGGCGATGAACTGGCCGGTATGAAGGAACTCGGCGCCACGGGGCGCGGCGAGCATGTGGTGATTGAAACCTATTTTGACGAGCGCGTGACCTCGGAGATGTCGGGCAACGTCATCGATCTGTGTCCGGTTGGCGCATTGACGTCGAAGCCGTTCCGCTACACGTCGCGCCCATGGGAGCTGACGTCTCATCAGTCGATCGCGCCGCACGATGCAATCGGGTCGAATATCTACCTGCATAGCCTCGCGAATCAGGTGATGCGGGTGCTGCCGCGGGAAAACGAACAGGTTAACGAATGCTGGATTTCAGACCGCGACCGCTACAGCTACGCGGGATTGAGCAGCGAGGATCGCTTGACGGTGCCGATGATCCGCGTTCGCGGCGAGTGGCAGGAAACTGACTGGAATACCGCGCTTGAGGCGGTGGCTACCGGGCTGCGGTCGATTATCTCGGACCATGGCGCGCGCCAGCTCGGATTTTTGCTGTCGCCTTCGTCGACCCTGGAAGAAATGTACCTGGCGCAGAAACTGGCGCGCGGTCTGGGCACCGATAATATCGACCATCGGTTGCGCCAGCTCGATTTTCGCGACCAGGAACTGATGCCGCGTTTCCCGTGGCTCGGGCAGACGCTGGACGAACTTGAAGCCAGTAACGCGGTATTGCTGATCGGCTCCAACGTGCGCAAAGAGCAGCCTATTGTCGGGCACCGCCTGCGCAAGGCAACCCGCAAGGGTATGCACGTCATGTTCGTCAACCTGCTCGACTATGACTTCAATTTTCCGGTCGCGGAAAAGATTATCGGGTCGCCGGCGGCGATGGAGCACGCGCTTGCGGGTATCGTCAAGGCGCTTGCCGACGTTTGCAAAACAGCGCTGCCGGCAGGCATTGACAAACTGGTGGGTGCGATCGAGATTACCGACGCAATGCGCGCGATCGCCAGCCAGTTGCATGCCGGCGAGAAGACAGCCGTGATACTGGGCACACAGGCCATGGCGCATCCGGCGTTTTCGACGCTCAACGCGCTGGCCGGGGCGATCGCCCGGATGAGCGGCGCGCGACTGGGTTACCTTCCGGACGGCGCCAACAGTCTGGGTGGCTGGATAGCCGGTGCCGTACCGCACCGCGGTGCCGGTGGTCAGGCGGCAGGCGAGCGAGGCTTGAGCGCCCGCGGCATGCTGGATGGCGGATTGAAAGGGTATCTGTTGCATAACTTCGAGCCCGAGTACGACTGCGCGGATCCGGTGACGGCGCTCAGGGCGTTTGGCGAGGCAGAGTTCGTTGCGGTATTGACCTCGTACCGCAATACCGCGATGGAACGATACGCCCACGTCATGTTGCCGGCGGCGCCGTTCAGTGAAACCTCCGGCACGTACGTCAACGCCGAGGGGCGGTGGCAAAGTTTTACCGGCGCGGTGACGCCAGCGGGCAGCGCGCGCCCGGCGTGGAAGGTGTTCCGCGTGCTGGGCAATCTTTGCGGCGTTGACGGATTTAATCAGATCGCCTCAACGGACGCCCGTGACGAACTGCGGAAGCTGCTCGGCGATTTCACACTGAATGGCAATCAGCTGGCGTGGCATTGCCCGGCTGAGTTGACCCGCGACGCGGGTTCCGGCGCAAACGGCACGAGACTGACGCGGGTTTCCGATGTGCCTGTTTACGCGGTGGACGGCATCGTGCGGCGTTCGGCACCTTTACGGCAGAGCGCCGACATGACGCCCGCCGGCGCGTATATCAGTCGCGGCCTGGCCGACCGGCTGGGTCTCGCGGATGTGGCGCAGGTTATCGTCCGGCAGGGCAACCATCAGGCGACGTTGCCGCTGCTGATCGACAAACGGGTACCCGATATGTGTGTTTATGTGCCGGCGGGTCTGGAAGCGACGGCGGGGCTGGGCGCGTCGACAGCGGCTGTCGAGCTTGAGAGAATCTAGGACACCGGGACTCAACAGGACTACGCACTGACGATGGACTTTCTGATAGACACCTGGACCGGCTTGCCGACAGTGGTGCAGATTCTGGCGAAGATCGTGTTGATCGCCGTGCCGATCATGCTGACGGTTGCCTATCTGACGCTGGCCGAGCGCAAGGTAATCGGTTATATGCAGGTGCGCATCGGGCCTAACCGCGTCGGTCCACGCGGCTTGCTGCAACCCATTGCCGACGGCATCAAGCTCGCGTTCAAGGAAATCATCATTCCGACCAACGCAAACAAGGCGTTGTTCATCATGGGCCCATTGCTGGCGCTGGCCCCGGCGCTGGCGGCGTGGGCGGTGATACCGTTCGATGAGCCGCTGATTCTCGCCGACATCGACGCCGGATTACTTTATATATTGGCGCTCACGTCCGGCTCGGTCTACGGCATCATCTTTGCGGGCTGGGCGTCCAATTCGAAATATGCGTTTCTCGGCGCGCTGCGTTCAGCGGCGCAGGTGGTTTCGTATGAAATCGCGATGGGCTTCGCGCTGGTCTGTGTCCTGATGGCGGGCGGGAGTCTGAATCTGCGTGATATCGTGCTGGCGCAACAGGGCGGCGTATGGACCTGGTTCTGGTTGCCGTTGTTGCCGATGTTCATCGTTTACTTCCTGTCCGGCGTCGCCGAAACCAACCGTGCGCCGTTTGACGTCGCCGAAGGCGAGTCCGAAATCGTCGCCGGGTTCCACGTCGAGTACTCAGGCATGACGTTCGCGCTGTTCTTCCTCGCCGAGTACGCCAACATGATCCTGATCTCGGCGTTGACAGCGCTGATGTTTTTCGGCGGGTGGCTGTCGCCGTTCCAGGGTATTCCGGTGCTTGAGGCCTGGTTCGCGTGGGTGCCCGGCATGGTATGGCTGTTTGCCAAGATGGCGGTCTTCCTGTTCCTGTTTTTGTGGTTCCGCGCGACGTTCCCGCGTTATCGCTATGACCAGATCATGCGCCTCGGCTGGAAGGTGTTCCTGCCGGTGACCCTGATCTGGATACCGGTGCTGGGCGTCTGGATCATGCTCGGCATCTGGCCGTTCCACTAAGCGCAGGTCACGAGACAAACCGACATGCAAGCGATTCAGCATTACTTCAAGAGTTTTCTGTTGTGGGAGCTGCTGCGTGGCCTGAAGCTGACGGGCCGGTATTTTTTTGCGAGGAAAATTACTGTGCAGTATCCGGAGGAAAAGACCCCTCAGTCGAACCGCTTCCGTGGCCTGCACGCGTTGCGGCGCTATCCTAACGGAGAGGAACGCTGTATCGCCTGCAAGTTGTGTGAGGCCGTCTGTCCGGCGCTGGCGATTACCATCGAGTCCGAGGAGCGTGCTGATGGTACCCGGCGTACCACGCGTTACGACATCGATCTATTCAAGTGTATTTTCTGCGGCTTCTGCGAGGAATCGTGCCCGGTGGACTCGATCGTCGAAACACGCGTGTTCGAGTACCACTTTGAAAAGCGCGGCGAGAATATCATGACCAAGGACATGCTGCTGGCGATGGGCGATCGCCACGAGAATCAGATCGCGCGGGATCGCGCACAGGATGCGAGCTACCGGTAGTAGCGGGCAACGGGGAGCAGGGGCGGGGATAACAACGATAATCATGGCTATTGAACCAGTCATATTCTGGGTATTTTCCACCATACTGGTGTTGTCTGCCGGTGCGGTGGTGACCGTGCGCAACCCGGTACACGCGGTGATTTTTCTGGTGCTGGCGTTTTTTACCAGCGCCGCGATCTGGATACTGCTGGAGGCGGAATTTCTGGCGCTGGCGCTGGTGCTGGTCTACGTCGGGGCGGTCATGGTGCTGTTCCTGTTCGTGGTGATGATGCTGGATATCAACGTCGCGCCGCTGCGCGAAGGGTTTGTCAGGAATCTATGGGTCGGAATTCCGGTGCTGGCGATCGTGATTTACGAGTTGTGGGTGGTGGTCGGCGAAAAGCAGTTCGGGCTCGACAAGGTGGCCGCACCGGCAGGCCACGCGGCCGACTACAGTAACACCAAGGAACTCGGCGGCATCCTTTACACGGTCTATATGTATCCGTTCGAACTGGCGGCGGTGATTCTGCTGGTGGCGATAGTGGCGGCGATAGCGCTGACGCTGCGGCGCCGGCCGCAGACCAGGTATCAGGACCCGGCCCAACAGGTATTGGTCAAGCGCGGCGATCGCGTACGTCTGGTGAAGATGGCTGCCGAGAAGAAACAATAATATGGGACGTTATTGACGTGATTTCGTTGTCACATTTTCTGGTTCTGGGGGCGATCCTGTTTTCGATCGCGATGGCGGGGATTTTTCTGAACCGGAAAAACGTCATCATCCTGCTGATGGCGATCGAACTGCTGTTGCTGGCGGTAAACATGAATTTTGTCGCATTTTCGCATTATCACGGCGATACCGCCGGGCAGGTGTTCGTGTTCTTCATTCTGACGGTCGCGGCGGCGGAGGCGGCGATCGGCCTGGCGATATTGATAGTCCTGTTCCGCAACCGGCGCACCATCAATGTCGACCATCTGAATTCATTGAAAGGATAGCGCGCCGATGTCTATGGAAAACGTCTATCTGGGGATTGTGCTGGCACCACTGCTGGGCGCGATAGTCGCCGGCCTGTTCGGCCAGCAGATCGGGCGCGCCGGCGCTCATTGGGTCACGATCCTCGGTGTGGCGATTTCGTTTGCGCTGGGGTTGCTCGTGTTCAAGGACGTCGTGTTCGACGGTGCGGCGATCTATAACGATACGGTATACACCTGGCTGGCCAGCGACGGCGTACGGTTCGAGATCGGCTTTCTGATCGATCAGCTGACCGCATTGATGATACTCATCGTGACGTTCGTGTCGCTGATCGTGCATATCTACACGATCGGCTACATGCGCGATGATCCCGGTTACCAGCGGTTCTTCAGCTATATATCGCTGTTCACCTTTTCGATGCTGATGCTGGTGATGGCCAATAATTTCGTGCAGCTGTTTTTCGGCTGGGAGGCGGTTGGCCTGGTGTCGTATCTGCTGATCGGATTCTGGTACACGCGCGAATCGGCGATATACGCCAATCTGAAGGCGTTTCTGGTCAACCGCGTCGGCGACCTGGGCTTCCTGCTCGGTATCGCGGCCGTGTTGATGTATTTCAACAGCCTCGACTATGCCGACGTATTCCGCGCGGCGCCGTTGTTGAGCAATCTGACCGTCGCCATTATTCCCGGGACGGAATGGTCCGTCATCACCCTGATCTGCATCTTGTTGTTCATTGGTGCGATGGCGAAATCGGCCCAGGTGCCGCTGCATGTCTGGCTGCCGGATTCGATGGAAGGCCCGACGCCGATCTCCGCACTGATCCACGCGGCGACGATGGTCACCGCCGGTATTTTCATGGTGGCGCGCATGTCACCGCTCTTCGAGCTCTCGGAGACGTCCCTTAGCGTGGTACTGGTCATCGGCGCGGTGACCGCGTTGTCGATGGGCATACTCGGTATCGTGCAGAACGACATCAAGCGCGTCGTGGCGTATTCGACGCTGTCGCAGCTGGGCTATATGACGGTCGCGCTGGGCGCGTCGGCCTATGCGGCGGGCATCTTTCATCTGATGACGCATGCCTTCTTCAAGGCGCTGCTGTTCCTCGCCGCCGGCTCGGTGATCATCGCGCTGCACCACGAACAGGATATTCGCAAGATGGGCGGGCTGCGCAAGTATATGCCGGTGACATACGCGTGCATGCTGATCGGCTCGCTGGCATTGATCGGCGTGCCGGGGTTCGCCGGCTTTTTCTCGAAGGACGCGATTATCGAGGCGGTAAGCCACGCCGAGATCGCCGGCGCCGGGTTTGCATATATCTGTGTGTTGATCGGTGTATTCGTGACGGCGTTCTACAGCTTCCGGATGTTCTTCCTGGTATTTCACGGCAAGGAACGTATGGAGGCGCACGCGCGGGCACATTTGCACGAATCGCCGGCGGTGATAACCGTGCCACTGATCCTGCTGGCGATCCCGTCGGTGATCGCCGGTTACTACATCGGGCCGATATTATTCGACGGATTCTTCGCCGACTCGATCAAGGTCGCACCGGAGCACGACGTCCTGGCGCGGGTCGGTGAGCATTTCACCGGTGCGCTCGGTTTTATCGGCCATGGGCTGGCGGGTCCTGCGGTATATCTGGCGGCGGCCGGGGTGGCGGCGGCCTGGTATTTCTATCTGCAACGCCCGGATATCCCGCCGAAGCTGGCGGCGTCGGCCGGCTGGCTGTATCGGTTACTGGATCGCAAGTACTACGCGGACGACATCAACGAGTTTGTGTTTGCCGCCGGGGGCCGCCGGCTCGGACGAGCGTTGTGGAAAGTGGGCGATGCCACGTTGATCGATGGCGTGATGGTCAATGGCACGGCGAACAGCATAGGCTGGTTTTCCGGATTGATCCGGCAGGTACAGACCGGCTATCTGTATCACTATGCCTTTGCGATGATCGTCGGCCTGTTGTTGTTGCTGAGCTGGTTTGTCGTCTCTTGACGGTAAGAACAAGGATCGTAGCGCATGCTATCTGACTGGCCGATATTGAGCCTGGTAATCTGGTTGCCCATTGCCGGTGGCGTGCTGACGCTGCTGGCCGGTCGCGGCGGCGACGGCCCGGCGGTGCGCCCGATCGCGCTGGTGTTTTCCATCGCGACGTTCATCGCGTCCATCCCGTTGTATACGCTGTTCGATACCACGACCTACCGGATGCAGTTTACGGAACAGGTGCCGTGGATAACGACCTTCAGCATCAACTATCACCTGGGCGTCGACGGAATATCGGTGCCGTTGATCCTGTTGACGACGTTTTTCACCGTGCTGGTGGTGATCGCCGGCTGGGAGGTCATCAAGTACAAGGCGGCGCAGTACATGGCGGCCTTTTTGATCATGGAAGGGTTGATGAACGGCGTGTTCGCCTCGCTGGACGCCGTGTTGTTCTATGTGTTCTGGGAGGCGATGCTGGTCCCGATGTTTCTGATTATCGGTATCTGGGGCGGCCAGCGTCGTGTCTATGCAGCGATCAAGTTTTTTCTGTACACCTTCCTCGGCTCGGTACTGCTGCTGGTCGCGATACTGTACCTTTACTTCGAGTCCGGCAGTTTCTCGCTGCTCGATTTCCACGACGTGCGGCTCGAGCGCGTACCGCAGATACTGATCTTCCTTGGCTTTCTGGTCGCATTTGCGGTCAAGGTGCCGATGTGGCCGGTACATACCTGGCTGCCGGACGCGCATGTCGAGGCGCCGACCGGCGGTTCGGTCATTCTGGCGGCGATCATGCTGAAAATGGGTGCCTACGGCTTCGTGCGTTTCATGTTGCCGATTACGCCCGACGCCAGCAGTGAACTGGACTGGCTGATTATTCTGCTATCGTTGATCGCCGTGGTGTATATCGCGCTCGTCGCGCTGGCGCAGGAGGACATGAAAAAGCTCATCGCCTATTCGTCGATCTCCCATATGGGGTTTGTGACACTTGGCTTTTTTTTGGTGTTCTCGATCTTTGCGCAGAACCACGAGGTTGCCGGCGCGGCGATGGGCGTCGAAGGCGGTCTGGTGCAGATGATCTCGCACGGCTTCGTATCCGGCGCACTGTTTTTTTGTGTCGGTGTGATGTATGACCGGCTGCACAGTCGCCAGATCAGCGATTACGGCGGGGTGGTGAACACCATGCCGGTATTCGCGTCGTTTTTTGTATTGTTTGCGCTGGCCAACGTCGGATTGCCGGGCACCTCGGGCTTTGTCGGCGAGTTTATGGTCATAATGAGCGCCTTCAAGGCGAATTTCTGGTACGCGTTGCTGGCGGGTTCGACGCTGGTGCTCGGGGCCGCGTATACACTGTGGATGGTAAAGCGGGTTGTCTTTGGCGATATCGCCAATGACGGCGTCCGGGAACTCACCGATCTCAACGGGCGGGAGACATTTGTGCTCGGTTCACTGGCGATAGCGGTGTTGCTGCTCGGCGTATGGCCGGCGCCGCTGGTCGATTTGATGCATTCGTCGGTGGCGCATCTGCTCGAGCAGGCCGTGGCATCGAAGCTTTAGCGGGGACGGGATGAACTTCGACATAGCTGAATTCATGCCGGCATTGCCGGAAATTTTTGTGCTGACGATGGCCTGTATCGTGCTGCTGGTTGACGTATGTCTCGACCAGGAGCGGCGGGTGATCACCTACGTGATGACCCAGGCGACGCTGGTCGGCGCGGCGCTTCTGACGGTTGCCCTGCATACCGGCGGACGTACCGTCGTATTCAGCGGCACCTTCGTCTCGGACCCGATGGGCGATGTGCTCAAGGTGTTTATCTATCTGGTGAGCGCCATGGCGCTGCTCTATTCGCGGCAGTACCTGATAGACCGGCAGTTGTTCAAGGGCGAATATTTCCTGCTGGCGCTGTTTGCGGTGCTCGGCATGATGGTGCTGGTGTCGGCGCACAGTCTGCTGACGATCTACCTCGGGCTGGAGTTGATGTCGCTGTCGCTCTACGCGATGGTGGCTGTGGACCGCGACAACGAGATCGCGACCGAAGCGGCGATGAAGTACTTCGTCCTGGGGGCGCTGGCATCGGGCATGCTGCTCTACGGCATGTCGATGATCTACGGCGTGACGGCGACGCTGAATCTCGCCGAGATCGCCGCCTACAATGCCGATATTTCCGGCAATGAAATCGTCATGGTTTTCGGCCTGGCGTTTGTCATGGTCGGGCTGGCGTTCAAGCTGGGTGCGGTGCCGTTCCATATGTGGATACCCGATGTTTACCACGGCGCGCCTACCACGGTGACGCTGTTCATCGGCACGGCGCCGAAGATCGCGGCGTTTGCAATGTTGATGCGTCTGCTGGTCGAGGGTCTGGGCGGCTTTTATGTTCAGTGGCATGACATGCTGGTAGTGCTGGCCGTGCTGTCGATAGTTGCCGGCAACGTGATCGCGATCGCGCAAACCAATATCAAACGCATGCTGGCGTATTCGACGATCGCCCATGTCGGTTTCATGCTGCTTGGGGTTCTGACGGGCAGCGAAGGCGGGTACGCCGCCGCGATGTTTTACATCATCGTTTACGCACTGATGGCGGCCGGTGCATTCGGCATGGTGGTGTTGCTGAGCCGCGCCGGCTATGAAGCGGATCGCATCGAGGATTTCAAGGGACTGAACGACCGCAGCCCATGGTATGCATTCATGATGCTGATTTTGATGCTGGCTACCGCCGGTGTGCCGCCGTTTCTCGGGTTCTGGGCGAAGCTGTCGGTATTGCAGGCAGTCGTCGAGGCGGGAATGCTCTGGCTGGCCGTGGTTGCGGTGCTGTTTTCGGTGGTGGGCGCGTTCTATTATCTGCGTATCGTGAAACTGATGTATTTCGACAAGGCCGACGACCACACGCCGATTACCGCCGGTATCGACATGCGTGTCACGCTGAGCGCCAACGGGCTGGCGATACTCGGGTTGGGTCTGTTCCCGGGGGCGTTGATGGCGTTGTGCGCCAGCGCTTTGCTCTAGAGTGAACCGCCACGAGTTCCCTTATCACGTCACCGCTCCGGTGCGCTGTCAGTTACGGCCATGAGAATTCTCCTGAGTAACGACGATGGTTATCAAGCGCCCGGGCTGGTTTGCCTGGCGCGGGTGCTGCGCGAGATAGCCGACATTACCGTGGTCGCCCCGGACCGGGATCGCAGCGGCGCCAGCAATTCACTGACGCTGGATAATCCGCTGCGGGCAACCCGCGAGGAAAACGGCTTTATCCGCGTCGATGGAACCCCGACGGATTGCGTTCACCTGGCGATCACCGGGTTGCTGGAACAGGATCCGGACATGGTCGTTGCCGGGATCAACAGCGGCCCGAATCTCGGCGATGACGTGTTGTATTCGGGCACGGTGGCTGCCGCTGTCGAGGGCAGATTCCTCGGCTTGCCGGCGATCGCGGTGTCGCTGGCAGCGCGCGGTGATTACCACTATGACACGGCGGCGCGGGTAGCGCGCATCCTGATCGAGCGCTTGCTCAACGATCCGCTTCCTGCCAATACGATACTCAACGTCAACGTGCCCGATCTGCCGTGGGAGCAGCTCGAAGGTTTCGTCGCGACACGGCTGGGTAACCGGCACAAGGCGGAACCGGTGATCGCCGACGAGGATCCGCGCGGCCGTAGGATCTTCTGGGTAGGGCCGGCGGGTGGCGAACAGGATGCCGGACCCGGCACCGATTTTCATGCGATACGCTGCCGCCAGGTGTCGGTGACGCCTATCCAGGTCGACCTGACAATGTATACTGCGATCGACAAGGTTGCCGGTTGGCTGGAGGGTTTGCGCTAAACATGAATACACGTCACCTCGGTATCGGGATGACATCGCAGCGGACACGGGCGCGGCTTATCGAAAGGCTACGCCAGGAAGGGATCCAGAACCCGGCGGTGCTGGAGACAATCTACAACACGCCTCGCCATATCTTTGTCGACGAAGCCCTGGCAAGCCGCGCCTATGAGGACACGGCGCTGCCGATAGGCCATGGACAAACGATTTCCCAACCCTACATCGTTGCGCGTATGACGGAGGTACTGCTCGAGGGCGGGCCGCTGGCAAAGGTGCTCGAGGTCGGTACCGGCTGTGGTTATCAGGCCGCGGTGCTCGCCCGGCTGGTGGATCACGTATATACCGTCGAACGGGTCGACGCCATGATCGCGCAGGCGCGGCAGCGCTTTCAGGAACTCGGCCTGCGCAATATCCGTGTCCGGCACGGCGACGGCAAGGACGGCTGGGCGCAGTACGCGCCATACGACGGTATTATCGTTACCGCGGCGCCGACCGAGATTCCTCAATCGCTACTGGAACAGCTGGCACCGAACGGTCGCCTCATCGCGCCGCTGGGTGCCGCGGGACAGCAGCAATTGACGTTATTCGTCCGTAAGGCCGATTGCATCGAGAAGCGCGAACTCGAGGCGGTCAGCTTTGTGCCGCTGCGTACCGGTGTGCATTGATGCGGGTTTTTTCGTCGCTGTACGACAAGGTGATTCAATGGTCCGCTCACCGGCATGCCCCGTGGTATCTGGCCGGTGTCAGTTTCGCGGAATCGTCGTTTTTTCCGATCCCGCCGGATATCATGCTGGCGCCGATGGTGATCGCTCGTCCGACCTATGCATGGCGCTTCGCTCTGCTGACGACTGTTGCATCCGTGCTGGGCGGCGCGTTCGGATATCTGATCGGTACGTTTTTTTTTGACGTCGCCGAGCCGTTGATTCGGCAGGTCGGTTACTGGGACTACTACCTTCTGGTTCGAGCCTGGTTCGACCAGTGGGGCGTCTGGACAATATTTATCGCCGCCTTTACTCCAATACCCTATAAGGTATTCACGATTGCCGCCGGAGCGGTTGCCATGGCATTTTTCCCGTTTGTATTGGCTTCCCTGGTCGGCCGCGGCGCGCGGTTTTTTCTGGTCGCGGGCTTCACCCGGTGGGCGGGTCGTGGCATGGACCGCGCGATGCGGCGTTACGTCGATCGGTTGGGCTGGATCGTCATCGGCACGGCGATCGCCGTGTATCTATTGCTCAAGGGCTAGCTGTGTATCGATCAGGCCGATATCCGGTGATACCGACGGAACGTATGGTGCCGCGATTGCTGTTGGTCGCGGCGATGGCGCTGCTGACGGCGTGCGGCAGCCAGGTGTACCACCGGGTGCAGGAAGGCGAAACCGTGTATTCCATCGGCTTTCTGTACGGACAGGAATATCAGCAGATCGCTGCGTGGAACAACCTTGATGCGTCTTCCACGCTGACTCCCGGACAACGGTTGCGGGTAGCGCCGCCGTCGCACGTGACCGAACGCATCCGCCTGCGGCAAGGTGAACCGGAAGTCCCGGAACGAAGCGTATCTACGCCGGCGGAGGAAGACAGCGTGGTGGTGACCGCGATTCCCGAGGAGCGTCCGCAACGCCCGATGCCGCAACCGCTGTCGCAGCCGGCACCGCCCCGGCAGGTGGCACCGGCGGCCCAGCCGCGGCAGGCGACGTCGGTGCAGTGGTCGCGACCGACGGACGGCAAGGTTATAAAAGGGTATTCGTCCGAGACGCTCGGCAATAAAGGCGTGGATATCAGCGGCCGTTTCGGCCAACCGGTGCGTGCGGTCTCCGGCGGCAAGGTGGTCTACAGCGGCGACGGGCTGATTAACTACGGCAACCTGATTATTATCAAGCACGATGACCGCTACCTGAGTGCCTACGGCCACAACGACCGGTTGCGGGTCAAGGAGGGCGACAGCGTCGCGGCCGGCCAGCATATCGCCGACATGGGCCGTGCGCCCGACGGTACGGTGATGCTGCACTTCGAAATCCGCTACAACGGCAAACCGGTCGACCCGATGCGTTACGTCCCGGCGTTTAACTGAGCGGCCGTTATGGCTCGCGGGCCGGCGGCGGCCGGTCGATGAACAATAGAGGCTACAGCAGCAGCGCCGCCACGACGTTACGCTGTTCGGCAATCAGGATATTGAAGGTTCGGCACGCGGCGCCGGTGTCCATCACCTCGACGCCGATCCCTTGCCGCTGCAGGCGACTGATCAGCGCCGGGTCGGGCCAGCGTAAACGTTCGCCGCAGCCGATCAGCACGATTTCGGGATTGAACGCCGCCAGTTCATCGAAGTGTTCAGCACGTAGTTCATCAAACGCCTGGGGCGCCCAGTCCTCGATCAACCGGTGCGCCGACACCACGGCGCTGCGCGTAACGGTTACCTGGGTAATTCTTGATTGCGCCGGGAGGTTCGGATCAACCGCGGCAGCCTCCTGCTGGATGCGGTAGACGGGCAGGTTGACCGACACCTGGCCCGGGGAATAGGCGCGGATGGTGTAGGATTCTCTGGTACTGTCGAGAGTAAATTGCATGCGTTTGGCTAGCCGGCTATCGCATGCCGAGTTTGGCATGCCGGCCATTGTTAATCAGGGTGATGTTGCGCCGCAAGCCGGACAGCGGCCAATTTGACAGGCTATAGCGGCACAGGTATCGTTTAACACCCTAAAAAACCGGTATTTTTTTAATTTTAGCCTCCCTAATCGAGACCACCACGTTGAAGGACGAATTCCCCCGGATCAAGCGCCTGCCGCCGTATGTTTTCAACATCGTCACCGAGTTGAAGGCCCAGGCGCGCGCGCGCAATGAAGACATCATCGACTTCGGCATGGGCAATCCGGATCAGCCGACGCCGCCGCATATCGTCGAGAAGCTGATCGAGGCGGTGCAACGCGAAGACACGCACCGCTACTCCGTATCGCGGGGTATTCCTCGGTTGCGGCGGGCGATTTGCCGCTGGTACAAGGAACGCTTCGACGTCACGCTGAATCAGGAAACCGAGGCTATCGTTACCATAGGCTCAAAAGAGGGACTGGCCCATCTGGCGCTGGCGATGGTGGGACCGGGTGACGCGGTACTGGTGCCGAACCCGAGCTATCCGATACACACCTACGGCTTCGTCATCGCCGGTGCCGATATTCGCCATGTACCGTTGCGACCGGATATCGATTTTTTTGTCGAGCTGGAAAAGGCGATCAAGGATTCCTGGCCCAAGCCGAAGGCGCTGGTACTCAATTTTCCGAGCAATCCGACCACGCAGTGCGTGGACCTGGATTTCTTCACGCGTGTCGTCGCGGTGGCCCGCGAACACGAGATATGGGTCATCCACGATCTCGCCTACGCGGACATCGCGTTCGACGGTTACGTGGCGCCGTCCATACTGCAGGTGCCGGGTGCCACGGACGTGGCTATCGAGTCGTTTACGCTGTCCAAGAGCTACAACATGCCGGGCTGGCGCGTCGGCTTCATGTGCGGCAATGAAAAACTGGTGGCGGCGCTGGCGCGCATGAAGTCGTATCACGACTACGGCATGTTCACACCGATACAGGTGGCCGCGATTACCGCGCTGGAAGGGCCGCAGCAATGCGTGTCGGACATCCGCGATGTCTATCGCAAGAGGCGCGATGTGCTGTGCCAGGGGCTGAATGCGCTCGGCTGGAAGGTTGAACCACCCAAGGCCACGATGTTCGTCTGGGCACCTATTCCCGAGCAGTATCGGCATCTGGGTTCGCTGGAATTTTCCAAGCGACTGCTGACCGAGGCGAAGGTTGCCGTGTCACCGGGGATCGGGTTTGGCGATTACGGCGACGATCACGTGCGCTTTTCGCTGATCGAGAACCAGCACCGCACCCGTCAGGCGGTGCGCGGCATCCGCGACATGTTCCGGAGCGATGACAAGTCGAACAAGGTGAAGGGGGTGAAAAGTTGAAACCCGTCAACGTCGGATTGCTGGGGCTAGGCACTGTCGGCGGCGGTACCGTGAACGTGCTGTCCCGCAACGCCAACGAGATTACGCGGCGCGCCGGCCGGCCGATTCATATCGTCAAGGCATCGGCGCGCGATCTGTCGCGTTCACGCATATGTGACACGACCGGTATCGAGGTAACCAGCGATCCGTTCGCCGTGGTGAACGACCCGGACATCGATGTCATCGTCGAGCTGATAGGCGGCAACGAACTCGCGCTTGAACTGGTGAAGAAAGCCATCGCGAATGGCAAGCACGTCGTGACGGCAAACAAGGCGTTGATCGCGCTGAATGGCAACGAGCTGTTTGCGCTGGCACAGGAAAAAGGAGTGATGGTGGCGTTCGAGGCAGCCGTCGCCGGTGGCATACCGATTATCAAGGCGATACGTGAAGGGCTCGCCGGCAACCGGATCGAGTGGCTCGCGGGTATCATCAATGGCACGAGTAATTTCATCCTGACCGAGATGCGCGACAAGGGGCGCGAGTTCGCCGCCGTACTCAAGGAGGCACAGACGCTGGGCTACGCCGAGGCCGATCCGAAGTTCGACGTGGAAGGTATTGATGCCGCGCACAAGCTGACAATACTCGCGTCGATCGCATTCGGTATTCCGCTGCAGTTTGACAGGATATACACGGAAGGCATCAGCAGGATACGCCGCGAGGACGTCAGCTACGCCGAGCAACTGGGTTATCGTATCAAGCATCTTGGGATTGCGCGGCGTACCCCCGCCGGCATTGAGCTGCGTGTCCATCCGACGCTGATCCCGTACCGGCGTCTGATCGCGAATGTGGATGGCGTCATGAACGCGGTGCTGGTGAAATCGGATGCGGTCGGACCGACGCTGTATTACGGTGCCGGAGCCGGTGCGGACCCGACCGCGTCCGCGGTTGTCGCCGATCTGGTCGACGTGGTGCGGACGCTGACCACCGACCCGGAAAACCGCGTGCCGCATCTGGCGTTCCAGCCGGACGCGATCTCGGATATTCCGATCCTGCCGATGGCGGAGGTGGAAACGGCCTATTATCTGCGCATGGAGGCCGCCGACAAGCCGGGCGTACTGGCGGACGTTACCAGGATATTCGGCGACCAGGACATCAGTATCGAGGCGATACTGCAGAAGGAGCCGCCGGTCGAAAATGTGGGGACGGTGTCGGTGATCATGCTGAGCCAGGTCGTCAAGGAAAAGCGCATGAACGAGGCGATCAAACGCATCGAGCGACTGGACTCGATCAAGGGCAAGGTTGTCCGCATCCGCCGTGAAAATCTCGGCTAGTTTTTTCGCGCGCGGATTTCACAGGAATCTGCGCAAACATTACCAACCGCCTCTGAAGGAAACTGCATTATGCTCGTGACATCCCGCTATACCGGTCTGATCGACAAATACCGCGAGCGCCTGCCGGTCAGCGACAACACGCAGATCATCAGCCTCGGTGAAGGCAATACCCCGCTGATTCGTCTGCGTAACATCCCGGATCTGCTAAAAAAGGGCGTGGACATCTACGTCAAGTACGAGGGACTGAATCCCACCGGTTCATTCAAGGATCGCGGCATGACCATGGCGGTGACCAAGGCCGTGGAGGAAGGCAGCCGCGCGATCGTCTGCGCATCGACCGGCAATACCTCGGCATCCGCTGCCGCCTACGCCGCGCGCGCGGGTATCACGGCGTTCGTCCTGATTCCGGAAGGCAAGATCGCGCTCGGCAAACTCGCGCAGGCGATGATGCACGGCGCCGTGGTGATACAGATCAAGGGCAACTTCGATGCGGGCATGGAACTCGTCAAGCAGGTCGCCAGGGTTGCGCCGGTAACGATCGTGAATTCGATCAATCCGTTCCGGCTGCAAGGGCAAAAGACCGCCGCGTTTGAGATTGTCGAGGAACTGGGTGTGGCGCCGGATTATCACTGTCTGCCGGTCGGCAATGCGGGCAACATCTCCGCGTACTGGATGGGCTACAAGGAATATCATGAGGACGGTACGGTACAGAACCTGCCGCGGATGGTCGGTTATCAGGCGAGCGGTGCCGCGCCGTTTTTACGCGGCCACCCGATCGATAATCCGGAAACGATCGCCACCGCGATACGGATCGGTCATCCACAAAGCTGGGACAAGGCCTGGGCCGCCAACAAGGAGTCGGGCGGATGGTTCGATGAATTCAGCGATGACGAGATACTGGCTGCCCAAAAACTGCTGGCGAACAAGGAAGGCATCTTCTGTGAGCCGGCGTCGGCCATTTCGCTGGCCGGTGCGATGAAGGACATCCGCAGCGGCAAGATCGCTGACGGCAGCACGATCGTTTGTACGTTGACCGGGCACGGGCTGAAAGACCCGGACACCGCAATCAAGCAGAGCCAGGTGCCGTTGACCGCGATTGATGCGACGCTGGAATCGGTTAAGAAGGCGATTCTCGATAATATGAGGTAGTGGTATTTTTGCGCGAGGAGTAACCCCCATGTATAGGCGATACGTACCAAGGTCTGTTGGGCTGATATTCCTGATTTTGCTGGTTGCAGCATGCGCCACGACGCGGATTACCGGCGAATGGCGTGACGACAGTTACACCAGGCCCATCTCAAAAATTCTGGTTATTGGCCTGTCGGCCAGCACGGTATTCCGGCGTGTGTATGAAGATCAGCTGGTGGCGCAGCTTGAGGCGCACGGTGTAACGGCGGTGTCCGGTGCGGCGGTACTTCCAGACGGTGCCGAGGCCAGCCAGGAGAAGATTCGCGAGGCGATAGCCGGCAAGGGTTTTGATGCCGTACTGGTAACGCGCCTGATCGATGTTGAAACGCAGAAAACCTACGTCAGCACCGCTGATTATAGTGTCCCGCCGCCGTATTACCGAAACTTCTACGACTATTATTACCGCGCTCGTCCGGTGGTATACCGGCATGATTATATGGTGACGGACACCATCGCCACGTTGGAAACGACGGTGTATGAAACAACGGGTAATCGCCTGGTCTGGGTGGTGACGTCCGAGAGTTTCAATCCGCAACGGGCGAACGATCTTGCGGCAGAGCTATCGCAATTCATTGTCGACAAGCTGGCGCAAGACGGGCTGATTTGACCGACCGGCCGTCGTACTTGGCCCGAGTCAGTAGCGGCGGGTGAATACCAGGTCGATACCGTCGCGCAATCCGGAATGGGCGTATACACCGATGCTGCCGTCCGGCCCGGAGTTGATGAAGATTCCGGCGATTCCTTCCGCGTCCGGGTTGCTTTTAAACGATCGCGTTTGCGACAGTGTTCCCGAGGCCGTTTCGGTGCCGTCTGCACTGCCATACAGGATGCCGCCATAGATTCCGAAGAGAGGCGTCAGGTGTTTGGCGATCGACAGGCCGATGTCGTAGGTATGCCAGACCAGCCGCACTGATTGAGCACCGATGTTGTCGTCCACATTCTGGTAAACGTAATGGCTGTCCAGGCTAACGCGGAGATCGGGTTGTTCTATCAGCGGTATACGCAAGGCCATGCCGAGATGCGCGCCGCTCAGGTTCATGCCGGCCGTGAGCGCCGCGTTTTCCTGGCTGGCGAAACTGTAGCCGAGAAACAATCCGCCCTCGATTTTCGAATTCAAGCGGCTGAAAAATGAAAAGCCGACCCATTCTGTCGTAGTACCGACGTCGGGTCGGGTGTTATCCAGTATCGATTTTTGACGGCTGAGATAGAAATTGAATTCGGTCGGCGTTTCATCCGCGTAACTGTCCAGCGGCGATGCGTAGCCAGGCGTCGTGCAAAAAGCGGTCAAACATGACAGGATCGGCAGGAAATTAACCGCACGGCGTATCGGCATGGTTGGAACTGGTGTCAGAAACGGTTGCGTGAGATAGTAGCATTATATTTTTGAAATACCCTATGGAGCAGCATGTGACCGACGATGTTAACGATCCGGCACGGCGGGATTTTCTGGTCGCGGTGACATGGACGGTCGGCGGTGCGGGGATAGCTGCTGCGAGCTGGCCGTTTATCGCCAGTATGAATCCGTCACGGGATATCGAGTCCAAGGTTACTACCGAGGTTGAGCTGGGGTCGATCGCCACCGGAGAGACCAAAACGGTCCTCTGGCAGGGTAAGCCGGTATTCGTGTTTCACCGTACCGAGCAACAGATTACCCGGATGCAGGCAGCGGCTCCCGCGCAGGATCCTCAGGCCGACAGCGACCGGGTCATTGATCCGCAATGGCTGGTGGTGGTGGGCATCTGCACCCACCTCGGCTGTGTTCCGAACAAGAGCAATGACGGGTGGTTGTGTCCGTGTCACGGCAGCGTCTACGACAACAGCGGCAGGGTGCTGCATGGACCTGCGCCGCGTAACCTGGAATTACCCCCCTACGACATCATCGCCGGCACCCGGATACGACTGGGTAAGGCCTAGGGCAATGCGATGACGAACCGCGTTGTTCAATGGATCGATGACCGGTTTCCGTTAACGACATTTATACGCAATGAATTTTCCGCGTATCCGACACCGCGTAATCTGAGTTACTGGTGGAACTTCGGATTTCTTGCCGGATTCCTGCTGGTCCTGCAGATCATCAGCGGTATTTTCCTGGCGATGCACTATAAGGCGGATGTCGCGATGGCCTTCGATTCGGTGCAACATATCATGCGTGAAGTGAGATATGGCTGGCTGATCCGCTATCTGCATTCCACCGGCGCATCGGCCTTTTTTGCCGTGATCTTTATTCATATGGCCAGGACGTTGTACTACGGCTCTTATCGTGCACCGCGGGAACTGGTCTGGTGGATAGGGCAGGTGATTCTGTTACTGATGATGGTGGCGGCTTTTACCGGTTATCTGCTGCCGTGGGGCCAGATGTCGTACTGGGGTGCGCAAGTCATCACCAATCTGTTTCGTGCAACCCCGTTTTTCGGTGATCAGGTAGTCGTCTGGCTGCGTGGAGACTATACGGTGGGGGATGCGACGCTGACGCGATTTTTTGCGCTGCACTATCTGTTCCCGTTTCTTATCGTCGGTGTCGTGTTATTGCACCTGTCGGCGCTACATTATGTAAAAAGCAGTAATCCTTCGGGCATCAACCTGGGCGACAGGAATAATATTCCCTTTCATCCCTATTTCACGGTCAAGGATTTATTCGGTCTCGGTGTGTTTTCGCTTATTTTCTGCTACTTCGTCTTTTTTCAGCCGACCCTGTTCATCGAGGAGGCGAATAACATCCCGGCGAACCCCCTGCAGACGCCGGAACATATCGTGCCGGAATGGTATTTTTTGCCGTTTTACGCAATATTGCGCGCGATTCCGGAAACCTTCGGTGGCGTGGTCGCGATGACACTCTCGATTGTCATCTATGCCGCACTGCCGTATCTGGATCGCTCGAATATCCCGGGTGGCTCACGTTACCGGCCGATATTTCGTCTGTTCTTTTATGTGTTCGCGATCGATATATTTGTGCTTGGCTATGTCGGGGCGCACGCGCCGACCAGCGAAATGGTGATCCTTGGCAGGATTGCCACGGCGGTCTACTTCGGCGTATTTCTGGTGTTGCCGTGGGTGGCGAAAATCGAGGAGCGTTGGCTGGTGCGGCGTGGATTGCCAGCTGAAGTTATCGCGATGATGAACACCTCGCCATTCCCGGTAAGAAAACGTCACGATGACTAGGATCGCGGCTGCGTTTGTCTTGCTGATTGCGCAACCGGCATGGCATGGGCAGGCAGGTGCTGCGAACCTGCTTAAAGATATCGAGATCGATCACTCGAATGATCGGCGCATGCGCGGGGCCGAGGTTGTGATGGATATATGTATGTCCTGTCACGATCTCCGGTATCTGAAGTATCGCAACCTTGTCGATCTCGGTTTTTCCGAGACTGCACTGTTGCAAAAGCATATTAATCAGGACCTCGGATCATCGCTGGCAAGCGCGATGTCATCGGCCGACAGAGAGGCGATGTTTGGGCGGCTTCCGCCGGATCTGTCGCTGATCGTCAGCGCGCGTGAAGGGGGTGCCCGCTACGTCTATTCATTGTTCACGAGTTATCAGCATCAGGAGTCGGGGGCAGCGATCAATGTGATGCGGCCCGACATTAAAATGCCCGACATATTCGGGTATGCATCGATAACCGACGAGCAAACCAAAACGATGACTGACGAACGCATACACGATGTGGCGGCTTTTTTGCATTGGGTTTCTGATCCGCATGAAAGCGAACGTCGAGAGCTGGGCTATTACGTTATCGGCTATCTGGCAGTGTTGACGCTTTTGTTTTATCTTGTTAAGCGTCGGGTCTGGTATCGTCTGCGCGGGTAAGCGCGGGCCACATCTCGAGCCGCTGGGTGGAAATCGCTATCCCTATGCACCGTTCTTTGTCAATATCTCGCCGCCCCGGAATCTGTCGGCGAAGAAGGCTTGCCATCGTGGAAAGAAACGTTATATTTTTTGCTTGGCGATAGCTAGTCGATGTGTTCATAAACCGGTGCGATATTTTCCCTGAAATTGACGACACACAGGAGAGTCGTGATGGCGCAGCAGATAAGGCCTGTCATTGGTAGCTGGTATAAAACACTGGAAGCAGACGTATTCGAAATTGTCGCAATCGATGACGATGACGGTACGATCGAAATTCAGTACGCCAGCGGGGATGTCGAGGAACTTGATATTGAAGACTGGAACGAACGGGTGGCTGGACCGGGCGAGCCGGCGGAAGACTGGTCAGCGGGCTTCGATCTTGACAGCGGCGTTGAGGATTACAGCGATATTGACATCTCGGTACGGTCCGAAGACTGGTAGTACAGGTCGGTACGTGTCAGGTCGCTCCCAGGGTTTTTGAATCCATGGTTACAGGTTATTTCGCGCAATGGCGGTTGGTCGTGCTGGCGTTGTTGTTGTGCGCCCTGGCGTCTGGCAGCGCCGTCGGCGAGGGCGTCCCGAGCGGGCGCACACTGACGCTGCTGTATAGCGGGAATCTCGATGGCGAACTGGAGCCTTGCGGTTGCACGCTGGAGGGCGACTTCGGGGGTATTTTGCGGCGTGCGACCAAAATTGATCAACTGCGTAGCGAAAAACCCTCACTCGTCGCGGTCGACTCCGGCGGATTGCTGGTCACCGGATTCGCCAGCGATCTGCTGAAAAGCGAGTTTATTCTGAAGGGTTTCGACGCGCTGGGTTATGACGCAGTCGGTATTCAGTGGAACGACATCGGGTTCGGTCTCGACCTCCTGCAGCATCAGCCGATTCCCTGGGTAGCGAGTAACTGGGCAGACGGAAGGATCGTACCGCTGCGTATTATCGAACGCGGCGACAACAAGATAGCAGTATTCAGCTGGCTCGATCCCGCGACGTCACCGTACCGGAAAATGCCGGGCACGCACGATGTGCTCGATACTGATGACAGAAAACTTGTTGATGCGCTTGCCGAAGCGAAGCGTAACAACGCCACCACTATTTTGTTGACAGCCCTTTCCATGCAGGAGGCCAAGGAACAGTTGCCGCTTGATAACGTCGATATTCTTGTTATCCGATCGGCCTATGAGATTTATGGGGAACCGTTTCGCGACGGCCAAACGCTGGTGATTCAGGCGGGCTCACGCGGGATGCGGATCGGATTGCTCGAGCTTGTGGTGAACGATGCGGGCCAGATAGTGTCGTGGACCCGCGAGGTCATTCCACTGGGCACGGATGTCCCCGAGTCGCCGCGGCTGGCGAGCTGGTATGCCGAATATAACGCGCGTGTCGAAGCGGCCTATCAGGAAAGTATCAAGCGCCGCAAGATTACTGAAACCGGAGAGAGCCCGTTTTCCGGCGAAGCCGTGTGTCAGGGATGCCACGAGGAAATACATGGCCGATGGCGGGAAAGCCGCCACAGCGGCGCCTATAGAAAACTCGAGGACGTGAACAAGGCGTTTGATCCGGACTGTATAATTTGCCATACGGTGGGGTTCGACACGCCGGGCGGGTTTCTCGACATCGATACGACGGCGCATTTGAGCAACGTGCAATGCGAATCCTGTCATGGCCCGGCGAGAGCGCATGCAGAAAGTGGCGGACAACAAAAAACGGTTCGAAACGGGTGGGCACCGGCGGATATTTGCGCACAGTGTCATACGCAACCGCATAGCCCGTTATTCGATTTCAAGCGTTACTGGGCGCAAATCGCGCATTAAGTCGTCCGCGAGTCATGGTTAGTCAGAAAGCCAACGCGGTCGACGCCAATTATTGGCGCCGCGTTCTCGTTGGTGACAGCATATTAGCGCCGCCTGCAAGTGTCATCGTCCGGATGGACTGCAAATGGCTATCAGCCTGAAAATGATGGGCTAATTTGTCGTCGCGCCGGGATATTCGCACGCTGTCAACGCGATCTATCGGTTAGTTACCTCAAGTATGGTGCACAGATATGTATTGGCACGATACGTGCTCGCTAATAGTTAAACATGCGGAAAGCGGAGCCGATAACGAAGATGAGGCCGCATGTTTTTTATAGCAAATGACGGCCCGCATCGAGCGGAAATCGCGCTGTGATCAGGAGTGCATGTCATGGATCAAATATATTTGCTTGTCGAAGCAGTGGTGATGGCGTTTATGGTCGGCGGAATTGTCGGTGCCGCAGTCGCGTTGCATCTACGCTCTGGCGACGAAGCGGTCAAGCATGAGGGGGCCATGGGTGACGCCATCCCGGTAAAGACGCGGGACCACGGTTCCCGTCGCCGTTAACGAGCGGTGATACTCCCGCCCGGGTCGATTCGTTCGCGATATCGACGCGCGTAGCCTGTTTTACCCCCGCACAGAAGGCCGCTCGCGCCTGATTCTTCCTCAGTTTTTTTGAAATAATCCCCGTCAGGCGCCACTCGCACCTGCCGGTTTCAACTACAGCACGATGTTTATCAATCTCCGGTAGCGCGACTCAATACATTTGCAATAATTCCGCGCTAAACCCTTCCTGCGTTACGGCCGCGCGCGCCGGGGGCATGCTGGAATATTGCGGGCCAACTCGTTAACATGGCCGTTCTTATCGCCGTTTATGCGAATGACACACTAGGGGGGAATAAACGTGTTCAAGAAGACACTCAGGGGGATTGCGTTGGGAGGGTTATTAACGTTGCCGGCATCAATGGCGCTGGCGGCGGAACAAGGGCACGGCGCACATTGGGGATACGAGGGAGAGTTCGGCCCGGACCATTGGGGCGAGATGGCCACGGAATTCGATACCTGCAAGAACGGTAAAAGCCAGTCGCCGATCGATATTTCGGCAGTAACGGTAAAAGGTATCCCGGAGATTGCAGTCTCCTACCAGGAATCTCCGCTGGATATTGTTGATAACGGACATACGATTCAGGTGAACTACAGCAAGGGCAGTTCGATTACCGTCGGGGACAAGCAATACGAACTTTTGCAGTTTCATTTCCATAATCCCAGTGAACATACCATCGGCGGGAAACGTTACCCAATGGTTGTTCATCTGGTTCACAAGTCCGAAGACGGCAAACTGGGCGTAATCGGCGTCATGATGAAAGAAGGTGCCGCGAACCCGCTGATCGACAAGCTCTGGACGATGCTGCCCACCGGTAAGGGTCTCGAGAAATCCGTCGATACGATGAAGATCAGTGCGGCGGCATTGTTGCCAGCCGACAGGACTTATTTTAATTATTCTGGATCATTGACCACACCGCCATGCAGTGAAGGTGTTAACTGGATGGTGATGGAGGATCCGATCGAGGTATCGGCTGCGCAGATAGAAAAGTACAAGAGCCGGTATGCTGGTAACAGTCGTCCGGTGCAACCGCTGAATCAACGCCAGATCCAAATGGGTAATTGATCGTCCGCGCACTCGTCTGCAAGTCTCGGGTTCAAAGAAGCCGGCCTTTAACGTACGGTGACGCGTGAAGGCCGGTTTTTCGTTACTTCCATAGCCCACTGCGAGGAGATAATTCTTTATCACAGGTATGAGCTCCGCCGTACAAAGAAGCTGGTATGTGGTTGCGTGGTGCGTGGCGGTTATATTGCCGGTCAGTGCACATGCTGCATCGACAATGAGTACGAAGCCGATCCATCATGATATTGTTGTCACGTTGTCGCCGACGGATCATGCGATTTCCGTCGTCGACACCGTCCGTTTCGGCACGGCTCGTTCAAAATTCGTATTTTCGTTGCACCGCGATCTCAAGCTGACTCTGCAATCGCCAGGTGCGGACCTCAGGCAGGTTGGGAGCGAGGCCTGCGGTGGTCCCGGTTCGCGTGGCTCTGCGGCTTGTTACGAGATTGTATTCAAGGCGCCAGCCGACAAGGTCTCGCTACGCTATCAAGGTGTGATTTTTCATCCGTTAGTGCAGCAGCAAGATGACGTCAGGGTATCCGAACTCACCGAAGGGACTATCGTCGATGCCGGCGTATTTCTCGACTCCGGTTCTCGATGGTATCCGGTGGCGGACGCAGAATTGGTGACCTTCGCGCTTGAGGCCTCGATGCCCGCCGGCTGGGACGTTGTCAGTCAGGGTAAACGCCTTGTCCACGTAAAAGATGAGGCCCGGACCCGCGTTGTCTGGGCGGCGCCTCAGCCGCAAGATGACATTTATCTGATCGCCGGCAGATATCACGAATACTCAAGCGCCGCTCGGGATATTCCCGTACAGGTATTCCTGCGTAGCGCCGATGATGCTCTGGCGCAGCAGTATCTGGACGCCGGTGTTGAGTATCTCGCGATGTACGACAATCTCCTCGGGCCGTATCCCCATGAAAAGTTCGCGGTAGTGGAGAATTTCTGGGAGACAGGCTACGGAATGCCGTCATTCACGGTGCTGGGCCCTAAGGTCATGCGCTTTCCTTTTATACTTCATTCATCGTATCCACATGAGATTCTTCACAACTGGTGGGGCAACGGCGTATACGTCGACTATGAGAAAGGCAACTGGAGTGAGGGCCTGACGGCCTACCTGGCCGATCATTTGATCCGGGAAAAGAACGGCGACGCTACGGAGTACCGTAGAGCGGCCCTGCAAAATTACCAGGACTATGTCGCCGCGAACAATGAATTTCCGCTGGTACAGTTTACCGGGCGTCACAGTTCCGCGAGTGAGGCCATCGGTTACGGAAAGACGATGATGCTGTTCCATATGTTGCGGCAGCGAACCGGCGATGAGGTATTTCTGGAGTCGCTCAGACGATTTTATTCGGTAAACAGGTTCCGTCGCGCGACCTTCGATGATCTCCGGCGTGCTTTTGAGGAAACCTCCGGATGGCGGTACGGTTCGTTCTTTGACCAATGGATATTGCGTACCGGTGCTCCGGTACTACGGGTTAACGATCTGGCCGTTTCCAAAGCTGGAGGGGGTTACCGGCTGGATTTCGAATTGGCACAGACGCAGGCGACTGCGCACTACAATTTACAGGTTCCGGTCGCGGTTACGCTTGAAGGGATTGCCGAGGCGTATCAAACGCGCCTGTCGATGGACGACAAGACGTTAAAGGTTCGGTTCGCCTTTGCCGAACGCCCGCTCCGGGTGGAAATCGATCCGGAGTTTGATCTGTTCAGGCATTTGGCAGCCGATGAGCGTCCGGCGACGCTCAGCCAGATTTTTGGGGCTGATCGAGTATTGATCGTATTGCCTGAAAAGGCGTCTGCGGAGATGCGACGGGGCTATCAGAAAGCGGTCGAAACATGGCCAGCCGCGAACGGATCGTCACCGGAGGTCCGCTGGGATAATGAGTTAACCGCATTGCCAAAAGCGGTTGCGGTGGTGGTGGTCGGGCAGGAAAATCGTTTCCGCGATGTCGTGCTCCCGTCGGCCGATGCATCCGTGGATGGGCACGGTAATCTTAACATCGGCGAAAAGCGTTATGCCGGAGCGGATTTGTCGGTCGCATTGGTGGCGAATGGTGCGGATCGCGATCATTGGCCGCTGTTGTGGTTAGTGGCGGATTCACCGGCGGCACTGCCGGGGCTGATGCGTAAACTTCCCCATTACGGCAAGTACAGCTACGTAATGTTCAACGGGGCGGAGCCAACGAATATCGATCGTGGTGTCTGGACGGTCACTGCTTCGTCGATGTCAGTAGTGGTGCCCTACAAGGATGGTGGCGCGGGAACCGCGTCGGGAAGAAAACTTAAACCGCGTCATCCGTTGACGGATGCGAAAATTACACAGTAGAGCGGTCGCCCGACCGGTATGTCAGGCCTGATCAGCCGTTGCGCCGATTGAGTTGCAGCCCGTTCTCCTGCATGCGACGGGTAAGATCGATCGGCATAATCGGGCGGCTCATACAGAAACCCTGTGCCTTGTCGCATTTCAGGCCGGCCAGAACGAACCATGCCTCATGGGAGATGTTCAGGCCGACCGTATCTTGAGTCCTGCGGCTAATATTTGACTAGATCGACGAACAACTACACTTCGAACTTGACGGCCTCGTCCTGAACAATGAGATTGTTCGCGGCCGGCTTGCCGCTCCTGGCGATATTGCCAGTGATTTTCTTGTAATAGGCGGCGGCGGCGTCGCGCAGTTCCTCGAATTCGCCAGGCCCGGTGTATCCATGAGGCAGAGAGACTTCCAGCGGCGAGGTTTTACCGGACGGATGTTTGACGTCGACGCATATATCGGTATGGTGGTGGCCGTCCAGTTCCAGGTCAAAGTAAATGCGGGAGGCGATATGCTTTTCGCTGCTTCCGGCGTCCTTGGAGTTTTGGATGCAGCGACGAAACGTTACAGTGGCCAATCCCATATCGTGTATCCTCCGAATCAGGGTAGTAGTAGCATTAAAAGCGCCGCGACCAGGCCATAGATTGCATCATACTAACGGGGCTGCGCAAGTCCCGCGCAGAGACCCTGAGATCATCTAACTTTGTTCGGTTCACGAAAACATCCGCATGGTGCCGCGATGCCCACCAGGCTCACCTTGATTTGCAATCAATCGACGGCGGCGGGTGCGTTGCCGGAAGCAACTCCGTCGGGCCGTTCACCCGCGCGGAACATGTTGCTTGCGCGCGGGGAGTCGCGCCAGGTACCACCGCGGGCAATGGATGCCACGTTATTTGATATTTTTGGTCTCGATGCAGGTGACGGCAAAGATCTGCCGATTGCCGCTGTCACGCGGACGCTGCTGCCAGGCATGGTCCGTGACCGTTGGTGGATCCATGCCGATCCGGTCTATTGCCAGGCCGATCGAGACAGCGTGGTGCTGGTCGCCGACGTTTCTGAAGGTCTGTCCCCTGAAGAGAGGCAGGCGCTGACAACGGCACTGTCACCATTGTTTGCGGATGCCGGAATGGAGCTTCAGCCTGGCATCGACGGGTGGTTCGTGGCGGCGCCGGCGGATATCCGCATCACGACGAGTTTGCTCGCGGATACGCTGGGCAGGCCTATTCTGGATTATCTGCCGCGCGGACCCGACGGCGGGTTCTGGCGTCGATTGATGAACGAGGCGCAGATGACGCTGCACGACATTCCGATAAATCAGCGACGCATCTCGACCGGGAAACCACCGGCGAACAGTCTGTGGTTCTGGGGCGGAGGGCAGCTGCCGTCGTTGCCGACAACCCGGCCACCGATTACGACCTGGAGCGATTACCCGCTCGCGCGCGGCCTCGCTCAGCTCGCCGGCACACCGTGCCAGCCGTCCCCGAGCGATGCACAGGACTGGCTGGGGCGGCGTCAAAGCGGCGATCATCTTGTCACCGTTCGTCCGGCGGTACCGGATGGCGGATCGGACAGGTCGTCGTTGGAGGAGACATGGTTCGCACCGCTTTACCAGGCACTGAAATCGCGGCGGCTGGACTCTGTCACGGTGCATCCGCTCACCGGCATCGTTTACACTGTCACTGCACGGCAGGCGGGAAGATGGTGGAAGTTCTGGAAAGCATCTATATGAAACATCAACCTAAGGAGGCTCTGAATAAGAGGTTTCTTGTCATTTCGACCGCAGGCGACCGCCATGGA
>VBWC01000037.1 GCA_006218035.1 Gammaproteobacteria bacterium
CCTGCGGTCCCGCGTGCTGCGGCGAAGCGCAGCGGCCGGCTGAGCCGCTGCTGGTGTCGTCGCTGGTGCCGGCGTCTCCGGTGCCACTCGGGGGTCACGCAGCTGACCTTGAGCGTCAGCTGCCACCAGAGAGAGGGGCCAACGGGGCCGTGGCGACGACGGGGAGCGTTCCCACGGAGCGTGATCAGGGGCTTCCTGCCGCTCCTCGCGCTGCAACAAGGGGTTCTCGTCTGTTCGCAGAATGTGGCTCCGGTTGCGGCGGTAGACTGTGCCTTGCACGCTCACGTCGTATGAGCGTGGGGCCACTTGGCCTAGACACAGGCCAGCCGACCACGTCGCGTCCCCGGGGAGCCGGATGCGGATTGCATCGCCCGCAACCAGCGGCGGCAGCGGCCGCGCTGCACGGTCATGGAGCTGACGCGTGACTTCTTGACGAGCCAGCTTGCTGCGCAGATCACCGTCAGTCGCGAACTCCGGCTGCAAAAGCGTTCGTGTGGTTGGCAGGAGCGTCCTGCACCTGCGCCCTAGAAACCGCTGAGCAGGACTGCTGCCCAGGCCTTCGGTCGGCGTGTTGCGCTGTTCGCACAGCGCCACGAATTCGTCGCGGTCTGCGTCGTGGCACTTCTCGAACAGGCTCTTGACGATTTTCACCGCCGACTCCGCCTTTCCGTTCGATCGGGCGTAACGTGGGCTCGACGTTACCGCGTCCACGCCCCATGTGGCGCAGAATTCCTGGAATTCGGCGGACGCGAACTGGGGCCCGTTGTCCGAGACGATGACGTCAGGCGCGCCGTAGCGCGCGAACAGTTCGGACAGCTCGCGGGTCACCGCCGACGTGTTGAGACGCGACAATTTAGCGACCTCGATGAAGTCGCTAAAATAGTCCACGACAACGAGCAGGGTGCGTCCGCGGTGCTCGCAGAGATCGGCGCCGATTTTCGCCCAGGGCCGGGCCGGAAACTGGTGCGGCATCAGCGGTTCTTTCTGCTGCGCAGGGCGATGCGCTAGACATATGTCGCACGTTCCGACCAGCGCTCGGATGTCCGCCGCCATGCGCGGCCAGAACAAACATTCGCGCATGCGGCGCAGATGAGGTCGCCTTGGACAGTCAGTTCGTCGCGAACATCGAAGTAGGGCCCGAGCGCCGGGTCCGCCGCGCTCTTTGTCTCAGGCCAGCCGCTCCGGATGACACGTGCCAGACGCTGACACGTCTCATCTGCAACAGATGCGGCCGCCATTTGCCGCAGGCGCGCCGCTGATACCGGTAATTCGACCGTGGCGTCCAACGACTCCAACGCCGCCACATGTGGTGCCGCTGACACTAATGGGTCGTGCGGGAGATATGCGCGGCTGAGCGTGTCGGCCAGAAACATGGCGGCGCCTTTCTTGTACGAAACTGCCAGATTGTAGCGCTGCAGGCGCAACATCATTCTCTGCAATCGCGTAGGTGCGCCGCATAATGGTTTCGCCATTATTACTTCCAGCGGCTTGTGATCCGACTCAATGGTGACCTTATCGCGGCCATAAATGTACGGATCAAAACGTTCGCATGCGAAAACGATCGCCAACAGTTCCTTTTCGATTTGCGCGTAGCGACATTCTGTGTCCGTCAGCGCGCGTGACGCCCAGGCGACGGGCTGTCCTTCTTGCATCATGGCGGCGCCAAGGCCGGACTGCGACGCGTCGCACTGCAAGGTGACCTCTTTCTGGAGGTCGTAGAACCGGAGAACGGGGGCGCGCGTGACTGCGACTTTCACCGCCTTCCAGGCTGCGGCCGCAGCGGTGTCCCAGTCCCATTCAGCGTCGACGCGTGCCAGTCGCCTCAGCGGGAGCGTCATGTCGCTGAGGTGGGGCAGAAACTTGGCCAGATACTGCACCATGCCGAGCGCACGCATCACGGCGGCTGCGTCCGTGGGGTCGGGCATCTCCAGGACGGCCTTGACCTTTGCCGGGTCTATTTTCAACCCCTCGCCTGAGGCCACATGTCCAATGAAGCGGACTTCGCGCTGCCTCAGCTGAAACTTTTCTGCTGACAGGCGCAAGTCTTTCTCCGCGCACCTGTTCAGGAACGCAATGAGGTTGGCGTCGTGGTCCGCTGACGCTTGGTCCAGCGTCTCCCCGAAGCCCACGACGCAGAAATCGTCCGCGATGACTTCGATCCCGTGCAAACCCTCGATGACCTCATGCATTCTCCTCTGGAACACTTCCGGCGCGGAGCAGATGCCAAACGGCATTCGGAGCCATCTGAATCGGCCAAACGGCGTATTGAACGTCGTCAAAGGCGACGAGGCGTCGCTCAGGCGCACATGCCAAAACCCACTTCGGACGTCCAAAATGGTGAACACTTTGGCTCCCGTGAGTCTCGTGGCGACATCCTCAATCGTCGGTAGCGGATAGTTCTCTCGTCGAATCGCCCGGTTTAAGTCCTTCGGGTCGATGCAGATCCTCAGCTTGCCTGATTTCTTTGGAACCACCACGAGTGAACTGATCCACGGAGTCGGCGTTGACACTGCCTTGATGATGCCGTCGGCCGTCATCTTGTCCAGCTCGGCGCGCAGCGTCTTCTGTAGCGCCACAGCCACCCGCCTAGGTGCGTGCTGCACTGGAGCCGCGTCGGCGTCCAAACGGATGACGTAATCGCCTGCAAGGCGGCCAACGCCATCTGCAAATACTCCTGGGAAACGCCGCAGGACATCGCTCTTGGTCAGTGGTGCGGACCGCGCACCCGTCCCCAAGGAATGCACTTTGTCGCTCGGCACATCTGGCTTTGACAGCGCGTCACAATCCATCACTTGCACCAAGCGCATTCCGATGCAGGCGCGACGGCCGAGAATTGAGCGCACTTTCCGCCCGTCCACGATGTTCGCCTCGATGTAGAACTTCTTGGTCCCACGCCAGACAGGCATGACGACACGTCCGCGGACCGCGATGAGATTGTCCCCGAAGGCCACGAGTGACGCGTTGCAGGGCGTCACCTGGCGCAGCGTTATGTCCCCGGTCGCGTTGCGATAGACGTGAGTCGGCACGACGTTGCAGTCGGCGCCCGTGTCCATCTGGAATCTGATGAAATTTCCCGATTTCACCTTGAGCGTGACCAGCTGTTCGTCGCGCAGCTGATGGACCGATGACACTGACGCGATGGAGAATACTTTCTTCTTCTCCGTGGCGTCCTGCGTCTGCGCGTCCTCCTCGTCGCTGGCTTGCGACGTCACGGCCCTGACAGACTTCTTTCCGATGCTCGGGCACTTCTTCGCGAAGTGGTTCTTGCCGTTGCACTTGTTACATTCTTCGCCATACGCTGGGCACTTGTCTCGGCCGAACGGATGCTCATAGCCACAGAACTTGCACTCGAGTACCTTGTCAGAGGCGCTCGCACCACCTGGCGCTTCTTCTCCAGCTTGTTGACTTGAGGCGTCTTTCCCGTGTTCTCCACGACCTTCATTTGCGCTTGGGACGTTTCCGCTGCGCGGCATGTGTCCATGGTTTTGTCCAGTTTGAGGTCAAGTTCACGCAACAGGCGTTCTCTCACCCGCGCGTCGGTGATGCCGAAGATGATCTGGTCTCGAAGGAAATCGTCCGCCGCCGCCGCCGGAAACGCACACCTTGATGCCATTTGCCGCAGCGCGGTGACATACCGGTCGAACGTCTCGCCGGACTCCTGAGTCCTCATCCTGAACTTGTACCGCTCAAACGGGACGTTGACGCGAGGGCTGCAGTACTGGTCGAACTTCTCCAGCACCAGCGCGATCTTCTTGGCGTCGTCGACGGTGGCCCATGTGAAGGTGAGGTAGACGTCGTTGGCGTCGCGCCCGATGAGCGTCAGCAGGTGCGCCACTTGTACGTCCTCGTCCTCGTCCTTCAGCTTGGCAGCCAGAGCGTACATCGTCCATGAGTGTTTCCACTTCTTCCACAACTCACCGAGCGCTGCATCGTTGATGTCCAGGGCCGGCGGTGTCGGTAGGGTGAAGTTGCGCGAGGCCATCGCGTTTTCTCCACGAGTTGCGAATCGATTCGTTCAAATCCTCTTTCCCTAACACGTGAGCTCAAGACCCACCTCAGTGGTCACCGATGCCACCATGTTAAAGTTAGCTGCGTGTCGTGTCAATGAGAGGAAAGAGGTTACGAAGATAAGCAGTTTATTCAACTCCGTCCAGGGAAACTCTGCCCGACACAACGGGCGCACGTGGCTGTTACAATCCCTTGGCCCCGCCCCTCGACTCCCATTGGCTGGGGCGCTGTCGGTCACCACAGAGCACACCGCAACATCCTCTTTCTTTTAAGAAGACTAATAGTTTGGATAAAAGATATCAGTTGACCGGGTGATTAAAAAAATTGCCATCACAGATTTATCCACTTTTCCAATAATGAAGTACATATACTGATCAAGCTTAATTAGTGTTAAGTTTTCATATCTATAGATC
>VBWC01000038.1 GCA_006218035.1 Gammaproteobacteria bacterium
TTGCAGCCAGTAACCTTGGATTCAGTTGTATTTGCAGTAATAAGCTCTGTAAACAGCGGTTTAACGTAAACGCCCTAAGCGCTATAGTGTAAACGGCCTACGCGCCGTAGCGGCCAGTTAAATATCACAGCATAATCGTCAGTGCAAGTCGTCACGCGCCCCTCGGGCACGGTGAGTGCCCGCCTCGTGTTCCAGTAGCGGTTCGTGTCGCTCGCAGCGCCGTTGTGCGCTTCCCGCGGACGTTCACGGTGCGGTAAGCACCGCCGCGCACCTGCAACACACGAGGATCACCCCCAGCACCTGCTCCCGAAACGCACCTGTCGGGAACCGCCAATCGCATAGAAAGACGCACACCCCGCGCTTTAAGGGCGTCGCTGTCCTACCTGGACTGGGACCCCGTTGCGGACCAGGCGACGATTCCCACAGTGGTGCCCGTGGCCAGGATTTAAAACAGTCCAGGATCGCGGACCAAAGAGTCTTCACTTCGAGAAGGAGAAAGGAAAGCAATAGTCATCGCGGCCCGCACAACCGTAACCGTAAGCCTGTAATCACCCGTAATTAAAATTCGTTTTCGTTCGTTTTTCGCTTGTTTTGAGTAAAAACCGCGTCGCGTCGAGACGCGGTATTTGCGCGTTTTTCGTATTTGGCGCCGGAATCGCACGGCAGCGAGGCGCAGTACGGTAGAAAGTTATTGTGTGCATTGCTGACAGCAGCGTAATTGTGTGATTGCGTATTGTTGTAGTGTGTACTCAGTGACTCGTGTATTTAAGCGACAGCGCACGCGTTCGCGCGCGCTCAGGAACGAGTTCTTGTTTGTGTAAACAGTACTCATTAAGTATGACATCTACGGCCGCGCCGGCCGCGCACGGAACCCGTTCACGCACGCAGCAGAACGGGCTTCCAACGCCGAACCGCGGGCAAACCGCCAGCGGGCAGACGACGCGTGCTGCGAGCTCCAGCCAGCCGAGCAGTAGCGGCACCAACAGCAGCAGCACGGGCCGTAACGCTTCAGCGCCGAGACGCTACAGCCCCATCGATTATTCGTACGCACGTGCTGTCACGTCAGCGTCCAGAATCAGCCCGGAGACCGCGGGCGTGCAGCGCACGCCCAAGACCGCATCGCGCGCCAGCCCGGTGTTCACCAGCGGCGGTACGCGCGCGACTGCAACAACGGTAACCCGCGGCGTTGCCGCGAGCACCACTGGACCGAAAACCGTGAACAGCATGCAACCGGTAGGTTTCGTAACAATCGCAAGCAACACGGGACCTCGAGTTGTGGCCACGCAAACGGTGAGTTCCACAACGAGCCAACCGGGACTGCAGCGCCGTGCGGCGCCTAACACGCAGCCACCACCGCGAACAGCCGCGGCCGCAGCCGCGCGCAACGGGTTCCAACAGCACCCGCCGGTCGAGAACATCTTGGAGTTGAGTATAGAAAGGAGCGAGATGAGTCTCTTGGCCGAACACGGGCCGCCGGTGTTGTCGCCACAAGCACGTTACAACACGCAACCGGTGGGTCCCGGTTCCCGGCCGTTTAGCAGCACGCCGCTATTGACGTCGGACACCGACGTGACCTCACTGCTGCGCGTCATCCAGCCGCTCGACAGGCTTTTGCTGCCTTCGGGCGCGCGGCCGTCACAGGCGGCGAATCAGGTGAGCGATTTATTGAACAGCAGTCGCCACCTATTGCCCGGCCTGCACGACGAGCTGGCGAACGAGAGCTTCCCCAGCGCGGTGAGCGATATAAGCTTCGGCTCTCTCGAGGGCAACGAGGGCGTGTTAGCGCGACGCGGATACGCGCCCGTCATGACCTCAGCTGCGGTCACGGAAATGACGGGGTACAGCAGCGAATGCGACACAGCATTCCGTGAATATGAGGGTCAGAAAGACTACGAAGAGGTAATGAAACATGCGCGTCAGACGTTGAGTCACGCCCGCGTGCAAACGCGCTCGACCGTAACGGACGTGCAGCGTCCGCTGGCTGAGAACGTGCAGGCCTTCCTGCAGGCGAATGCAGCGGCGCCACCACAGGCGCCGGAAAAGGCCGGTAACGGGAACCGCAAGCGGCACGACTCGGCCAGCACCATTCAGAGCGCGGGCGAACGCGAGTTCGAGGTGCACGAGCTGATGACGCGTGTTATGACCATGGAAGAGACGGTCACCACGGAGATGACCACGGGCGAACAGCGCTTCCGCGATGTGCACAGCCGCATAACCCAATGCAAGCGGCAGGTAAGTGACGAAATAGAGGCGCGCGGTCGCATGGAACCAGAATGGCGCCG
>VBWC01000039.1 GCA_006218035.1 Gammaproteobacteria bacterium
GATCGGCCGGTTGATGCTCAGACCGATGCCCTGGTAAGAGATATTGCGCACCATCGCCAGCCAGGTGCCCTCTTCGGCCATACGGTTCAGCCGGCAGCGCGTCTTGACCTTGCTAGGCATGCGGCGCTGGCGGCGCTTGTCGGCTACGGGAATCGCTGCGGCAATTGCCATGTCGGATGATCCTTTTGGTTCCGTGAAGCTCCCGGTGCGGTGGGAAGGCGAGGAAGCAAATCGAGGTATGATCCTTTGCATCGCTATATTCCGTTATAGGTGGACTTAACCCCAGGACAAGCAAAAAAGGCCGTTCTCATTCCGTTCTCACGAACGGGCCGTCCTCTATTCAGCAAACGCCGTTCCATCAGTAGACGAACCTGTGACTGGAACGCAACGGTGTGACAGGGGCCTGGCGCCAGCACCGGGAATCAGCGCGGATGCCGTTGTCCTGATGAGGCTTCCGGCAAGCGCCGGATTGAGAACTCGGCGCGCGGCAACGAGAGAGAAAGTGGGCTGTCGAACCGTCGGAAGAGGCTGGCGGTCGCTGTCGGCCCAGTGTCAGCGCAATTTCGGGCGTGCTGCGTTGCGTTCTTGAGCAAGTGGAGTGCAGCTGCGTCGCGGTTCAGTCGGAGCCGGTAGGTCCGGCGAGCCGAGCCGGACCTGTCCCATCAGAATCAGCATGTCTCTGCAAAGTCGCGGTGCCGCGAGCCGTGTCACCGGACACCGAGTTTGTCGCGGAAATCCGGACACCAAGTTTGTCGCGGAAATCCGGACACCGAGTTGGTCACTGCCATTGGGCAGCTGTTTGCGTTGCTCATGCCCGCAGCTGCCTTATACTGTTGGTTTTTGCCGGAACGCAGCTGCAGGTTTTTTTTCAGCGGTTGGTTTCCAGGAGGTCGTTATGCCGCATGCCTTGCCCGTGCCCCTTCGCCAGAAGATTTTTTCAACGCTGGCAACAGCAGGCCGACCCGCGTGAGGTCGCCACGCAGTACGCCGTAGCGCTGCGCACCGTGCAGCGCTGGTTTGCCCGCTTCGCTCGGCAGGGCGACCAAGGCATCGCCCCCGACTACGACCACTGTGGTCAGCACCAAGCGCGGCCCACGGCGCCGGCGCTGGTGCAGGATCTTTGCCAAACGCGACGCGCGCACCCTCGCTGGGGCTCGGAATTGATTCGCCTGGAACTCGAAGACCGCCACGACGTTTTGCCCTGCGCGCGCACGCTGCGCCGGCACCTGCGCCACGCCGGTCTGCAGCCCGCTCCCGCCGGCCGCCCCGCGCTGTCCGCGGCCCCCAAGGTCCCGCGCGCCACCCGGCCGCATCAGGGCTGGCAAACGGATGCCTCGGAAGAACTCCACTTGCAGCGTCGGCAGCAAGCCTGTTGGCTGCGGATCGTCGATGAATGCAGCGGCGCTTTTTTGCAAACGGTGGTCTTTGCCCAGCCCCGCTGGGAACACGTGCAGCGCCACGTGATCCAGGAGCACTTACGGCAGGTGTTTGCCCGTTGGGGCCTGCCGGAACGGTTGCGCACGGATAATGGCTATCCGTGGGGTTCGAGTGGGGGCTTTCCCCCCGAGATGGCTTTGTGGTTGATTGGTCTGGGGATCGACCTGATCTGGATTCAACCAGGCTGCCCGCAGCAGAACGGCGTGGTGGAACGGTCGCAGGGCACCGAACAAAATTGGGCCGAGCCGCAGACTTGCCGCGACCCGGCCGAACTGCAACAACGCTGCGACCGGCTGGACCGTTTACAACGCGAGCGCTATCCCTACCGGGAGGGCCGCAGTCGCTGGGAGGTGTATCCGGAGTTGCGTCGGGCGGAGCGCCGATATCAGCGCCGTCGCGAGCAGTCCCTTGGGGATGTAACGCGGGCCTGGGCCGTCGTGGCGCAACGCGTGGTGCCGCGGCGCGTGGATTGCACAGGCAGCATCTCACTGTACGACCGTAGCCGCTATGTCGGCAAACCTTCCATCGGCAAGTCGGTGTACGTGTCGCTGGATCCCAGTGGTCCGACCTGGGTGATCGCCGATGAAGCCGGCCGGGAACTCCGGACGCATGCGGCGGATGAACTGACGGCCGAGCGGATCTGTAGCCTGTCCGTCGCCGGCCGCAAGGGCCAGCGCTCGCGAACACCGGGCCGTAGCGCAGGAGGGTCATGGATGACCGCCGTTTCTTGGGCGACAAACTTGGTGTCCGGATTTCCGCGACAAACTTGGTGTCCGGATTTCCACGACAAACTCGGTGTCCGGTAACAAGCCGAGCGGCACC
>VBWC01000028.1 GCA_006218035.1 Gammaproteobacteria bacterium
GCGTGTGTGACGGTATAGATGATCGTGTGCGCGCCGGGCACGCTGGTGTCGACCGAGACAGCGGTGGTGGTTGCGCCGCCGAGTAGTGTGACGATGCCGAGATTGCGGTGCCGACGCTGACCGTGTTCGTCGCGTTCGCATATTCCCGCTACCATGTCGCTTACGACATCGTCTCCAGGATCAGAGCAGCGTGCCGGCACGGTACAGGAGGGAGCCGACCCATAATACAAGCGCCAGGTAGTAGAGTGCCCAACCCTCAGCCGGCGGAAACCAGCGAGAGATCGTGCGGAAGTTGTGCACGTACCACTCGCTCCCGAATTGCACCATCACATTGGCGCTGACTGCGTCGACGAGGAGGATGTAGAAGACGACTGCATCGATGCTCATATCTGATCCTTCGCCGCTCGGCGCTATTTCATGGGATGGACGATCATGACCGGGTCAGCGTCGGGCGACTTGATACGCCAATGGTACGCCTCGAAATGGTCCAGAGTCGAAAGGGTGCTTTGCGCGTTATGTTTAAGGACATCGATGCCCCTTTCCAGCGTCACAGTGAGCCGGCCATCGATTTCGGCGTCCGTCCCGATCAATTGACACGGGGCGGTCGCGTCTGGTCGGGAAGCGCCAATCAGGATAGTGCCGTCCGGCTGCGGCCTGATGCTAAACACCTTCATCTCATGAGACGGAAAGAACGACGATTCCCCTTTAGCGTGGGAGCGTTGCAGGACTACCGCGTAGCGCCCCCGCCCGAGATATTCAGCGTTTCGAAACCCTTCTTGACGCAACTGCGAGGCGGCCTCTTTGAGTTGCGCCTCCATGTGCGCGTCCAATCGGCCTGCGCGGGAATCCTGTATCAGGGCGGGCACGAATATGAGAATGCCGTCGTACGAATAAGTGTAACTGCCGTCGGCACGGATCGAGACAGTCGCATCGAATTGCTCTGGCGCAAGCGTTCGGAAGAAATTGCGCATCTCGGCCCCGTGATCACAATCATTATGTAGGTCAGTGATTTCGGGAGACGGCGAAGCTCCGCATCTTGCGGAGCGGAAAGAACAGTCCCAAGATCGGAGGCGTCGAGAATAAAATGGCCAGGGAACCTCGACCGAGGCGTATTCCCAGATGCCATCGCGGGGGCACGGATGTCTAAGAATTTCGACGGGACTGAAAGCGGGCATGTGGGCGCTGATGGAAGCACGCCGCAAGCATGGGTGTGGAGCCAATACAAAGGCGTTTTGCCGGGCGTCGAAAGCGGCGGCTCTGCCGGCGCGAAGGAGTCTGTTCCGATTGCGGGGAGCCGGGGTCAAATCAAAGTGGAGCTGCCGCAAACGGTCAGCGACCGCCAATCAGCGCCTGAGACGGAAACGCTGATCCGCACGGACAGAGCGCGGCATCCGTTTGCTGTTGCAGTCGGGCTTGCAGCGGCGGTTTTGATCCTCATCGTACTGGTTTGGTTCTTTTCTCCTGGCCTTGCTCCGTAGAGCGAAGATGGAAGGCGCGATCGTCGGCTTCAATTGTCATCGCCCTATCAGGCCGCAGCATCGACCGCTGTTGTCGAGGAAGCATTGTCGTTGTCAGGCGCGTTGAACGGATTGTCGTTCGCGGGTGGCTCGGACAGTTGCGTGGCAGGAGAGATGGAGACCGTGCGCATGATGGTGCTGGTGAGGCCGGTGGTGGGCGAGGTGACGGTGTAGAGGATGGTGTGCTCGGCGGGTGTGCTCGTGTCGATCGAGACCTGGGTCGTGGTAGCGCCGTCGAGCAGGATGACGAGCCCGAGATTGAGATCGCTTGCGGGCGCGACAATACTTGCGCCAAGGTCGTTGTACGTGTCGCCGACGTCGATCGTGCTGGAGGCGTTGCCGTTCAATTCGATGACGGGCGCGCTGGGTATCACGGATGCTGGTGCGGCAGCTGCACCGGTTTGGCCCAATAGAGCGGCGAGTTGATCGCCGGTGACGCATACTGGTGTGCCGGCGGAATTCTTGATGCAAAGCCGCTGGTTGAGGGTGAGGTCGTCGGCTTCGCCGCGCACGAACGTCAGTTGCTTTGTGGTGAAGCGCTCGGCAAAGGTGTCGAGTTTAGTGGCGAGTTCCTTAACCGCGTTTACGAGCGCGGCGAGGATGGGGCGGTCGGCGAGCGTGAGGTAGCCGCGCGAGTCTGGCGAGACGGCCTCCGGAATGGCGGCCTGCACATTTTGCGCGAAGAAGCCCGCGTAGGTTGATTGCGTGTCGAAGCCCGTCTCCGGTCGCCACTTGTACAGCACGGGAGAGATCGCGTTCACGGCGGCGAGGCCGCGGGTGAAGTCACCTTGCTTGTCCTTGAGCCGTTCGTCGGACGCCGCCGTGACGTTGCCGAGGGCGTCGGTGACGAGGTTTGCGCCGCCCGAGCCGAGCCCGGCGAAGCGCACGGTGCCGGTTGTTGAAAGTTGCGCTGTCGGTGTCGTCGTCCCGATTCCGACATTCCCGCTGCCTTGCTGCACGACGAACTGCGAGCCACCGATGGTGAAGCCTTGGCCGGCGGCGATCGTGGTTGTGCCCGTGGTGCCGGTGAGGGCGAGGGTGCTCGTGCCGGTGATCGTGCCGCCCAAGAACGTGTTGCCGGCGACTTCGAGTTTGTTGGTAGGCGTCGTGGTGCCGATGCCGACGTTACCTGTGGAAATGGTGCTGCCGGAGCCATCAAGGCCTGCACTGAAGATAAGATTACCGATGTTCAAGGAATTCGTCGCTGAAGAAGATGTGGCGTTTATGTTATATCCGATGATGATGTTTTTAGTACCCGTGGTGAGGTTGAGGCCGGATCGGAAACCGAGTGCGACATTGTTGGATCCAGTGGTGATGTTGACGAGCGCTTCCTGACCAATCGCGGTATTGGTGCTGCCGGAGGTGCTAACGAAGAGCGAGCGATAGCCGACCGAAGTATTGTTGCTGCCGATCGTATTGCTTTGCATCGCACTCACGCCGAGCGCGGTGTTTTGGTTACCAATGGTGTTGTTGGACAATACGGCCGAACCGAATGCGCTATTGCGGAAACCGGTGGTGTTACTGATGAGTGCCGGAGCGCCAAAGGCGGTATTGCGGTTACCAGTGGTATTGAGAGAACCCGCATCGACCCCCATAAAAGTGTTGGTTGTATGCGAGACTCCGCCCGAACGGATTTCTGATCCGATCGTACTGTTGGAGCTTCTGAATACCTGCACAGCGGATGACTTCGTGACTTGCTTTACCGATACATTGTCGATCGTGCCCGTCCAGGTGGCGTCGGGAGTAAACGTGAGCGCGCCTGATCCGGTCGCTGCGATGACCTGCGTCTCGGTGTCAGACCCGACCACAGTCCCCACCGCAAGGCCGTTGGCACTACCAATGTTCGGAGTCACAGTACCTGCGATGGTGGTGACGAGAGTGAAGGTGATCTGGTAGAGATTGCCGCTTGCAGGCGCGCTCGCGAGCGCGGCATTGGTGAGCGTGAGTGCATTAGCTCCCGCTGTATGCGTGTCGACACCCGAGCCGATCGACCAATTCGTGCCTGTCCAGTTACCGCTGTCGGATGAGAAGTCGCGATCGGCGGTGGCGGAAATCATTTCGCTCCCGACGACGGCATCGCTTTTGTTCCCTGTGATGTCGAGCATCGCTGTTGGTGTTGTGGTACCAATGCCGACATTCCCGCTGCCTTGCTGTACGACGAACTGCGAGCCGCCGATGGTGAAGCCCTGTCCGCTTGCGATCGTTGTGGTGCCGGTGGTGCCGGTGAGTGCGAGCGTGCTTGTGCCAGTGATCGTGCCGCCTAGGAACGTGTTGCCGGCGACTTCGAGTTTATTAGTTGGCGAGGTGGTGCCGACGCCGACGTTGCCGCTTGATGTGATGCGAAGACGCTCAGTGGTGTTCACGCTCCCTGTCGGGGCGGTGAAAAATGACAGATATCCAGCGCTGCTTGCCGCGGTGAGGTTCTCGGAAGCCTTGGCTGCGATGTAGGCTGGCCGTCGATAAACGCCAGTGTCGTCAAGGCCCCAGAACTCGAAGTTGCCAAGCGTGTCGTTTGTCTGGCTCTGTGTTGGCGATGCTGTGGTGCCTCTGCTCGCAAATGTTCGGATGCCGGTTCCAAAAACCGATCCTGCCCGCCTGATATCAATTCCGTTTGTGCCGCTCGCCTCAATCGCAAGTTCTGCTGTCGGGTTTTGCGTGCCGATGCCGACATTTCCATTCTGCAAGATAGAGAAGCCGCCATTGGCGGCCGTTAGGCCGCCCGCAAAGGTGCTTGTCGCCGTCGTGCTCGTCGCGGTGAAGTATGGTCCGACAAGCGCGCCCTGTGACGACACCCCGGCGACGTTGAGCGTGCCGGCCGAAAGCGTGCCCGAAAGCGAGAGATCGGTGCCGAAGAGCGTCCCCGTGAGCGTGCCGCCCGAGAGGGGAAGGTAGCCCGAGACATTTGCACCCGAGATGCTGCCGCCCGTGATCGTCGGCGCGTTGATCGCAGTGTTCGTGAGCTGGTCGATCCTCTGAGAAGTGGCAAAGGTGGCGGTCGAGACCGGCGTCGTAGGAGCGGAGCCGGAGAATGAAATCGGCGCGCTCGCGACTGCGGCAATGCGCAGAAGAATGTCGTCTTTGAGACTGGCTAACCTATTCGCAAGCGTTTGTTCGGAGATGCCGGATGCAGCTGGCGCGGGCACAGTGCGCTCGACGACCCTTTCGATGACCGGCTGCTGGATGATCGTCGTCTGTGGCGCGTATGGTGCAGCGACTGTGGTCGGTGGTGTCGAAGCCTCGGGGGTAGTCATCGCAAGGAAGTCGAGCGCGGGTGAGGGAGGCGCGATCGGCGAGGGAGTGGGAGTGGCGGCGCTCGCCGTGAGGGAGGTTACTGGAATGTGTAATGCGATCGCGTCAGCTAGATCAGAGAAAAATGACGCGAGCTGGCCGGCGACGTAGGTCAGATTATAGCGGACGGCGTCGAGTGAGAATGCTGCATCGGCAAATGCACTGGCAGGGGAGAAGGTCGAGAGTAGGAGGATAGCGACAAGGAACCGCACGGTAGTGCGACGTGGAAGCAGCATATAGAAAAATTATAGCATCAGTTTGAGCAGACGGGCGGCCAGATGGGGACAGTGAATGTCGGCTGCGAGAGGGGGCTAGAGCGACAGGGTCAGCGGCGGGTCGTGAGATGCAACCTTTGAAGAAGCGGCCAGCTTGACAGGCAGTTGTGCTCGTTGTGTGCCTTGGTTGAGGGAGACGGGGCGACCGTTTCCAGACGCAAGGCAGGGGATGCCGAAGCGGAGCAATAGACAGGCGCGGAGCGCTGCAGTTACCCTGATAGCCAATCCGTGTGTGTTCGCTCATGTGAGCTACGAGGGAGGCTTAGCCATGGATATGCACGAGTTTATGGGAGGGGTTCGCGCCCGCCTTCATCGCCTTGGGTATAGCGACTTGGCGCTCGTCGCGCCGCTGGCGTCCGCGTTCATCAAGCCAAGCCCGTTTGGAACATCGGTCATCGCGATCACAGATGGCCGGCATACTACGGATAGCGCAATGGAACGGTTTGACCGGCTGCGGACGTGGTTCAGTGGGCTGGTCGGCAACGGACGAGGACTACTTCTGTTCGTGTACGCGAACCCGCCGTACGCAACGGTGCAAGACATCCAAAAAGCCCGTTTTTATACAAATTCTGCGGGAATCGATGCCGGTTTCTATGATCTCGCCAGTGGGACGCACTGGCTTTCCTATTCGCAGTTTGAACAGGATGTCTTCGGCGAATAAGGTACGTTGCGCCTTAGTTTTCCAGGGGTCGGCGCAATGGTGCGCAAATCAGATAATGCACTAAACCGCTCTCGCAGTAGGGAACCTCCGAAGGCCGTCCGATTATGAGTCTAAGGCATAACTCCCGGAGAGAGACGGCATGGTGAAGAGTTTCGATCATATCACAGTCGTCGTGCGCGACATCGAAGCGGCGAAGAGCTTCTTCGCTTTGCTGGGCTTTGAAGAAATCCAGTCCTCCGTAATTTCAGGCAAGGCCATGGAGGATTATATGGGCGTCAAAGATATCGAGGCCGACCACATCACGCTTGCAATCGAGAACCCCCACGCCGAGGTGCAACTGCTGCACTATCGTCACCCCAACGCGATTGTTGACGCCGACCGCGCGAATCTCAACAAGCTCGGCTTCAATCACATCTGCTTCGCCGTTGACGATATCGAGGCCGAGGTTCGCAGACTGACGGCTGCTGGTGTAAGGCTCCGTAATCGAATCATGGAATTTCACAACCGGAAGCTCGTCTTTTTGTGCGGCCCCGAAGACGTGACAGTCGAACTTGCTCAGTGGCTTTAAACATCCTTTGCCGAACAATAATGCTGCACTTCAGGAGTTAATTCGCCCTTGATTAGGAGAACTGACATGTCTCGCGTAGCGCGGGCCCAGCTGATGTGTCGTGAATCAGATAATGTGCGACGTTAGTAAAATGGCTCCGTTGAGCCATTCCCTGACGATATGCTCGCTCAAAAAATTTCGGGCCAGCGTCGCGCGGCATGATAGACGCGCAAAATTTCGAGCGTTCCTTCGCGCACTCGATACGGGACGACGAATGGAGTCTTTGGGACGATAGCCTCGCGCGTTTCTGCAACGCGCCCGACGCGGCCAATGTCGGGATTTTCAGCTAAGACGATTTCAATGTGATGCAAGATGTGAAGCGCTACGCGCCGTGCGGCCGTGGGATCGCTCTCCGAGATATAGCTACGCAAAGCAGCAAGATCGTCGATCGCTTCCGGCGACCATATGACATTCATACCGTCGACGGTCGAGGGACAGGCTGTTCGTCCTGCGCGCCCCACGAGAGCACCCAGTCGCGCACCGAGCTTTGCGGGATGGCAGCGCCCCGATCAAGCGATGTCATAGCGGTCTTGATGCCTGTTACCTGCGCTTCGTTCAGATCCAGGTATTCGCTGATGGCTTCGGCGGCGAGAAATGCGCTACTGCGGCCGGCGATTTTGGCGAGGGTTTCAAGCCGTCGCTTGGTGGCGACCTTGACGCTGACGGTGAATTTGGCGGACGCGATCTTGTTCATATTTCGATTGACTTGATTATAGCACATTTGCCAATATGCACCATGAAGTCCCTAATAATCTGAAGCACAAAGATTTGACTTTCTTAGAAAATGTGTTGCAAAACGGACATTATCTTCATTGTGGATTTTGGATTTCTTTTACATTTTTAAATGTGCATTCCCCTACTGGGTATTTTTAATATGAGTATTCTTAAATGCGTATTCTTATATAGAGTGAACTGCCAGGTTGGCACCTCCAGAGCGGCAAGTTTGGCACTTCCAGAAATGCCAATTTGGCACTTCTGCGATTGCCAGTCGCGTCAGCCCGTCTTGCGCGGTTTCTTCGTGGGCTGGAGAAAGAGCTGGTAGACGTTGGATTTCCCTAGGCCCCGGCGGGTCACTGCGATAAAGCCCGCCGTCTCAAGTTCTTGTAGGAAGCGGATCACGCTGCGCTTGCCCGCTCCCATGTCGTCGGCGAGGCGCTCCTGCCCCGGAAAACAGTAGTCGTTCGCCCAGGCGTAATGCAGGAGCATCGCGTAGGTGAGCTTCGCTCCAGCTGAAAGGTCTGGGGCCTTGAGCAGAAAGTTCGGCACCTGCGTGAATCCGAACCGGGTCGCATTGTCTGCACCGACGATTTCGATATTGCGTGCAATCTCGGCGATGCGGCCGGCGATGTGATCCATCTATGAATTATACATCGTCAAAATGAGGATTTCGTGTTGTTCACAGTTTAGGGCTTCGTCGATACGCCACTGTGGGTTTGCAATTATTGACCTTGAGCGCCCCCGTGCTCTCCTTCGTTCATCGGCGCGCTTCTGGTGTCATGGTGCATCATAGGATTCGGTTGCAAATCTGATCCCCTGCCGAGCAAGGGTGAGAGCATCCGTTGCAATCCCCCGATCAAGACATTTGTCTCTCGGCTGCGTTCGGTCAGTTCTTTGATTTGCGGTAAGCGTGATCCGACGACCGCGTATCCTCTATGCGGCGATTGCGTGCGGCGTTTCTTCTCGCCATTTCCACGGCAGGAGGTCGTCGATCCGATTGATCGGGTGATCGGCGATGCGGGCTATGATGTCAGCAAGCCAGGCTTCCGGATCAACGTCGTTGAAGCGCGCGGTTTCGATCAGCGTATACATGATCGCGGCTCTGCGTCCGCCTTCGTCGGAGCCGGCGAAGAGATAGTTCTTTCTGCCCAAAGTAAGGGGCCTGATTGCGCGCTCGGCGGCGTTGTTCGACATTTCCAAATGCCCGTCTTCGATGTAACGGGTCAGCGCCGTCCAGCGCGAGGTCGCGTAGCGGATGGCCTTGGCGAAGTCGCTCTTGCCGCTGATTTTAGCCAGCGTCGCGTCGAGAAAGGCGCGCAGTTCATCGAGGATGGAGATCGCGTGTTCACGGCGCGCGGCGGCGCGCTCAAGCGGCGTCTTTCCTCTGACCTCCGCCTCGATGGCGAAGAGCCGCGCGATCATCGCGAGCACCTGCGCCGCCGCCGGCGATTTTGTCGCGACATGCACATCGTAGATTTTACGCCTTGCATGCGCCCAGCAGGCGACTTCGATCAGCGGCGCCGGCGCGCGAGTTTTTGGATCCGCTTCGTAAAGGCCGCCAAAGCCCGTATAGCCGTCGGCGTGTAGATGGCCGCGACAACCTTTGAGCAAGGCATGAGCGCGCTCCGCCTTGCGGTCCGCCGAATAGAGATAGAAAGCCGCCGGCGGCGCCGTCGATCCATAAGGCCGCTCGTCGCGCACTGCGGTCCATAATCGGCCAGTCTTTGTCCTACCGCGCCCCGGATCGAGCACGGGAACCGGCGTGTCGTCCGCGTGAATCGCTGAGCCGCTGCGCACATGACGCGCGATGCGTTCGGCCAGCGGTTCGAGCAACGCCGCCATATGCCCGACCCAGCCCGCCATGACGGAGCGGTCAATCTCGATGCCTTCGCGTGCGTAAATGTCGGATTGGCGATAGAGCGGCAGGTGATCGCAATATTTGGAGACGATCACATGAGCGAGCAGCGCCGGCCCCGGCCGCCCCTTCTCGATCGGCAGCGTCGGCATGAGCGCCTGAACGATCGTCTCGCAGGCGCGGCAGCTCATCTTCTCCCGAACATGCCGCACGCGCTTGAAGTGCGAGGGAACATATTCAAGAACCTCCCGCTCGTCGGCGCCGATCCGGCCGAACCTGGTCCCGCCGCAGGTCGGGCAGACGCAGGGCGCGTCGTGGACGATCGTCTCGAGCGGCAGATGATCCGGCAAGGGCGCACGAACCGACGGCTTCTTTGGGGGCGTCGACGCAGAAGGTTCCGCTCTGTCCAAGCGCGCGTGATTTTCGGCGTCGCTCTCTTCCATGTCGCCGATCAGCAGTTCGAGCTGTTCGATATCGCGGTCGAGCTTTTCCGACGAGCGCCCGAAGCGCGCCCGCCGCAAAATGGCGAGCTGCATTTTCAGCTTCTCAATCAGCAGCGTTTTGGCGTGAACTTCAGCAGCCAGCGCCGTCGCGAAGCGTCGCAGTTCGGCGGGGTCTTCCGGCAAATCAGTTGCAGCGCGCGACATGGTTTTGTCTATCACAAAACAGGCGCCAACGCATTCGAAGATGCATGGAATCTATAGGAAAGCTGGCCGTTCCGGCGCCTGTGGCGCAATCGTTCGGCGCCAATCGATGCCTTCGATCAAGAGCGCCAGTTGCGCCGCCGTCAGTTGCAATGCGCCCTCGACAACCGGCGGCCACACAAACCGGCCCTTCTCCAGACGCTTGGCGAAGAGACACAGGCCCGAGCCGTCCCAGGTCAAAATCTTTACATAGTCGCCGCGCTTGCTTCGGAACACGAACGCCGCGCCCGAATAAGGATCGGCCGACAGAACCTGCGCGACATCAGCGGCGAGTCCGTCAAAACCACGGCGCATGTCGACAGGCTTCAGCGCCAGATAGACCTTCATCCCCGGCGCGAACTGAAGCATCAAAGATCGCCCAGCACGGACAAGACGCGGCGTAGCGCCTCGGCGTCAACATCGGCGTCGACGTTGATCCGCGCGCCGTCAGGCAAGGCGATTTCGATTACGCCGCGCCGCCGCCCTGCTTTGCGCGGCTTTGGAACAGGCAAGGGCGCCGGCGCCGTAGCGTCAATCAGCATCGCTGCGGGCGTCGGTAATTGCGGCGCGCGATCGTCGACGAGCGTGATCCGAGCGAAGCCAGGTTCTCTCTGAATCGGCTGTGCTGCGTCCTTGCGGCGGCGCTTGTCCGGCCAGCCTTCGCGCGACCGCCTGATCCATTTGAACACGAGATTCGCATTCAGCCCGTTTCGTCGTGCGACGACCGCCACCGACGCCTCCGGCGCGAGAGCTTCGGCGACAACGCGCCGGCGGAACTCCTCCGTGCGAAACCGCCGCCCAAGAGCGTCAATGCTCGCGACACCCACTCCAGATATCTCGTCCGACGTCGCGCTCATTGCATTTGGTGTCCACCAGCTACCGGGTGGACACCAAATGCGATTCGTTCACAAAAATGCAGGCGGTCGTCGTCAAACGCTTAC
>VBWC01000062.1 GCA_006218035.1 Gammaproteobacteria bacterium
ATAGAGTGCTTGAGCAATGACGTGCGGCCATAATCGTTACCGTCTTGCGCGAATATTTCAATGTAGTCGCGAACGAAAGTGACGAACGATTGGTGAGCCGGCTTGCCGGGCGCAAATTCGGAGTCGTCGAGTGGAAGACGGCGAAGCGCGTGCTGGACACGCAAGTCAGCTGCAGTAAACAACGGCGGTTGTGAGTGAGCACTGACGGCGGCAGCAGCGGTTAAATCGCCAATAGCGTCTGATTGCGACGGGCGCAATACGTCAGACTCTGTGCGCAGCGGGTCGGTAGGCGAGGTGAGTATGGCCGGCTCGACGGCGACGGCGTTGACCAGCGCGGGCGACTGTGATGCATCGTCGAGTGCCTCGAAGTCGAGCTGGTCAGTTATGTTAACGACTTGGATGGGCAGCTTGCCATCGACGACGCGACCGACAGTGCGCGCTGTAATCAAGCCACGCGAAGCGGCGTACTCTGATGGTTCTATAAGAACCAATGAACCATCGAGCGAACCAACCGGCGCGTCGATCCAGAATCGAGCGCAGGCGAAATTGCGAACCGTCTTAATGACGCGAACTGAGTGATCTGCATCGATGAAGTGGACTTGGCCGTCCTTATGTCTGCGATATTGCGTTTTGAACGGGGCTGACCCGAAACGCGAGCGCAGATTGTCACTTTTATGTCGCCGACGGCGCCAGCGATCTCGAATCGCATGAGGGCGACGCCGCGAACGCCAAAGTCAGACCCCCAGTCGCTGATGAATAGCGAACAATGGGCGGTTCTAACTCGATGTTATCGGTGCCGAACAGCTCGTCGAACACCTTTCCGTGTAAAAGCGTTGTTGTAGCTCCCGAATCAACAATTACTGCTAGCAGTTTGCCGTTGATGGTTGCTTGCGCAAATATGTTAGAAACCAATTTATCCGGGTTGGATAAATCGTCATCGTCCACGCGGTAGGTCGGACAGTCGGTGACGTCCCGTAAACACCAAGAATCAACGGGCGCATTGGCAAAGCCGCGCGGCTGGCAGAGAGCACACTGTGCTCTGCCGGCGTACAGGATTCGGTGTTCATCGGGTGAGTCTGAATACTGCCGTTGACTTGACGGTTGTCAACAACTCGGTAAGTCTGCGCTGATAGAAGCGTCGAACT
>VBWC01000010.1 GCA_006218035.1 Gammaproteobacteria bacterium
TCGGCGTGAGGCCGCTGAGCTGGGCGATAACACTCGCTTTGCGGTCGACATCACTGGCACTCGCTCGGCCCCAGCGTATCCAGTCGATGGTGCCTTCGGTGGTGAGGTTGACGACGTTGTTGGCCGGGACGGCGGCGCTTTGGCCGGTGAGTTGGCCGGGGGCCGCGTTCGTCCACCGCGTCGGATCGGTCGGGTATAAATCCGCGCCGTCATTAACGCCGTCGCCGTCGGTATCGGCCAGTGTCGGGTTGGTATTGCTCTGGTATTCCACGCTGTTGGTCAGGCCGTCGTTGTCACCGTCCAGCAATGCATCGCTGGCATTTAACGGGTTAAGTCCGTAGGCGGTTTCCCAACTATCCGGCAGGCCGTCGCCATCGCTGTCGATGACCGTTACGCTGCCATGGGTGACGGTGCCCGGCGCTACTACGGTCCCGGCGGCGTTGCTCATGGTGATGCCAGCGAGTGTCAGCGGCAGGCTGCCGGCACTGGCCGACGGGCTAACGGTGAACGGCACGGTCACCAGTACACCGGAAAGTACCGCGCTGTTGGCGCGCGGCGGCGAGATGACCAGGCGTCGCACTCCGGCGGCCGGGCTGGACCACGCGATGCTGTGTTGTGTCGAGGTCGGTACGCCGGCGATGACGGGCTCGCCCGCGGTCAGTTGGGTGGCGTTGTATTGGATGTCGAATTGCAGTGTGGCGACGGCGGCGTCATTGGTGAGGCTGACCGGTACGGTGAAGGTCTGGCCGGTGGCGGTGGCGGTAGTGGCAGCGCCGAGCGACAACGACGGCGCGGCGTGCGCGACGTGCGCGCACAGCAGCGCGGCGGTCAGCAGTCCGCTGGACGCCAGTCGCGTTTGTCTTTTGTTGTTGCTCTCCCCCGCCATGTTGCTTGCCGTTTTCCCTGTGTCTTCCCCGAATGCTGTGGCTGTCTTTTTGTGTGGTTCTGTTTCCCCGGATCCGTCGACCTTCGGCGCAAGGCGCTGCGCTTATTGCATCATACGAGCTTTACGGAGCAAACCCCTTGACGCTCCATAAGGCAAAAGCCACCAGTATCTTTATCAGCCACCATTGCCCAACGACAAGACCTGCCACAACTAGAGCCGCTGAACGAAGCGTGCGACCCTTGGAAATCAAGAGACTCATTCCAAGACTGAAGCTGATGATCGCGAACACGAGTCGAAGTGTTGAGCGCCAATCCATCATCCATGTCGATGCATCGACCAACCAAGTCAGAATCGAGAACAACCAGAAAGCCGCCCATAGAGCGATACGTCCTTTTATGTTCATTGGCAAAGATTTCCTTTATTAGTTCTTACAGCAGCAAGGATGGCTCTATCGACGGCGTTCACCGAACCACCATCTCGCGTAATCTCTGTAATCGGCGCTGTCTCCTTCGGTTCCGGGCCGCGGCGGATTCGGCCACTGATGTGGATCTTCCGGCAGCGCATCCAATTCATTGACGAGCGTTCGATCACAAGCGGCAATGCATCGCGCATTTGCGCCACACTTAGAATAACAGTCGTCGTGCCGCTTATAGCATTGATCCCCGCTGTCGGTTGACGGCGCATTGCCATCTGGATTGCCGTTGCAGGAATATTGTCCGCCGCTCCAGCACCTCCCTCCCCAGTTGCCGTTGGTCGGACCGTTCAAAAGGCTTCTGCCGCTCCTTGTGTTGAACCATTCGGTCTTGTCCAAGCCAGTCGGATCGATCCAACGCAGAGGATTGTTACCAACATAGGCATAAGGATTATGATCGGCCATAATTCCAATCGGATCACTCGTGATGTATCGGCCTATATTGGGATCATACGTCCTGAAGTAATTGTAATAGAGCCCTGTCTCACCATCCGCATACTGCCCCGGGAACCGCAGGTTGAATGTGACACTCGTCCCATTGCTGTCGGGGTCGTTGTTGACGGTTGCGGCGCCATACGGATCATAGCTCGCACTCCAGACGACCGTGCCGGTGGCGTCGGTCAGCCGGTACGGGGTGGCGAGGTGGTCGGTGTGGATGGTGTAGACGGTGCTGTTCTGTATCACGGCCAGTGGTGTGCCGTTGAGGTAGAGGTATTCGCTGGCGTTGGCGCCGCTTTCGGCGAGTAGTTCGCCGGTGAGGCCGTAGGTGTAGCTTGTGGTTGTTGGCGTGCCTTGTGTGTTGGCGGCGATGGCGTTGTTGAGGCAGGCGAGGTCCTGGACGTTGATGGTCTGGTCGTGGTTGCAGTCGGAGTCGCTGGTGCCGGGGCCGGTGCCGAGGATGGCCTGGACGGTGGCGTTGATGTCGCTCTGGTTGGGGCGGCCGGTGATGGTCTGAAAGTGCTGCGTCTTGGTGACGCGCTGGCCGAGGCCGTTGTGGTCATAGCTGGCAATGAGATTGTTGGACTGGAGGATTTGTTTGAGGCGGTTGGTGGTGGTGTAGCCATAGGTCCAGTTGGCCTGGATCCAGGTGTTGCCGTTGAGGTCTATGTCGACGGTTTGATTGCCAGTGCCGGCAGCGATGCCGGTCAGGCGGTTGGTGTTGGGGGTGTAACTATAGTTGGTCGTCGCGGCGCCGTCGTTGAGTGTGGTGCGGTTGCCGTTTTTGTCGTGGCCGTAGTCGCGTGTGCCGAACGGGCCTGCGGCGGTGTCGAGGCGGTTGAGGGCGTCGTATTGGTAGCTGTGGGCGGCGCCGTCGATGGTTCTGTTGGTCAGGTTGCCGTTGGCGTCGTAGCCGGTGTAGCTGATCGCGAGCACACTGCCGGTGCTCTGGCTGGTGAGGCGGTAGGCGCTGTCGTACGGCTGGCTGAGTAGCTTGCCGTTGCCGAAGGTGAGCGTCTCGATGGGGCCGAACGGGGCGTATTGGATGTTGCTGGCCAGCGCGGTGGTCGTTGCGCCTTGCGTCAGCTCGACGGTGTTCACTTGCCCGGCGGCGTCGTAGCGGTAGGTGACGATGCTGCCGGACGGCCAGGTGACGGTCTTGAGGCGGTTGGCGGTGTCGTAGCGGTACTGGATGCCTTGATGTTGCGTGATGTTGCCGAAGGCGTCGTAGCTGTAGGTCGCGCTGGTCGATGCAGTGGTGACGGCGCACAGGCGGCCGCTGCCGTTGGTGCAGGTGTCGTAGCTGTAGCTGATGTCGTCGGCCGTGCCGGGGGCGTCGAGGGTCAGCAGGCGGTTGAGGGCGTCGTAGCTGTAGTTGAACAGCTGGCCTTTGGCGTCCATCTGTTGCGTGACGTTGCCGGCGTTGTCGTGGCTGAAGGTGGTGGCGCCGGTGTCGGGGCTGGTCTGGACGATCAGGTTGCCGAGGTCGTCGTAGAGATAGTTGGTCGTGCCGTTGGTCGGGTCGGTGACGCGCGTGAGGTGGTCCTGCGCGTCGTAGCCGTATTGGGTGAGTGCGTTTTGTGTGCTGGTGGCGGTACCGCCGAGGTCTTGCGTGACGTTGATCAGGCGCTTGAGGTTGTCGTAGCCGTAGGCGGTGACGCGGCCGTTGCCGTCGGTCTGTTTGGCGAGTGTGCCATTGGGCGCGAAGTCGGAATTCAGTGTTTCGTTGGCCTGGGTGGTGACGTCGAAGCGGTTGTAGACGTCGAAGGTGCGGCTGATGGCCTTGCGCAAGCCATTGGTAGCGTCGTAGATGTTTTCAGCCGTCTGGTTGCCCTCGGTGTCGAGCGTGTATTGAATAGAATTGCCGAGGCCGTCGGTGATGCGCGTCAGGCGGCGCGCGTCGTCGTAGCTGAAGGTGAGCGTGGTCGCATCGGCGCTGCCGTGGGCGGTGGTGATGGTCTGCACTTCGCCGGTGGCGAGGTAGGTCCAGCGTGTGGTGTTGGCTACACCGCCGGCGGTTTCGGTCAGGGTTTGCAGGCGGTCGTTGCCGGGGTAATAGGTGTGGCTGAGGGTCAGGCCGTTGGGGCGGGTTTCGCTCAGCACGCGGCCGGTCGCGGTGTACTGGATGGCATCGCGCAGGATCAGGCCGCCGCTGGTCACCTGTTTGAGCCGCGCGCGGTGGTTGCCTTCGGCGGCGTCGTTCGGGTAGTAGTCGAAGGTGGTGATGTCGGTGGCATTGGTGCGCGGGCCGTCGATCTGGGTCAGCTGGTTGAGCGGGCCGTTGTAGGCCAGGCTGGTGGTGCGCGAGACGGCCAGACCGGCGGGCGTGTAGCCGCTGATGGTGGTCTGGGTCAGGTTGCCGTTGGTGTCGTAGGTGTGGGTGGTGATTTTGTTCGCGGCTCCATAGACCGACGGCTCGGTGATGGTGGCTGCCTTGCTGAAGAATCGGCTGTCGTAGGTATATTCGATACGGCGTTCCTGCGTCGTGCCTTTGGCCTCGATCATGAAGCCGGCATTGCCGTTGGCGTCGTAGCTGCCGTATTCGGTGGTGAGGCCGTTGTCGGTCTTGCTGATGAGGTTGTGGTTATTGTCGTAGTCGTAAACGGTGTTACTCGCGCCGCAGGTGGAGCAGCCGGGGCCGGCAATGCCGGTCACTACATTTGTTTCGGAGTAGGGATCGATCGTATAGGTCGATACGATTCCACGGCTATTGGTGACATTGCGCGTATTGTTTATATCGTCGTAGGTGATGTCGACCCGGTCAACGTTGTTCGCATGAAAGTTAGCAATTGCCCGACCGGCGGCATCAAACGCATTGGTCAAGTTGCGTATGCCGCGCTCGTCGGTAATACCGGTCAAATGACTCGGAAAGTGACTGTCTTCGTAGTGGAAGCGGCGCGTCGTCAGGTCCGGGTTATCGATGTACTCGAGGTTGCCGCCGGCGTCGTAGCGGATTGTCCAGACCCGACCGGCGTTATCGGTAATGGCGTTAATACGCCCGGTGGGGTCATAGCCAAAGGTCTTGGACACGCCACTGGCGCCGGTAACGCTCTGGAGACGGCCGCTGGAATTGTAGCTCAGCGTTGTTGTATTACCGCTGGAATCAACGATGCCCAGTAATTTTCCGACACCGTTGGTCAATTCGCCATTGGTGTCGTAGGTTTCAATCTCATTTGTCGCCGTGGTGTAGCGGTAACCGGTGACCACGCCATTCACATCGGTGAGTTCTGTTACCGTCTCCTTGATACCGGATTCATTGGTCCAAACGCCGTTTGACTGCTGGAAGGTGACGACCTTACCGTCCGGGCGACTGAATTTGAGTATTTTTATCTGCGATTGACCAACCCGGAACGGTAACCCGGGAGTAGTATCCACATACATGGTCAAAACGCCCCAGACTCTGTCGGTACCGTTATCGCTGTAATGAATCTCGCAACGACCGTCGGCCAGATACAGCCCGTAGGACGCGCTTGCCCAGGCGGCGGCGATGGTCGGTTTTACTTGGCTCCAGCCCGTTGAACATGCCGTTTGCGCGTCGGCATACTTACCGCTGAACGCGTATCCGGTCGCCCCATACGAAACGCCGGGCCGCGATGTCGTCACGACCGAACGACTATAGGAATGCGTCCATCCGATACCCAGATTACCAGCAGTACCCGAGAAACTCCTGACCGTAAAAGCGATAGGCACCGAACCAGCGTTATTAACAGCGTCAATGGTTTCGCTATGAATGACCTCGCCGCTGACAGGATTGACCGGATCGCCTATATAACAAGATAAGTCGCTTTTATCTACTTCAGGTATGACGACAGGAAAGCTCAAATACCACAGCGGAACATCGCGAACGCATTCAAGATTAGGGCCATAAAAGGTACCTATGCCATTATGCGCCGTACATAGGAGACCAGTCTGATTTCTAGGTACAAAACCGGCGGGACATTCCGAGGCGAAATAGGCATATCCTAACGTACGGTCACGATCGTCCTTACACGCCCCATCGAAAGAGGGCAATCCGCCGGGCACATAAGTTAAAGGACTTTGCCAGGTAATAAGTGCGCGCCGGGCGTCGCAGACTGCCTGCGGTGTACTGTAGTGTCCTGCAACCGCATTACAGTGATCAGACCAGAACGGCCCTATCGGCGGCACCACCAGCTCGACCGCTGCCGCATACGCAACCCAGCCGATATTGACGAAAAATACCAACCCGACGAGACGGCAATAGCGACGGACCGCCGCCGTTAAGGTTTGTGACGGTTTCGGCGCAACTGACCGGTAGATCCGAGCCGGGCGAAGAAATGCGAAACCTGCATTCATAGTCAATTCGCGCGCCCGAAAGTAATCGATGCGATCGAACAGCGGTGCGGATATCGTCGATGACGATAATCACGCCTGGTTTCTGGCACACCGGATAAACCACTCCACATAACGATTCTCCCGACCCCCAAGCACCACCCCGGCCAATCTGTCTCGCGGACGTACCACACCCACCGGAGCTTTTTCAGCCCGTTATTCTTTTTTCAGAAGCAGCAGGTACAGCATACAGAACGTTACTGTTACAGCGAGAGAGTGTTCCGGGTTCTTGTTGACCATCCATGCCCACATGGGCAAGAATTATTTATGTAAAGTATTTTCGACGTATTGATGCGGCCATCAGTTGTTCAAAACTGATCGCGGCACGCACGATGTCCCGTGGTAACAAACTTGCGCAACGCAATAGCGATCTCATCAATGTACATTGAGCGGCATAGCCGATGTCACAGACTTCGCGTCACGGCCTCGTCCGGGACCGATAGCGACCGTGCCTCCGGCGGTTGCTTGTGCATCGGTTCGAGCCGCGCCGGCGGAACTGGAACTGGCGTATCATCGCCAACGGGAGGAGTCGGCCATGGCGGCCTGACTCAAACAAACGGGTCTCCGGGGAAGCCGGGGCGGTTCAATGACAACCCGGAAATCAATTCGCGGCATATGCGACGGTGACTACGTCCCGCGAACGCTGGCGCTGACCGCCGACGGCTCCGTCATACAGGAACTGTACGCGGGGTTCTCCCGACACCCATGTATTATTTTGACGCCTCCGATCCCGACGTGTTCGCCGCCGTGATGCGCCTTGCGATCGAACGCCAGCGGACACTCGCTCCGGCGCCGCGCTTTTGATAGCCTGAAACTCGACCGAGCGAAACACGGAGGGCAGACATCGATGAGCAACCTGAAGGTCCGGCGGGTATCCAGGTTTCACGCGCAGTTAACCGGCATTATTCTTGTCACGCTGCTCACTGTCGGCAGTGCGATCGCTGACGCAATCCCGACCGTGTCAGCCGCGGCGTTGCTCGAACGAATCAATGCCAACAACGCGCCGCTGATTCTAGACGTACGTCGTGAAGACGAGTTCATGGCGGCGCACATTACCGGCGCCGTGAATATTCCCCATACGGAACTCAAGAATCGTCTGACGGAACTGGCCCGGTATCGAAACGCGCCGGTAGTGATTCACTGTGAAACCGGCCGGCGTGCGGCACAGGGCGCCAGCGTATTGCTCGACGCCGGTTTCAGCAAGATCAGCTACCTTGAAGGACACATGGCGGGCTGGCGCAGCGGTGGATTCCCACTGGAAGAACTGCCAAATCACTGATCCAGCGCACCACCGTTACGCGCCGTCTGCACACTCGGCGGAATATGCTTACCCGGAAAACAGGTCAATCAGCAGGCCGACGCACAGGCACGGAACTCCGCCTCACAGTCGGCATTCTCCTCCGCCGACCCGTCACCATGCGCCACGCATGTCGGGTAGTCGTCAGTGCAGCTGGCGACACAGGACTTTTTGGTCGGTGGCTCGGGCGTCGGTTTCTCGGGCGCGGCGGCTGGCTCAGATGTCGCCGCTACCGCATCCTGATGAACAGGATTACCGCCGCAGGCCGTTACAAACAGGGCGACAAACGCAATCACAACGATGGCTTTCGTTTTCATTTCCCCCTCGCGAACACATGTAGATCTTGGCGTCCCGCAAGGCACGGGACGTGAACACAGAACAGCCGTACTAGTGTTTTTGACTGCTGGCGTTATTTTCCGGCGGAATATCCGGCGTAGCCGGCGTGCGTTTAACCACGGGCTGCGCCTGCGGCTCAGGTTCGGCGCTCAGCGTCGGGTAGACGCAATACACCGACTTCGCCTGCTTGGCGGCATCAATAATATCGAGGCTCTTCTGAAAGACGATACCGGCATCGATGATCGCGTCGGCTGCCAGGACGGCACCGACGCCGCTGACGATTGATGTTGCACGCGCGGATGAACGTTTCAGCACCAGAATGGCAATTGCCGGTGCAAGTCTCGCAATCGCGATGCCGCTGGAAGTTTTCAGAACGCCGGAGGATAACGGGACACCGAGCCACTCGCTCAGATACTGGTACATCAGGCGATCGATGCATTGCTCGCTCTCCGCCCGTGCCAGCGCAGGATGTTCGACGCGATCAACCAGGTTCGGCGCACTCGCAGCGTAATCCGCAACCCGTGTGCCGCGCGGACCACGCATCGCGTGACCCACCGTACTCGCACCAGGCACCCATTCCCACCACGCCATGAGCCATTCCTCCGAATCCTGAACAACGGAATATTTAGTTTATAGCCCTATGGGTACAAAACAACAAGTGATGCATTAATTATTCCACAGCGACAGCGGAAATTATGCGTCCAGAGTCGACCGTAGCGTTGTTAACGAGGATATCGGAATGCGGTGAGCTCACTTAAATCCCCGGTTCACGATAAAACGGCATGATGGTGGGCCGTGTTGGAGTCGAACCAACGACCATCGGATTAAAAGTCCGGTGCTCTACCGACTGAGCTAACGGCCCGAAAAACAAGGAAAATGCGCCATCATACTGATATGGCGCGGAAGCGCAAGTGCTGGATCGCCGATGTTTCGTGATTCAAATACTTGACGACGCGGCATACGGGGTCGGATCCGCCACACCTGCCTGCCGAAAACCCGCCGCCCGCAGGCGGCACGAGTCACACTTTCCGCACGCCCGTCCATTGGCGTCTGCCTGATAACACGACACCGTCATCGAGAAATCGACGCCCCGCTGCGCCCCGGCCTGGATAATCTGCGCCTTGGTCATCGCGATCAACGGCGCGCGAATATGACAGGCGTCGCCCTCGACACCGGCACGCGTGGCAAGATTAGCAACCTGCTCGAACGCCGCGATAAATGCCGGCCGACAATCCGGATAACCGGAATAATCAAGCGCATTGACACCGATAAAGATATCGCGCGCCGCCAGCACCTCCGCCCACCCCAGCGCCAACGCGAGAAACACCGCATTACGCGCCGGCACATACGTAACCGGAATACCGGCCGTCGGCTGTTCGGGAACCGCTATCGACAGGTCCGTCAGCGCTGACCCGCCGATAGCGCCAAGATCCAGCGGCATGATCTTGTGCGCCACAACGCCGAGCGCGGCGGCGATGCGTTGCGCCGCCTGCACTTCGACACGATGACGCTGACCATAATCGAAGCTCAGTGCATAGCAATCGAAACCGGCGTCCCGGGCGATCGCCAGCGTCGTCGCGGAATCCAGGCCCCCGGACAACAACACCACCGCGCTGCGTCGCTTATTCGCCATTTCCTGGTGTCAGCACGCTATGGATCACCCGGCATCTGAACATGCCGGCCGCGCTTAATGACCGGGGACAGCGCCCCAGAGATATTTGTGCAACTGTACCTGCATGCGTACCGGCAACTGATCGGCAAGAATCCAGTCCGCCAGCTGCGTCGCATCAAGCTGCTGGTAACTCGGCGAGAACAGTATCTCGCAGCACCGGGCCAGCTCATGTTCGACGACCATCGTTTTCGCCCATGCGTAATCATTTTCATCGCACATCACGAATTTGATCTGGTCGGACGGCTTCAGATGCTCGAGATTATCGTAACGATTTTTTGCCTGTTCGCCGGAACCCGGCGTCTTCAGATCCATGACGATCACCACACGGCGGTCGACTTCCTTGATATCGAGCGCACCGCTCGTCTCCAGCGACACATCGTAGCCGATATCACACAACTTCTTGAGCAGATCCAGGCAGGGTTTTTGCGCCAGCGGTTCGCCGCCGGTAACCGTCACGTAACGGGTATGATAGCGCGCGACCTGCTCGATGATGTCATCAATGCCCTGCAACTCGCCACCGTGAAACGCATACTCGGTATCACAGTAACCGCAACGCAACGGGCATCCGGTCAGGCGCACGAACACCGTCGGCAGCCCGACCGTCCGCGACTCGCCCTGCAGCGAGTAGAATATCTCGGTAACGCGTAACTTCGCCGGGCTTTCCTGTATTGCTGTCGACATTGTTCCGTGTTCCTGCGTGGGCCGGGGAATCATCGTCGCGGGCAACAAAGCCCGCGAGCAATCGGTTCTGAGGTACAACGAACAGACTCGGCCGGTGCTACCGTCCTTCCTGCTTCATTTTCTGTAGACGTTGCTGGCCGAGCCGGGCGGCAGTCGAATCGGGGAATCGCTGCACGAGCCGCTCCAGCATCTGACGCGCCTGCGCCCACTCCTGCAACTCATAATAGGAAAAACCGATCTTTACCATGGCGTCAGACACCTTCGCGCTGGTCGGATAAAGCTGTTCGACCTTCTTAAACTCCTCAATCGCGGTCGGGAACCGGCGCATGACGTAGGTCGCCTCGCCTATCCAGTACTGGGCATTATCCCGGTAACTCCCGCTGGAATAATCCGCCAGATACTTGCGAAACGCGGTGATCGCGTCATCGTAGCGGCGGGTCTTCAGCAATTCGAACGCCTGTTCGTAGACGGCCTGTTCCTGCGCGGCGTTGACAACGGCACCAGCAGCGGGGGCAGTGGCAGCGGGGTCCGTGGACGCGGGCACTGCGGGCACCCCAGCCACGGCGCCGGTACCCGCCACTGAGGGACCGCCGGCTACGCCACCTTTTTCAACGTCCCGTAATCGCCGGTCGATGTCGACATAGAGATCGCGTTGCCGCTGACGGACGCCCTCCAGTTCGTGCGTCTGCTCCTCAAACTGGCCACGTAGCGCCTGTACCTCCTCCTGCAAAACCTGCAGACGGCGGAACATATCGACCACCGTCTGGTTTTCGCCGCCGGCACGCTGAACAACACCGGTCTCCGGCGTACCGGATACCACTGAGTCGCCGGATGCAGCGTCAATAACAGGCGGCAACCCATCCGGTGCCGCGATTGCCGACGGCACCACCAGATACGCGGCAACAACTACCGCGCCTATCGCAATGAAGCGGTCCGGTAACTGCATTAACGGCTGGTATAGACGATCTCGACGCGGCGATTCAGGCGCCAGGAATCTTCTTCATGCCCGAGAGCGACCGGGCGTTCCTCGCCATAGCTGACCACGTCCAGCTGGCCGGATGAAGCGCCCTGCAGCATCAGAAACTGGCGCACAGCCTTCGCGCGACGCTCACCCAGCGCCATGTTGTATTCACGCGTGCCACGCTCGTCACCATGACCCTCCAGCGTCACTTTCGCCGCCGGATGACCCGCCATATACGCCGCATGGGCTTCTATAACGGCGGTAAATTCATCGCGCACGACGCTGCTGTCGAAATCAAAATAGACAACGCGCTTGGCGAGCATGCCGTTAGGATCATCGAGCGCGTTACCACTAAAGCCGCGGTCGTCAGAAATACCTATGCCCGAACGAACGTCGCGGCTGGTGTCGGTGGCCGCGTTGCTCTCAGGCATTGCAGCACCTTTCTTGGCCGCCTTGTCGCCGCTCGCACACGCAACCAGCAGCACCAGCGGTATCGCCGTCACCAGAACTTTTACAAAACTCTTCATTGCCTACTCCTCGTAGTATAGTTATTACTGTCTAAACGGTGACCAGGCGGGCTCACGGGCTTCGCCGCGTTGCTCACTTAATCGTTGATGCACCCGACCGTCAACGGAGACTGCTGCCAGCACCCCGCGGTTCCGATCCTCGGTAGCATAAATTACCATGCTACCATTTGGCGCAAAACTTGGCGACTCATCCAGTCTGCCCTTGGTCAGCACCCGCAGGGTCTTCGTCGCCAATTCCAGAATCGCCACCCGGTAATTACCGCCCTGGGCATGCACCATCGCGACCAGCTTGCCGTCCGGGGAGACCCCGGGCCGGGCATTATACGTGCCTTCGTAGGTCAGGCGTTCGGCGCTGCCACCGCGGCTGGACACCCGGTAGATCTGCGGCTTGCCGCCACGATCGGACGTGAAAATGATCGAACGGCCATCCGGCGTCCATGCCGGCTCGGTGTCGATCGCAAAACTGTCGGTTATGCGGCGCAACTGGCCGGTGCCCAGCGTCATGACGTAGATATCCGGGTTACCGTCTTTCGACAATACCAGCGCCAGTTCCTTGCCATTGGGCGACCACGCCGGTGCCCCGTTGAGACCGCTGAACGCGGCAATCCGGTCACGTTTACCGGAGGCGATCTCCTGGGTATAAATCGCCGGCCGGCCGCTCTCGAACGATACATAGGCCAGCGTCGACCCGTCCGGTGACCAGGACGGCGACAGGATCGGTTGACGCGAATTCAGCACCGGGCGCGGGCTGTCGCCGTCCGCATCGGCCACCAGCAGCGAATACTGGGTCGTCCCGCCGCTGGTCGTCGCGGTCACATAGGCAATGCGTGTTGCAAATGCGCCCGGGATGCCGGTAATCGTTTCGAAGATGATATCGCTGATCTGGTGTGCGGTGCGCCGCAAATCCTGCTCGTTCGAGTGCACGCTGTAACCGGTCAGCTGCACGCCCTTGAACACGTCGAACAGCTGAAACTGGATCGCGTAGCCGCCGCCCTGCCGGCTGATCTTGCCGATGACCAGATTCGCCGCGCCCAGGATTTTCCAGTCGAGAAAATTGACCTGCGCCGCATCGCGCGGCCGCGCCAGGAAATCCTTCTCCGGCAACGGCGAAAAAATCCCGCTGCGCCTCAGGTCCGAGTTGATGATCGCGGCGAAATCGAGCGGCGGCGAGGCGGGCTCGTCCCAGCCAAACGGTGAGACGGCAATGGGCAGCGCGCTTTCAACGCCTTGCGTGATCTCGATATCCAGTACCGCGTGGGCACGTCCGGCGACGAACAACAACCCCATCGCCACAAGCCAGCTCATACGCATGAATTTTTTCAACATTTAGCCTTCCGGTTTAAAGGTGAACAGTATCTCACGATCGAACAGCGCCGGGTCGGGCGGCGGCGGCAGAGGCGAGGCGCGATGCACGGCGGATTCCACCGATCGCTTGAACACGGCGTCACCATTACAGTTGATCGCCTCCACGCCGACCACTTCCCCGCCGGGTATCTGTGTCACCCGCACCTGGCAAGACCAGCCCGACTGGGCCGTCGCCGGCCTTGGCCAGTTGCGTTCGACCTTCTGGGCAATCGCGCGCTCATACTGCCCGCGCAGCGAACTCAACCGCCGGTTACGTTCCGCATCCAACGACTGTTGCTCGGATGTCAGCTGCTCCTGCAATGCGCTCTCTGCCTCCTGCCGGCGTTTCTCCTCCTCGGCCTTGCGCTTCTTGTCGATTTCCGCCTGCTTCTTCTTGCGCTCGGCGTCTTCAGCGGCGCGTTTCTTGTCGATTTCCGCCTGATTTTTCTTGCGCGCGATCTCTTCCGCGGCGCGCTTTGTTTCAGCCTCCGCCTGTTTCTTCTTCAGCGCGGCGTCATCGGCCGCGCGCTTCTTTTGCAGATCGGCCTGCTGTTTAATATCTTCCTGGCGTTTTTGTTCGGCGAGTTTCAGCTTTTGCTGCTCCTCGATCTGCTGCTGCCGGGTCTCGGCGAGGCGCTGCTCCTCACTCTCGTGCGCCTGCTGCGCCTCCTGCACCTTGCGCTCCTCCTCGATCCGGCGCGCCTCGTCCCGCTCGCGTTTCTGCTCGTCGGCCTTGACCCGTTTCTCAACCTCGGTGCTGAGCTTGGCCTCGTCGACGACAACGGCCTGGATCACGTCGGCAGGCGCTGCCGGCGGTGGCCTGGAGGGCAGGCTCAGGCTGACAACGGCGATGATCGCGAGCGCCACATGGCTCAGAACGGCGTACAGAAACGGTCGCGCATTGTCGCGATAAGGCGGTTGCATCGGGCCGGATTACTTGCTCTTCGCAGGCGGCGGCTCGGTCATCAGGCCGACGCTGGGCGCACCGGCCCGTTGCAGCAACGCCATCGCGGTCACCACCGAACCGTAGGCAACGTCCTTGTCGCCGCGCACCAGCACCGGCGTACCGGGCTGAAGACGCAACACGATGGCGACCCGGTCAACCAACGTCTCGTGATCGATGCCTTCTTCCTGGCCATCACCGACACTGAGGAAAAACTGGCCGTTCTTGTCGACCGTCACCACCAGTGGATCTTTATCCTTACGGTCAACCGGCGCCGCGGTCGCCTGCGGCAGGTCGACATCGACACCCTGCTGCAACAGCGGTGCGGTGATCATAAAAATTACCAGTAACACCAGCATCACGTCGATATACGGTACGACGTTGATGTCCGACATCGGGCGTTTTGTGCGTTGTTGGGGCACGATAATTCCTCGGATGAATAATCAGGCCGTGCGGGCCTCGCCCTGCGGGACGACGACATGCGCCTGACGCTGCAGGATGCTGGAAAACTCCTCGACAAACGCCTCGTAACGATTCTCCAGCCGCACCACGTCATCGTTGTAGCGGTTGTAGGCAATCACCGCCGGTATCGCCGCGAACAGACCCATCGCCGTCGCGATCAGCGCCTCGGCGATACCGGGGGCCACCAGCGCGAGCGTCGCCTGGTGCACGTTACCGAGTGAACGGAACGAGTTCATGATACCCCAGACGGTACCGAACAGGCCGACATACGGGCTGGTCGAACCGACCGTGGCGAGAAACGACAGATGCGCTTCCAGCGCCTCGATCTCGCGGCCCCGCGCCACACGCATGCCGCGTTGCGCGCCCTCGAGTATCGCCTTCGGATCGATGCCCGGCTGCTTGCGCAGGCGGACAAACTCCCGGAAACCGGATTCAAAGATCGCGTCCATGCCGCTCGGCTTCTCGTCGCGCGACGCCAGCTTCTTGTACAGCGTATTGAGATCGCCGCCTGACCAGAAACTCGCCTCGAAATCGTCGGCGGCACCATGGGCATCGCGGGTCACCCGCCATTTGCGGAATATGATCGTCCACGAGATGATCGAAATGACCAGCAACAGCAGCATGACAAGCTGCACCACAAAACTCGCGTTGGCAATCAGATGGAAAAGCGATAGGTCAGCGGTCACCGAATATCTCCGTAATTAATTTGGGCGGAATCGCCTGCGGTTTCATCGTGGCCGCATTGACACACGCCACTTTGACCTCCGCGACGCATAAAGTTTCCCGGTTGTCATCATCGCGCACGACTTTTTGTGCAAACACCAGGCTCGCCCGGCCGCGCGAGGCGATCGTCGACACCACGGTCAACCGGTCATTGAATCTTCCAGGCCGGAAAAATTCGACCTTGGCGGATCGCACCGCGAAGATGATCCCGTCCTGGCTGAGCAGTTTATCCTGTTCGACGCCAAAACTGCGCAGCCATTCGGTACGGGCACGCTCCATGAATCTGAGGTAATTGGCGTAATACACCACGCCACCACTGTCCGTATCCTCGTAATAGACCCTGACCGGCCAGCTAAATTCACTCACCCCGGCACCTGCTAGTCATTCCCCGGCGCGGATTCGCTGAACAGGTTCATCAGTTGCGCCGACTGGTCGTCACGCCGCGGCGCGGCCAGTCCGAAATGCAGATAGGCGTTGCGCGTCGCCATGCGCCCGCGCAAGGTGCGCATCAGAAACCCCTGCTGGATCAGAAACGGTTCCAGCACATCCTCAATCGTGGTGCGCTCCTCGCCTATCGCCGCCGACAGGCTGTCAACACCCACCGGACCGCCGTCGAACTTCTCGATGATGGCCAGCAGCAGCTTGCGGTCCATGGCATCAAACCCGTTCTGATCCACGTCGAGCATATCGAGCGCGGCGACTGCCAACAGGCCGGTGATATGTCCGTCGCCCTTGACCTCGGCGTAGTCGCGCACGCGGCGCAACAGGCGGTTGGCAATACGCGGCGTGCCGCGCGAGCGGCGCGCGATCTCGGTTGCGCCGTGGCGATCGGCGACAATACCGAAAATTGTCGCCGATCGTTCGACGATATGGACCAGCTCATCGACACTGTAGAACTCAAGGCGCTGTACGATGCCGAACCGGTCGCGCAGCGGCGACGTCAGCAGTCCGGCACGCGTGGTCGCGCCGACCAGTGTGAACGGCGGCAGATCGAGCTTGATCGAGCGCGCCGCCGGCCCCTCGCCGATCATGATATCGAGCTGAAAATCCTCCATCGCCGGGTACAGCACCTCCTCGATCACCGGGCTCAGGCGATGGATCTCATCGACAAACAACACGTCGCGCGGCTCGAGATTGGTCAGCAGCGCCGCGACATCGCCGGCGCGCTCCAGCACCGGCCCCGAGGTATGGCGGATGTTGCTGCCTAACTCGTTGGCGATGATATGCGCCAGCGTCGTCTTGCCCAGTCCCGGCGGGCCGAATATCAAGGTGTGATCCAGCGCTTCGCCGCGCTGCTTCGCCGCCTGGATGAAAATTTCCATCTGCGCGCGCATCGCCGCCTGGCCGATGTAATCCGCCAGGCGCGCCGGGCGGATCGAGTGATCCAGTATTTCTTCGTGTGCCACGCTGACGGGCGCCACCAGCCGATCGGTCTCGATCATGCCGGCGCTCCGGATGCACAGTTCAGAACATCATTCATATCTTTCATGCATCAGCTATTTCACCGCGGACTGTAACGCCCGCCGGATGATCTCCTCGCTCGACAGCCCGCGGGCGTCGACCACGCGCACCATGCGGCTCGCCTCATTGGGTTTGTAACCGAGCGCGACCAGCGCGCTGACCGCGTCACCCAGCGGCGTGACATCCGCCGCGACACCGGACATTCCGGCACCGCTTGCGCCCGGTTCCGCTTCCCAGTCCTCAAGGCGGTCGCGCATCTCCACCACCAGCCGCTCGGCGGTCTTTTTGCCGACGCCGGGCAGACACGTCAACGTCGCGGTATCCTTGTTGAGCACGCAGCTAACGAACACGTCGGCGGCCACGCCGGACAGTATCGTCAGTGCCAGCTTGGCACCGACGCCGCTGACCTTGATCAACTGGCGGAACAAGCGCCGCTCGCGCTCGCTGGCGAAACCGTACAGCAGGTGCGCGTCGTCGCGTACGACGAGGTGCGTATATAACGTGATTTCCTTGCCGACCGGCGGCAGGTTGTAGAACGTCGTCATCGGCGCGTCGACCTCGTAACCAACACCGTTGACATCCAGCACCAGCGACGGCGCCTGCTTGGCCAACAGCGTACCGCGCAAGCGGCCGATCATGACCAGCGTCCCTGCGCCGCGCCGGCCACTGCGCGCCGATAGCCGGAATGCCTGAGATGACTGTGACACAGCGCCACGGCCAGCGCGTCGGCCGCGTCCGCCTGCGGCTCTCCCTGCAGTGCCAGCAACGCCTTGACCATATGCAGCACCTGATGTTTCTCGGCGTTGCCCTTGCCGGCGATCCCCTGCTTGATCTGCGCCGGCGTATATTCGGCCACCGGCAGCGATTGCATCACCGCCGCACAAATCGCCGCGCCCTGGGCCTGCCCGAGCTTCAGCGCCGAATCGACATTGCGATTCATAAACACCGTTTCGATGGCAATCTCGTCCGGCTGGTGGGCCGCGATCAGGTCCGTGACCTCGCTGAAGATCACCTTCAGGCGCGACGGTATATCGCCGGGCGGGACACGGATACAACCGCTGGTGACGTACAACGAGGTATGCCCCCGCGTTTCGATGATGCCGAAGCCGGTAATGCGCGAGCCCGGATCGATGCCAAGAATGCGCGTCACGATTGCTTCTTCACGTCTGGTTGCCTTTGCCGCCCGTCTCGATCGGACTCTGAATAAACCCGGAAATATCCTCGCGCGCACGGGGCCGGATACCGGCGACCATCATTACGCGAAAGTCCGCCTTATGCAATCGCTGCCAGCACGTCGTCGGGGATATCCGCATTCGAATAGACGTTTTGCACGTCATCGTCTTCTTCGAGCATTTCGAGCAGCTTGACCATCTTGATGCCGTCTTCGGTATCCAGCGCCGCATCGGTAGTCGCGCGCATTGTCACCTCGGCGACTTCCGGCGTAAGCCCGGCCGCAGTCATCGCGTCCCGCACGTGCGCAAACTGTTCCGGCGATGTCAGCACGTCGATCGAACCGTCTGCGTGGGCCACAACATCATCGGCGCCCGCTTCCAGCGCCGCCTCCATCACGGCATCCTCAGCGATGCCGGCGGGAAAACCGATCACGCCGGTCTCGGTGAACAAAAAAGCGACCGAGCCGCTGGTACCGAGATTACCACCACACTTGGTAAACGCATGGCGCACCTCGGCCACCGTGCGGTTGCGGTTGTCGGTCATGCAATCGACGATCACGGCCGCGCCGCCGGGCCCGTAGCCTTCGTAACGGATCTCTTCCAGCGCATCGGCCTCATCTGCGCCGGCGCCGCGCCGCACCGCACGTTCCAGCGTATCCTTGGCCATATTCGCGGCCAGTGCCTTGTCGATGGCGAGCCGCAGGCGCGGGTTTGCCGACGGGTCAGCGCCGCCATGGCGCGCGGCGATGGTCACTTCACGGATCAGCCGGGTAAAGATCTTGCCGCGCTTCGAATCCTGGGCCTTTTTGCGGTGCTGGATGTTCGCCCACTTGCTGTGCCCTGCCATGGTCCTGCTCTTCGCGTTGAAAACCGGCGCAAGTCTATCACTGCGGCCCCGTCCGTTTAAACGCCCGCCGGTGCGTCCGGAAAATGGCCGGTGGCAAGAAAGCCGCTGACGTTACGCGCGACCGCCGGCGACAACAACAGGCCGGTATGGGTGGTCCTGATGGTCAGGTGCGCCGTGGCGCCGGGCAGCCGGGTTTCGGCGACGGCGACCGTACCATCGCTCGGCTCGTCAAACCGGCACAACAACCGGCCGGCCCCGTACGGGGAAATGCCGGCGATGACGCCGATCTCGGGCGGCTTCTCGCCGACACGAACCGGCGCCAGCAACCCGTCGATTCCACCCGGCCCGAGCAGCCAGCGCCCCCAGCCTGATCCGGCCAGCACACCAGCGACGCGACTGCCAAGAAACGGCGTGCCGAGGGCGACCACGCGACCGGGTTTTCGGTTCGGATACTCATTGAGTAGCTGCCATACGACGCGCCCGCCAAGACTGTGCGCAACATAATGCACGGTGTCGTTGGGCAGGGCCGATGCGAACTGGCGCAGTTGCGCGGCATGATCGGCGATGGACGCCTGCCGGGAATGATACGGAAACCGGTGTACAGCGAAGCCGCGTTTTTTCAGGTGCCGCGCCAGCCAGGCCATTTCATGACCGCTCATCCAGAGGCCGTGGACCAGAATGATGGCGGGCCATCGCGGTGCGACTGACGAGGATAATCCCGGCCTGTTAACCATCGTCGCCCGGGCTCCGCCCCAGGAAAGAATTCGCGAACATCTGATCTATTGCCGGGTTGTCGTTGCCGCGTACGCGGGAATCCAGAAAGTCATGCCGCGAATCCGGATGCCGGCTCGCGGGCCGCGGCCGGAATGACGGAGCCAATCAAAGGCGCGCAGGTATTCAGCAGGGGCTTAGCTGACCGCAAACATCCGTTCGAGCGCGAGTCGTGCCGGTTGCGCCTCGTGTGCGGCGACGCGCACCCGGTTGACGACATGGCCAGCGACCAGATTCTCCAGCGCCCGCAGCAACTGCGGCGGGTTGATTCTGAACATGGTCGAACACATGCTGATGGTCGTCGCCATGAAGTGCACCGCCTTGCCCTCCCCCTTGAACTGCTCGTGCAGGCGGTTAACCAGGTTCAACTCGGTGCCGACCAGCCAGCGCGTGCCCGGCGCGGAATCCGCGATGGTGTTGATGATGTATTCGGTGGAGCCGACGTAATGCGATTTCTCGCAGACCTCGAACGAGGCCTCGGGATGCGAGATGACCCGCGCGTCGGGGTACTTCGCCAGAAACTCGTCGATTTGCTCCGGCCGGAACATCTGGTGCACCGAACAATGCCCTTTCCACAGAATCATGCGCGCATTGCGGATCTGCTCCGGCGTCAGGCCGCCGCGTGGCTGCGTGTAGTCCCAGACGACCATCTGCTCAAGCGGGATGCCCATGCGGTAGCCGGTGTTGCGACCGAGATGCTGGTCGGGAAAGAACAACACCTTGGGGCGCTGCGCGAAGCTCCAGTCGAGCACCTTGCGCGCGTTCGTCGACGTACAGACGATACCGCCGTGGCTGCCGCAAAAGGCCTTCAGGTCCGCCGCTGAATTGATATAGGTGGCCGGCGTCACCTGTGCCTCGACGTCGATGACCTCGCCCAGTTCGCGCCACGCGCGCTCGACGTTGGCGAGATTGGCCATATCCGCCATCGAACAGCCGGCTGCCAGATCGGGAATCATCACGATCTGGTCGGGGCGCGTCAGGATGTCTGCGACCTCGGCCATGAAGTGCACACCGCAAAACATGATGTACCCGGCCTCGGTACCGGCCGCCAGTCTGGACAGCTTCAGCGAGTCACCGGTGAAATCGGCATGCCGGTAGACCTCGTTGCGCTGATAATGATGGGCGAGGACCACCAGCCGCTCGCCGAGCGCCCGCTTGGCCGCGCGGATGCGTTCGGCGATCGCGTCGTCCGGCAACGCGGTCAGTTCCTCGATCACTTGTGCGGCTGCCGCCATCGCTGCTCCGATCGCCTGATAACGGGTCAATACACAGTCGTGGAATCAGACTGATTTGTTACGTGTTGGTTCATGGTCAAACGACTATACGCCGAAACCGCCGGCTGAAAAACCGACACAAAACGGTGGACTTGCCGCGCTATGCGCCGGTCGCCGGTGGCTGGGCCAGACGGATGCCGAGTTCGCGCAACTGCTTCGCGTCGACTGCCGCCGGTGCAGCCGTTAGCGGACAGGCGGCCGACTGGGTCTTCGGAAACGCGATGACATCGCGGATCGACGCCGAACCGCTCATCAGCATCACCAGCCGGTCGAGCCCGAACGCGATGCCGCCGTGCGGCGGGCAGCCGTACTTGAGCGCCTCAAGCAGAAAACCGAATTTCTCCGCGGCCTCGTTATCGCCGATGCCGAGCAGCCGGAATATCCCCGCCTGCACGTCGGAGCGATGATTCCGAATCGAGCCGCCGCCGATCTCGATGCCGTTGAGCACCATGTCGTAGGCGCGCGACAGCGCATCGCCGGGGTTGGCCTCCAGCTGCGCGATATCGTCGATGGCCGGCGCCGTGAACGGATGATGCAGCGACGACCAGCCCGCGCTCTTCTCGTCCCACTCGAACATCGGGAAGTCGGTCACCCACACCGGCCGCCAGCCGCGCTCGACCAGGCCCAGGTCATGCCCGAGCTTGACGCGCAACGCGCCGAGCGCCTCGTTGACGATCCTGGCCTTGTCGGCGCCGAAGAAAATCAGATCACCGTCCTGCGCGCCGGTACGTTTCAGCAAGGTGTTGATCGTGTCATCCGGCAGGAATTTCAGGATCGGCGACTGCAAGCCGTCGCGGCCTTTATCAATCTGGTTAACCTTGATATAGGCCAGACCCCTGGCGCCGTAGATGCCGACGAATTTCGTGTAGTCATCAATCTGGCCGCGCGTCAGCTCGCCGCCGCTGGGCACGCGCAACGCCGCGACACGGCCGGCGACATCGCGCGCCGGTCCGGCGAATACCTTGAACTCGACGTCCTGCATCAAGTCACTGACCTCGACCAGTTCCAGCGGGATGCGCAGGTCCGGACGGTCGATGCCGTAACGCGCCAGCGCCTCCTTGTGCGATATCCGCGGGAACGGCGCAGGCAGCGCCTCTTCCAGTACCTTGGCGAACAACTCGCGGATCATCGCCTCCATCAGCGCCATGATCTGTTCCTCGTCGATGAACGACGCCTCAATGTCGACCTGGGTAAATTCCGGCTGGCGATCGGCGCGCAGATCCTCGTCGCGGAAACAGCGCACAATCTGGTAATAGCGATCCATACCCGACATCATCAACAACTGCTTGAACAACTGCGGTGACTGCGGCAGCGCGAAGAACGAACCCGGATGGGTACGGCTCGGCACCAGATAATCGCGCGCGCCTTCCGGTGTCGCCCGGGTCAGAAACGGCGTTTCAATATCGAGAAAGCCCTGTGCGTCGAGATAGTTGCGCAGCATGCGCGTGACATCGACACGCAGCTTCATGCGCCGGAACATGTCGGGGCGGCGCAGATCGAGATAACGGTAACGCAGGCGCACCTCCTCGCTGGCCTCGACTTCTTCGTCAATCTGGAACGGCAGCGGTTCCGAGCGGGCAAGTATCGCCAGCCGGATGCCGAGCACCTCGATCCGGCCGGTGGCCAGATCGGCATTCACCGTCCCGGCCGGCCGGCGCCGGACGCGGCCCGACACACGCAGCACGTATTCGCTGCGCACCTGCTCGGCGGTCTGAAAGCTCTCCGGGGCATCGGGATCGAACACCAGCTGCACGATGCCCTCGCGATCGCGCAGGTCGATGAAAATCACGCCACCATGGTCGCGGCGGCGGTGTACCCAGCCGCACAGTTCGACCTGGCTGTCTACCTGTGTCTCGTTCAGTTGCCCGCAATAGTGGCTACGCATAATGGAGAGTCCTGAAAACAGAAAGCAATCATCCGAACCGCCGGTCCGGCAAAGGCCGGAATGTTACGGGCCGGGCGCGCCGCGCGCAACTCCGCCGGCCGGACCGGCCGGTTTGCGCCCCGCCACCGCGTTATTCTCGCGCGGCGTGACGACCCCCATGGAAATTATCATCTTCAACGCGTCATCGACGCTCATGTCCAGTTCCACGACGTCCTGGCGCGGCACCAGGATAACGAAGCCGGAGGTCGGATTGGGCGTGGTCGGCACGAAGATATTGATCAGGTCATAACCGGTCTTGGCTTTCACCTCGGACGCGGTCTCGCCGGTCTGGAACCCGATCGTCCAGATACCGTTGCGCGGGTACTGTATCAATAGCGCCTTGCGAAACGACTTGCCGTTCGAACTCAGCAGCGTTTCGACGACCTGTTTGACGGCGTTATATATACTGCGCACCAGCGGGATACGCGCCAGCACCGCCTCCCAGGCGGACACCAGCCGGCGGCCAAAGAAGTTGGCGACGATCATGCCGGTCAGCACCACCACCACCACTGTCAACACGATGCCCAGTCCGGGGATGTGGAAACCCAGTAGCGTGTCGGGACGCAGCGCCGCCGGCAACAGCAACAGGCTGCGGTCCATCAGGTTGACCAGCACGTTGAGCACCAGCAGCGTCACCCCCAGTGGCACCCACACCAGCAGACCGGCAATCAAATAACGTCGCATCATGATTCACACCTGATCGTTGGCCGCGAACCTTTATGAAGCAGCATCGCCGGTCTTCTTGGCATCAACAGTCTTCCCGGCGTCGACGGCCTTCTTTTCGCCCGGCCCTGAAGCGGCATCGGTCGAGGCCTTGTCGGCCTTGTTTTCCGTTTTGTCCGTCGCGGTCTTCTCCGCGGGTTTCTTGCCGCGATTCTTGAAATCGGTTTCGTACCAGCCGGTGCCCTTCAGCCGAAAGCCTGCCGCCGACACCAGTTTTTTCAGCTTGCCTTGACCGCCGCAGTCAGGACAATCCGCCAGCGGCGCATCGCTGATTTTCTGGATGACCTCGAGGCAATGGCCGCATTCCACACATTCGTATTCGTATATAGGCACAACGTTACTCCCGAAAACTATTCAACCTGATAGAAACGCGTCATTCATGAGGGCCGCCAGCGGCGATTCCAAGTCCGCCATGGTACCACGCCACCCGCTGTCGCAGTGGCGTTGTGCCCGGCGGTACCCGCCGTGTTTGCGCCGCTGTCCGCCACTCTGGTAGCTTCGTCCGGATGAGCACCAGAAAAACCGGCGACTGGTCGGCGATACGAACCGTACTGCCCTTTCTCTGGGAACACCGCAGCCGCGTGACTCTGGCCGTGACGTGCCTGGTGATTGCCAAGCTCGCCAATGTCGGCGTACCACTGCTGCTGAAGGGGATCGTCGATGCGCTGGACGCGACCCAAAACGCGGTACTCGTCGTGCCTTTGGCATTGGTGGCGGGTTACGGTGCGCTGCGCCTGACGACCGCGCTGTTCAATGAATTGCGCGACGCAATTTTCGCGAGGGTAACACAGCATTCGATCCGGCGCATTGCACTGAAGGTCTTTCGGCATCTTCACGAACTGGCGCTCAGCTTCCATCTCGACCGGCGTACCGGCGGTATCTCGCGCGATATCGAGCGCGGCAGTCGCGGCATCAGCTTTTTACTCAATTTCATGTTGTTCAACATCGTGCCGACGCTGGTCGAGATCGGCCTGATCGCCACCATACTATTGGTCGTTTACGCGCCGTCGTTCGCGATCATCACGTTCGTGACCATTGCCATCTACATCGCGTTCACGCTGGCAGTGACGGAGTGGCGCATGAAGTTCCGGCGCACGATGAACGACCTCGATTCCAGGGCGAATACCAAGGCGATCGACGGTCTGCTGAATTACGAAACCGTGAAGTATTTCGGTAACGAGGAGTACGAGGCGACGCGCTACGATAACAATCTGCGCGAGTGGGAAACGGCGGCGGTCAAGAACCAGACGTCGCTCGCGCTGTTGAATATCGGCCAGGGAACGGTGATCGCCGTCGGTATTACCGCTCTGCTCTATCTTGCCAGTCAGGGTGTCGTCGACGGCACGCTGACGATGGGCGACCTGGTGTTGATCAATGCCTACTTGCTGCAACTGTTCATCCCGATGAACTTTCTCGGCTTCGTCTATCGCGAGATCAAGCATTCGCTGGCGGACATGGAAAAGATGTTCAGCCTGATGAATCAGCCGATCGATATCAAGGACAAACCGGAGGCGCCGCCGCTGGTGGTTGGCGACGGGCACGTGCGCTTCGACGGTGTCAGCTTCAGCTACGCGGCCAACCGGCAGATCCTGTTCGACGTCGCCTTCGAGGTTCCGCCGGGGCATAAGGTGGCGGTCGTCGGCCCCAGCGGCGGCGGCAAATCGACGCTGGCGCGGTTGTTGTTCCGCTTTTACGATGTCAGCGGCGGCGCTATCACGATCAACGGCCAGGATCTTCGCGATGTGACCCAGGCCAGCCTGCGCGCCGCGATCGGCATCGTGCCGCAAGATACGGTACTGTTCAACGACTCGATCTATTACAACATCGCCTACGCGCGACCGGGCGCAAACCGTGACGAGATTGTCCGTGCGGCGCAGCATGCGCATATTCATACGTTCATTGAATCGCTGCCGGATGGCTACGACAGCCAGGTCGGCGAACGCGGCCTGAAACTGTCGGGTGGCGAAAAACAACGCATCGCGATCGCGCGCACGATCTTGAAGAATCCCCGGATACTTATTTTTGACGAGGCGACCTCGGCGCTGGATTCCAAATCCGAACAGGCGATACAGGCGGCGCTCGCCGAAGTGGCGCAGAACCACACGACGCTGGTCATCGCTCACCGGCTGTCCACGGTCGTCGACGCCGACGAGATCCTGGTGATGGAACACGGCCGCATCGTCGAACGCGGCACACATCGCACGCTGCTGGCCGCCGCCGGCAGCTACGCCAACATGTGGGCATTGCAACGCGAGGAACGGGAGCACGCGCCGCCTGCACTGGCCTGAGCGACAGCCATCTCACGGAACATTTCCGCGCCCGGTCACTCGAACCATGCAGCAGTGCTGATCGCTATCACCACCGAGATCGACCGGATCGCCCATGCCTTCGCCATACTCTCCGATACAACTGCTGCTGTTTTTGGCCGCGCTTGGATTCCTGCTGGCATTGGTACAGATCGGGCTGCTCACCATTGCCTTCGAGAAACTCGGCCTGTCGCAGGCCTCGGCGTTTTTGCTGCTGTTCAGTTCATTGCTGGGCAGCTCGATCAACCTGCCACTGTTCAGCATCGCTGCAACGCGCCCACCGGACGAATTGATACCCAGGCAACTGCGCGGCCTGCTGCGCCAGACGGCACGGCCGTTCACCGGCAGAACGCTGATCGCTGTCAATGTCGGGGGCTGCCTGATTCCGCTGACGTTCTCGCTCTATCTGATACAACACCATCCCGTCACGCTCGACACGGTAATCTACGCCACGCTGCTGGTGGCATTGATCTGCTATGTGGCCGCGCGCCCGATACCGGGCGTCGGTATCGGCATCCCGATATTTGTCGCGCCGCTGGTCGCGGCCGCGGTCGCCACGCTGATCGCACCGGATTACAGTGCACCGCTCGCCTACATCGGCGGGACGCTCGGCGTGCTGCTCGGCGCCGACATTCTGCGCTGGCGCGATATCCGCACGATTGGCGCACCTGTTGCATCGATTGGCGGGGCGGGCACATTCGACGGCATATTTTTGACGGGCATCGTCGCGGTGTTGCTGGCATGAACAGCCCGCCGCACAATACCAATATGTTGTGTGTTACGGGGAGGAGATGTTTAATGATGGCACCGCAGCGAGAGTTCCTATGTATCAGCATAACGACGCACTGAGCGAGCTAAACAACAAGAAATCGCTTTCCGAGAAACTGCAAAGCGTCCATGGCGTTCTCAAGCATCTGCACGACTGCATCGCGAGGATCGCGGTCGCCGTTTACGACCCCAAGACGGATCTGATCAAGACCTTTATTCACAGCAGCGGCGACACCGCACCGCTGTCGCATTACCAGGCGAAGCTGTCCGAATCTCACTCGTTGCAGGAGATCGTCAGCACGCGGCGGTCGCGCGTGGTTAACGATATGTCGGTGTTCGCCGACGGCAGCCAGGAACACACGCGACGCATAGCCCAAACCGGCTACGGCTCCAGCTATACGATGCCGATGTTTCAGGAAAACGAACTGTTCGGCTTCATCTTTTTCAATTCGTTTGAAAAAGATGTCATGAAGCCGGAGTTGCTCTACCACCTCGACCTGTTCGGGCACCTGATCATGCTGGTCGTCATCAATGATCTCAATTCGGTACGAACGCTGTTGTCGACGATCAAGGCGGCACGCGACATGACCAACTTCCGCGACATGGAAACCGGCTCTCACCTGGACCGGATGTCACGTTTCGCGCGCCTGATCGCCCGGGAGATCGCCGATAAACACGGCTTTGACGACGAATTCATCGAGCGGATTTTCCGTTTCTCGCCGTTGCACGACATCGGCAAGATCGGTGTGCCCGATCGCATTCTGCAGAAACCCGCCCCGCTCAGCGACGAGGAATGGGTGACGATGAAAACCCATGCATACAAGGGCCGCGAAATCATCGACACCATACTTGCCGACTTCGGTCTCGGCTCGGCGCAGCACATGAACGTGCTACGCAATATTGCTGAACTGCATCACGAGACCATGGACGGCAGCGGCTATCCGCATGGCCTGACGGGACAGCAGATTCCGATCGAAGCGCGCATCGTTGCCGTCGCCGACGTGTTCGACGCCTTGACGAGCAAGCGCCCCTACAAGGAACGCTGGAGCAACGACGACGCGTTCCGCATGCTCGATTCGCTGGCCGGCACCAGACTGGACGCCGACTGCGTCAATGCGCTGGTCAGCAATCGCGCAGAGGTCGAACGCATACAGGCACAGTTCGACGAGAGTCACTACGGCTGACGCGGATTTAATGCTGAACAACCGTGTGAATACAAAACGTTTGCTGCCGAATCGCGCCATAGCGCGAGCATCGCGATCTGCCGTATTCCAATACATGTAATATCAGGTTATACTCCCGCCCGTTTTCTGCAGGACCCGACTACCAATTCCGTCTCTTTAACGAATTTGGTTGTTTCGTTTAGCCAGGACGCTAAATCAGCACTGATTGCTGTTGCTACAGCAATTCCAGGCTGAATCTGAAAACGCGACAAGAATATTTCCGTTCACGGGGAGCGGGCCTTTTGTTTCTTGACGTTTTGCGTTGCGCTCGTGCGCGATGCGACCGGGCTGATTACAATGAAAAGAATCAGTATCGCCGCCGCCTGCATGCTCAGCATGGGGGTGGAAGCGGCCGACCTCACGTTGAAATGGAATAATTACGGCCAGCCGTTTGGCCACAATATCGTCGCTTATTGCGGCGTCAATGGCGCGGCGGCCCGCGAAATCACCTCGGTAGCCGCCACCGAAACGACCGCATCGTTTTTCATACCGGTCACCGCCGGCGATACCGTGCGTTGTTACGTCCGCGCGCTGCGATTAAGTGATCTGGCGCTTTCCAGTCCCAGCGCAGCGGTGGTCTATAACGCCACCGTCACCGACGCGCCTGCTCCCAAGCCAGCACCTGTTCCCGCGCCTGCTCCGGCGCCCGTGCCGACGCCTGCTCCCGCACCTGTGCCGACGCCAGCTCCTGCACCTGTGCCTGTACCTGTTCCCCCACCGGCACCGACAATTCCCATCGGCAGCAGTAATACGCCGCCCGGAATCAGTGGACTGCCACTCGCGCGTATCGCCTATGGCGACAGCTACTCTTTTCGTCCAGTGACCACCGACGCGGACGGCGACTATCTGTATTACGACATCACCAATCGACCCGCCTGGGCGGAATTCGATAGCGTCACCGCCGAATTACGCAGCTTGCGCGGGCGCCCGGCGAGTTATGACATCGGCTTTTACAGTGGCATCGTGATTACCGTCAGTGACGGCCATACCACGCGGTCGCTACCGCCGTTCAGCGTCGAGGTCTACAACCCCGGTGCCGAGCCCACCGTGACGCCTCCGCCGGCGACAGCGCCGGTAGTGACCGCGCCGGCACCTACACCCGCACCCGCACCCGCACCCGCGCCGGCACCTACACCAGCGCCAGCGACTGCCACTGCGAACAGCGCGCCGACCATCACCGGCACGCCACCGGCGATAGCAATCGTTGACTCGGTCTACCTGTTTATACCGTACGCCCGCGATGACGAATACGACCTGCTGGACTTCAGCATCCAGAACCTGCCGCCGTGGGCCCAATTCAACCGCGCCACCGGTGAGCTGCGCGGCATGCGAATCATGACGCCGGTGGGCTGGATCAAGCGACCGAACAGTTCCGACGTCGGCGTTTACCGAAACATCATTATTTCGGTGACCGATGGCAAGAAAACGACATCCCTGCCACCGTTCACAATAACGGTAAAGTACTGACCGTCGATCACCCGCAGGTTACCATGACCCGTCGGCAACCAGCTCCGGCGGGAACCTGTCCATGAAAAAGTCTGTTTTGATCACGGGCTGCTCCAGCGGCATCGGCCTGTGCGTTGCCACTGGACTGGCGGCGCGCGGTTACCATGTATTCGCCACTGCCCGCAAAGCCGAAGACCTCGCGCGACTTCGGCAACTCGGGCTGGACGCGCTGGCACTCGACCTGGACGATCCGACATCGATCAACGCCGCGGTTGACCAGGTATTGGACAAAACCGGCGGTACGCTCGATGCACTGTTCAATAACGGCGCGTATGGACAACCCGGCGCGGTGGAGGACTTAAGCCGCGACGCGCTGCGCGCGCAATTCGAAACCAACCTGTTCGGCACCATCGAACTCACCAACCGAGTCATTCCGGTGATGCGCAGACAAGGTCACGGCCGCATCATCCAGAACAGCTCGGTGCTTGGACTGGTAGCGCTGCGCTACCGCGGCGCCTATACGGCGACCAAGTTTGCACTCGAAGCACTGTCGGATACCTTGCGCCTCGAACTGCGGAATACCGGCATACACGTGTCGCTGATCGAACCGGGCCCGATACTGAGCCGTTTCCGGGAAAACTCGCACGCCGCGTACCGACGGTGGATACGACCGGAGACGAGTCCGCACCGTGAACAGTATCGCGCGCTGGAACAGCGTCTCGCGACGGCGGGAGCGGCTGTCCCGTTCACGCTGCCACCGGAGGCGGTGCTTAACAAGGTGATACACGCGCTGGAAAGCCCGCGCCCGCACGTGCGTTACTACGTAACCGTCCCGACCTGGCTGCTGGCCGTGTTGCGCCGGGTATTGCCGTACCGCGTGATGGACCGGGTACTGCAAAAGATATAACCGTCCGTAACGGCGCGCCGGCGACGACGGGCAACCGGCCAGTCGAGATAGTCACACCGGCGGTTTCATGGTAAAAACATTCAGTTATTCAGACGGCTTGGGTATCCTTGCCGGTCCTTTTCACAGGCATGGCCAGACAAGACAGGACGATACCCTTGGACAGTTTCAAGACAACCGCAACGCTCACCGCCGCAGGCAAGCAATACCGTTACCGCTCACTGCGGGTACTGGAGGAACTAGGCATCGCCGAGCTGGCGCGTCTGCCGTACTCGATACGCATCCTGCTCGAGAATCTGCTGCGCCATGAAGACGGCGAGACAGTCACCGCCGACGATATCCGCGCGCTGGCGAACTGGGGCAAGGACGGCAATTCGGACAGCGAGATATTTTTCATGCCGTCACGGGTGCTGTTGCAGGACTTCACCGGCGTACCGGCGGTTGCCGATCTGGCGGCGATGCGCTCGGCGCTGAAGCGCCTCGGCGGCGACCCAAGCCGCATCAACCCGTATACCCCGGCCGATCTGGTCATCGACCACTCGGTGCAGGTGGACAGTTACGGCAACGCCGCGGCATTCGAGGCGAACGCCGCGCTGGAGATGGAACGCAACCGCGAGCGTTATCAGTTTCTGCGCTGGGGCCAGAACGCGCTGAACAACTTCCGCGTGGTACCGCCGGACAGTGGCATCGTCCATCAGGTCAATCTCGAACATCTGGCCAGCGTAGTGATGACCGCAGAGCGCGGCGGCGCGACCTGGGCCTATCCGGATTCGCTGATCGGCACGGATTCGCACAGCACCATGATCAACGGCCTCGGCGTGCTCGGCTGGGGCGTCGGTGGTATCGAGGCGGAAGCGGCGTTGCTCGGCCAGCCGTCGTCGCTGCTGACACCGAAAGTCGTCGGTTTCAAACTCAGCGGCGCGCTGCCGACCGGATGTACCGCCACCGATCTGGTGCTGTCGATCACCGAACGCCTGCGCAAGCATGGCGTCGTGGGCAAGTTCGTGGAGTTTTTCGGCCCCGGCCTCGACACGCTGTCGCTCGCCGATCGCGCAACGATCGCCAACATGGCGCCCGAATATGGCGCAACGATGGGGCTCTTCCCGGTCGATGACCGGACCATCGATTACCTGCGCCTGACCGGACGCGACGCGTACATCCCGCTGGTCGAGCAGTATTACAAGACACAAGGCCTGTGGTACACGGCCAGCCAGCCGGAACCGGTCTTTTCCGAGACCGTTGCCTTCGACATGAACAAGGTGGTACCCAGCATGGCCGGCCCCAGCCGGCCGCAGGACCGTGTGCCGCTGCAGTCGGTACGCACCTCGTTCCGCAAAATGCTCGCCGATCAGTTCAAGGACAAAAACACCGGCGTGGACCCCGCCGCGATACAGAGCTGGCTGGGCGAAGGCGGCAGCCCCGCGCTGAACGCCCCGGAACTGGCCGCCAACCATCCGGACGAGGCGCTGAAAGAGCTCGGTAAAACCGTCCCGGTGCGCCAACCCGATGGCGTGGCCTACAATCTGTGTCACGGCTCGGTCGTCATCGCGGCGATTACCAGTTGCACCAACACGTCGAATCCGTCGGTCATGATCGCCGCCGCACTGCTGGCACGCAACGCGGTGAGACGCGGGCTGCAGGTCAAGCCGTGGGTCAAGACCAGCCTGGCACCCGGCTCACTGGTCGTCACCGACTACCTGATATCGTCCGGCCTGATGCCGTATCTGGAGGCGCTGCGCTTTCACCTGGTCGGCTACGGCTGCACGACCTGCATCGGTAACAGCGGCCCGCTGCCGCCGCACATCCGCGCCGCGATCGAGAGCGGCGGCCTCGCGGTCGCGGCGGTGCTGTCCGGCAACCGTAATTTCGAGGGCCGGGTCAACGCGCGGGTACGCGCCAACTACCTGGGCTCGCCGCCGCTGGTTGTCGCCTACGCGCTGGCCGGCAACATCAACATTGATCTGACCAAAGACCCGCTCGGCGCGGATTCGGCGGGGCAATTTGTTTACCTGAAAGACATCTGGCCGTCGCGCGAGGAAATCAACAGCGTCGTCGAGCACTCCGTGCTGCCAGCGCAGTTTGAACGCAGTTACCGGGATATATTCAAGGGCGACAAAAAGTGGAACAGCCTGCCGGTCCCCACCGGCGAGCTGTATGAATGGGACGAAAAATCGACCTATATCAAGGAGCCGCCGTTTTTCGCGAAGCTCACCGCCAAACCGGCACCGCTGGTGGACATCAGCAATGCGCGGGTCCTCGCGCTGCTCGGCGATTCGGTTACGACGGACCATATATCGCCCGCCGGCTCGATCGGCAAGGACTCTCCGGCCGGCCGGTACCTGCTCGGCCTCGGTGTCGAACAAAAGGATTTCAATTCCTACGGCGCGCGGCGCGGCAATCATGAAGTGATGGTGCGCGGCACGTTCGCCAATGTGCGGCTGCGTAACCAGCTGGTGCCCGGCGTCGAGGGCGGCATGACGATCCATCTGCCGGACAAGACGCCGATGCCGATCTACGACGCCGCGATGAAGTACCAGCAGGAGAAAGTAGCGCTGGTCGTGCTCGCCGGCAAGGAGTATGGCACCGGCTCATCGCGCGACTGGGCTGCCAAAGGGCCCAAGTTACTCGGCATACGTGCCGCGATCGCCGAAAGCTACGAGCGCATACACCGCTCCAATCTGATCGGCATGGGCATCCTGCCATTGCAATACCGGGACGGGGAAAACGCCGCGTCACTCGGCCTGACCGGGCATGAGACGTTCGATATCGCCGGCCTCGCCGCATTGACGCCGGGACAGATGATCACCGTGACCGCGAAAAGCGCCAACGGCGAGCAAAAGGTGTTCAAGGTCACCGCACGCATCGACACACCGAACGAGCTGGAATATTTCCGTAACGACGGCATCCTGTCGTTCGTCTTGCGGCAAACGCTGTAGGCCGATGCGGTTTCAGCTGCGCGGCCTGCTGCCGGCCATCTGGTTTCCGGCAGCCTCGGCGATGGACAAGGCGGATATCGACTATACGACGGGCCTGGAGCTGTCGTTTTAGCGTAAAGAAATCCGTCAGTTTCCGGCACCGCCGGTGCAAATCGCCGGGGGCCATGCTAGCATCCTGGCAGATCCATACGAATTCGCAGGGGGGATTCCGATGGAGCATGACCAGCGCCAACATACGCGTGTCGACCTGTCGCTCGAAACCATCTATTACGCCGAAGACGTCATCGGCGACGAGAGGGATCGCATGCACTACTTCGGCACCATCACCAATATGAGCAAGGGTGGCGTCGGCATGGTGGTCGGCTGCCCGCATGAAGTCAACGAAGAGCTATGGCTGGAAGGGATAGGACAATCCCCCATGCCACTCGCCGGCCTGGTACGCTGGATACGCAGCTACCAGGGCAAATACGAGATGGGGCTGCAGTTCAGATCCGCTGACGCCTGACGGTCCGCTCGCCCGCGCGACACCCTGTCAGACAAATCGCGTTTCAGGCCGCGGACGCCGCGCGGCGCGCACCTTTGGCAAACAGCAGACCTTCCCCGCTCAGCTCTACCTCTATCGTATCGCCCGGAGCGAATTCACCCGCCAGGATGCGTTCGGCCAGCGGATTCTCCAGCAGCTGCTGGATGGCACGCTGCAGCGGTCGCGCGCCGTAGACCGGATCAAATCCCGCCTCGCCTATCCTGTCGAGCGCCGCGTCGCTGATCCGGATGTCCATGTCACGGTCGCGCAGGCGCTGGCGCAACCCGCTGATCTGGATGGTGGCGATCGAACGGATATGTTCACGACCCAGCGGATGGAACACCACCACGTCATCGATACGGTTGATAAACTCGGGCCGAAAGTTCTGCGCAACAATCTCCGTCACGGCCGCCTTCATCGCCGGATAGTTCTCTTCTCCGGCCATTTCCTGAATGATGTGCGAACCCAGATTCGACGTCATTACGATCACCGTATTGCGGAAATCCACGACCCGGCCGTGACCGTCGGTCAGGCGCCCGTCATCGAGCACCTGCAACAGGATATTGAATACCTCCGGATGCGCCTTCTCGACCTCGTCCAGTAAAATTACCGAATACGGTTTGCGACGCACCGCCTCGGTCAGATAACCGCCCTCCTCGTAACCGACGTAGCCGGGCGGCGCGCCGATCAGCCGCGACACCGAGTGTTTTTCCATGAACTCCGACATATCGATACGCACCATGGCGTCGCGCGTATCGAACAAAAATTGCGCGAGCGCCTTGCAGAGCTCGGTCTTGCCGACGCCGGTCGGCCCGAGAAACAGGAATGACCCGTTCGGCCGGTTCGGATTCGACAGCCCGGCACGCGAACGGCGGATCGCGTTCGCCACGACGCGCACCGCCTCTTCCTGCCCGACGATCTGTTGATGCAGCAATTCTTCCATGCGCAACAGCTTGTCGCGCTCGCCCTCGAGCATCTTGGTCACCGGTATGCCGGTCCAGCTCGACACGATCTCGGCGATCTCCTCCTCGGTCACGCGATTGCGCAGCAGCTTCATCGTCTTGACATCGGCGCGCGACGCGCCCTCAAGTTGTTTTTCAAGCTCGGGAATTCGACCGTACTGCAGTTCCGACATGCGCGCGAGATCACTGGCGCGACGCGCGGTTTCGAGCTCGATGCGGGCCCGGTCCAGATCCTCCTTGATCTGCTGCGCGCCCTGGACAATCGCCTTCTCCGTCTTCCAGATTTCCTCGAGATCGGAAAACTCGCGTTGCAGGGCGGCAATCTCGTTTTCGAGGTTCTGCAGCCGCTTCTTCGACGACTCGTCCGTTTCCTTGATGAGCGCCTCGCGTTCGATCTTGAGCTGTATCAAGCGGCGCTCGAGACGATCCATAGCCTCCGGTTTGGAATCGATCTCGATACGGATACGACTCGCCGCCTCGTCGACCAGATCGATCGCCTTGTCCGGCAGATTCCGGTCGGTGATATAGCGGTGCGACAGGACAGCGGCGGAAACCAGCGCCGGATCGGTGATCTCGACGCCGTGATGGACCTCGTATTTGTCTTTCAGGCCGCGCAGGATCGCGATCGTGTCCTCGACCGATGGCTCATCGACGAGCACCTTCTGAAAACGCCGCTCCAGCGCCGCGTCTTTTTCGATGTACTTGCGGTACTCATCCAGCGTCGTCGCGCCGACGCAGTGCAACTCGCCGCGCGCCAGCGCCGGCTTGAGCATGTTGCCGGCATCCATCGCGCCTTCGGCCTTGCCGGCACCGACCATCGTGTGCAGCTCATCAATAAACAGGATCACCCCGCCTTCCTGTTTCTTCAGATCGGTCAGCACCGCCTTCAGCCGTTCCTCGAATTCACCGCGGTACTTGGCGCCGGCGATCAACGCACCGAGGTCCAGCGACAGCAGACGTTTGCCTTTCAGGCCTTCCGGCACTTCGCCGTTGACGATACGTTGCGCGAGTCCCTCAACGATGGCGGTCTTGCCGACCCCGGGCTCGCCGATCAGCACCGGATTGTTCTTGGTGCGGCGCTGCAAGACCTGGATGGTGCGGCGGATCTCGTCATCGCGGCCGACTACCGGATCGAGCTTGCTCTGCTCGGCACGCTCGGTCATATCGATCGTGTATTTTTCCAGCGCCTGGCGCTGCTCCTCGGCGTTCGGGTCATCGACGCGCTCGCCGCCGCGCAGTTTGTTGACGGCCTCTTCAACGGCACCCCTGGACGCGCCCGCCGCGCGCAGCAATTTGCCGACGACACCCTGATCGTCGAGCGCCGCCATCACAAATAATTCGCTGGAGATGTACACGTCCTTGCGATCCTGTGCCAGCTTGTCAGTGACGTTCAGCACGCGGCCAAGGTCATTGGAAATATGGACATCGCCGCTGGCGCCCTTGACCTGAGGCAGACGATCGAGTGCCTCGCCGAGCTGGGACCGCAGTTTATTAACATTGACCGCGGACTGAACCAGCAGGTGCCGAACCGTCCCGCCCTCCTGATCGAGCAGCGCAATCATCAGGTGCAACGGCTCAATGAACTGGTGATCGCGTCCAACGGCGAGGCTCTGGGCATCGGCCAGCGCAAACTGGAATTTACTGGTCAGTTTATCCATTCTCATTGGTATCTACCCGAATAGGCTGCTGTTTACCGTTACCACTATGGAGCCTGCACCGGGCAAATTCAAGCAAGCCGCCGGCCCTGCATGAATCCGGTAACGGCGCACGACAAAGACAGTGAATGCTGTATTGATATATGATCTGCGCAGTCAGGAATTTCACGCACGGCCAGGTGCTCGACAACACTCTACGCATTCATTTTATGACCTTACCTGATCCACCGGCGGACGTTCTGCACGCCGTGCAACACGCGCTGGCCGAGGACATCGGCAGCGGCGACGTCACCGCCGCGCTGATTCCGGAGACGGCGACCGCGCGTGCCGTCGTTATCGCGCGCGAGGCGGCGGTGTTGTGCGGGACGGCCTGGTTTAACGCGGCGTTTAACCAGCTCGACAGCCGCATTGCAATCGACTGGCAACATCAGGACGGTGACGATATCGCCGCGAACGCGCGGCTCTGTGTCCTGCGCGGACCGGCACGACCGATGTTGACCGGCGAGCGTACCGCCCTGAACTTTCTGCAGACGCTGTCGGGCACCGCGACACTGGCACGGCGCTACGTGCAGGCCGTTGCCGGCACGGATGCCCGGGTGCTCGATACCCGCAAGACCATCCCCGGCCTGCGCAGCGCCCAGAAATACGCAACCGCGGTCGGCGGCTGCATGAACCATCGTCGCGGGCTGTATGACGGCATCCTGATCAAGGAAAACCATATCGCCGCGAGCGGCTCGATACGCGAGGCGATCGCGTGTGCCAGGCAGCGCGCACCCCACCTGCCGGTGGAGGTCGAGGTCGAGAATCTCGGCGAACTCCATCAGGCGTTAGCGGAGGGTGCGGAGATCGTGCTGCTCGACAACTTCGCCATCGACGCGCTGCGCGAGGCGGTGGACATTAATCGCGGGCGGGCAAAGCTCGAGGCATCGGGGGGTATATCTCTGGATAACATCCTGGCGGTCGCCGGCACCGGCGTCGATTTTATTTCGGTGGGCGCGCTGACCAAGGACGTGCGCGCCATCGACCTGTCGATGCGCTTCGAGATCCGCTAATCGCCGATCCATTGCTCTATAATAGCGCGACACCGGGCCGCCCGGCGGCCGGGATGACCGATCCATAACCGACAACGTCTGACTCTATGCGCGCCACACAGTTCTTGTTATCCACCTCGAAGGAAACGCCCGCCGATGCCGAAGTCATCAGCCATCAACTGATGCTGCGTACCGGCATGATCCGTCAGCTGGCCTCCGGACTCTACTCGTGGCTGCCGCTGGGATTGCGCGTACTGCGCAAGGTCGAGCACATCGTCCGCGATGAAATGAACCGCGCCGGCGCCCAGGAATTGTTGATGCCGGCCGTACAACCGGCGGAGCTGTGGCTGGAATCCGGCCGCTGGGACCAGTATGGCCCCGAACTGCTGCGCCTGACCGACCGTCATCAGCGCTCATTCTGTTTCGGGCCCACCCATGAGGAAGTGATTACCGACATCGCGCGGCGCGAACTCCGCAGTTACCGCCAACTGCCGGCCAACTTCTACCAGATCCAGACCAAGTTCCGTGACGAGATCCGGCCGCGCTTCGGCGTGATGCGGGCGCGCGAGTTCATCATGAAGGACGCCTACTCGTTCCATGTCGACGACGCGTCGCTGCGCGAGACCTACCAGGTCATGTACGACACGTATGCGCGCGTGTTCACGCGCACCGGCCTGGAATTCCGCGCAGTGGCGGCAGATAGTGGCGCGATCGGCGGCAATGTCTCGCACGAGTTTCATGTGCTCGCCGCGTCCGGCGAGGATGCGATCGCTTTTTCGTCCGACGGGGAGTATGCCGCGAACGTCGAGATGGTCGCGACGCTGCCGTCCGCAGCCCCGCGTCCCGCACCGACAACCACGAGGGTGACCGTGGCCACGCCAGGCAAGCACAGCATCGATGAAGTCGCCGGATTCCTGAAAGTAGCACCGCGACAGTGTGTGAAGACCATCATCGTCCGTGGCGCCGAAAGTGAAATCGTCGCACTGGTGCTGCGCGGCGATCACGCGCTGAACGCGGTCAAGGCCGAAAAGCTGCCGCAGGTCGCAACGCCGCTGCGCTTCGCGACGGCCGAACAGATCAAGTCCGCGATCGGTTGCGGACCGGGTTCACTCGGGCCTGTAGGTTTGAAGATACCGGTGATCGTCGACCATGCCGCCGCCGCGCTCGCCGATTTTATTTGCGGCGCGAACGCCGAGGGCGCGCACCTGCGCGGCGTCAACTGGGGCCGCGATCTGCCCGAGCCTGACGCTGCCGACTTGCGCAACGTCGTCGACGGCGATCCGGCACCGGTCGGCAACGGGCGGCTTGCCATCAAGCGCGGCATCGAGGTCGGACATATCTTTCAGCTGGGCACCAAATACAGCGCCGCGATGAACGCGACCTGCCTCGACGACCAGGGCCGCAGCATTACCATGACGATGGGCTGCTACGGTATCGGCGTATCGCGCATCGTTGCGGCCGCCGTCGAACAGAATCATGACGAGCGCGGCATTATCTGGCCGGACGCGATCGCGCCGTTTTCAGTGGCGTTACTGCCGATGAACATGCACAAGTCGCAGCGTCTGCGCGATGCCGCCGAGCGCCTGTATGATGAGCTCAAGGCGGCAAATATCGACGTACTGTTCGACGACCGCAAGGAGCGCGCCGGCGTGATGTTCGCCGACATCGACTTGATCGGGATTCCGCACCGGCTGGTGCTGGGCGAGCGCGGCCTGGACGCGAACACCATTGAATACAAGGGACGCCGCGACACGGACAGCCGGAATGTCCCGCTGGATAGCGTGGTAGCGTTTCTCAAGTCGAGGTTCGCGCCGGCCGACAAGTGATGCGGACCATCAATGGCATTCGCTGCATGTCTGACTGCACCGCAAAAATCCGTCGAAATAACGCGCCTCTCGCGGCGCTGTCCCGCCTGCTCATACCGTTGGTGACGGCGCTGGTTGTTTCAGGTGCCGGCGCGGCACCGCCGGCAACCCCGGAGCCACCAGACGAAGCACTGCGCCTGCTGTTGCGTCAGGCCATCGAGGACAGCAGCAGTTTTGCCGACCATTTTGACGCCGAAGTCTGGCTGACCGATATGTCGGGCAGACTGGAACCGAAGATGCCGGCGCACGGCGACCGGGTATCGTTGCTGCGCACGGTCCATGAAGAAGCGGCCCGCGCCGAGTTGCCGCCGGAACTGGTGCTGGCGGTGATCGAAGTCGAAAGCAACTTCGACCGCTGGGCGATTTCCAGCGCTGGTGCGCAGGGATTGATGCAGGTCATGCCGTTCTGGCTGAATGAAATCGGCCGGCCGCAGGATGATCTGTTTGAGTCCAGAACCAACCTGCGGCTAGGCTGCACAATATTGCGCTACTACATCGACAAGGCCAAGGGTGATCTCACCCACGCACTGGCCCGATATAACGGAAGCTACGGCAGTCGCACCTACCCGCAGCGCGTTTTCGACACGCTGGCGAAACGCTGGTACAGGCAATAACGCGTCCCGCCTACATGTTGCGATGCTTCATTTTGCCGTCCTGCGGCATATCCATGTTCTCTTCCTGCATCATTTTTTTGTCTTCATGCATTTTCTTATGCTCGTCGCGCATTTCGTCCTGCTGTTTCATCATCTCGTCCATGCGCGCGATCATCTTGCCAAGCTTTTCCTTTTCCGCGGCGGAAGGCTTGTGTTCGAGATTTTTGACGATCTCCATCGTTTCACGCAGCATCTGCATCATGTCGTGTGACATCTGATGGCGTTCTTTCGCCATTTTCATGTACATCTCGCGCTTGTCAGAGCGCTGGTCACCGCCTTCTTCGGCGGGATTTGCCAACGCGACGCTGCCAAGCAATGCGGCAGCGACAAATCCGGCAGTCAGTATTCTGGTGAGCTTCATCATCCTCTTTCTCCTTGTTGCCGGCACTGGAATCAAGCCGGAATAAACGTTCGATGAGGGCATTGGTATACGTCGGCCCGCACATAAAAGTCAAGAAACCGCCCGGTCAGTCCGTCGCATGAACCACGAATCCGGTCAGCGATTCATGGTCAGGCTGCTCGATATAACTCACGGCCGTCACCCGGGCATGCGGCGGCCCGGTGGCAAGCCAGGTCCGCAGCGCCGCCAACGCAGTACTGTCACCGCTGGCCAGCACTTCTACGGTACCATCGCGGCGATTTCGCACCCAGCCGGTAACACCGAGTTCGTCCGCCTTCCGCCGCGTCGACTCACGAAAGAACACACCCTGCACTCGCCCCGCCACTATGCACCTGATACACTTTTCCATCACCATGGACGCCGGTTGTTTCGAAAAAGTTTACCTGACGTCGGCGCCCTTATATACCAGCGGCGGTGACTGTAGTACCGCCGGCACAATATGAACACGCGGAGCTTACCTGCCATGGCGAATCAGCGTTTCCGGATTGAAAAAGACAGTCTCGGGGAATTCAATGTTCCGGAAGACGCCTGGTACGGCGTACAGACCGCGCGCGCCATAACCAACTTCCCGATCAGCGGCCGCCGGCCGGATCGGGATTTCGTCCTCGCGCACATCACGATAAAACGTGCCGCGGCGGTCGCCAACCGACAACCCGGCTGGCTGGATGAGCGCCGCGCCGACGCCATTATAAAAATCTGCGACCGGATTCTGGCCGGCGAACATCTCGATCAGTTCGTCGTCGACCGCTTTCAGGCGGGCGCCGGCACCAGCCACAATATGAACAGCAACGAGGTGATCGCCAATCTCGTCAACGTCGCGCTCGGCGGCCGGCGCGGCACCTATGATCCGGTCAACCCGAACGACCACGTCAATATGGGCCAGAGCACCAACGATACGATACCGACGGCGATTCGCCTCGCGGCGCTGGCCAAGCTGCCACGCCTGATTGCTGCGGTTGAAAACATGGCAACGGAATTCACACGTATCGGCACTGCCGAGGCGGACACGGTCAAGAGCGGCCGTACGCACCTGCAGGATGCGGTGCCGACCACCATCGGCCGGGAGTTCAACGCCTACGCGTGGACGCTGACCCGTTGCGCGCGGCGGCTGGCGCTGACGCGCGAGCCTCTGTGTTCGGTTGGCCTCGGTGGCAGCGCCGCCGGCACCGGCCTGAACACCTCGCCCGGTTATGCCGAAAAGGCAGCAGCGGAACTGGCGCGCCTCACCGGCGAGGCGATCCATCCGGCCGGCGACATGGCCGCGCAGATGCAGTCGATGACCGATGTTCAGGCGCTGTCGTCGGCGATACGTGATCTGGCGCTGGAGCTGACGCGCATCTCGAATGACATGCGCCTGCTGGCGTCGGGACCGCGCACCGGTATCGGCGAGCTTCGCCTGCCGCCGGTGCAGCCGGGCTCAAGCATCATGCCCGGCAAGGTGAATCCGGTGATGTTCGAGATGCTGAACCAGGTCTGTTATCAGGTCATCGGCCAGGACGCGGCCGTCGCCGCGATGACCGCCGCCGGGCAGCTGGAACTGAACGTGATGATGCCGGCGCTGGGCTCGGCGCTGTTTGATGCGATGGACTGGTTGACCAACGCAATCAATGCTGCCACCGAAAAGAATCTCAAGGGCATCACCATCGATCGCGAGCGCTGCACCGAATTTCTGCATGCAAGCGTCGGGCTGGCAACACTGCTCAACACGCGCATCGGCTATGCCGCCGCTGCCGAGATCGCCAAGGAATCCGAGAAGACCAAAAAGACCGTGCGCGACATCGTCGCGGCGCGCGGCATCATGTCCGCCGCGCAGTTCGATGCGCTGGTGCTGCAGGCGGCGCGTGACGGCAAGATTGAGTAACGGCGCCGTTCTATTGCCGTGAGCGGACTCAAGGCGCGGCTAAGGAAGCTCTGATGTGTCGTCATTCCTGCCCCCCGCCTGCGCGGGGGCCGGCGGCGCGCAGCGGACGAGCCCACGGACGGACGAGGTAGAGTCCTGCCGGGAGCAAGGACCGAGACCATGTCGGGAACCAATGGTCGAGAGCCGGAATCCAGTGCTACAAATTCAACCGTTTACTGGATTTATCAGAATAAATCAGAGTTTCCCTAATCGGGGGTAGTGTTACGGGTGGTCGCACCGCCCGGGTCGTACAGACTTTTCAGGGAAACGTTGAGGATCGTCGCGTTCTGGCGCATCACTTCCGATATTACCTCCTGTAACGCGCGGCTCCAGCGGTCGACCCCGACCCAGGCGCCTTTCGGGTCCGGCAACACCATCGGCTCGACGTCGAACAGATCCTGCATGGTCAGTTCACCGATTTCCCGGGATAACGCCCAGTCACCGCCGTCAGTGCGATGCACGATCTGTTTCGCTTCCAGACCGGTCAGAATGTCAGTGAACTGGCCGTCCGTAATACCGCTCTCGCGCTGCACCAGCTGCCCGAGGGACAACGCACCGCCCTCGCGCTGCGCCTGCCACAATCGGCCGACGGTACGGAACATGTTCACCAGCTTGAGATCAGCGGCGACCGCTGCGTCACCGGATGACAACGAACGGAAATTGATCAGGCAATAGGTGATCTGGGCACCGAACAACACGACCGCCCACGACACATAGACCCAGACCAGGAACATCGGTATCGTCGCCAGCGTGCCATAGATAACCGCGTAGGTCGGCACGCTGGTGACATAGAACGCAAAGGCCTTCTTGGCGCCCTCGAAAAGCACCGCGGCAGCCACGCCGCCGATAACCGCGTAGCGTCCGGGAATCTTGCAGTTCGGCACCAGCATATAAAGCAGGCATAACGCGCCGGCCGTCGCCAGAAACGGCAACAGGCCAAGCAACCGTCGCTTGACCCCGAACGATGCTTCCACGTCGGCGATGAACGGCAGAGAGATCAGGTAGGAACTGAGCACCAGACTGACACCGATCAGCAGTGGTCCGAGACTCAGCACCGCCCAGTACACCGTAAAGCGCGTCAGCGCACCGCGTTTCGCCCGGATGCGAAAGATATCATTCAATGCGCCGTCGATCGTATCCATCAACATCAACGACGTGAGAATCAGGAATATCGTGCCGACCGCCGTCAGCTTGCCGGCCTTGTCGGCGAACTGCCCCATATACTCCTGAACGACCTGTCCCGACGCCGGCACGAAATTGGCAAAAACGAAGTCCCTCATGGTGTCGATCAGATCCTGGAACGCCGGAAACGCGGCCAGTACGGAGATGATGACCGCCATCAGCGGCACCAGCGCCAGCAACGAGGTATAACTCAACGACGCGGCGTTGCGCAGACCGCGGTCCTGCGTAAACCGGGTGATTGCGAAGCGCAGCAGTCGAAACAGGCTATTGGCGGTTCTCATCGACGGCCGGATGCGCTCAAAACACGCGCTGGAGTATCGCTGCGTTCGTATCGAAACCTGTACTGCACGATGCCACCTGGGTACGAATTAATACGGCCCGGCTGGCCACCGGGCATAGATCCCGCGAGGAACGGGAGTCGGCTCCACCAGGCGCCCGATAATCGCGGCACGCCGGGATCAGCGTGCCAGCCTGACGACGCGCCGCGCCTCGCGCGCCAGTTGCAGTGCCCGCGTCATATCGCCCTGCGCCGCCAGGTTAACCGACTGTTGCAGCAAACCATCGGCGCGCTGGATATCCTCGTTCTCCGTGCCGGCGTCTGTGATGCCGCGCCGTGTTTCGGCGACGATGTTCGCCAGCGTGCGGGCCTTCTGCGCCTGCAGCCTGGCCTCAACGGCATCGTTGCGGGCGCGTTTGTAATTCATCAGTTCCAGCTGCCGCTGCGCCTCGGTCAGCAACGACTCCGCACGGCCGAGACTGCCGGGCGCTTCGCTTTCCGCACCGGCATCGCGCGCGGCATTGATCGTCTGGCGCGCATCGCTCATCTCCTGGATAGGCGCGCTCGCGCAACCGGACAGCCCGGCTGCCAGCAGCGACAGCGCGATATACCGGACGTATGGACGCAGGCGGCGGGTTGACGGGGTGCGTCTGCGGCGGCCGGTACGACTGGAATCGGACATAATGGATGCTGGTTTCATGCGGGCCTGGAAAAAACTATCAACCCCCCTGTAGTCTGTCAAGAAAACACGCGATAATACGCGCCATTATCCGATCAAGGCGAAGGCGCAGTCACCATGCCGGTAACAATCTACCACAACCCGCGTTGCTCGAAATCCCGCCAGGCCTTGCAGCTGCTCCAGAAACACGGCATTGAACCGGAAATCGTCGAATACCTGGAGTGCCCGCCATCGGTTGCCGAACTTGACGGTCTGCTCAAGATGCTCAAGATGGAACCCCGCGAGCTGCTCCGCAAGAGTGAACCGGAATACAAGAGCGCCGGCCTTGACGACATGTCGTTGTCGCGCCGCGAACTGCTCAGGCGCATGGCGGCCAATCCCCGGGTCATAGAACGCCCGATTGTGGTTGCCGATGGCCGGGCCGTCATCGGCAGACCGCCCGAAAACGTGCTGAAACTGCTGAAGTAATGGCCGAGATACTGGTTCTCTACTACAGCCGGTCCGGCAATGTGGCGGAAATGGCGCAATATATCGCCCGCGGCATCGACGAGGCGGCTGGCGCGCAGGCGCTGGTACGCACGGTGCCGGCCGTATCGACCGTCTGCGAAGCGATCGAGGATACGATCCCGCCGGCCGGACCACCTTATGCAACCCATGACGATCTGCGCCGCTGCGCCGGACTGGTACTGGGCAGCCCGACCCGGCTCGGCAATATGGCGGCGCCGCTGAAGTATTTCCTCGACAGTACAGGCGCCCTGTGGCTGTCGGGCGCGCTGATCGGCAAGCCGGCGGCGGCATTCACCTCGACGTCGTCGTTGCACGGCGGCCAGGAAACCACGCTGTTATCGATGCTGCTGCCGCTGCTGCATCACGGCATGCTGGTGCTGGGACTACCGTACAGCGAACCTGATCTGATGAACACGCGCTCCGGTGGCACACCCTATGGTGCCAGCCATCTGTCCGGCACCAACAGCAATATGCCGCTCAGCGACGAGGAGAAACGCCTGTGCCGGGCGCTGGGCAAACGCGTCGCGGACACGGCGGTAAAGCTTGCCCGCTAGGCGCGGCGCGGCTACTGATCAATGATCGTTTTAACAAACGGTATCGTGAGTCTGCGCTGTGCGATCAGCGAGGTCTCATCCAGCCGATCCAGCAGCGCAAACAGGTTGCCCGTATCCCGCCGGTAGTGTCGCAGCAGAAATGCGGCCACGTCGTCCGGCAATTCCAGACCGCGGCCGCGCGCGCGCTGCTGCATCGCCTGCATCTTGCCGTCGTCGTCCAGCGCCTTGATCTGACACACCGCCCCCCAGCCCAGACGGGAACGCAGATCCGCCAGCCGTAGCGGCAGTTGCGCCGGCGCACTGCGGCCAGCGACCACGAGCATTTTATTGTTGTCGCGTATTCGGTTAAACAGATGAAACAGCGCCTCCTCCCACGCGGCGTTGCCGGCGACGGTTTCGACGTCATCGACACAGACCGCGCCGAGGGCATCCATGCCATTCAGCATGGTCGGCGACACCTCCGGCAATTGCGCCAATGGCAGATAGGCCGCCGGTTCGCTCAGCGCGGTGATCTCGCGGCAAACCGCCTGCAACAGATGACTCTTGCCGGCACCGGACTCACCCCACAGGAAAAATATCCGCTCATCGGCGCCGCCGATCGCGCGCCTCAGCCAGGCAACCGCCTCACCGTTCTGTCCAGCGATAAAATTTTTGAACGACGCCACCTCCCGCAGGGCTATGCCCAACGGCAACTGGGGAGATTTCGCGAAATCGACCATCATGCGTGCTGGCGGCGGGTCCGGGGACACGGTTTCAGGTCTCGTCGCGGTACAGCGCGCTTTCCTGATATTGCTGGTGCGCGTGGCGCAGCAGCACCATGACCACCGCCGCTACCGGCAGCGCGAACAACACGCCGAAGAAGCCGAACAACTGGCCGCCGACCATCACGGCGAAGATCACCGCGACCGGATGCAGGCCGATGCGGTCGCCGACCAGATACGGCGTCAGTACCATGCCCTCAAGCAGCTGCCCGACACCGAACACCAGGATCACCGGCACCAGATGCAACGCGTCATGGTACTGCGCGACCGAGGCGATGCCGGCCATCAACAGGCCAATGACAAAGCCCAGATACGGCACGAAACTCAACAGGCCGGCCGTCATACCGATCAACAGCGCCAGATCGAGGCCGATCAACCACAGCCCGGTGGAATAGATCACGCCCAGCGCGATCATGACGCTCATTTGACCGCGCAGAAACGCGCCGAGCACCTCGTCACACCCGCTTGCCAGCCGGGTGACGGTCGGCAACACACGGCGCGGTACCAGCTCACGCATACGCTCGACCAGCGGATCCCATTCGCGCATCAGATAAAAGGCCACGACCGGAATCAACACCAGGTTCGCTACCCCGGCGACGACCAGCATGCCGGATTTCGACAACGACTTCATGATACCGGCCGCGACGCCGCCCATCTCGCGCCAGTGGCCGACGATCATCGTTTGCAAGGTCTTCAGATCCAGCTCGGCACTGCTAATGCCCGTGCGCGCGGCGAGCCACGGCAACACTTGCGTCTGTAACCATTCGACGTAGTCAGGCAGTTTGGTAATCAATACCACCAGCTGATGCTCCACCAGCGGGACCAACAGCAGCAATAACGCCAGCAGCACCAGAATCACCACCAGAAACACCAGCAACACGGCGAGCGTGCGTGGAATCTTGCGCGCCTCCAGCCGGTCGACCAGCGGATCACACAGATAGGCAAGCAATGCGCCGACCAGAAATGGCGTCAGTACCGGCGCCAGCACGTAGAACAGCACACCGGCGAATCCGGTGACGGCCAGGACCATCCAGCGTTGCGAATCTGTCATGGTTTGCTGCCGGCTGCGCGGACAGGTTGGGGCGCCATGGTCATTCCGGTCGCGGCTGCCGGCGCGCCTGCAGCGCGCGGACGCTCCAGGTCCAGACATAGTCCACGCCGCTCAGGATCGTGGTAACCAACACGATCAACGCGCATGCCTTCAGTACCGCGGGTGAGATCGCGATCAACGCGCTCGAAAGAATCGTCAGCACCAGCAATATCTGCGCCCCTGTGTTGACCTTGCTGACCAGCGTTGGCGCCATTTCGTAATGGCCTATCAACAGGTGAAACGCGAGTGCGCCGCCGACAATCGCGACATCGCGAAGTATGATCGCCGCCAGTAGCCACAACGGCAGCATACCCACCCACCACAGCGTGAAATAACTACCCATCAACAACAGCTTGTCGGCGAGCGGGTCGAGTATCGTGCCGATCCGGCTGGTCCAGCCGTAGTGCTTGGCCAGATAGCCGTCGACGCCGTCCGACGCACCCGCGACGACAAACAGCACCAGCGCCGCGGTGAACTCCCGCTGATAGATCAGCCACATGACCGGCGCAACCAGCAGGATGCGGAATATGCTGATGAGGTTCGGAATATCTGCGCGGTTCATGGCAGCAGCCGGTACGCCATCTCCTCGCTGGCGGCCGGGACGCCGCCAGCGTCAGTGGCGGCCGCATTTGCGCGCGCGCCGTCGGCCACCAGCACGTTGCCAAGCGCTATGGTCTGGCGCAGCCCTTCGCGGCTGCTCTGGATGATCAGATCGAAAAGCACGCTGGACGGCTCGACGCGCGTTACCTGCAGCGACGCGACCGTATCGAGCGAGACAAGATAGCGGGTGACACGCGCGTAGTCGTCAAGGGCATGGATATCGCTGACACGCAGCCTGACGGAATCGTTCTCGGCCAGACCGAAGACCTTCGAAAATCGCACGCCCAGCAGATCGGCAGCCTTATCCACCCCCGCGACCAGCGCTGCGCTGCGCGTCACGCCGGACGACTCCCACTGATCGCTGTTCCCGCCCTGATAAAACCCCCATGTCACCTGCCACCCTGCCGCCGCGTCCTGACGCACACGGCCGACCAGCACCGCATCGGCCTGGTAACGCCGCGACGCCTCGACCAGATTGTGCTGGAACGCGGCCCAGACATCGGCAAAACTGATCGCGAGCTGGTCTTCCAGATCCATCGCGGGAACCAACAGCGGAATACCGCGGCGCGCGGCGCGATCCAGCACCGGCCCACGCCATTCCGGGCTGGTATCGGCGCCGACGATATAGCGCTTGCCGGCGGGCTCCTGCACGGCGATCCACGCGACCGTTAACGGCCGCACCCGACCCCATACCGGGAAACCGGCGTCGCGCAACGCCTTGTTCACCGCCTTCGCGTCGAAATCGACGTGCATGACATGCGTATAGACAGGGTCGAGCGGGTTCCGGGGATCGGCCGCGGGTTGCGCTGCCACCGCTTGATAGCGATATTGCTGGACGAAATCGCCGGCGCGCTCAATCGTCAGTGCAAGCTTCGGGTGCGTGGCGCTCTTGCGGTCACCGGTCACCTTGACGACGACCTCGGCCAGCGCCGCCTTGAGCGGTTCGGCACGTTCGGCAGTCCCCTGACCCGTCACCGGAATTTCGGCGTCATACAGATTGTCGGCCTCGACCGCATAAGCGGCGAATGTCGGCAGCACCACCAGGCACGCCAGAAGGATTGTCTGTATCCGAGGAATCGTCATAGTGGAATATCCGTTATAGTCATGCCATTACATCACATGAACGCACCGCGCGCGCAACCCGCAGCACTATACCTATTATAAGGATATGAACGCGACTGCGTGGACAAAATCGCCGCTGCCGGTCAGCGGCGCGGCAGTACGACGGTAATTCTCGCACCGCCCGACGCGCCGGCACCGATCTCGAATTTACCGCCGTAGATCCGCACGATATCGTCGACGATCGCCAGCCCGATGCCGTGGCCGCCTTCCGCGCTTTCCGCGCGCACGCCCCGGCGGCGCACGTCACGTTCGGCCGCCGCCGAGATGCCCGGGCCATCGTCTTCGACGATCAACGTCAACCCGCCAACGCGGCCGGCATCCGCGCTGCCGGATGTCGCTCTGACCTCCACCCGGTGCCGGCACCATTTGTACGCGTTATCGAGCAGATTGCCGATGACCTCGAACAAATCGCTCTCGTCACCATGGAATTCACAGGCCGGATCAACCTGCACGTCACAGACCACGCCTTTGTCGGAATATACCTTGTTGAGCGCGCCGGCCACCTTGCGGGCGATCTGTTCGACGTTGACCGGGGACCCGAGCACGGTGCCGCCGGAGGCGGCGGCGCGCCGCAACTGATAGTCGACCGTCCGGGACATGCGGTCGACCTGCTCCTGAACCGTATCGGCAAGCTCCTGCACGCTGTTGCGGTCCTCGACGGCGCCGCGCAGCACCGCGAGCGGCGTCTTCAAACTGTGGGCAAGATCGCCGAGGCGGTGACGGTAGCGTTCCAGGTGATCGCGACTGGATTCGATCAGCGCATTGATATTATCGGTCAGTGGTCGCAATTCGGCGGGATAGTGCCCGGCCAGCGCGGTTTGCTTGCCCTGCTCGATCAAGGCGAGGTCATCGGCCGCCTGACGCAGCGGTGTAAGACTCCAGCGCAGAATCGTCCCCTGCACCGCCAGCAGCATGATCGCAACCGCCGCCAGCCAGCCCCACAGCTGCCGGCGAAAACCACTGATCCTGCTCCGGTGGTCGCGGAGGTCTTCCGCGGCGCTGAACGTATAACCGCCGTGCGGGCCGGCGGTCGCGTCCCAGGTAACGCCGAGGCTGTATACCTGTACCACGGTCCCATCGGATACGTTCAGCTCCCGGAACAGCGACTCGCCGCGCCCCAGCCCGGAAGGAAACGGTATGGACAACGACTCCATCGACGGCGAGCGCCACATCTGCTGGCCGTCGTTGCTCATGAAAAACGCGAACAGATCCGAACCCGGAATGAAGAAACGCACTTCGGGCAACGCGTTCGTCAACCGCGTAATACCATCTTCGCCCTGCTCCGATGCGGCGACCAGCGCATTGACGTCACCACGCAAACGATCCTTCAACGCCTGCTCGGCGCTGACGCTGTAGGCATGGTCGAGCGTCAGTCCGGTGATGCCGAAAAACAACGCCAGCACCAGACTGGCGGCGATCAGCAGACGGGCCCGCAGCGAGAACATCAGTCGCTGGCGGGGCGCGGCAACGTCATCCGGTAACCGCTGCCACGCAGTGTTTCGATCGGGTTGAGGACGCCGTCCGGATCGAGCTTGGATCGCAAGCGCCGAATGAATACCTCAATAACGTTGCTGTCGCGATCGAAATCCTGGGCGTAAAGATGCTCGGTCAACTCGGCCTTCGACACCACCTTGCCGGCGTTCATCACCAGATATTGCAGCGTGCGGAACTCGAACGCGGTCAGTTCAACGCCGCGATCATCAATGGTCACTTCCCTGGTCGTGGTATGTAAACTCAGCGGACCGCACCGCAGCTCGGGCTGCGTCCAACCGGCGGCACGGCGTAACAGCGCATTCAGCCGGGCCAGCAATTCCTCGATACGGAACGGCTTCACCATGTAGTCGTCAGCGCCGGCCTCCAGCCCTTCCACCTTCTCTTCCCAGCGACCGCGCGCGGTCAGAATCAGAATCGGAAACGACCGCCCTTCCTTGCGCAACCGCTTGATCACCTCGATGCCGGACAGTGTCGGCAGGCCAAGGTCGATCACCGCGATATCAAACGGATACTCATTGCCGAGATACAGCCCGTCCTCGCCATTGGCCGCGCCATCGACGGCGTAGCCCTCGTTCCCGAGACGCTTGACCAGCTGCTCGCGCAGCTCCGCTTCATCCTCGACGACCAGTACTCGCATGCGTTAGGGCCTCTCCGGGGACACCGTGACCAGTGCACCATTTAAACGGCAGGACGGCGCTAACGCAACCTGCGGGCAATGCCCCGCTGCGGACGCACGCCGCCTAGTCGATCACATCGACGCGCATTTTCACCTTCACCCAGGCGCCGGGGTCGTGATCCATCCGCGTCTCGAAGACCTCGCCCCGATAGCGATAGGTGACATGGTAGCCGGTGACCCGCTCCTCGACGTACGAATCGTCACTGACCTGGCAGTGCCGCTGCGTCTCCGTGTGCGGTCGCGCATAGGCCGTCTGGCGGCTGCCGTCACGGCCGATCGATGCGCCCAGCAGGGTACCGGCGACGGTCGCCGCCTTCTTGCCGTTACCACCGCCGAACTGATGTCCGATCACACCGCCAACGATACCGCCGAAGATCGCCGGCGTCGCCGATTCGTAGTAGTGATCGTGCGTCACCTCCTCGTCCCAGCAGTCACGCCGCGGCGTCGACACCTGCACGGTACGCATAATCGGCTCGGCGTTGATCACCTTTGCCTTGTCATATTGATTATGGCCGCGGTCACCGGCGAAAACCACTGCGGGTAGCGCCAGCAAGGAAGCAGCGACAGCAAACTTGATGCGGTTGGCTTTCATCGCGATTCTCCTCGTTTGAACGGATGATTCTTGTCATCCTGGCTCCAGCCTAGCGCAGCTGTTCTGAACGGCGACTGAACCGGCGGCGATACGGTCACCGGCAACATGTTTCGTGCCAACCAAAAAAAAAACGGGCCCCGAAGGGCCCGTTCTTACAGCCTGACTACAGACTGGTTTATTTCGCCAGTGACAGCACGAAGTCGACCAGCTGCTCAATGTCGGCGTCCGCGACGCGCGGTGAGTACGGGGGCATCGGAACGCCGCCGGTCACCTCTGTCCAGTTACCCTTGCCGCCAGCCTTTACCTTGGCGACCAGCTGGTCACGCTTGGTGGCGTCACCCTTGTATTTGGCGGAGACGTCGCCCCACGCCGGGCCGACAACCTTCTTTTCGATGCTGTGACAGGCGAGGCAACCGCTCTTCTTGGCAAGTTCCAGACCTGCCGCCTGATCCAGAGCCGCGAACGCGCTCGTTGACACCAGCAAGGAACCCGACAATGCTATCCCAGCAACAGAGATGAAACGTTTCATATTTCCTGACCTCCGGATTATAGGTTTTCGAACAACTACAGGGTATCCCCCCCAAACTGAACTGCCGCTGAACACTTTATCACCGGATACCCTTCCGGCGGAAGCGGATAAATCCGGGCGCGGGTCGGCTGGCCGGACACAGCGCCGCCGCTGACGACTGCGCTGGCACCCGCCGGCTGCACTGCGGTATCATGCGCATCTCGTGACTGCCCTCCGGCACGAGTACAAACGCATTGTTAACTATAGATTTTTGATCACCCAGCCGCGGCTCAGGAAGCCACCCAGCCCATGACATCGAAAGCAGAGAAACCACTCAGTTACCGCGACGCCGGTGTCGACATCGACGCCGGGGGTCGACTGGTCGAGTTGATCAAACCGTTTGCCGAGAAAACCAGACGGCCGGAAGTCCTGGCCGGCCTCGGCGGCTTCGGCGCGCTGTTCGAACTGCCGCTCGATCATTACAGCCGCCCGGTGCTGGTGGCCAGCACCGACGGCGTCGGCACCAAGCTCAAACTGGCGATCGAGGCGCGCATTTACGACACCGTCGGCATCGATCTGGTCGCCATGTGCGTCAACGATCTGGTCGTACAGGGCGCAGAGCCGTTATTTTTTCTCGACTACTATGCGACGGGCAGGCTCGATGTCGATGCCGCCGCAGCCGTGATCAAGGGCATCGCGCGGGGCTGCGAAATCGCCGGTGCGGCGCTGGTCGGCGGTGAAACGGCGGAGATGCCGGGCATGTACCGCGACGGCGATTTTGATCTTGCCGGCTTCAGCGTGGGCGTGGTTGAAAAGAGCGCGATTATCGATGGTTCGAAGGTACAGGCCGGCGATGCCGTGCTTGGTATCGCCTCATCGGGACCGCACTCCAACGGTTACTCGCTGATACGCAAGATCATCGACGTGTCCGGCGCGTCCCTGGAAGACGTATTCGCCGATAGCACGCTGGGCCGGACCCTGCTGGAACCGACGCGGATCTACGTTAAGCCGCTGTTAACCCTGTTCGAGGATACTGACGTCCATGCGCTCGCCCATATCACCGGCGGCGGCTTGCTGGAAAACCTGCCGCGCGTGATGCCGGACAACACCTGCGCGGTACTCGATGCCGGCACGTGGCGGCGGCCGGCGATTTTTGACTGGCTCCAGGAAACGGGAAATGTCGACGCCCACGAAATGTATCGAACATTTAACTGCGGCATTGGCATGGCCGTGGTGATGCCGGAAGCGGACGTCGATCAGGCGATCCGGCACCTTGCGCTGCACGGCGAAACCGCGTGGCGCATCGGTACGATCGAACCACTGCAGCGCCACCAGGAACAGGTCATCATCCGCCCTTCATTATGACGTCACCGTCGGCCAAACACCGCCTGCCGATCGTGGTGCTGATATCGGGCGACGGTTCCAATCTGCAGGCGATTATTGACCGCGCTGCCGACAACCTGCCGGTCGAGATCCGCGCGGTCATCAGCAACCGGGCGGGTGTGACAGGGCTGCAACGCGCGCAGCAGGCCGGGATACCAGCACATGTCGTCGATCACACGAGGTTTCGCGCACGCGACGACTTTGATCGCGAACTGATCCGGGTTATCGATCATTACCGGCCGGAACTGATCGTCATGGCGGGATTCATGCGAATACTTGGTCAGGAGTTTATCGATCGTTACGCGGGACGCGCGCTCAACGTGCATCCGTCGCTGCTGCCGGCCTACCCCGGCCTCGATACCCATCGGCGCGTACTGGCCGCCGGTGAACGGGAACATGGCGTCAGCGTCCATTTCGTCACCAGCGAACTCGATGGCGGCCCGGTCGTCGCGCAGGCGCGTGTGCCGGTGCTGCCCGGCGATACAGCAGAGAGGCTCGCGGCGCGGGCACGTGCGGAAGAGCATGTACTATACCCGCTGGTCATCGGCTGGTTCGCCGCCGGCCGGCTGAAATTTTCCGGCGGCAAGGTGACGCTGGACGACGTGACACTCACGCAGCCGGTCGAGCCGTTGCACCCCGCCGATGAACGCCATGCCCGTTTCCCCGTGAGGGGGCAATGAATAAACCCCTGACCGCCATGCTGCTCGTGACCGCGATCCTGATCCCGCCAAATCTGGCGGGCGCGGTATCACTGCCGCGGACGTTCACGGCAAACTATGAATTCACGCGCAACGGTATTCTGCTCGGAGAAGTCCAGCGTACCTTGAGGGCCAACGGCGATGGCTCCTATGTCTACGAGTCGGTATCGCAGGCGGGCGGCATGATCGCGTGGTTCGTCAAGGACAAGCTGATCGAGCGCAGCACATGGCGGTGGACAGGATCGCGGATCAAGCCACAAACCTATCTGTATCATCATTTCGGCGGCAAGAAGCAGCGCCGCGTCGAACTCGCTTTTGACTGGCAGAACGGCATCGTCACCAACACGGTCGATAACGACCCGTGGACCATGAAAATACCGGAGAATACCCTCGACAAACTGGTGTACCAGTTTTCGATCATGATTGATCTGCAGAACAACCGGAGCGAACTGATCTATCCGGTGGCGGATGGCGGCGAACTCAAGACATACCATTTCGAGATCGTCGGCGAGGAGACGTTGCAGACGCCAATGGGTGTCTTCAAGGCGACCAGGATCAATCGTATCGGCGGCAAACGCCCGACAACGATCTGGTGCGCGAAGGAACTCGATTACATGGCGGTACGCATCGAACAAACGGAAGACAATGGCACCCAGTTACTGATGCAGTTGCGCGATCTCGAGTGGCATGCGCCGTCGCCGTGACAGGCGGCGTTGACGTCACGCCTTCGGTAACGTGACGCCGGTCTGGCCCTGGTATTTGCCGCCGCGATCCCGGTAGGACACCTCGCAGACCTCGTCGGATTCGAAGAACAGCACCTGCGCGACACCCTCGTTCGCGTAGATTTTCGCCGGCAACGGCGTCGTGTTGGAAAACTCCAGCGTGACATGCCCTTCCCACTCCGGCTCCAGCGGCGTGACATTGACGATGATGCCGCAGCGCGCGTAGGTCGACTTGCCCAGACAGATGGTCAGCACGTTGCGCGGGATACGGAAATATTCGACGGTACGCGCCAGCGCGAAGGAATTCGGCGGAATCATGCACACCTTGGCCTTGACGTCGACGAAACTGTTGGCATCGAAATTTTTTGGATCAACGATGGCGGAATTGATATTGGTGAATATCTTGAATTCATCCGAACAACGGATGTCGTAGCCATAGCTCGACGTGCCATACGAAATCACCCGGCCGGTGCCGTTGTCGCGGACCTGCCCGGGTTCGAACGGCTCGATCATACCGTGCTGTTTTGCCATGCGGCGGATCCAGCGATCCGATTTAATGCTCATCTGTCCTCCCCAATCAAACAGACCGGCGCTGCCCGCGGTTTCCGTGGCAGGCCGGAACGATCCCTGTGCGGTAAACCTCAGGTGTTCTGGATAACGATATTCGGAAATTTCGCGGTGTAGTCCTTGCCCTGCAATGACAGCCGCGCGGCAACCTTACGGGCGATATCCCGGTATATCCCGGCGATGGCACCGTCGGGATCGGCGATGACACTGGGATGCCCGTTATCGGAATTCTCGCGTATCGTGATATCGAGCGGCAATGCGCCGAGGAAGCTCACGTTGTACTGCGCCGCCATCTGTTGGCCGCCGCCGGAACCGAAGATATGCTCTTCGTGACCACATGCGCTGCAGATATGCGTGCTCATGTTCTCGACGACACCAAGCACCGGCACACTGACCTTTTCAAACATCTTGAGCGCCTTGCGCGCATCGATCAGCGCGATGTCCTGCGGCGTTGTGACGATCACCGCGCCGCTGACCGGTATCTTCTGCGCCAGCGTCAGCTGCGTATCGCCGGTGCCCGGCGGCAGATCAACGACCAGATAATCGAGATCGCGCCATTTGGTTTCTTTCAACAGCTGCTCCAGCGCCTGCGTCACCATCGGCCCGCGCCAGATCATCGGCGTCTCTTCATCGATCAGATAACCGATCGACATCGACTGAATGCCGTGATTCACCAGCGGCTCCATCGATTTGCCGTCGCGCGATTCGGGCCGGGCGTGGATGCCAAGCATGTGCGGCTGGCTGGGCCCGTAGATATCGGCATCAAGAATACCGACCGTGGCACCTTCCGCCTGCAGTGCCAGCGCCAGATTCACCGCGACCGTCGACTTGCCGACGCCGCCCTTGCCGGAGCCGACGGCAATAATGTTTTTGATGTTCGGCAGCGGCTTGACCCCCTGCTGCACGGAATGCGAAACCACCGCGGAGCGGATAGCGATATTCGCCCGGCTCACACCGTCCAGCGCCTCGATGCGCTCGCGCAACACCGTGGCCAGCGCGTCACGAAATCCGGCCGCCGGATAGCCAAGCTCGATCTGCACGGTGACGGTCGCGCCATCGACCGTAATCTGCTTGACCGCGTTCGCGGCCACCAGATCGAGATTCAGATAGGGGTCGTTGTACCCCTTGATCGCCATTTCAACTTGTAAACGGGATACCTGTGTCACATCTCTCTCGCGGGGATCAGTGGATCGGCGACGCGCTGTCACGCCGTTGTAAGGGGGGCATTTTACAACATGCGGAGTGACACGTGTTGCGCGGGCCGACGCTGCCGACACAAAAAAAAAGGCGGCCCAGTTGCGGACCGCCAAAAGAGACACGCCTTAGAGACAATATGTGGCGTGCCTACGAGGAAGCCGATGCGCTGCGCGCACGGGCAGGTCCGCGCGGCGGTTGAACATCCGGATACTGCCGGTCCACAAAACGGAACAGCTCGGTGGGCGACTTGAAAGTGCGGAAAATAATGCGGTTATTAATCACGGCTACCCAATAGTCGGGCTGACTACCGCCATTAAACCGGGGCATGGCCTCGACGGTCACGCCGTTTATCTGCCTGACTACGACCATATCGTCCATCGCGCATTTCGTTAGTGAGAAGGCAGCGGACACGTTTGCAAACCGTGTACCACGAAACAGATTCTTTATGAATTCAGTTAATTAAGCGGCTGTTTTAGCCGGCGTCAAGCCACTGGCGGGGAGATGTGTAAAGGGTTCCGACAACTCTGGCAAGCATAGCGGCCAGTGCGACCGACCGGACCGTGATATCGCCCGGGGGACGGCAGGCTCAGCGCACGATCAGGCGGCCGCGGTACATGCCCATCTGACAGGTAAATTCGTAGTCGCCGGGTGCGACGGGGGTGATGACCACGTCGCGCGGCGAGCCCACCGCGAGATCCGCGCTGACCCCCAGGTCACTGAAGATAACCTTCTCCGCGCACGGACCGGGGTCCGTGCGCAAAAACCGCAGCGTTACCGTATCGCCGGCCCGCGCCTCGATCACCGCCGGCGTATAGACGCCGTCGGCGACCACGACGTCGACAGGGCTGCGGCTAGCCTGTTGCACCCGACGTGGCGTCGACAGCCAGAACCACCAGACAATCAGTCCGATGACGACCAGCCCGCCGGCATTAACCAGCGCCGAAGTCATGCCCGCTCTTGCGCCGGCTTGAAAAAACGCAACCGGTTCGCGTTGCTGACGACGGTGACCGACGAGGCCGCCATCGCCGCGCCGGCGATGATCGGGTTCAACAACAGTCCGGTCAGCGGAAACAGCACGCCGGCGGCGATCGGGATGCCGAGGATGTTATAGACGAAGGCGCCGAACAGGTTCTGCTTGATATTGCGCACCGTCGCGTTCGAGATCGCGATGGCATCGGCGACGCCGTGCAGCGAACCGCGCATCAAGGTGACGTCCGCGCTCTCGATCGCGACATCGGTGCCCGTGCCGATCGCAAAGCCGACGTCGGCGCGCGCCAGCGCCGGCGCGTCGTTGATACCGTCACCGACCATGCCCACCACCGCACCCCGCGCCTGTAACAGCGCGATCTTTGCCGCTTTGTCTTCCGGCAGCACCTCCGCGAACACCTCGTCGATGCCTGCCTGCTGCGCGACTGCGCGCGCGGTCGCCTCATTGTCGCCGGTGACCATCACGACCTTGATCCCCAGCGCATGCAGGCGCGCAATCGCCGCGGCCGAGTCCGGCCTGACCGGGTCGGCCACCGCGACGATACCGGCGATACCGCCGTCCGCCGCGAGATACATCGGCGTTTCCGCCTGACCGGCCATGGCGGCTGCCTGCGGCGGCAGATCGCCCAGCGCTATATGGTTATCCCGCATCAGCTTCTCGTTGCCGAACAACACGGACTTGCCATCGACGGTGGCGCGCACGCCGTGCCCGGCTATCGCCTGAAACGCTGTCGCGGTCGCTGGATTGAGGCCACGTTGCCGTGCCGCGTCGACCACGGCCTCGGCAAGCGGGTGCTCCGAGCCCGCCTCGACACTCGCCGCGATGCGCAGCAGTTCCTGCTCGTTCCAGCCCGGCGCCGCCACGACCCGCGTCACGGCCGGGTGCCCGGCGGTCACGGTGCCGGTCTTGTCGAGCACCACGATGGTGAGTCGGCCGGATTGCTGTAATGCCTCGCCGTTGCGGATCAGAATGCCGAACTCGGCGGCCTTGCCGACGCCGACCATGACCGAGATCGGCGTCGCCAATCCCAGCGCGCACGGACAGGCGATGATCAGCACGGTCATGGTCGCGACCAGCATGTAGCTCGCGCGCGGTTCGGGGCCGAGATTGAACCAGACCAGAAATGTGATGACGGCGATGATCAGCACGGTCGGCACAAACACCGCGGAGATGCGGTCGGCAAGCCGGCCGATCGCCGGTTTGGCGTTCTGCGCCTGGCGCACCAGTTCGATGATCCGTGCCAGCGCCGTGTCCTTGCCGACGCGTGTGGCCTTGAACAGGAAACTGCCGGACTTGTTGATCGTGCCGCCGACCACGTCATCGCCGGCGGTCTTTTCCACCGGCAGCGGTTCACCGGTCAGCATAGCCTCGTCGACGTTGGAGTGACCCTCGATGATGACCCCGTCGACCGGGATCTTTTCGCCCGGACGCACGCGAACGGTTTCATCCAGGCCGACCTCTTCGATAGCAATATCCGCTTCGACCCCGTCACGCACCACGCGCGCGGTCTTCGGTTGCAGGCCGATCAGCCGCTTGATCGCTTCCGAGGTCTTGCCGCGCGCGCGCATCTCCAGCGCCGAGCCGAAATTGATCAACGCGATAATCACCGCCGCCGCCTCGAAATAGGCGTGGCGCGCCAGGCTCGGTACCGTCTCCGGAAACAGCACGATGACCATCGAATACAGCCACGCAGTGCCGGTGCCCAGCGCGATCAGCGTATCCATGTTGGCGTTGTGCGCACGCCAGGCCTTCCATGCGCCGGTGAAGAAATGGCGGCCCGAATAGATCAGCACGAACAGCGTCGCGGCGCCGGTGATCAACCAGAACCAGCGGCCCTTACCCTCCATGTGCGGCATTACGCCGAACAGGTCCAGCAAAAACAGCGGTGCGCCAATCGCCGCGGCCACCAGCGCCTTGCGTAGCAGCGCGCGGTAGTAGGCCATTTCCGCCGCTTCCTTCTGCGATTCGTCGGCGGCATCGCGCAGTTCAGCGGCGCCGTAACCGGCAGCGGAGACCGCGTGTATCAGTTGATCCGGGCCGACAGCGCCGGACACCGTCGCTGTGTGCTCGGCGAAATTGACCGATGCCGTGGCGACGCCGGCAACACTTTGGAGCGCGTGCTCGACACTCGCCACACAACCGGCGCAGCTCATGCCGCTGATCGACAACCGGATCGACTTTGCCGTGGACACACGCTGCTCTGTCGCTGAAACCATGCATCAATGGTAGCAAAATCTACTGCGGACGGACCCACGCGCATACGTCCCACGGACCCGGCTGGCGCTGCGGCACACTATCACGAGCCGCGGCGGGCAATATTCGACGATGGCGGTTGCGCTTACGATGCGCGGAAGCCGATGCGCGCCAGCGCGTCCGCTAACGCCACCGAGAAGTCCGTGGATACTTCCGGAGCCGTCGCATTCAGGCCCAGCGATTCCCGGATCTGGCGCCTGGTCATGGACACCACCAGGCGCAGCGCCTCCTCGCAGGCGTTTTTATCGCCAACCATACCGGCCCAGAACTCCGGTGGCATCGATCCCGATAAAGTCCCGGCGCTTTCGATGGCTGCCGCCACGGCATTCGCTGTCAGTTGTTTCATTGCCTTGCTCCTTTAGTATGTTATCTAGGGAAGCTTTGATTAATCGTCTTATTGTCATTCCCGCGAAAGCGCGAGCCCATGGATGGGCGAGGTCGAGCGGCGTCGGGAACTCGCTACGCTCCGCCCGGAATGACGACACATCAGAGCTTCCCTAGTCCGTCGTCTGATCGAGCCGGCACCGCAAACCCCGCGGCGTCGGTCATAATCTAGGCTCTGACAGGCGGACATTCGGTGACAAATTGCCGGGCGGGGTTGTGAGATATTCGTCAGGAAGACAGTGCGATGGCGCCGGCACATGAATGTATGGGTGCGGCGGTCAAGGTCGTGCGGGCAGCGACGACCAGGGAATCAGCCGATTAGCGGGCCTGCACTCCCTGCGGTTGCGTTATATCGGTCCCGGACATGACGCTCACGTCAGCGTCCCTTCTCCCGGCGGGAGAGCGAACACTCGGGAATCCTTCGTGATTGATGCCGCGGCAGCGACTTGGTCCCATTGTTTGCTCCGCTCGCCCAGGTTCCCAACCCTGAGCCGGGACGACCGACTCAAAAATTATCCGGGACTACCTGGCCGAATCTGACCCGGCACAGCGTAGCCAGCACAATAACTGCGCTAGAATAGGCCCATATCGCATGGCCAAGGGGAGGCACCATGTTGAAAAACATTCCATTGTTTGCCGGACTGGAAGACGCGGAACTGGCGCTGCTGTCGCGCAAGGCGGTGGCACGCACGTTTCCGAAGAACGCCTACATTATTAATGAAGGCGACCGCAGCGACACGCTGTATGTGATGGTGTCGGGCAAGGTCAAGGCATTCCTGCGCGACGAACATGGCAAGGAAGTCATCCTCAGTTTTCAGGGGCCGGGCGAATACTTTGGCGAGCTGGCATTGCTGGATGACGAACCACGCTCGGCCTCGATAGTCACCGTGGAACCCACCACGGTAAACGTCGTCTCCAAGGCGGATCTGATGAAGTGCATCAGCGAATCGCCGGAGCTGGCGTTCCGCCTGATCCGCGATCTGTCGCACCGCCTGCGGGTATTGACCGAGAACGTCCGGTCACTCGCGTTGATGGACGTGTACGGCCGGGTCGCCCGGACGCTGCTTGATCTCGCCAAACCGGACGACGGCAAGATGGTGATTCAGGAGAAGCTGACGCATCAGGACATCGCCAACATGGTCGGCTCGTCGCGCGAGATGGTGACGCGCATACTCAAGGACCTGACCACCGGCGGCTATATCAGCAACGAGGGCAGGCACATTGTCGTCCGCGAGAAACTGCCGCCTGCCTGGTAACGTTAGGGAAGCTCTGATCAAGTGGCTTCTTGTCATTTCGACCGCAGAGAGAAATCTTGATGTGATTGAATCGCCTCGCATCTTTGACTACAAGATTTCTCGCTTCGTTCTGAATGGCTGCATACGCCAGGGCCCTGTACTTCGGGCTGTTTACCGCGCTCATTGGCCTCGCGGTCGCCATCTCTCCGATCGGTACCCTGCTTGAATCCAGCTACGGGCTGAACTGGCTGTTCAAGCAGCGCGGCACGCAACCGGCGCCTCAGGATGTCGTCATCGTCGCGCTCGACAAGACCTCCGCCGATGCGCTCGGTCTGCCGAACAAACCGGATCGCTGGCCGCGTTCGCTGCATACGCAGCTGATCGACACGCTGCACGCGCGTGGCGCGTCGGTGGTCGCGTTCGATATTCACTTCCGTGAAGCGAAAGACCCGGCTACCGATCAGGCGTTCGCCGCTGCCATCCGGCGTGCCGGCAATGTCGTGTTACTGGAAAACGTTATCAGCGATCGCCAGCCGCTGGCCGGCGATGCGCACGTAAACAACCCGCTGCTGGCCATCGAGCAGCAGCTGCCGCCGCTGGCGCTGTTCGCCGATGCGGCGCTGGCCACCGCGCCGTTTCCGTTACCCAAAGTGCCGGTGCAGGTCCAGCAGGCGTGGCTGTTCAAGGCCGGCGCCGGTAACGTGCCGACGCTGCCGATGGCCGCATTCCAGGCCTATGCGCTGCGTGACTATGACAGCCTGAGAGCGCGTCTGGTCAGCTACCGGCCGGACCTTGCACAACGTCTGCCGGCCGACAGCAACATGCTGCGCACCGGCAACCGGTTGCCGGCGTTGATGACGGAGCTGCGCAGCATATTGCAGCAGGACGCCGCGCTCGCCGATCAACTCGACATTGATAGCGCCGCTCCCGCAACCGGCACCGAAACCGGTGTGCAGCGTCTCAACCGTTCGCTGCTGCAACGTTATCGCGACACCAGCGGCAGTCGCTACATCAACTTCTACGGCCCGCCGCGCACCATCAAAACCATCGGCATTCATGAACTACTGGCCGGCGAAGCCAACACCCGCGCGATGGATTTACAAGACAAGGCCGTATTCGTCGGTTTTTCCGACGGCCAGTTGCAGGAACAGAAAGACGCGTTTTATACCGTGTATTCACGCGACGACGGCATTGACCTGTCGGGCGTCGAGATCGCCGCGACCGTTTTTGGCAATCTGCTGACCGACGGGTTTGTCGAGCGGCTGGACACACCGGTGTATCTCGCGCTGCTGGTGCTATGGGGGCTTGCGGCCGGCACGCTGGCGCGCGCGTTGCCGGTCACGGCGGCGTATCCGGTTGTCATTGCGCTGGGCGCTGCCTACTACTATTTGTCGATCACGTTGTTTGGCGCGCAGCATCTGTGGATGCCGCTGGTGATACCGTTGCTGATCCAGGTGCCACTCGCCGTCGCCATCGCGACGCTGTGGCGCTACCGCGATACCCATCGGCAGCGCCAGGCAATCACGCGCGCCTTCAGCCACTATCTGCCGCGCGAGGTCGTCGAGCAGTTCACCCGCGGCGCACAGAACGTCTCGCCGGGCGGCAAGGAGATGTACGGCGTCTGTCTGTACACCGACGCCGAACAATACACCGCACTGTCCGAGACGCTGGAGCCGCGGGCGCTGGCGGATCTGATGAACGACTATTACGAGATCGTGTTCGCGCCGATACGGCGCCACGGGGGTTTTCTGTCGGACATCGTCGGTGATTCGATGCTCGCGCTGTGGACCGCGCCGGAAGAGCAAACCACGGTCCGGCGCCATGCCTGTCTCGCGGTGCTCGAGATCCAGCACGCGCTCGAGAAATTCAATCACCGGCACCGGGCCCGGCCGCTACCGACGCGGATGGGTATTCACAGCGGCGGCATCGTGCTCGGCAATATCGGGGCGCTCGATCACTTCGAGTATCGCGCGGTCGGCGACACGGTCAACACATCGAATCGTGTTCAGGCGCTCAACAAGACGCTGGGCACACGACTGCTCGCGACCGGCGAGACGATCGCGGATATTGACGGCATCACGACGCGCCATCTCGGCGCATTTATTCTGCCCGGAAAAACCAGGGCGCTGGATATACACGAGATTATTTCGCCCGACCACACTGCTGTCGTGCCGCGTGAGCTGATCGAACGGTTCGGCACCGCCATCGGGTATTTCAGACTTCAGCGCTGGGAGGATGCCGAGCGGCAGATCGCCGACATCCTGACACAATGGCCGAACGACGGGCCGGCACGCTTTTATCAGGCGCTGTGCGAACAGTACCGGCAGCTACCCCCGGCCGGACACTGGTCGGGTGCGGTCGAAATCGGGAAATATTAACATTGCATTGCCGTTGACCGGTCACCTATACTTTTCTGCTCAAAAAATAAATAAAAACCTTGTTTATCGTACGCTGGCCGGCAACCACGATTTACCATGGTGATCGTCATTCCGGGCGTAGCGCAGCGAAGACCCGGAATCCAGTGGTCGTCAGCGGGACTGGATTCCCGCTTTCGCGGGAATGACAGCGAAGTAATTGATAAGATTTTCAAGAATTCACAACGGAGTGTACGGTTTGGTCATGCGTTTCCCGGTCCATTACCTCGCTGCTTTAGTAGTTTCTGCCGCCGTGATGTGGCCAGGATTCTCCACGGCTGAAACGCACTGCGACGACTGGGTCGCGAAGGCCGTTTCCGTTGAAGGCGGCGTCGACGTGCGTCGCGCCGGCGAGAGCGCGTGGCAAGCGGTGGAGCAGGACGAAACGTTCTGTACCGGCGACAGCATCCGTGTCGCGGAGCGTTCGCGCGCCGCGCTGATGCTTGTCAACGAGACGGTGATGCGTCTCGACCAGGCGACGACCGTGACGTTGACGGCGGTGGCGCGCGAGTCGGAATCCGTGCTGGATCTGCTGCGCGGCGCGGCGCACTTTATCAGCCGCGTGCCGCGCAATCTGAAAATCACCACACCGTTCGTCAATGCCGGCGTCGAGGGTACGGAGTTTGTCGTGCGCGCCGGCGCCGCCGAGGCCTTTGTCGCGGTGTTCGAAGGCACGGTGGTTGCCGACAACGGTTCCGGTACGCTGCGCTTGGCCGGCGGCGCATCGGCCACCGCGCGCTCCGGTCAGGCACCGCAGCTGCAAACCACGATCAAACCGCGCGATGCGGTCGAGTGGACGCTGCACTATCCGGCGGTTATCGATTTCGATGACCGCGGGCTCGCCGCGCTGCCGGCGGGTTTCGCAAAGCCGTTCATGCAATCCGTCGCGGACTTCCGCGCGGGCAATACACTCGCCGCGCTGGACGCGCTGAACAGCGTCAAACCACTACCCGATGACCCGCGCTTCTTCAGTTATCGTGCATCGCTGCTGTTGTCCGTCGGCCGCGTCGACGAGGCACGCGCTGATATCGACCGTGCGATGCGGCTCCGCACCAATGACGCCGACGCGCTGGCCTTGCAGAGTGTGATCGCGATTGCGCGTAACGACATCGATCAGGCATTGCAGTCGGCAGAGCAGGCGACGACTGCGGCACCGGATAACGCCGGCGCGCATCTGGCGCAATCGTATGCGCATCAGGCGGTGTTTCATCTCGATATCGCGCTGGAACATGCGCGTGTCGCGGCGACGCTGAAACCCGACAGCGCCGTCGCGTGGGCGCGGCTCGCCGAGTTACGGCTGATGCTGCACGATCTCGACGGCGCGCTCGCCGCGGCCGACAAGGCCGTGGCACTGGACCCTGCGCAGGCGCGCACGCAGACCGTGCTGGGCTTCGCCGAATTGATCCGCTTGAACACCGCCGGCGCGGTCACGGCGTTTAACAAGGCGATCCGGCTCGATCAGGCCGATCCGCTGGCGCGCCTCGGCCTCGGCCTCGCGCAGATACGGCAAGGCAAGCTAGAGACCGGCCGGCGCAACATGGAAATCGCCGCCGTGCTCGACCCGAACCGCTCACTGATCCGCAGCTACCTCGGCAAGGCCTATTACGAGGAACGCCGTGACAAGCTGGCCGGCGATCAGTTCGCGATGGCAAAACAGCTCGACCCCAACGATCCGACGCCATGGCTGTATGACGCACTGCGCAAACAAAGCGACAACCGCCCGGTCGAGGCGCTGGAGGATTTGCAGGCGTCCGTCGAGCGTAACGACAATCGCGCAGTCTACCGCTCGCGCTTGATGCTCGATGAGGACCACGCCGCGCGCCTGACCAGTCAGGCGCGTATCTACAGCGACCTCGGCTTTGACCAGCTGGCGCTCATTGAAGGCTGGAAGTCACTGAATGAAGACCCGGCCAATTATTCGGCGCATCGCTTTATCGCCGAATCGTATGCGTCGCGGCCGCGGCACGAAATCGCCCGCGTCAGCTCGCTGTTGCAGTCGCAACTGCTGCAACCGGTCAACGCGAAACCCGCCACCACCCAGCTCGCCGAGAGCGAACTGTTCATCCTCAGCGGCACCGGCCCGGCGACACCGTCGTTCAACGAATACAGCTCGCTCTATGCCGGCGACGGCCTGAGCGTACTGGGCTCCGGTGTTATCGGCGGCAACAATACCATGGGCAACGAATTCATCCTGTCCGGCGTCAAGGGCAACACCGCCGTCAGCGTCAGCCAGTTTTTATACGATACGAAAGGCTTTCGCGACAACAACGATCAGGAGCAGAATATCTACAACCTGTTCGTCCAGTCCGACCTGACGCACAAGACCAGCGTTCAGGCCGAGGTACGCTCAAATGAGCGCGATGCCGGCGATCTTGAAATACGTTTTGATCCGACCAATTTCTCAAGCAGTTTACGGGAAATAAGGGACACCGATACCTCCCGGCTCGGACTAAGACACAACTTCGCCACAGGCATCGATGTGCTGTTTTCTGTGCTACACCAAGATCAGAGTATCGATCGTAACGACAGCATTCCCGGCCTGGCGACGAACATCAATCGGCAGGAAGACGGTCTGTCCACTGAATTACAGATATTGTATCGATCCGGTTTGTTCAACGTAGTCAGCGGATTCCGCGACTTCTCCAGCGACTCTGCGACGACGATTGATATCGATTTTGGGGTTCCGTGCCCGCTGCCAACCGGATGCCGGACGACGGATCTGGTCGACACCGAACAATCAACCCTGTACGTCTATTCGTATAGCAACCTTCCTCAACGCGTTCAACTCACCGCTGGTTTGAGTGCAATTGATTACGAAAACACTGCGCTTCCAGATCGCAGCGAGATCGATCCGAAGCTTGGGGTAACATGGGATGCCGCCGACCACACAACACTTCGTGTTGCCGCTTTCAAAATGTTCAAGCAGAACCTGGTGGCAGACCAGACTCTTGAGCCGGTACAAGTCGCCGGGTTCAATCAGTTCTTTGACGATGCCGACGCTACCGAATCACGAAACTACGGTATCGGCGTTGACCAACAAATTAGCTCCTCGCTCAATGGCGGAGTAGAGATTTCGGCAAGAAACTTAGAGGTACCTAAGATCGACGCCGCTTTGGGTTCCGTTGTATCGGATTGGGAAGAGCACCTTTCGGCGGCTTACCTCTATTGGACGCCTAAGCACTGGATATCTACAATCCTGAATTATCAATACGAGAAACTTGAAAGGACCACGGCAAACCCCGGGACAGAAAATATTTTGGCGCTGGAAACAAGCCAGGTGAAATTCGGCGTCAGCTTGTTTGAACAGAATACGATTACGCTGCGAATCACCACTACGTACGTCGATCAAGAAGGGGACTTCTTCGACCCTGCTGTTCCGCCAGCAGGACTATTATCCAGGGACAGTGACAAATTTTGGATTTTGGACACTGGATTCAGTGTGCGCCTCCCAAAACGATACGGCCTGTTTCTGGTTGAAGCGAAAAATCTGACTAATGAGAAATTCAAATTCCAAGATACCGATCCTGGAAATCCGACTATATACCCGGACCGTACGCTAGTTGGGAAGTTAACAGTCAATTTCTGAGAACCTAGATAGTTGTCGGGATTATTAAACACAACGAGGGGGAGTGAAGTAATGATAAAGGACCGCATTAACAGCTGGAAATCTGCCGTACGTTTGGTTTTCTGTGGAATGGTGCTGTTGCCGATAGGAGCTTGTGCCGAAATGCCAATGAAAGGCAGCCAAGGAATGAGCTCGAATGATATGTCGGTGGTACAGATTTCGTTTGACGGCAAGGGCGCGCTGGTCATTAAGGACAGCGAAGGCAAAGTGGTAAAACCGGCCAGGGTTGAATTCCCGATTAAAGCAACTGCTATTGAGGAAATAGAAACAATCACGCTCATTCGGGTTCGCGGCTCTCACTACTACCTAATGAGGGTTGGGGGCACATATTATTCGATACCGCTGCTACATTAATTTACACACAAGTATAAAATTGACGCCCATTTAAAATTTACCGGTAAGGTTACGTGAAAGAACGCCCGCTTGCGCGGGCGTTCTTTCACGTCTACCCGCCCCAATTCTTCAACGCCTCGCACATGATATGCTAAGTCAACAAGATCATGGCTACCCGCAGCAACTTCCGCACATTCCGTATCCTGTTTCTACTACTCATCCTGCTGTTCGTCGCATTAAGCACCTGGCTCGCGAAGGCGCGCTCCACGGCCTGGGACCGGCCGTTGTGGGTGGTGGTGTATCCGGTCAACGGCGATGGCAGCGAGGCGTCGGCCCGTTATATCAGTGAGCTGCGCGCCGAGGTATTCGAACCGATCGAGGAGTTCATGGCGCGCGAGGCCAGGCGTCACGGCCTGGCACTCGCTAAACCGGTGACGATGAAGCTGGCACCGCCGGTGGCGGTGCTGCCGCCCAAACCGCCGCCTAACGGCGATACGCTCGGCGTAATGGCGTGGAGCCTGAAGATGCGTTACTGGGGCTGGAAGAACGATACGTTCAAGGGTCCGTCGGCGGATATCCAGATGTTCGTCGTGTATCACGATTCGAAGCAGTATGATCGGCTCGCCCATTCGTTCGGTCTGCAGAAGGGCCTGCTGGGCGTGGTCAACGCGTTTGCCGATCGCCGGCTGGAAGGCCAGAACAATGTGGTGATAGCGCATGAGCTGCTGCACACGGTCGGCGCGACGGACAAATATGATCTGGGCACCAATCTGCCGATACATCCCGCCGGTTACGCCGAACCGGATAAACAGCCGCTCTACCCGCAGATGAGAGCGGAAATCATGGGCGGCCGGATTCCGATATCGCAAAGCGAGGCAGAAATTCCCAAGGGGCTGAACCAGACGTTGATCGGCGACCCGACCGGCATCGAGATCCGCTGGCTAAAGTAAGGGAAGCTCGGATGTGTCGTCATTCCGGGCGGAGCGCAGCGGAGACCCGGAATCCAGTGCTTTTAAAGCAGTACATTACTGGATTCCCGCGAAGTTTATGCCCGGAGGGTACGGGAATGACGGCAAAGCGATTAATCAGAGGTTCCTAAGGTGGATACTGCATCGGCCTGATGCGTTGGACGAACGCCACCCGTTTGAATTACCGAATTGACAAGGATATAAGCATGGGAACCCGGCATCCGGTCAGGACAGCGCATCACTCACGCGCGTTAACTTCGCACGCACTTCCTCACCCAGCCGGGTCACAGACGGATCGTTGACGAGCCCCAGCACCGCGGCCGGGTCCATAAACGCGACAATGATCGACCCGTCTTCCTCCTGACGCACGACGACGTTGCATGGCAACAGCAAGCCGATATCCGCGTCCGCGTCCAGCGCCTGCTTGGCACGCGGCGGATGGCACGCGCCGAGGATGCGGTACGGACGCCGGTCGACGCCGAGCCTGGCCTTTAGCAGGCTGTTGAAAAACAGCCTGCGTGCGGTGCATGGATGCACTGCCATTTTTCAAATGGACTTTTTCAACATCCTGTTAGCGTCGCCTGTACGTCGATATCGGTTAACACGCCAAACCCTTCGCCCTTGAGCGCCTCGGTAACGCGCGTGACGGCATCGTCAAATCTGCCGGTAACCTTCTTACTGAATCCGTAGCTCATGATGGCTTCCTATTGACCGGGTGAGCGCTGCTGCATCTCGTACCACGCGGCATAGACGGGATCGGGCCATAGTGATTGAAACCACGCGATCACCGCGCGGATCTCGTCGTCCGACAGTTTGCCGCCCCAGGCGGGCATGTCACCCCGCCCTGCCTCGCTGCCGTTCTTGATCATGTGTGTCAATACGGCCGTGGAATGATGCCAAGCGTGGCCGGTACCATTCAGCGGTGGCGCGGGATAGCGACCGCCCGCCCCCGGCTGGCGCCAGTTCGTGGCGCCTTCAGCGCCTTCGCCGTGACACTGCGCGCAGTTGGCGCGGTAGACCTGCTGTCCGGTGGCGATCAGGTCGGGATCGTTCACGCGTTTGATGCCGCTGCCGGCCGTGGTTTCCACGTTGCTTGTATCGGCGGTACGTTCGCAAGCGGTTAACACGAACAGTGCAACAAGTAGCAACAACCCGGCGGAGGAGGCTATGCGCATACGGACCTGTGCGTTAGAACCGGCGGGCAGTGGGGTCAGTCAGCGCTACGCGCGAGCGTGGAATCACTGCGGCAGCCCCGCCAGGTGTCCATCGAAGACCATTACCAAAAAAACCACCCCGTCGGGAAACAGAAAAACGGCGGCGGAATATCTAGAGATCGTCGTCCAGTGCCTCTTTGGGCGCCGTCCTGGCACTCTTCTGCACCTGCGATACCCCGGCCGCCAGTGCCAGTACGCCGATCAGAACCAGCACCATCGGGGTCAGTCCGCGCAACAGCTCGGCGAACGACCACCACCAGACGGTAAGCCCCCAGATGCCGAACGAGATCGATATCAATCCAAGTATGATGCTGTTCATCCCGTTTTTCCCGATAGAAAATATGTTTCTAACGCATTATCCAATGTAAATCAATTTAATGCTAGATATCGTCCGCCGACAGATCGCGCGCCAGAATTTCGTCTTCCGACGTCTTGCGGTTCTTCAGGTCGGTATTGAGCACCCATAGTGCGTAACCAACGATCAGCAAATTCGCCGCGCCGGTGAATACGAATGGTGCATGCGGGCCGATGGTGTCGAACAGAATGCCGCCAATCTGGATGAAGAATATGATGCCGACCGTACCGACCGTATTGAATGCGCCGATCACCGAGCCGCGCAGTTCCTTGGGTGCAAGATCGATGGTCAACACCTGCGGCGCCACCAGACACCCCGCCTGTCCGGTCGCGAATAACACGGTGGGCAGCAGTATCGAAAAATCGAACGGATTAACAACGAATCCCAGACCGACAAATCCGATACCGGACAGCGCCAGCCCCGCCGCAATCGCTGCGACACGGCCGAAATGCTGAATAAATATGCCCCACAGCGGGATCGTGATCAGCACGACGATACCGACCAGGCCCAGAATCATACCGGCATGCGCCGCCGCGTCCACCTGGCTGATACCCACCACATCGGCAAAATAGATGTACCACATCATCAGAAACAGCCCGACCAGCACCATGTCGTTACGGGAAAAGAACGCGGTGATAAACGTCAGACGCAAATGACGCTCGTTGCGGACCAGATTCCAGATACGACGGAGCGGCACCTCGGTTTTTTCCAGACGCGGTGCCACATCGATCAAACAGGTCTTCGTAAGCCAAGCGCCGATAAGTGCGAATACGCCAATCATGCTCATGACCGCAATCAAGCCGGTATGTTTCGGTATCTGCATCAGCACCGCATACACAATCGTCGCCCCGAGTGCCATCATGAACGCGGTGTTGGCCATCAGGCGCGGCCGGTTCTCGGCATTGGAAAAATCCCCGGCGAGTGTCGCGAGCTGCGGCCATACACCACCGGTGCCCAGGGACATGATGACCCGCGTCAGAAAGTAGATGGTAAGACCGGTCAACCCAAAGAACGCGCCAATCTCCAGACTGAAAGGCGACAGAAATGCGCCGATGGCGGCAGCAACAAACCCGTACGTGATGATCGGCACACGCCCGTAGCGATCGGACAGATATCCCAGATAACCGATCAACACCAGGTCAATGGTTTCGGTGATTACATTCACGCCGGCATTGATTGCGCCAGCATTGGCAAATGGAATATTCAGGAAATTGCGCAGATACAGCGGCTGGACCGCAATCGCCAGTGTCATGAAGATCATGCACACCGCCGAGATCAGGTACAGCGCATTCTGGTGATGTTCCTCTGCCGAGTTTTGTGGGGATTGATCTGGCATAACGCGTATCAACGAGGCACTCTTGCTCCTTTTTTATCGGCGCACCTGTAGTATAACTCCGGACGGTGAACCGAAACATGGCGAGCCATCGTGATCATGCGCTGCAGCATTTAATGATTACCAGTCACATTCGGATTCGGCGAGACATTCACGATTCACAGTCAGCAGCCAGACTCCGACGGATCAACTTCGTCCATGTGCTGAAATCTGCAAACAATACCTATCGGGACGTATGGCAAGCAGGGCATGACGGGCACAGGCGACTGTGCTGCGCGGCGACAGCGGCGCAACACCCGCGCGCCTCACTGTCACCTCCGGGATAACCGGAGGTCGGCCGCAACGGGCGCTCAGATTTTGGATGCCAGCGGATAGACCACTGGCAACTTCCACGCCTTGTCGAGCATGACAGAGACCAGGCCAACCACCGACAACAGCAGCACGGCAAGCATCGAGAAACTGAAGAACACCTTGCCAAGCCCCGGGATGATGAGGGAGAACGCCGCTAGCACGCCCCACATCCAGATAATCAGGCCCTGCTTGGCGTGAAAATACACGTACTCGTCTTCGCCATTAATGATCAATGGCACGAAACAAAGTACGCCCAGGTAACTGAACGACGCGAGTATGCGTGATCTCAACGTGCCGGTGGTACGTAACACTGCAGTATTCATTCCTGTGTCCTCACCAGCTGGTCTTCCATATCCAGAGCCGACTGCAACTCGGACTCTTCCTCATTCTGCACTTCTTCCGCCTTGCGGCTTCTGACATAACCGTAAATGGCGGCCGCCCCTACCGTACCGAGAATGATCGGGCCCCAGATACCGAGCCCGAGACCGAGGCCCAGGCTGGCGCCCTTGCCGGTCCAGATCGTACCCGCCGCGGCCGTCTTCACCGTCGCACCACCGGTAGACACGGCAGTCTTGGCCGCAACTGCACCCTTGGCTGCGGCGCCCTTGCCCGCGGCCGTCATCCCCGAGCTCGCCGCCTTGGAGGCACCGGCGGTCGCTTCGGTCGACGTGATATTCATGCCCAGCGCGCTGCCCTTGCCGGCGGCCGCGTTCACGCCTGCGCCGCCTTTCATCGTCGTCATTCCCGCGCCCTGACATGCCGCGCCTTTACCGGCGGCGGCCTTTCCGGCGGCAGCACCCTTGCCGCCCAGCGCCTTGCCCGCCAGCGCCTTGCCTTCGACGGCTTCACGGGCGTTCTCGGCATTCCCGCCCATCGCCTTGCCGACCACGGCCTTGCCTTCAGCGGCTTCGCGTACGTTCTCGGCGTTGCCGGCCATCGCATTGCCCTGGGCAGCGTCGCCACCGCGTGCCATGGCGTTAGCGCCCATGGCCTGACGGTTTGCCTCGTTCTCAAGTTCTCTACGCACCATTCCGGCCCCGGCCACCGCGATATTATCTGCCGCCATGTTACACCTCCTTATCTGCTCGATCTTTTGTTCTGTTGTCGTGACAACCCGTCAGCGACTCGAAACAAAAACTGTTACAAAAAATCCTGATGATGCGTATCTTTCAATTTCAAATTTACAATCTTTTCTTTGCCGGTTGCCATTTCGATGTCGTTACATTCACCGCACCGATCGCGGCGCAAAAAAAATGAGAATTCCCTACGCCTAGCCTTCCACAACCAGGGGATTTTTTCAAGCAAAAGTACCTGCACCGGCAGCATCGATTATTCCATAGCAAATGATAACTACTATCATCCAGGAGCCCCGTCGATTTCGAAACTACCTTGCCGGAAAAACTGCGGCGCCTCGGCACAACAACCACGAACAGCGTTGACGCAAACTCAGTCGCAGCAAAGGACTGCTAGTCAGAAACGGACAAGAAAATAACGGCTGATTTGAACGCTTTCTTTAATCATCGGACGACGACTTATTTTGTTTCGATACTGGATGCTGTACGCGAAAATGAGGATGCCAGCCCTTCTCATTTCATGCGCTTGCGTTCCGCGTCAAGTGACTCGCAGCGCACGTGCCGTCGCACCCATCATTCACTGATACAGTATTTTGACGCTGCCAACGTCCGGTAATGCGTTCGCCGCCGTGGTTAACCTTTCGGTCAGCTCTGCCGCTCGCTCTACGCTTCCCGCCACCGACAAGGGCAGCACGATCTCGACATGCAATCTGCCGCCGAGGTAATGCAATGTGACCGTTTTTATCGCATTGATTTCATCGATACCCTGCCATTTCTCGCGCAATCGTCTGAGCACCTCCGAGCGCAATGGCAGCGCGAGGCTGGCGCGTACCTGCTGATCATCCTCGGGATCGATATGTACCGTGACGTCGCCGACTTCCTCGATCGAGTTCGTCAACCTTGTCGAGACGGTCTCCGATATCTGGTGCCCTTCCGAAATACTCACCTTGGGATCGACAAGAATATGCACGTCGACAAACGCATTGGCACCGGTGCGCCGCGTGCGCAACAGGTGCAGCTCGCGCACGCCTTCAACCGCGAGTATCGTGCCCCTGATTTGCGCTACCTTGTCCTGATCGAGACCGACATCCATTAACTCGCGAATACTCTGCCAGCCCAGCTCCCAGCCCATCTTGCCGATCATCACAGCAACAATAATCGCCCCGATGGTGTCGAGATACGACAACCCTGCCATGGTACCGACGATGCCGACAATCACGACCAGGGTCGATACGGAATCACTGCGGTGATGCCACGCATTGGCGCGCAGCAGATTTGACCGGATTCGATTGGCGACACGCACCGTATAGTGATAAATCGCCTCTTTCGCCGCCACGGAAACGAACGCAATCACCAGTGCCAGCATGCCAGGATGGAGCAGCATGCCCGGATTCATGATGCGATCCCCCGCCGCGACGATGATGCCTATCGCCACGACAATCAGCAGCCCGCCGACGGCGACGGTCGCCACCGTTTCTATTCTTGCGTAGCCATAGGGATGTGCGCTGTCGGCATCCTTGGCGCCTTGCTTGGCCGCAAATAACACCAGGAAATCGCTCAACAGGTCGGAGACGGAATGAATTCCGTCGGCAACCAGTGCCTGCGACTGTCCGATGATACCGAATACAATTTTGAGCGCGGAAAGCACCAGGTTAATCACCGCTCCGATGATGGTAACCTGCCGTGACGCGCGGTAGCGGTCAATCTGATCGGTTGCGTCTGTCATGTGATTGCAGGACCGGGGGTTATCGTCGGATGCGCGCCGGCATCGTTGCTGGCGTGAAGGCGCTCCATGATAGCGACTCGCCTATGCGCACGCCATGAAAACACTACGGCATTCCGTTCAACACCCATCGCAAGCCATCGTCTTTCTTTTCAACCGGGACCTGCACGACGATATCGTGGCATTTAATGCAGCGGCCGGCAGGCGGATGCGGCCGCTGCGACGTGGGCAGGATAGGCGGGCCGAGCTTCTTGACCTCGGAGGCCCTCTGCAGCATCTCGCCCACCGGCGTGATCGGCTGGCTACCGGCTGGCGGGCCGCCCTCGATCAAATGGCAGTTAGTGCATTCGCCGACAAAGGGATGTGGCATCGGCTCACCCGGCGCGATACGTGGTATATGACGTATCGTCATCAACCGGTATTCGCGACGCGGACTCACCGTGTTCCGCACCGACTCGGTCAGCGATTGTTCCGCGGGACCGGGCATACGGCCCTGAAAGACACCCGCAGCGACCCGACTGGACAAGGCCGGATTGCCACCGGCCATGCGCTCGCCGTACGACTTCCACAAAAGACCGGCGACGATAAGCACGATGAAAAAAATTACGGTCGGATTCGCCGCCAGATTGTGCGCAAGATTTGCAAGCCAACGCATGCCCCGTGCGTTCCCGGAGTTACCTTAATTGATTGGACCAGAGCGCAAGACCTTCATCATTGCGCAGCTGGCACTTCCGACCGCTGATGACGATGTCCTTTGCATACAGAACCGGATTGGACGTCACTCTGTCGAACTGAAAGGCGAGCCCCGCTACCCGCGTGTTCTGGCTCACCATGCACCCCATGTACAGCAGGTACCAGTCCGGTGCCAGCGAGATCTCGCGCGCCGCTCCTGCCGGGTCCGCGACCAGAATATGGACCTGACTCCAGTCCAGATCCGCACCACGCACCGTGATCTGCTGAACCTGGCCCTCGTAACGGCGGGTGGTTCCGGCTTCAAAGGGAATCAATCCAACGGCGGCGATATTTCTTGCCTGAACCTGCGGGGCCGGCGCCGTGGCCAGCCCTGAAAACTGCTGCATACCGCCACCCATCGCGTCTGGAGCGGTCCCGGTTTGCGGCCATGCGGCCCCGGCAACGGTGGGCTGCTGCGGATAAGGTGCCTGGGGCGCGTCTACCGGACCGGCGTCTTGAACCACGTGCGCCAGCCGATGCCCGACCCCGTTGCGACCGCCCTGATGCTGGCGGTCCCAGAAATTATCCGGCAGCAGGGCTCCGATGATAAGCCCGATTATAAAAATAAGGCCAAGACTGGTGATCCACTGCTCCGGCTTCATCTCTCTACAACCGCACGTCGTTATACGCGGACGATACTCGCTGGCGTCATTCGGCCATCGCAGGCACGGACGCCTTGCGACGGAAACTCCGCTGCGGCTTCTTGCCTGCCTCGACCGGTGTCACCGAAACGATAACGTCGCGCACGTGGGGAACCTCATCGAATATCCGCTGCCGGATCTCCGCCGCTATCCGGTCGCTTTCGCTGACCTTGATGCCGCGGTTAATATAGAGATTGATATCAAGATGGGTGTCCTCACCGACATTCCGCCCCCTGAGATAGCAGACACCGTCAACCTTCGGATGCTCCTTGGCAATGCGATAGACGTCCTTGAGCACGTCGATATCGACCGAGGAATCCATCAATCCCTTCACGGCATCCATATTAAGCTCGATGCCGATCTTGGCGACCAGAATGCCGACGCCAATCGCCGCAATCTCATCGGCGATCGGAAATCCCGAGACCGCGAACACGATCCCGATCAACACGGCTACCGAGGAAATCGCATCGGAACGATTATCCCAGGCGTTTGCGATGATCGCCGGGCTGTTGTTCTCCCTGCCTACGCAACCCTGGTAACGAAACATCAACTCATTCACCAGCACCGATACGCCGGCGCCGAGCATCGCAAAAGCGTTGGGGGACGAGAGATTGCCGATAATAATCGCGTGCAGCGATTCGTACATGATGTACAGCGCGCCGAAAAACAGGATCAGCCCGACAATCGACGACGAAATGTACTGGATATTTCCATAACCGTAGGGGTGATCCTCGTCCGGGGGTCGCGACGACAGCTTCAGGCTGAATAACGTTACCGAGGTTGCCACGACGTCAGCGCCCGAATGAACGGCATCTGCCACCAGGGCCGCGCTGCCGGTAATGATTCCCATGGCGCCCTTGTAAAACACCAGGCCGATGTTGACGAATAACGCCCACCACACGACCTCGTCCCGGCATAGCTTGCAACGTTCGTATCTCATTTGTGCAAATATTCCAGTATCGCCTGCCCGGGAACCCGATAGTTCCCACCCACCTGCTTGCCACGCATTTCTCCTGCGCGCAGCAACCTGATGACACTACGCCGGTCGGTATTCAGGAATCGCGCAACATCGGCCGTGTTATAAATTCTGTGCGGCTTGATCTCGCGCGTCGACAGGTCATGCAAATCCTTGACCGCGACGATCATCGACAGCACCGCGCCGGCGCGCACCAGGGCTGTCCAGATCATTTTGTTATCCCCGGCGTACCAGGTATCAATTGCCTGTATAGCTCGGGCTCGAGGACCGGATTATCCGAGCCTCCGAACGACATATGAACATAATCCATACGCGAGAAACCCGTGACGTCGGCCAGCATCTTCCAGGGGAAACGGCTGATTTCCTGGTTATACATACGGAGTGCTTCGTGATACTGGACCGTTCTCAGCGCAATGCGATCCTCCATCTCGACCAGAGAATCCATCATGTGTTTGTATGTTTCGGATGACTTGATATTCGGATATTGCTCAACGACCGCCAACAACCGGCCGATCGAAGATTCCATCCCGCCGCTACCGGCCAGCGCCTTTTCCATGGACTCCGCGAAGCCTTTATCTATCGACGGCAACCCCTGAGCCGCGGCCGCGCCGGCACCGTCCGCTCCAGCGAACTGTTTCAACAGATCGGTCTTCGCGTCGTCCGGGATCTTCGAGTTCTTGATAATCTCCGCACGCATCTTCGATGTCGTCGAAAACACGTCATGCTCGAGTTCGGCGTGACTCAACGTAAGCTTGACAAGGTTACCGAAAAGATTCGCGCGGCGTTGATACGCAGCATCCATATTGTATTTCTTCGAAATCGAGTCCTCTCGCAGCTTGATAAAGTGATTGAACTTGAGCGCCATGATCGCCATGGTCAACACCAGCCCCGCCACGGTGATCCAGAGCATCACCCTGAGATTACGCACCCGGGTGACTACCGCCGGCGGGTTCAGCTCGTCGTGATAGAGCTCGCGCAGTAACGCGCCGGGCTGCTGGATGCGCCGGAACTCGGCGTTATCCAGTTCATCGTAACTGTCAAATGATTGAGGCATACACTATCACCGCCAGTAATGTATCAGATGAGCCCAGTTTAGCGACTACTTCGCCGCCGTTTCCTCAAGTTCATTCGCGCGCTTGTAATGCTCTACGGCAGTCTCGCGATTACCCTGCAGCTCATAGGCGAAACCGATCGCGCGATGCAACTTGGATTCATTCGGTCGCAGCTCGAGCGCTGCCTTGAAGCACTCGATCGCCTTGTCATGCTGCTTCAGGTGATCATAGGCGACACCCAGTTTGTATTTCAGATTGAAATTCTCCGGATTCCGCTCGCTGGCCAGCTCCAGCAGGGAAACCGCCTTGTCGAACTGTTCGAGCTGTGTGTAGGCAATACCCAGCACCGACGCGATGCGGACGGAATCCGGGTGCGTCACCTGAGCCTCCTCCAGCAGCGCGACCCCGTCTTCGATTTGACCCGTTTTGAGATAGCTCATGCCCAGATACAGCGTGATTTCCGGATCTTCCGGGTCCTCCTGATGCAGCGTCGCCAGCAATGGCAAGGCCTTCGCATAGGCCTTCTTCTTGGCGTAGGCAAGACCTTTATTGCGGTAAAAATTGGCGCGCGTGTTCTCGTCTATGGTAAACAGGGAGTGAAACCCCGAGATCATGCCATTAGCCACCCGCTTTGCAACGTTGGCGCTCGCCACTGCGTACAATTCCACCGTGTCACCAATGTTCATTCGCTGAGTCATTACGTCCTACCTCCAACAGGTAAATTTTTATCAGTTTCGTTCACAACCGCCGACCCGGACTCCGACCGCTGCTTTGCTATCGGAGCATCCGAATCCCACCTTATCGATCCTCGACATATCATTCCGTGCGTCCCTCTCGTAAACACCTGTCAATCGTCCTATAAACGCAGCTTGATAATGTGACACGCGATACACGGCCCGCGGTCCTGATGCGGTTGCTGCTTGTGATCCGCCTGCGCCTGGGTAATCGGCGGCGGATTCATCGTAACCATATCCGGGTCCGGCGTCAGCTCCCAGCCGGTACCAATCGCATGACAGTTGGTGCAGGGGCCACGATCCGGATGCGGCCGCTGAGCGCCCGGCATAATCATCCCCGCGCCTTCCAGTTGAGCAAACCCGAGTTCCGCATCGGTACGCAGCGTCAGAGACATACCGCGCATTTGGTAACGCCCCGTGGCGGCATCCATCACATTCGTCTTGCGCAACACCGTCATTGACGACTCCTGCAGGGTCTTGACGGTTTTGGTTGCCGCCTGGAACTCCTCCAGTGTCGGCACCGCGATGTTGTTGACTTGAGTAATCACGTCGCCACCCAGTAGACCCGACATCGACGCTTCCATCGTTACCTGGCCGACCAGTATGCCGAGAAGACCGGAGGGAAACCGGAGTTTGGCCCGCATTTCACTATCGAGCCGACGCACATCCATGCCCATCCAGTGCGCCTCGTCCACCGCCATGTTTTTCGGAATAAAGTTTGGCGGAACCTCAGGGGCAAATTCGTTGCCCGGCGGCGGCGACCCGGCCACGGTGGGCTGAACTGGGTCCACCGCAACACCGTTCATTCCCATGTCGGTCGTGTTGGCGATCGCGACAAATTGCGGGCCGCCCTGTTGCGGCGCCCCAAACATTGCCTGCACTGCAGCCGGGTTGCCGGCGGGATCGAGCTGCGCGGCATTCATCGGGTTCATGTTCTGTAGATTGGCAATCGCACCGGCATCGATCGGGACACCTGGCGCCGGAAAGTTCCCGACAGCGGTGCCCGGTATCGGCGTGCCATCCGCCTGCAATGCGGTGTTCGACGACGACCGCGTCACGAAATTATCGCCATACAACGCGAACATCACGGTCACCACCAATATGATCAGAACTACGCCAGGAAAGAAGCCGTCGAATTTCATCTTTACACATCATTTCCAATAGTTCATGGACGGAAGAAAAGCATTTTGACCGCGATCGCCAACATGATGGCCATGTAGAGCCACTTCAACGCCACGATCGGCAACACCTTCATCAATTTAGCGCCGAGGATGCCACCGAAATACGCGCCCGGGATCATGATCAACGCGAGTGTAATAGGTGTCTGCCACTCGATCAGGCCGGTGCTGATGCCGTGCGAAAATGCCACGATGGCGCCGCCGACCGAGGCCCAGAATACCAGCACGGAGCTGTTCGCGATCGCGTTACGCAGAGGCACTTTCCCGAGATATCGCTGCAATGGCACCTCGACCACGCCACCGCTGATTCCCAGAATACCGCTGATCAGGCCCATCGGCAGTCCCAGCGCCGCATGCTTCGTTGCGTTTTCCGGTGTGCCGATGAACGATACCTGCTCATCCTGGTCGCCATTCCCCGTTGCCAGCAGATCGTCCATGATTTCGTCATCGGAGGCGCGCCGCGCATCACTCGGGTCCTTGATCAGGATCTGCTCCTGATCGTCGACAAAAATCTCCATGAACGCCTTGATCGCCATCAGCAATGCAAAAATGCCGAGCATGTAGTAAATCACCACTTCGCCGACCGAATTGCCGATGAAATACCCGACGACGACACCCACCACCGCCCATGGCGCAAGCGCGCGAACGTTATCCCACATCACCAGGCCGGCATTATGGTTACGATAGGCTGACGCGCCGTATACAAAGATATTGGTCAGATAGGCTACCGGGCGGATCAGGTACATACCGTAACCGAAAAATACCATCATGCCGGCGACTTGAATGACCCCGCCACCCATGGTCATCATGCCACCGGTGATACCGGCAACTAACGCCAGCAATGCCAGCCCGAGGATGTTCTCGAGCGGATGTCCGCCAATGCGCGGCCCGAGCAGATGTTCCGGATCGAGAATCCCCGCGGAAATACCTGGATCCAGCATCATCGCCGCCGCCGCGGGATTGCCCCCCATGGCGCCGGCCATCGGCGGCACACCGACATTATTGCCCGCGATGTTCATGCCCAGCAGCGGACCGGAACTACCGGAAACCTGCGCCTGCGCCTTGGCCCACCACGCGGCGGACCCGCCGGTCATGCCGCCGGAACCTGCCGGCGACACCATGCCAGCCACTTGCACCACGGACGGCGCATTACTGGCGCCCGTCCCGGCCGCCTGCGGACCCGGCGCGCGCGCTGGCGTAACCGTGCCTTTGCCGAGCTTGAATTTAAGCACATCCTGGAAATGCGCCATGATCACATGCGACGGCACGGCGAATCCTTCAACAGTGCCGTTGGGACGAGTCACGGCAATACTGATACCGACCAGTTCACCACGTCCGTTTACCAGCGGCCCGCCGGATTGCTCCCAGGTGTAAATGGCGTTGGTGCCGAGCAAGTGCGACACACGGATCGTCTCCGGCTGGATCGTCATATTGATACTGGTCAGCGACCCGGGTCTGACCAGCGCATTCCCCTGAATGCCCTGACCAAAACCGAATACCGGATCGCCGGTCTGCAACACCTGCGTATCCGCAAGCGTCAGATAGAGGAAGCGATCCTGCGTCAGCATCTTCAGTAAAACGATGTCATGATCGGGCATCGATTTGACGATCGTTGCGTCATACCGCCTGACCCCCTGGGGCGTTTTTACCATCACATTGATGGCGGGCAGTTCCACTACCGAGTGCAACGTAGTCAGTACATAACCGCCTGAACCGACGATCGCGCCCGATGCCAGCGTGCCGGAATTGATGCCGGGTCCGCTGATGCCGACCACCGCCGGTGGAATCGCATCGTAGAGAAACTGGATGTCGGGATTGGCTGATTCCTGGTAAAAACCGCGAATGGCGAATTCCTCCAGTTCCACCTCGCCTTCGTTCATCGCGCCCCGTATCAGGTAGAACCCCCAGATAAATGTCAGTATCAACGCCGCGGTAAGCGCGAAGGCCGGGATACGCCACGGGCGTTTACAGAACAACACCGTGTTCGGGACGAGTTGAGCGGCTTTGTGTCCAGGTTGCATACTTTTATAATCCTGCTAAAACCTCAAAAAACAGCCGAGTTCATCAGCGCGCTGTGATCATGACGTAGATCGTGGACAGCACCAGAAACAAAAACATGATCGGCAATCCCCAGCGCAAATAACTCTTGAAATCGAGTGTCGCATTGCCGGACATCGTATCGCGCATTTCGGGGTGTGCGGCGACAAAACGTTCGAGATGCGAGGCCGCCACCGACCCCGCCGTCGCGCCGGTCAGCGACGCAGACGACCCTGCCAGTATCCCCAGCGACAAGGCCCACCAGACGACCGGATCACCGGCCGAGAGATACATGTCACCGGCCACGGGTACCAGAAACGCTGTCGCCGCACCGGCATTCAAAAATATCGCCGCCACCGCCGCCAGCCACATCAACACAATCAATTGCAGCACTTCATAGCCACCGCTTACACCATAGATAAACCACTCGAATCCCCGCAGCACACCGGCCGCCGCCAGGCCACCAACCATGACAAACAGGCCGGTGAAAAATAATATGTCGCCACCACCACAGGCGGAAAACAGTGAATCTCGATCAAAGCGTCCAAGCGACAGCGCCAGAAATCCGGTCCACAACGCTATCCACGCCGGGCTGAGACCAAAACGCTCCGCCACCAAAAACCCGACCAGCGCAGCCGCCAGCAGCACCAACCCGACCTTCAGCAAGTACGGTTCATACGGTTGCTCGCGGACCGCGTCTCGCATCGCCGCCACGAGTTTGCCATTACCTGGAGAGCGCCCGCCATCGATATCGATGTCGTTGCGTCGCCACTGAAAATACGCAAACATCGCCGCCAGCAGAATCAGGCACGGCACCATCATGCCGCTGATGAAATCGATGAAATGCAAATGAGCGGCCGACGCTATGATCATATTGGGAAAATCGCCGATCATTGTGGAAGCGCCACCAAGATTCGACGCGACAACCTCTGCAATCAGTATCGGGATCGGATTGATTTCTATCTGGTGACAGATTGCCAGGGTCACCGGCAGGATTACCACCATCGCCGAGAGATTATTAACCAGCATCGAAAGCCCGTATGTCCCGAGCGAGAAGATCACCAGCACCCACCAGCCGTTGCCCATCGAATGGACAGCCATACGTTTGGCGACCACGCCAAACACGCCTGATTTAGCGAGCAACGCCGACACCAGAGACATGCCAAATATCAGCGCCAGCGTTTCGAAATAAATAGCATCAATCGCCTGCGCAAGCGGGTAGATGCCGGACACAAGACCGAACAGCAACATTACACCGGCGCCGGCCATGACCGCCGTTTTCCGCTCGACCATACCGCGGAATATCAGCGTAAACACGCCGCCAAATATGGCGATGGCGATTAACGCATTGGCGCTCATCAGTCCAGTACGCTCTCCAGATCTAGCGACAGATCCTTGCTGGGATTCGTTCCCGCAGCGGTGCTGCAGCCTTTCGACTTGCTGCAGCCCGCCGCCTGCTCGCAGCCAGCCGCGGCCTCCGAAGGAATCGCCGCCGCTTCCTGCACGACGCTCCGCACGGTTTCTGACTGAAACTTGATCTGCACCAGCCCGAGATTGGGGATGCGCCGGCTCATATTGTGATGTACGGCGTCGGTAATACTGTGCGCTTCCTCAACGGTAATGTCAGGATCGACGCGCAATACGACCTCGGCCATGAGTTCCTGACCAATATATCGCGTGCGCAGGTGGTTGACCTCGTGCACACCTTTCGTCGCCTTCGCGATCTCGACGATCTTTTCCCGCATCGGCTTCGACACCGAACGGTCCATCAGCCCGCGATATGAATCCCGGAAAACCTCTCCGCCAAGGAACATCAGGTGCATAGTTTCGAACAATGCGACCAGCGTATCGATCCACGGCATACCCAAATAGTTCGCGCCGAGAATACCGACCGCCACCGCCGCCGACGAAGTCGCATCAGCGTGATGGTGATGCGACAGGGTGCGTACCATCGGACTGTTGGCTTCGATGGCGACGCAGCGCGAATAGTAATACATGACCACATTGACGGCGATCGAGATCAACGCCGCCCATAACGCGATCAGGTGCGGTGTACGATGTGTGCTGCTGTCCAGCAGAAGTTGCAAGGCGTGGACAAAAAGCAGCGCGGTTATAAACAGAAACACGACGCTGATCATCAGCGACAGAATGAATTCGATTTTTCCGTGACCATACGGATGATCACGATCCAGCGGCTGCCCGGAAACATTGACGCCGACGATCACCAGTATCGATGTCACGACATCCTTGGCCGAATACATCGCGTCGGCCAGCAGTGCGCTCGAGCCTGCGATCAGTCCGACGAAGCTCTTCATCAGCATCAGCGCCGAGTTGGTCACCAGACCGACCCAGCCGACTGATCTAAAACACCACAGACACTCTTTATATCTCATCGCGACGTATCGCTCCGACTGCGAACACTCATTCAGCTACCAACAAACACCGGATCGTTGCATCTACGGTATTTGCAAAACGCAAAACACCGATCCAGCGAGCAACTGATCCCGTCCAACGCCGTCGTTATCCTGCCAACCGTTCCGCGGACAATGCGCTATTCTCGCTTGCGAGCCAATTCTTTTGGCCCCATGGTCGCGCGCATCAATTCCCTGTTGCGACCCGCACTCTTGCGGCGGCCTCCTTTGGCTGCCCTGAATACCACCGCCAGCAATGCGAACGCATAACCGACGATGAATGCCATCACCACAACAACAATCAATGGCACTTGAACCGGCGGCCCGACCAATAAATACACCGGCACCATATCCATATTTTGTGACGCAAAGATGCCGATCGCGACAATGACTAAAAAGTAAAAAATTACCCTTAAAATGAACATTACCGTGTTGAGCGCGCGCGTATCTTTTCTGTCACGGGTTAGTCTGTCAGTGCTGCCAGCGTCCGTCAACAACAACAGCAACAAAAAGAAATACTTAATAACAACGATTGTTATTTATTTCTGTTCACTCAACACGAAACTGCGCGGACTGCCAGGTGAGAACTACCGGAGAGAAACGACGGGCTACAATGCATCGGCGTGGCAAACAATGAATTTACATTTTGTGCGCGACACACCACATGCAAACGTAATGAGAATAGTTTCAATAAACGAGAACTCGTTAAGGGTTTGGTGCTACAAGAATCTGCACGACAATACAAACCAGCGACGGTGATTTCACGGCAGCGGCAATGACCGTGATATGGGCACGCGTATTCGCGCCATTAACGGTTACAGCGCGTCGTTATCGCCGGTCCGGCGGGATATCTCCGGACAAATCGCAGTACGCACGGCTATTCCGGCGCACCGATCATCTCGCCCAGCTGGTTCCAGTACATCGGCGGGAGATCCATCGCCAGTTTGATGGCGCCTTCGGCGGCCGCAAAATTCGCATCGGCCACTTTTACCACGCGGGTATCGCCATACTCCGCCAGTTGATCGGCAATCATTTCGTCAAGGCCGTGGATCAAGGAACCACCACCCGCCAAAATAATGTTCTGCAAAACTGTGCCCTGCACCGACGGATCAAACGTACGGAGTAGCGCCGTCACGTTCTCAATGATATCGGGCACGATCGACTCGCAAACGCTGCGGACCTGATCCTGCACCGAATAGACTACCGGCCGGCCGTCCGCCCGGAAATTGACGTTAATGGTACCTGCCGGCGAATCACCGACGAAGGAATGTTGTTCCTTGATATGGGAGGCAATCAGGTTGGTCAACTGGATATCGGGATAGGCCTCCTGCAACTCCGCCTTCAACTTGCCATCCAGATAATCGCCCGCCTTATGCAGCGTGATCTGGTCTTCCGGTCCCGGCATCATGCCTTTCAGCGCCGCGATGTCGATAGTCCCGGCACCGATATCAATAACGATGGCATTCAGTAGAATATCGAGCCCGTAGGCGACCATAAACGGCTCAGAGACTACCAGCGCGGTATCCATGACTTCGTGCGCCATGCTCAGCAGCAACGTCTTGTCCGCTGCCGAGGCACGGGCGGGAATACCGATGACACCCGCAATTTCGTCGCCGTCTTCGGGCTGCGCCAGCTGGAGCACGTAGTCGATCAGGTGTCTGGCGACGTCCAGGTCGCGATCGCTCAATTCCTTTAACACGCCCTCGCCCAGCGGGTAACGCAGGTCCAGATAGGAATGCTTGTCCAGGGCCTCCTGCCCGACCGCATATGGTTTGCCCAGCAGCTTCACGCCAATCAGATCCTTGGGGTAACCCACCACCGATCTCACCATCTCCCTGGTGCCACGACTGGTCATAATCGCGGTACGTGATGTTCCGAGATCAATCCCCAGCAGCAATTGATTATCGTTTTTATGCGCGGCGTTCATGTGTTATGTCCCCTGCTATCGGTTAACGTAATACCCATTCGCGATCGAGTTGTCGACGCCTACTCAGGCGTCGTCGATTTTTTTTCCTTGAAGAATCCACTGACCAATCTCGCGCCATCTTTCGCGCCCAACGCGATTCCGGATACTGACTGCCTGCCAACGTTCACTATCCGTCCGACTCCGTTGCCCAGCGCCTTGAAAACGCCTCTCCCCAAGCCCTCGATCGGTATCGTTTTCTCCAGTTTTTTTTTCCGCGGCACCTCACTCGAGGAGGATGTTGATGCCGTTGCCCGGCTGGCTGCTACGGTTGCCTGCGGCGTTGCACCGGCATCGAATGGCGCGCGCGGCTGACTGCCAACCTCCGCAGTACCGGTAACGACGGGGCGCTTCGGTATCGGCGCCCGTTGCTTCGGCCGAAATCGCGGTGATGGCTCCTCGGTGGCGCGGGAAACCGCACGTTGCCGCTCCGCCAGCCGCATCTTGAGACGGTCGGTATCCGAGATTCCGCCGGTATCCGGCTTCTTGACCACGAACTGACTTTCGGCAACCGCGCCGGCGAGCTCGCGTATCGCCTCGCCCAGTTCGTCGCGCTGAACCTCGCGAGCGGGACGGCTGACGGGCGAGGGCCGCGGCGCGAACGATGGGCGTTCCGGTTTGGGAGCGTCCACCGCTGGACGCGACGGGGCCTGAGCCTGCACATCCGGCGTCCGGCGCAACGGCGGCGGTGAAACCGACGCGTCCTGCGCCATCATCGGAACCGGGGCGGCGCCGCGCCGCGGTTCTGCCTCGCGTTTCGTGCTGCTCGCCGGTGCCGCAACCGGCGCGGGCTGTGTCACCGTCGCCTGTGGAACTGTTACGTGTGGCGCTGTCGCCCGCGACGCGATTACCTGCGGAGCCGCGCGGGACACGCCTGTGCTTTCCGGCATCGAGCGGCGCTTGAACGCCGGCGTCGGCCGGGTCGCCCACGGCGACGCCGCCATCAAATCGGTAAACTCCCCGGACACAGCCGATTTGTCACCAACGGGACGACGCCCATGATCGCCGCGCGTATCGTGCGCGGCGGCGGACGCCGCGCCCGTTCTCAGTCGGCTTGCCCACGGTGATGCATTCAGTAACTCGCCCAGACTCTGGCCGGTGGACACACTGGTTTCCGCCGGCATACGCTTGCTGTCAGGCTGCTCTTTCTGCACTGCAGACGTCGTAGCAGCCTTTGTTGTAGATGCTGCGGCCGATGTTTTCGCGGTCTTTTTCTTTAGCGTCGCCGGACTGGGCTCGCTACCACCATGATTTGCAGGTTTTTTTGGCGCAGGCACAGCGGGGGGCGCGCTACGTTTTGGGTTGGCCCATGGCGAAGCGTCGAACACACTTACCCAGGATCCCTCAGGTTCCGCGACACCGGTCCGTTTTACCGTCGCTCTGCGATGAGCGCTGGATTGGATAGCAGAGCCCGTATTCTTCAGGGTCGCGGACGGCTTTCGGCTGACGGATGCCTTCGCAACGGCGCCCTTGGCAGCGACTGGCTTCGCCTTTTTCGTCGACGTACGAGCAACCGTCTTTTTGCGAGCGGCCTTCGGAGCTGTCTTTTTCGTAGCCTTGACTGTTCTTTTCTTCGCGGATGCGGCCCGCGACCTTTTTTTAGTCACCCCTACCTCCCGCGAACCTGGTTCGATTAGCTTATTTTCGGCTATGGAGATTTAGAACCGATTTATACATCAAAGCGTGACAAAAATCTCGCGATTGTTGCGGTTAATCTTGAACAACACGTTGGGTTCGTTCGCCGCATTGTTTATCGCGCGGTCCAACAACTCCGGCGTCCCTACCGGCTGATTGTTGATCAAAATAACCACATCCCGCTTCTGTATGCCGGCCTGCATGGCGCGCGAACCGCGGCGGACCTCCTTGACCTGTGCCCCCATCAGCGGCCCGACTCCCGGCAGTCCGCCGACCGCACCGGCCACCGGCTGCCGAACAACCTTAAGCTCCATCCCTAACCAGTTAACTTCGTTTCTAACGCCCCGGCCCGGTAGCGGCGCTGGCACCTGGTCGCCGTTCGCCACAATCATATCCAGCCGAACATTCTGACCCGCTCCGTTCCGATCGATATTCAGCCGCGGCCGATCGCCGGTCTGCAGCGCGCTCAGTTCACGCGCCAGCTGGTCCGGAGTACGAACCCGTTTTCCGTCGATTTTCAGGATGATATCACCCGCCACAAGGCCGGACGTTTCGGCCAGCGAACGCGGCACGACCGAACTGACAAACACGCCCTTGCCTACCGGCTGATTTATTTGCGTCGCGAGAAACGGCGATACCGGCATTACCGTTGCACCGAGTATCACACGCGCCTCCGGTTCCGCGGCGGCCAGAGTATCGACAGGCATTCCCGGCATCTGCGCCATGCCTGCCTGTCCCATCGGGACCGGCGGCGCCATCATCATGCCCTGCCCGTTGTTAGCTGGCATCATCGCGTTCGGCGCCACGCCACGGTTTTCGGGGCGCGGGTCCTGATTGACGTTCATGCCCGCCACGCCCTGATTCATCCCCGCCATACCGGGCATCCCGCCATTCCGGTTCTCGAGACGGCGATCCTGGTTGATGTTCATGCCAATCATGTCCTGGCCGGCCATACCCTGGCCCATGCCCATCATGCCGGGCGCCATGGCGCCATTCTGGTTTTCAAGACGGCGGTCCTGATTGACGTTCATTGCCAACGTCGCCGGCGGCCGCGCGAACTGATATTGCGGCATCGCGATCGCCATCGCGTTAACGCCGCCCGCATTAATACCCTGCTGCGCCGGGAGCATCTGGTGACAGATCGTGCAGTTCATCCGTTCACGGCCATCCGTATGTGGCGCTGGTGTACCCGCGATAATCGCCGGGCCAGGATCCGGACGGATTTGCTGCGCAATCTGCTGCATTACCGGCTGCGTACCCATCATCATGCCGATCTGGTTCATACCTTGCTGCGCCGGGAGCATCTGGTGACAGATGGTGCAGTTCATCCGCTCACGGCCATCCGTATGCGGCGCCGGTGTGCCGGCGATGATTGCCGGGCCCGGGTCTGGCTGTATTTGCCGGGCGATCTGTTGCATCATCGGCTGCGTCGCAACCACATTGGCGCCGGCTTGCTGGCCGCCAACGATCTGATGACACATCTGGCAATCCATACGCTCGCGGCCATCCGTATGCGGCGACCTTGTTCCGGCCGCAAGCGTCGGACCGACCTGGTTGCCCGCCGGTTGCATCGCGATCTGCTGCATCGCCACCAGCTGCGCCATCGGCTGCTGATTCGCCATCGCGTCCGGAAATACCGCTGGCAACGCCACCTCGGTCTGCACAAACTGCCTGACCCGGTTCGATGGAATCGCGAAACCGACACCGGAGAATGCGCCGGTCGGCGTGTATATCGCAGTGTTGATACCTATCACTTCGCCCTGATCATTCACCAACGGGCCGCCGGAGTTGCCCTGATTCACGGCGGCATCCGTCTGAATCAAATCACCGTGGGTGACCCCCTCGATGGTCAGCGATTTACGCAGACCCGAAACAATGCCGCGGCTGACCGTCTGATCGAGACCAAACGGGCTGCCGAACGCCAGCACGGATGACGCCACCGGAATCTTCGTGCTGTCGCCCAGCTTCGCGGCGCGCAACGGCAACCGGGAATTTATCTTCAGCAGCGCGAGATCGATACCTTCGTCCAGCCTGACCATCTGCGCGAGATAACGCTGCGTACCCGAGTCATGGAATACGGTCACATAGATTGCCGCGGCACCACGCACCACGTGAAAATTCGTAATGACATAACCGTCCGAGTGGACGATGACGCCGGAGCCGATACTTTCGTTGCCGGTGCCGGTTGCCGGGCTGGTAAACTGCACGCCCGCCGATGCCGCACCAGGTGCAACGGTTTCCTGTGCCGCCACCGACGCCGAGCGCGTGACGTTGATATTCACGACACTGAAACGCATCTGTTCCGCCACAGGCGCAAACCGGCTCGCGGCCAGCATCATCGGATCACCGGGCGGAATGCCGACCGGCATACTGGCCGCCGGCGCCAGGGCCTCGGGGGTCCAGCGCGGCTGCATTTGCTGTTGCGGGAAATTGCCACCGCCATTCGGCATCGGCTGCGCGTTGGCAAACGCGGGCATCGGGTCACCCATGCCCGGCATCGAATTCATCGCGTTGGCGGGCATCTGGTTTTGCATTGCGAACGCCGGCATCGCCGGCTGAGCACCGGCTACATTGTTAGCCGCCGGTCTGGTTGACAGATCGACATGTATGCCCTTGTCGAAGAAATTAACGTACCAGTAGCTGCCGAGCACGATGAGAATCGCGGCTGCCCCGAGGACGTAGAGGTAACGGCGCGTTTCCAGGCCGCACCGGTCGGAGATACCGAAATTAAGCATTCCCATCGGCGCTACTCTTTGTCGCTGACAAGATCATCGTCGATCTTTTTGCCGGTACGGAGCTGCGAAACACCCGCACCGAGCGCGACAACACCGAAGACAATCAGGACGAGTGGCGCCAGTCCACGCAGCAACTCGGCAAACGACCACCACCATACCGTCAGACCCCATAAACCGAACGATACGCCAAGCAATCCGATGATGATGTTATTCATGGTTGTTTCTCCAAATCCTGTGAGGCCCTGGAGAGACTGCGAGACAGCCAAGGCGTGGCCATACGGTACGGCGATGAATTTTCGGTAGTGGCATGGTTTATCGTGTCTTTACCGTCGCGGTTACTCGACCTGTACGCGGACGGCAGAAACCACTCGATCTGCCCGATCGCAACGCGGCGAAAACTGCTTCAGCACTCTCCAACCGATTTTTGTATTTTGTATACGTTAAGTCACGAGTTCGTTCCATCATAAGCACATTCCACGGGCCTGTAAACAACGCAAGCTCGCGCAATTTCTAAAGAAAAGTGCGAACCATTTTCAATCGCAATTAACTTTCGTCACGGCGGGTCGTTTGACGGATGACGGAATTCCAATCGATCACCGTTCGCCCGCAATCCGCCTGCCAAGACGGCAGGAAAATTGTGCCGGCGTCGATGCGACACGCGGCGCCAATAACCTTGCGATCGGTTGGTTTGAAGAAACCCACTGTTTTGGTAACCTATGCCGGCAACTCTTGATAGATGCATGAAACAGGCGTAGCCGCAATCACTGCAATCAGGATCCCGCAAGCGGTCGGGCCGCACCGCGGAACACGCAAGTATGGGCATCGTGACGTTCTCAATGTCTCTGCCGCACCCCCGCCGGGAAACGACGCGGTACGCGTGTGGCGATAATCACAGGCGACCCCGTTGATCAAGAACCATGGTTATCCCCGGACAACACGAACGGTGCCGTACGTTGACGGCGCATTCACCAGGAGGTCGGCGATATGAGTTCGGATCACCACGAAACACCCATCGGCGAAATGACGCTCTTCGACAGAGTGGAGTTGTATTCGCAATATGGCGCGCGGGTTGCCAAACACGTCGTGGTTAACGTCGCGTCAGGCGTCCGCTCTGCATTTCGGTTCAACGGCAGCCTGCGCGAAGGATTATTCCTTGAAAAAGGCATCAAATATACGCGCAGCGGATTTTACAGCAAGGCCATTCCAATTCTGGAAAAAGTGCTCAAGGACATACCGGACGACCCCGAAATACTCGTGCATCTGGGGCTGTGCTACACCAAGGTCGGCCAGTCGGACCATGGCCTGGACCTGTTAAAAAAGGCGCACGAAACCAGCTCGGGCTCGGTCAAAACGGCGATGATCCTGGGCATCACCTATCTCGATGCGGAGGATTACCAGAATGCCGCGGACTACCTCGAACTCGCTGCCGCAAAAAAACCCGAAGACTACAAGATTCGCTACAAACTCGGCGTGTGTCACGACAACCTGAAACAGCATGACCGGGCCATCGACTGGTTTGAGCAGGCGCTCGAGCTGCGGCCCGATATTCCCAAATTGCACCGCGCGCTCGGGTTTTCCTACGAGATCAAAGGCAAGCGCGCCAAGGCAATCGAGCATTTCCAGCGTGCCACCGCGCTCGAGGAACAGGGCACCGGGGTCGACCCCCGGCGCTGATCCCCGCTATAATCCGCCTGTTCTCGGTCTCTGCACTATTCCGGAGGTAACGAATTTGACTCACATGGCGCGGCCTACACCTCTTGTCGGACTCACGATGCTGCTTGGCGTCGCGCTGTGCGTCGGTCCCGGGCAAAACGCGACGGCCGAAGAGGTCAACCTGTATTCGGCGCGCAAGGAAGAATTGATCAAGCCGCTGCTCGATAAATTCACTGCCAAAACGGGGATCAAGGTCAATCTCGTCACCGGCTCGGCCGATGCGCTGCTGAAGCGCCTGGAAACCGAGGGCAAGAACACGCCGGCGGATATGTTCATTACCACCGATGCCGGGCGCCTGCACCGCGCCAAGGCGGCGGGCGTGCTGCAAGCGATATCGTCGCCAGTGCTCGAGAAGAATATTCCTGCCGAATTCCGCGATGCCAAGGGATACTGGTTCGGCCTGTCGCTGCGCGCGCGGCCGATCATGTACGCCAAGGGCCGGCTGGATCCGGCGGAATTATCGACCTATGAGGCGCTCGCCGACGCGAAGTGGAAAGGTCGCATCTGCGTCCGTTCCTCGGAAAACATCTACAACCAGTCCCTGGTCGCCTCGATGATCGTCGCCAACGGTGAAGAAGCGACCGAAAAATGGGCGGAAGGCCTGGTACGCAACCTGGCGCGGCCACCGCGCGGTGGTGACGAAGATCAGATCAAGGCGGCCGCTGCAGGCCAGTGCGACATCGCCATTGCAAACACCTATTACCTGGGCGGCATGTTGCATTCCAGAGACCCGGGCGAGCGCGCAGCGGCAGAAAAGATCGCCATCTTCTGGCCGAATCAGAAAGACCGCGGCGTTCACGTCAACGTCAGCGGTGCCGGTGTGACCCGCTGGGCGCCGCATCGTGATACCGCGGTCAAACTGCTCGAATTCCTGATCACCGACGAGGCGCAGGAATGGTATGCGCAGGTGAATAACGAATATCCGGCCAAACCCGGCATTCCCGAAAGCCCGGCGCTGATCAAGGCATGGGGCCGATTCAAAGCTGATACTATAAGCCTGTCACAGCTGGGGGAGTACAACGCGGCAGCAGTCAAACTCATGGACCGGGCCGGATGGAAGTAGCGCCTTACTGACGCCTCGCCTTTTCCATAAACCCTATTCGCATGGAAAAGGCACCGTTACCAAACCGACCGAAGCATCGCCCTGTCCGGCACCCGCGCTGGCGGCGTTACCTGCCGAATCCATGGGTGGCCGGAACCGTCGCGATCGCGACCTTGATCGCATTGCCGGTCATTACCGTTACAAGTTTCATCTTCGTTCCCGCCGGCGAGGTCTGGGATCATCTCGTTGCCACCGTCCTGCAGGACTACATCGTCAACTCCCTGATATTAATGGTGGGTGTCGCGGCCGGCACGCTGATCATCGGCGTCAGCACCGCCTGGCTGACGACCATGTGCAGCTTTCCCGGCCGCCGCATTTTCGAGTGGGCACTATTGCTGCCGATGGCATTCCCGGCCTACATCATCGCCTACACCTATACCGGCCTGCTGGATTTTGCCGGACCGGTGCAGACCGCCTTGCGTGAGTGGTTTGCCTGGTCGTACGGCGATTACTGGTTTCCCGAGCTCCGCTCGATCGGCGGCGCCATCGTCATGTTGTCACTGGTGCTGTATCCGTACGTATACCTGTTGTCGCGCGCGGCGTTTCTCGAGCAGTCGTCGCACGCGATGGACGCGAGCCGCATGCTCGGCTGCGGCCCGTGGCGCAGTTTCCTGCTGATATCGTTGCCCTCGGCGCGTCCTGCGATCATCGCCGGTCTGTCACTCGCGCTGATGGAAACCCTGGCCGATTACGGCACCGTCCAGTATTTCGGTGTCAGTAATTTCACGACAGGGATATTCCGCACCTGGTTCGGCCTCGGCGACGCTGCCGCCGCCGCGCAGTTGTCCGCACTGTTGATGACGTTCGTGTTCGCGCTGATCGTGATCGAACGCTGGTCACGCAGCCGGGCACGCTATCACATGACCGGCCAGCGCTCGACACCGTTGCCAACATACCGGTTGCGTATCGGCAAGACCTGTCTGGCGTGGCTCGCGTGCGGCCTGCCTTTGACGCTCGGTTTTTTGTTACCCGGCGGCCTGCTGGTCAGTTGGTCCATGGCGACGGCGGCATATGTGGTGGATGACCGGTTCTGGCAACTCGTGTTCAACAGTGTCACGCTCGCTGGTTCCGCGGCGCTGTTCGCGTTGTTGCTGGCGCTATACATGGCCTACAGCAAACGCCTTACCGGCGGCATGGGAACCAACTCGGCGGTACGACTGGCCGCCATGGGTTATGCGATACCGGGGACCGTGATCGCGGTCGGCGTGATGCTGCCGTTCGGCTGGTTTGATAACACGATTGATGCATGGGCACGCGAGACCTTCGGCGTTTCCACCGGGCTGCTGCTCAGCGGTACATTGTTCGCCGTTATGTTTGCCTACATGGTGCGGTTTCTCGCCGTCTCGCTGCAGACCGTTGAGGCCGGACTCGGCAAGATCCGGCCATCGATGGATGAAACAGCACGCTCGCTCGGGCATCGCCCGCTCGAGGTACTGGGCAGGATACATCTGCCGCTGATGCGGGGCAGCGTGTTGACCGCGATATTACTGGTGTTCGTTGACGTCATGAAAGAGCTGCCGGCGACCTTGATCTTGCGGCCGTTCAACTTCAACACGCTGGCGGTGCGCGCCTACGAACTGGCGACAGACGAACGGCTGATGGATGCGTCCTCCGCCGCGGTCGCCATCGTGGCAGCGGGCATACTACCGGTGATCCTGCTGAGCCGTTCGATTACACGTTCCCGATCTGCGCTGCAGGGCAGAACAGCGATCACGGAAACTGCCAGGATGGCGGCCCAGCCGGCATAGACAGGTGTCAATATGGATGCTGAATATATTAAAGTGACGCTAATGCCTCTGCTGCAAGTCAACGTCGTCGAGATCCGTTACAAGAATACGGTGGTCACCTCTGACCTCTCGTTTCATGTTAACGAAGGCGAGATTGTCAGCCTGCTCGGGCCGAGCGGCTGCGGCAAGACCAGCATACTGCGCGCGATCGCGGGGTTTGAGCCTGTCCGCGAGGGCGAAATTTTTCTTGCCGATCAATTAATGTCCTATCCGGGCTACGTCGTTCCGCCGGAGCAACGCCGCCTCGGCATGGTGTTCCAGGACTACTCGCTGTTTCCGCACATGACGATACAGAAAAACATCTGCTTCGGCTTGCGCGGTCTGAGCAACCGCGCACAAATTCGCGTCACCGACGAAATGTTGACCATGGTCGGATTGCCTGGCTACAACAAGCGCTATCCGCACGAACTTTCCGGCGGGCAGCAGCAACGTGTCGCGCTCGCGCGCGCTCTCGCCGTGAAACCGCGCCTGCTGCTGATGGACGAACCGTTCTCAAGCCTGGATGTCGAACTGCGCGCACGCCTGAGCTTCGAGGTCCGGGAAATACTCAAGGAGCAAAAGATCACCGCGATTCTCGTGACGCATAATCAGCTTGAGGCGTTTGCGATGTGTGACATGGTCGGCGTGATGAACCACGGACGTATCTTGCAGTGGGACACGCCGTTCAATCTGTATCACGAGCCGGCCGACCGCTTTGTCGCCACCTTTATCGGCCAGGGCGTATTCCTGCAGGGCACTGTACTGACGCCGGATTCCGTGGACACCGAAGCAGGAGTTATCCAGGGCGACGCGCCACTGGAGTGGCCCGCCGGTACATCGGTCGATGTCCTGGTACGACCGGATGACGTGGTACCCGACGAGCACGGACCGCTGCACGGCAAGATCGTCAACAAGGTCTTCAAGGGCGAGGACGTGATGTATACGCTGCAATTGCCGAACGGCGCCAGCGTAATGTCCGTATTTCCGAGCCACGAACAATATGACATCGGCGCCATGATCAATGTGCGCATCGCGGCGGATCACGTCGTCGCATTCGCCCGCTAACACGCCGGGCGGGGTCCGCGCCCGGCGTGCCGCTGGATTCATTCAGCGCAGGTAACCGTGCTCCAGATTCAGGATTGAATTGCGCTCGCCGATGTTGTTGTTGAACGTCGTCTCCAGACTGAACGCAATGCCCAGCTGGATAACGTTATCTTCCCCGCCACCGTATAACGCGCCGTCATAACCGGTATGGATATACTGCGCGATCAGATCGGTGCCCTGCCCGATCCGGCATACGACCGCCGGCGCGATACTCCACTGGGCGGCATCGGTGATATCGGAATACTCCTTCCGCGCCACCGTCATGGACGCCTGCCAGCGCGTCAGCAGATTCGGCCGCAACGTATGCCGCACCGACGCCACCAACGCCGTTGACCGCGCGCGCGCCTGATTGGCCATCGCGTTGACGGTGCTGTTGATATCCGTCGCCGTCATGCCGTCAATACCGGCGTTGTGAATCGCCTGAAATGCTGCCGACCAGTTGGACGCCGGATTCATATTGAGATTGAACTCGACGCCGGCGATCAACGCGTTCATCCACTCGTCACCCGCGGTCGTCGCTACCTTCTGTCGGTCCAGCAGGACGCCGGCTTTCGTCAGACGCATCACCAGACGACGGTGTTCCGCCTGCTCATGGACAAAACCCAATCCAACACTGTCAAATCCATCCGGCGCCGCAAGCCCTGCGCTATTGCCGCGTGTTCCCGCCCAGACAGACGCGCTCTGAATACCGCCGCCGGGAAACCATTTCGCTGTAAACATCGGCGCGTGCAGCTGATCGAACTCCGCGTTCGACGAGGCATTGCCAACGTGGGTCACCGCCAGCAGGTCTTCGTCACGTATGGTCGGAAATGTGATCAGGGAATTGCGCAGATCCATGCGGCCGATACTGATCTCATAGCCCTCATCCCAGAGGAACGCATAGACGCGGTGAAACTCCACGGTGTGCTCGTTGTCCTCGAACCCGAGCACCGCTCCCGCCACGCCGGACGTATACAGCCGCTTGTCAAAGCGTAATAAAAGCGAAGAATCGTCGATATCGATCTCGTCCGCGCGGGCGGGCTTCGAATCGAGATCGACGTTGTCGAGCGTGCTGATCACGCGGCCCGCGACCGTGATACGCGGCATCACTTCGCGGTCCACTTCCAGCGCCTGCGCCTGCTGAAAAAACAACGCAGCGAGCAGCCCGGCCAACGTGATCGTGGTAACAATATTCATGGCTGCGCTCCTGTCACTGATCGACCGATACGGCCGGACGGTAGGTCGGTTCAAAGTCCTCATAGGCCAGCATCGTCACCATACCCCCCGGATAGATCCCGTTGTTTCTGGCGTGCGACCCCTGGTGGTCGTGAAACGCCCAGTACCCGGGATTGTCACCATGAATCATGATGTCGTAGGTACCACCCGGCTCGACATGCACCGTGTTGAGTTTCAGCGGCATCGGCAGATCATGCCCGTCCTGCGCGACCCAGAAAAAATCGTGGCCGTGCAGATGCAGGTGATAACTTTCACCGCTGGCATTGATCAGGCGCACGCGTATCCATTCGTCTTTCTTGATGCGGAGCGCACTGGTCGCCGGATGCGCCTTGCCGTTAATACCGAAGAAATTGGGCCTGATCGGAATGCCGGATGAGCGGCTCTCCAGGTACGGCGGTACGTACTTGCCGCTTTTGTAGGCAGCGACAAATTCCTCGTAGCTGCGAAAGAAACCGTGCGTCATCGGGTCCAGGCGCCCCTGCGCCATCAGCGTGTTGACCTGCTTCATACCCTCGAGCAGACCGTTCATCTCCTCGCGCGCGAAGTGGGTGTCCCATGCCTCGAGCATCAGCGTGTATTCGCGCGTGTAGGGATACTGCTCCTTCAGGCGCTCATGTTTACGCTGGATGATGAATGCGCCGTGCATGCCGTGACCCATGTGCAACGGCGTACCCCAGTGACAGTGGTACCAGTGCGTACCGGCCGGTTTCGCCTGGAAACGATAGACAAAGGTATGGCCGGGATGGACCGGATCCTGATTGAGCATCGGCACACCGTCCATCGTGTACGGGACGTTGACGCCATGCCAATGTATCGTGTGCATCTCTTCGGTGTTGTTCAGGAAATTCACCTTGATCCAGTCACCCTCGGTGACGTTGAATACCGGGCCCGGCACGCTACCGTTGAAGGCAAACATATGCACTTTCACACCCGGCAGGATTTCGTGCTCGATGATGCGCACATCGATATCGAACACCTGATAGTCGACTTCATGATCGGCCGGCGACCCGGGCGGCTCGATGACCATGCCGGTCGGCATGTGATGTCCCTCCATGAATATCATCGAGCCATACTCCGACGCACCGTTCCCCATGGAGGCATGGTCCATCATCGGGGGCCCGTCCGGCAGCGACGGCGCCGCCGGCATCGCGCCCTGACCGGCAGCAGGATTCATCTCGTGACCGCCGTGAGTCATCTCGCCCGCCACCGCCCGGCCGGCCACCACACCGCCGGCAAGTAACGCCGTGGTGCGCAAAAACTGCCGTCGTGATATCGACCCGGCTGGCTCGTCGGTCACCTCGGTAACCGTCGCCCTGCCCATCCTCGCAGACCCGTTATTCATTCACACAGCCCTCCAGGTTAAATCCAATCCAGCCGATCGGGCGCTTGCTTGCGCCAGGTAAAATGCTCATAAACACCGGACCAGTACATGCCAAATGCCGTCGCAAAAAGCAGTTCCTCCACCGGCATGAACCCCGCTTTCCACCCGGACAGCGCGGCAAGATTCCAGACGCGATCGATATAGCCCGGCGCACTCCACTCCAGGCCGGCGAGAAACACCGCGTAACCAACGAGAAACAATATGCCGCCGATCCATGTCTTCCGCGCGAGATCCGGACGACACAGGACGTTGGCAACCAAGCCAATGATCATCGCAACAATTCCCGGGTAAATCGGGTTCCACGGAAAGAAATATAAAAGCGGAAACGCAATGAACGGCGCCGACAGCGCCTTGTAATGATGGCGATGCAACGGTATACGGCGCTCCGCCGCCTCAACCGGTCTCGGCACCCTGCCGGTAATCAGATTATAGAAAACCCCCGCAATGCCGCCGATACCAAAACAGAAGATCAGGCTTTCGATATCAAAGCCCGTATTCACGGCGAGATCAAACAAACTCGGCGGCGACCAGTACTCCGGAACAAACAACGGTTCGGTCAAGCCGAACGGCATGGTAAACAGACTGGCCCACAACATCGCCCGGCGATGCGCCGGGAAAAATGCGTATACCGCCGCCCACGGTACGAGAAACGCACTCGACCAGATCAGCCACACGTATTGATCAGACGCCACCAGGCTTTTCCATCATGACCGCTATTGGGAAGTTGCGCGGGCTGTTGTGGTGGACCAGATTTTCCGGCGATGTCTAGCGCACATAGGTCTCCGACGCATAACGACGCATCATGCGATGACTGTTGAAGAACGAGGCGCTCTTGGCGATCGTGCCTTTCATGACGGCGATCCATCCGGCGCGGTCCTGGTAGTAGAGCGGTACCACCACCTGCTCGAGTTTCTGATACAGCGCGGCAGCGTCGCCGTCGGCCGCATCGATGTCATCGCCGATCGCCCAGCCGGTAACGCCCTCGATACAGCCCTCGACCCACCAGCCATCCAGCACACTGAGCTGCGGCACGCCGTTGAACGCGGCCTTCATGCCGCTGGTGCCGCTCGCCTCATGGGGACGCAACGGTGTATTCAGCCAGACATCGACACCGGCCACCATCGTCAGCGCGGTATCCATGTCATAGCCGGGTAGATAGGCCATCGTGACCACGCCGGCGAGTTCCTTGACATGCGCGTGCAACGTTTCGATCAGACGCTTGCCCGGCTCATCGCGCGGATGCGCCTTGCCGGCTACCACCAGCTGAATCGGATGACGCGCGGCGAGATTCTTCAGGCGCCCAAGATCCGAGAACAACAGATCGGGCCGCTTGTACGCCGTCATGCGCCGGCCGAAACCGATCGTCAAATGGTCTGGCTGTAACATGATGCCGGTACGTTCTTTTACGGCGTCGACAAGCGCGCGCTTGGCTTCAACATGCGCCTCCCAGATGGCGGTATCCGCCATGCAGCAGTCGGCGCGCACCAACAGCTCGGGCTCATGACACCAACCGGGAAACTTGGCGTCGTAGAGCCGGCGAAAACTCGCACTGGTCCAGGTAAACGGGTGCACGCCGTTGGTCACCGCGTGGACACGGTAACCCGGAAACATGTGCCGCGAGACCTCGGCATGGCGCTTGGCAACACCGTTGATGTATTCGCTCAGATTGAGCGCCAGCCTGGTCATGTTGAGATGATCGTCGCCCGCCAGGCGTTTGAGCGTTGTGAGATCGATAACATCGCCAAGCGTGCGCTGCACCAGGTCGTAGGAAAAACGGTCGTGCCCGGCCTCCACCGGGGTATGAGTCGTGAAACAACACAGCTCGCGCACGCGCGGAATGTCGTACGGCGATTCACCCGGCCGGAGATCCTCGGCCGGGCGGGCATACCGGCGCAGCAACTCGACGCCAAGCAACGCCGAGTGCCCCTCATTCATGTGATACTCGCGCACCTCAAAGCCAAGCGCCTGGAGCATGCGCACACCACCGATGCCCAGCACGATCTCCTGCCGCAGCCGGTAGGCATTGTCACCGCCGTAAAGCGTTTGCGTGATGCGCCGGTCTTCGTCGCTGTTCTGCTCGATATCGGTATCCAGCAGAATCACCGGCTGCGCGCCGCCCATGTGACCCTTCACGACATAGCACCAGCCGCCAACCCACACGCCGCGGCCTTCGATCGTCACCGCCACCATGGCTTCCAGACGCTCGGCCCAGAGTGCGGGCTCCCAGGCTGACGGTTGTTCGGTCTGCCGGCCCTGGTCATCGAGCGTCTGGCGGAAATAGCCGGCGGTACTCACCAGCGTCACCGCCACCAGCGGCACCTCCAGATCGGCCGCGGAACGCAGGGTGTCCCCGGCGAGAACACCCAGCCCCCCGGCATAGGTCGGGATATCGTTGCGCAGCGCTATCTCCATCGAGAAATAGGCGATGCGCGGCTCATGCCGGAAGGCATCGATCGCGGACATGCCGGTGTGCTACGGCGAGCCGAACAGGCGCATGTCGATTTCCGCCTCCGCCTGCAGCCAGTCGTCCAGCGCCGCCTCCCCCTGGAAACCGCGCTGCTCCGCGATCAGATACGCCGCTTCGGCAATCAAACCGTGCCGCTCCTCCGGGGTGGTCGCCCGCGCCGCCTTGCGTCCCGCTGCCCGGCGCCCGGTGCCGGCCGTCTTGCTGCCGGGCGCTTCTTTCGCCACCGTTCTCGTTACCGTTGATTTCTCGCTGTGTGCCATTGACGCTTGTGTTTCACTCCCTTTTTCCTACACCCCGCGTTCAGCCTGCCAAATCCCGTTTTTTCTCCTCGTACTCCTCACGATCCAGGTCACCACGGGCGTAGCGTTCCTGGAGTATCTGCAAAGGCGTTTTGTCCGTCGCGGGCCGACCGACCGCACTATCGCCAAAAACCCATTTCCACAACGCAAAACTCCCGAGTATTGCAAGTATCGAGAAAATCAGCAGGTGCAATATCCCGACTGCCATCAACCAGCCGTGTTGCCCGTCATCAAACCACATAATTCCCTCCGTTGATCATCGTCGACAACGGCATCCACATGCTACATCAGCGTATGGCTGCCGGTTGCCGCCACGGTTATTCCCTTGCCGCCCCAAAGACCGGGATAAAGGCGGGAGTATGCGCCGCATAGCGCGCATACTCTGCGGCGAATGCCTGACGTACCTCTGCCTCCTCGCGTCGGGCAAGCCGCAAGTACATGTAAACCAGCAGCGGAAACATCGCGAGTGTCAGGATCGTCGGCCATTGCAGCAGAAAGCCGAACATGATCATCACAAATGCGACGTATTGCGGATGGCGTATCCGCGCATAAGGGCCTGTCGTTGCCAGCGTGCCTGTAGTCTGCGCGGCGTAAAGCACACGCCACGCCAAAGAGAGCAACCAGAACCCGCCGCCGATGAACACCATGCTGGCCACATGAAACGGCCCCCAGTGCGGATTGGCGCGCCAGCCGAACAGCATTTCCAGCAAATGCCCCGCATCATGGGAAAGCCAGTCCACTTGCGGATAGTTGGTCTGCAGCCAGCCGGAAAGAAAGTAGATGGTCAGCGGGAAACCATACATCTCAGTGAACAGCGCAACGAGAAACGCCGAGAAGGCGCTGAATGAACGCCAGTCACGTTTCGTCTGCGGCTTGGAAAAGCTGAAGGCAAAGAAGATGAAAATCGCCGAATTGAGGATCACCAGTGACCACAGGCCGTAGGCAGGCGCGGTTTCAGTCATGTTTGTGCCCTCCACCATGGTCACGATGCATAAAGAGATGCATCAACGGACAAGCGAGCAGCAACAGATAAGGCAACACACCGAACGCATGGGCGCGATGCTCGCTGAAAAGGAAAAACGCGGCGATGGCGAAAAAGCCGATCAATATCCAGTTGACCCTGGTCTTGCCGCCGTGCGCCGGAGGATGTTCATGGGTATCAGGCATCATGCCACCTCGACAATTAAATACGTTGAACTGGCTGCCATCAATGCAGGGCGGGTGAGTTGCATGCTGTTCGCAATGTAACCCGCCAACGGTGCCGCCAGGCACTCATTAAAAAACAATTTGTGTGCTTCGCACGCTGAGGTTCGTCATTATTCATAGCAGTATCAGTCCTTCAGTTTGCGGGCGTTTCATCGCCCTTTTTCACTTTTTCCTGTTGGGGGCACTGCCGACAGTTTTCTTCACCGACAGTGGGGGGTACCGATCCCTGTGTTTGCCCCGCCATACCATGCCCGCCCATCATGGGCAGATGGCCAGCGCCTAAAACTATTAACAGAATCATAATGCCTATCATGACTGCCATTTTTTAAGACCTCATTTTTAGCAAACCCGCATCGCGGGCTTCATTCAGAACACATGTGCTCATGCCGTAGCATCCGGCTTTGATGCGACCCAAAAAGACAACAATTTTATCCATCGCCCGCGCACGGTGACAGGGCGGAAGCCGGCGGCCTCCAGATAGCCTGGAATCTCGCCACGCAGATTGACCGCGGTCATCGGCATGAACAGCAGAGGCCAGACGATCAACCACACCCACCAGGTCGCGGGGCGGTCGACATCGACGATCACGAAGCGGCCGCCGGGTTTGAGTACGCGGTATACCTCGGCGAGTCCTGCGCGCTTCACGTCCGGCGGCAGATGGTGCAGCATGCAGCTGGAGAACACGACATCGAATCGCCCTGCCTTGAAGGGCAAGGCCTCGATGGCGGCCACCTTGAACATCGCGCAGCTCGCCTCGGCTCTGGCTTCCTGCTTCGCTCTAACTCCTCCATCCCTGGAGTCGTCGGCGCTTGCATTGCGCCGCGCGACTTGCAGCATGGCGGGCGACGGATCGATGCCGACCGCTTCACCTGTATCCCCCACCATCCGCGCTGCAAGGCGTGTCAGCACACCGGTGCCGCAACCGACATCCAGCACTTGCTGTCCCGGCTGCAGGCCTGCATGGCGCAGCGTTTCCTGGCGGAATTCCGCGCCGAGCCCCAGCAGCGGACAGTAAAAGTCGTACACCGGCGCTGCATAGTTCATGGTCATGCCGTGAGTGTGCGTTGCCGGTTCATCGAGCACAGCCAGTGCCCGGCGCGACAGCCACCAGCCGTAGAGCATCGCGGCGGGATAGATCAGGGCGATGATGACGAGCAACAGCGTGAACGGCGTGACGCCCCACACGCGCAAGACAATAACCGCGAAGATAACGGCGGCAGCCGCACATAACTTGCCTGCAATGTGGCTGTGCGGCGGTCGCCCCCGGCGTCCTCGACAATTGCTCCTGCATTGTTCTACCTTCGCCCATCCTTGGGCTCGTGTCTCGCGCGACACGGGCAGAACCCTTCGCTTCCGCTCTTCCCTGCGCGGCGCGCTCATGGCGTTAGCCTCGCGCGTTTGAGCATGGCCGAGTTGATGATCACCGACAGCGAACTCAGCGCCATCGCCGCGGCGGCGATGACTTGCTGCCGGGCGCTTCTTTCGCCACCGTTCTCGTTACCGTTGATTTCTCGCTGTGTGGCTTTCCATTGACGCTTGTGTTTCACTCCCTTTTTCCTACACCCCGCGTTCAGCCTGCATGCCGCTGCAGATACGCGATTATTTCCTGAAGCTGCTCAGTATCCGGCACCGCCGCAGCCTGAGTGACCATGTGCTGTTTCATGCGGGCAACCACGGCAAGCCACTCCTGCGCGGAGTGAGCTGTCGGCGTCGGCGGTGCATGGCACCGGCCGCAGTATTGCTGAAACAGTTTCGCGCCCGGCGAATGCGCCTCCGGCAACGGCGCGTCGTTATCACCGGCAGGGATTCGTCCCATCATGCCGCCGCCCATCATTTGACCCATGTGACCACCGGAACTCCCCTGGTCACAGCCCGCCAAAGCGCCGCCCAGGACAACCGCCATCGACAGGACAGCGATCAATTGCTTCCAGACCATCGCTCTGTTCGCTTTGCTGAACCGGTCATTACGCTCTCACAGCGGCGCCCGTCGCAGGCGCAGCGCATTCATTACCACCGATACCGAGCTGAAGCTCATCGCCGCGGCCGCAATCATCGGCGACAACAGCCACCCGAAATACGGATACAGTACGCCGGCCGCCACCGGCACACCGAGCGTGTTATAGATAAATGCGAAAAAGAGATTCTGGCGGATGTTGCGCATCGTCATCCGGCTCAGGCGGCGGGCCCGCACGATGCCGCGCAGATCGCCCTTGACCAGTGTGACGCCGGCGCTTTCCATCGCGACATCGGTGCCGGTGCCCATGGCGATGCCGACGTGCGCCTGCGCCAGTGCCGGCGCATCGTTGATACCGTCGCCGGCCATCGCGACCACCCGGCCTTCGGCCTGCAGTTGCTTGACCACCGCTACCTTCTGGTCCGGCAGCACTTCAGCCTGTATCTCGTCGATACCCAGTTTCGCGGCGACCGCTTCCGCGGTCTTGCGACTGTCGCCGGTCAGCATGACGATCTTGATCCCTTCCTCGTGAAGATTGCGGATCGCCTCCGGCGTCGACTCCTTGATCGGGTCCGCCACACCGATGAGGCCGGCCGCCTTGCCATCTATGGCCAGAAACATCACGGTCTGCCCTTCGGCGCGCATCGCGTCCGCGCGCTGCGGCAGGTCGCCGGCATCAATACCGAGACCTTCGAACAACTTGATATTACCGAGCGCCACCGCGCGATTGTCCACCTTGCCGGTCACACCCTGACCGGTGACCGACTGGAAATCCGCCGCCTTCGCCAGCTCGACCTTCTTGTCCCTGGCACCGCGCACGATCGCCTCGGCCAGCGGATGTTCGCTGCCCTGTTCCAGGCTTGCGGCCAACCACAGTGCATCCTGCTCGTTAAAGTCGTTAACCGGGATCACGGCGACGAGTTTCGGTTTTCCCTCGGTGAGCGTGCCGGTCTTGTCGATGACCAGCGTATCGACCTTGCGCATGATCTCGAGCGCCTCGGCGTTCTTGATCAACACGCCGGCCATTGCGCCCTTGCCGGTGCCGACCATGATGGACATCGGCGTCGCGAGACCCAGCGCGCACGGACAGGCAATGATCAGCACCGCGACGGCGTTGATAACGGCATGGGCCAGGCGCGGCTCGGGGCCCCACAGGCCCCAGACGATCATCGTAATGACCGCGACGAGCACCACCGCCGGCACGAAATAACCCGACACGATGTCCACCAGTTTCTGTATCGGTGCACGCGAGCGCTGGGCCTCGGCGACCATCTTGACGATCTGCGCCAGCAGTGTATCCGCACCAACCTTCTCCGCCTTCATCAGCAGGCTGCCCGTACCATTGACAGTGGCGCCGATGAGCCGCTCGCCGGCGGATTTCGACACCGGCACCGGTTCACCGGTCACCATCGACTCATCGACGTGACTGGCACCCTCGGTCACGGTTCCGTCCACCGGAATCTTTTCGCCGGGGCGTACGCGCAGCGTATCGCCGGGCTGTACGTGCTCAAGCGGGATATCCTCTTCCGCACCGTTATCTCGAACGATGCGCGCCGTCTTCGGCGCGAGCCCTAGCAGCAACTTGATCGCGGCGTTGGTCTGACTGCGCGCGCGCAACTCAAGCACCTGCCCGAGCAATACCAGCGCGGTAATCACCGCGGCGGCCTCGAAGTAAACCGGCACCACACCCATCTCGTTAAATACAGACCGCGGAAAGACGCCGGGAAATACCGCCGCGACCACGCTGTAGGTCCACGCTACGCCTACGCCCAGAGCTATCAGCGTGAACATATTGAGATTGCGCGTGCGCAACGACTGCCAGCCGCGTGTGAAGAATATCCAGCCGCCCCACCATACCACCGGCGTGGCGAGCGCCATTTCGAGCCATTGCCGGTAATGCGGATCCATCAATGCGGCAATAGTCTCCGGCCGGAATTCGGCCATCGTTGCGCTAAAAAAAATCGGGATGGCTAGTGCGGTGCTTGCCCAGAATCGCCGCGTCATCGCGTCCAGCTCGCGAGTATCCTCCGCCGCCGTGACGGTACGCGGTTCGAGTGTCATGCCGCACTTCGGGCAATTCCCCGGATGATCCTGCACCACCTCCGGGTGCATCGGGCAGACGTATTCGGTTTTTCCTGCCGCCGCGACCGGTGCGGACGCCGGCTCCAGCGCCATGCCGCATTTCGGACAGCTGCCCGGACCTTGCTGACGAACCTCCGGATGCATCGGACAGGTGTAGACGGCCGCTGCTGCCGGTGCACCGGACGTTTTCTTTGACGGTGCCCCGGACAAATATTTATCCGGGGCCTGCCGGAATTTCTGCAGACAGCGCTCGCTGCAAAAGCGATAGACGTTACCGGCGTGCTCATGCCGGTGCGCGGCGTCCGCCGCCACCTCCATGCCGCACACCGGATCGGTCACTGTGGCCATCTCATTCTCCTGTCACCCCGATGTGGCACGCTGCCGAAACCGCCTTCATCGGGATCGATCACTTTTTGTCCTTGTGATCGCGCTCCTTCGCTGCCTTGCCGTCCTGCTTGCCTGGCTTCGCACCTCCCTGCTGCGCCATCATCTGTTCCATCATCTGCTCCATCATGCCCTGCATCATGTCCATGCGTTTTTCCATCATCTGCTGACGATCCGGCATGGGCATGTCCTTGTTCTTGCCGGCGTCACCCATCATTCCGGAGCCCATCATCCCCTCTGACCCGCCCTGCATCATGCCCGACCCCATCATCTCGTGCATCTGCTGCATATGCTCCTGCATCAGCTGCTGGCGTTTTACCGGATCATCCGTCTTCTGGATCTGCGCCATGGTCTGTTGCATCTCTTTCATCCGTTGCTGCATGCCGTCCATGTCCATCATACCCATACCGGTACTCTTCCCGGATACCGCAGGGGCCTCGCCGCTCGCCTTTTCCTTTTCAGGATGATGACTATCGTCGGCAACCGCTGCCGACAGTCCAACAAATGACACGATCAATACCGGAACCAGATAGCGTTTCATAAGTGTTCCCTCGTTGTTGAATGTTTCGGTCCATACGTTACAACCTGTGTGTAGCGCACCGGTCAATGTTCCTCCATCTCTGACTCAATCAAATGACACACCGCATCGCTGTCCGGCATGCCATCGGGCAGGCGGCGCCGGATCAATGGGCATGATCGTCGTCGTGATCCGTTACGGCCGGCTCATCCATAGTCTCCATATCACCGGGGTCCATCGCGTCATGATCATGATCGTCGTCATGAGTTGCGGTCGCGTCGTCACCTGTCATTTTCATATCCATGGACCCCGTTTGACCCGCGTCATGATGCGGGCTGTCGGCAGGCGATCCCGATTCTGCGGCACCGGCTGCCTGGCCATGACTGTGACCGTGTCCGTCCGCGCCGGTCTCCGGTTTGGGCAACGACATCACGCCAAGACCATGACGGTAGACCAGCTCGGCACCGTGCCATGCCGTCGACAGCAACAATCCGGCGATCAGCAACATCGCGCCGAGAAACATCGCGCCGACACGCTGCTGTCGAGTGTAATTCCGTACCGACCAGATGACGACCGGCAACAGCACCGCAAACGTTACCAGCGCCAGGTTGCGGTGCTCGGTCATCGCTTCATGCGATGGCGTGTCATGGGTCACCGTATTGAACGCGTACCAACCGGCCGCGACGGTCAATATCGATGCCGCGCCGCCCGCCCACAGATTCCAGTACGCCACGTTCAGCCACTGCTCACGCCAGCGATGACCGGTGAAAATCGTCGCCAGCAGGAAAAACCCGACCGCCGACGACAACAGCGCAACGGTAAAATGGACGAATATCGGATGCCAGTTCGGAATAATCTCTATCACTATCGATCTCCTTCAATTATCACGCTGAAAAATCATGACCGCTATTCCACCTGCTCGAATATCCGGTTACGCACAATGGCGGTGACCTGGCTGAATTGCATCGCCTCCCTCCGATCAACGGCCCGTCGGTGGCCGGTTGCAACAGGTGGACGGCGTAACCTCCATGCTTTCCAGCTGGGTCTCTTCAGCATAGTGAACCCAGCCGCGCCGCAGTCGCTCGCTCCACCCGCTGCCAAGCCGCGCGCCGGCGTCAACGAGCGCCGTCTCGATCTGCGCCTCGGTGACCTGCAACAGATCATAGAAAATAGCGATACAGTCGCGCTCAAAAACCACGTCCTTGATACCCATCAATCGGGACAAGGCATCCCGCAAGCCTGTTTCTTCCGCGGCATCCGGCGATCTGGCGAGATGGATCCGCCGGCGCTTGATCGCCTCCTCGCCTTCCTGCCGCGGCGCCTTCTGTCCATGCATACCGATATAGAGATGCGGGTGCGCGGTAAAATTGTCCCGGCACTGGGCTGAACAGAAGACAAAATTCATCTGCTGGTACACGGTCGTGTAGTGTTCATGCGTGACCTCCATGTCACAAACCGGACAGCGTGGCTGGTTGTGTGGCTTCATCGTTGTTCTTCCGATCCGGAACGCAGCGCGGTATCCGGTAACGGCGCCACCGCGCAGAATCCTTGCGGTTTCACGCCCAGCGCTGCATTAAATTTACTGGAAAGGTTCTGAAACGCAATGATCGCGGTCAATTCGATGATCGCGTCATCGTCAAAATACTGCCGCAAGCGCTCGAAGTGGGCATCGGTCGGTTGCCTGTCGGTAAACGTCACGGCCTCGGCATAGGCCAGTGCCGCTTTTTCACGGCCACTAAACATTTCGCTATCGCGAAAATCGGCCAGCCCCAGCAGTTTTTCTTCGCTGATACCGCGCTTCAGCGCGGTAGCGGAATTGATGTCGACGCAAAACGGACACCCGTTGATCTGCGATACGCGCACCGTCACCAGCGTGCGCAGTGCCGGTTCAATCGGCGACGAGCGCCGGTCGAGCGCACCGTAAAGCAGCGCCAGCGTGATGAATACCCTGGGCGTTCTGCCCCACAAACGCGCCGGTTCGAGCACGGCGCCATAGCGGCGCTTCTGGTTCCAGAAGAACAGCCGGACGTACCACGGGAACCGGTGGCCGGTGGGTGTTGTGATCGTCGTCATGTCGGCTCTCCTTGTTGTTCAGGCGATGCGGTACACACGCCCGCGTCAGTCGGCCGGATATAAAACTCCGCCCTTGTGCCTGCCGCCGTCTGCTGTCTTGAACAAAATCATCACCTGATGCTGACCGGCATGGCCGAGATCGTATCCAGCCATATGCCAGTCGCCCATGTTCATCATCATTTTGGTTTCCGAGCTGTCGTCCGGATGCACCACCTTTGAATTGATCTGGACATTGCCGACAACATTGCCGTCCTGCTCAACCTTGATCATGACGTCATGGCTGCCACCCATCGCCTTGCCCGGCTCTGCGGGCATGACGTGAAACGTGACCAGGTAACCGTCAATGTTCTGTTGCTGTTCAAGCATGGCGGATTGTATCGGCGCTACCAATTCTTGCGTCACGCGACTTTCTTCCGCGGCACCGCCAGTCGGCGTCCACCCGGATACAACAGCAGCGACGAGAATCGGGAAGACGGACATGATTTTCATTCTGGGCTCCTTATGTGTTGTTGACAACAAAGACCGGTAAGCGTTTCGCAGGTTCAAGACATTACTCCGGCGTAGTGGTCGTTACCGGGCCGCCGCGCTCAAAACGTGCTGTCGCATGCAGCACCAGGCCGTACACCACCGGCAGCACAACCAGACAAAGCAGTGTCGTGCTGATCATGCCGCCGATCATCGGCGCGGCGATGCGGCGCATGACCTCTGAACCGGTGCCGCTGCCCCACAGGATCGGCAACAGACCGGCGATGATCGCGGTCGCCGTCATCGCGATGGGGCGCACGCGTTCCGCGGTGCCGGCCCGCGCGGCGGCCATGAACATCGCGAGATCCGGCACCGTGTCGCTTGCGGCGCGGCGGCGCGCGACTTCGTGATCGATGAAGGTCAGTACCAGTACGCCTATCTCGGCGGCTACACCGGCAAGCGCGACGAAACCAACCGCGACGGCAATCGACAGGTTGTAGCCGAGCAGATAGACCAGCCAGATACCGCCGATCAACGCAAACGGGATCGACAGCATCACGACCAGCGGTGCAACGATATTGCGAAAGTTCCAGTACAACAGCACAAAAATAATAAACAACGTGGCCGGCACCACGATCCGGAGCCGCTGCGCGGCACGCTCCATGTATTCGTATTGTCCTGACCAGACGAGCGTGTAACCCGGGGGTATCCTGACCTCGCGCGCCACGACCGCCTGCGCCTGTGCGACGTAACCCCCGATATCGGAGGTGCGGATGTCGACATAGATCCACGCATTGGGCCGCGCGTTCTCGCTCTTGATGTCCGGCGGACCGCGGCGCAGCTTGAGATCGGCGACCAGCGATAACGGAATTTGCGCGCCGGTCGGCGTCGGGATCAGCACGCGTTGCAGCTGTTCGGGGTTGTCGCGCAGCTCACGCGGATAGCGCAGGTTCACCGGATAACGCTCCAGGCCTTCAACGGTCTGGGTCACGTTCATGCCGCCGATGGCGGTCTGGATCACGTCCTGAATGTCACCGACCGTCAGCCCGTAGCGCGCCGCCTGTTCGCGCCGGATATCGAAGTCCAGGTAATAACCACCCACCGCGCGGTCGCCAAAGGCGGAGCGGGTTTCCGGCAATGCCTTCAACGCAAGCTCGATCCGCGTTACCAGGTCCTGCAACACAGTGAGATCAGGTCCGCTCACTTTTATGCCCACCGGGGTCTTTATACCGGTGGCCAGCATATCGATGCGATTCTTGATCGGCAGAGTCCACGCGTTGGCCACACCGGGAAAGCGGATCGCCGCATCCATCTCCTGCATCAGTTGCGCGGTCGTCTTGGCGGGGTCCGGCCACTGTTCGCGCCGCTTCAACTGCACCGTGGTCTCCAGCATCGACAGCGGCGCCATGTCGGTCGCCGTTTCGGCGCGCCCGACCTTGCCGAACACAGAATGCACCTCGGGGAAGGTCTTCAGAATCTTGTCGGTCTGCTGGACGATCTCCCGCGCCTTGGTGATGGACACACCGGGAAACATCGTCGGCATATAGAGCAGGTCGCCCTCGTCGAGCGGCGGCATGAATTCGCTGCCAAGCTTTGCCGCCGGATAGGCGGTGACCGCCAGCAAGACCACCGCCAGCGCGATGGTAATGCTGCGCCACCGCAGCGCGAGATCCAGCACTGGAGCGTGCAGCAGATGCAACGCGCGACTGATCGGATTGTTCGCCTCGGGCAATATCCGGCCACGGATAAAGTAACCCATCAGCACCGGCACCAGCGTGATCGCCAGCACCGCCGCCGCCGCCATCGCATAGCTCTTGGTGTAGGCCAGCGGCGCAAACAACCGGCCTTCCTGCGCCTGCAACGTGAACACCGGCAGAAACGACACGGTGATGATCAGCAGCGAGAAGAACAGCGCCGGCCCGACCTCGCGCGCCGCGGCGCTGCACGCCTGCCAGCGCTCGCTGTTGCTCAATGCGTCGCCTTTGTCGCGTGCCGCACGTTCAAGATGTTTGTGGGCGTTCTCGATCATCACGATCGCACCGTCGACCATCGCGCCGATCGCGATGGCGATGCCGCCGAGCGACATGATGTTGGCATTGATACCCTGCCAGCGCATGATCAGCAGCGCCGCCAGGATACCCAGCGGCAGCGACACTATCGCGACCAGCGCGGAACGCACGTGCAACAGAAACAGCATGCACACCAGCGCCACCACGATGGACTCCTCGATCAGCGCGCGCCTTAACGTGCCGACGGCGCGTTCGATCAGCGCACCACGGTCATAGACCGGCACGATCTCGACACCAGCCGGCAGACTCGTCGCCAGCTGCGCGAGTTTCGCACGCACCTGACGGATCACCGCCAGCGCATTCTCGCCGTAACGCATGATTACCACGCCGCCCGCCACCTCGCCCTCGCCGTTGAGTTCGGCGATACCGCGACGCAGCTCGGGGCCGAGATGGATCGCGGCGATATCGCGCAGCCGTACCGGCACGCCGCGCGCGTTGACGTCAACCGGAATGCCTTCCAGATCGGCGACTCCGTTGAGATAGCCGCGCCCGCGCACCATGTACTCGGTCTCGGCCAGCTCGATAACGCGGCCGCCGACGTCGCTGTTCGAGCGCGCGATGGCCGCACGCACCTTATCCAGCGGAATGTTGTATGACGCCAGCAGCCGCGGGTCGACCTCGACCTGGTATTGCTTGACGTAGCCGCCGATGGACGCGACCTCGGCGATGCCTGGCACGGTCTGCAACTGGTAACGCAGGAACCAGTCCTGCAACGAGCGCAGTTGCGCCAGGTCGTGCTGCCCGCTCGTGTCCACCAGCGCGTACTCATACACCCAGCCGACGCCGGTCGCATCGGGACCCAGCGTCGGGTTCACGCCCTGCGGCAGCCGGTCACGCACGTAGTTCAGGTACTCCAGCACGCGCGTGCGCGCCCAGTACAGATCGGTGCCATCGGAGAAAATAATATAGACGAACGACATGCCGAACAGCGAGTAGCCGCGCACCACCTTGGCATGCGGCACCGCAAGCAATGCCGTCGTGAGCGGATAGGTCACCTGATCCTCGACGACCTGCGGCGCCTGGCCGGGGTAGTCGGTAAACACGATCACCTGGACATCGGAAAGATCGGGTATCGCGTCCAGCGGCAGCGTGCGCAATGCCCAGACGCCGGCGGCAACCAGCAACAGCACGGCGAGCCACACCTGGAAGCGGTTACGCAGGGCCGCGTCGATAATCGCATTGATCATGGCGATGGCTGCCCCCCGGCGACGCCGGCGTTGTCCATATCCATGTCCGACATATCGAGCGCGGCCGCCGGCGCCGCCACCGGCGCGGGTTCACGCATCTTGCCGACCGCCTCGCGCAGCTTCGATTCGGAATCGATCAGGAACTGCGCCGACGTCACCACGATGTCATCAACACTCACGCCGGCGCGAATCTCGGTCCACCCTTCGGCGCTGACGCCGATCTGCACCTCGCGCGGCTCGAACTTGCCCGGCGCACGCATGATGAATACCTGTTCACGCGCACCGGAGCGCACCACCGCCTCACTCGGGACGGCGATTGCGTTCAGCGTGCGTCCGCCGCGCAGCGTCACCTCGGCGAACATGTCAGGCTTTAACAGACCGTCACGATTGGCAAACTCGAGACGCAAGCGTACGGTCCGCGTCTTGGCATCGACGGTCGGGTAGATGTAGGTGACCTTGCCTTCGACCGCGCGTCCCGGCGCGGCATTGACGCGCATCTGCGCGTTGTCACCGACATGGACCCACGGCAGCTCGTTTTCATAGATATCCACGTATACCCACAGGCGCTCGAGATCGGCAATCTGGTACAACTCGGTTGCCGGCGTGACGTATTGACCGGGCCGTGCGCCGATACTGACCACGACACCGTCGAACGGCGAATGGATGTGCAGGTTCTTTATCACCTTGTTACTGCGTTCGAGTTCGAGGATTTGATGCTCGGGCATGTCGAGCAGTTCAAGACGGCCGCGCGCTGCGTCCACCAGTTGGCTCGCATTGCGTTGCAGCTCCGGGTAGGTGCTGTCCTTCAGCGCCGTGCGATTCTGCAGCGCGAGCAGATACTCCTGTTGCGCGGTCACCAGTTGCGGGGAATACAGGCTGAGCAGCACCGTGCCACGGCGCACGCGCTCCCCGGTGGTGGAGACCATCAGCTTGTCCACCCAACCCTCGGTCTTGGGATTGAGCCGCGCCAGACCTTCCTCGTTGTAGTCGACCCGGCCGGCCGCGCGGATGGTGTGACCCATCGTCCGCCGTTCTGCGCGCGCGGTACGCACGCCGATGTTCTGCACGGTGACCGGATCGATTTTCACGGTCCCGGCAGGACCAGGCGTGTCGTCGGCGTAGACGGGGATATAGTCCATGTTCATGTTGTCCTTCACCGGCACCGGCGACGTAATCTGCGGATTCATCGGGTGGCGGTAAAACAGCGGCCGCGCGGCAGCCGGTTGCACTTGCGGGGACGCCGCCATGTCGTGCGGCGTCCCCGTCCGCGCGAACCAGTAACCGCCAGCGGCGCCGAGCGCGAGCGTCACCAGCGCGACAACGATAATCTGCCTATTCATACACCTGCTCCTCGCCCACCGTTGCTATCAGCTGCGCCAGCGCGGTCCATGCGTCGCCTAACGCCCGCCAGTAACGGATCTCGTATTCGAATACGGTGATCTGGGCCCCGGCAAGATTAAGAAAATCCACCTTGCCCACCTGGTAACCGGCGAGCATCGATGCGACCGTCAGCGACGCCTGCGGCAACACACCGCTTTTGAGCAGACTCACCTGCTCGCGGGCGCGCTCGTAATCGGCACGCGCGGCCGCCACATCCGCGGCGAGTCGCGCCTCCAGATCCTGTAGTCCGTAGCGCTGCATCAACAGTTCCGCGTTACGTTGACCCACAACACGATCCTGCCGGCTGCCCGATCGCAACGGCAGACTCATCGCAAACATCGCGCTTTTCATGTCCGTACTGCCGTCGCGCCACTCGTAATTGGCGCCCACCATGAAATCAGGACGGTAGTCCTTGCGCGCGAGGTCGGCCTGCGTGGCAGCGGCATCGACCTGCCGCTGCTGTGCAGCCAGCAGCGGACGAGCAGCGAGCGCCTGATCGATTAGCGTTTGCTCCTGCGCTACCAACGGCAGATTCTCGTTGGCCTGCACAGGCAGAGTGACCGGCGTCGCTGGGGAGCGGTAAAGCAATGCGTTAAGTTTCGCGAGAGCAGCACGACGTTCGCCGTTAAGGCCGATCTCTTCCTCAAAAAGTTTCGACAGCTCCAGTTGTGCCAGAAGCACATCCTGCTGCAACCCCTGACCGACGCGATAGCGTGTTTCCGCGACGCTGATCAGCTGGCGCATTACGTCAAGATTGCGATGATGTATCTCCAGCGCGCGATCAATCGAAAACAGTCGCCACCATACCTGTTTCACCTGAGCGGTCAGTACCAGCGCGCCTTCGGTCGCTTCGAAACCGGCTGCCTCGGCCCGATATTCGGCCGCCTGCCGGGCGAGATTCCGTTTGCCGGGATACGGCAGTGCCTGGGTGATGCCGAGTTTTAACTGACTCATGTCCGCGCGGCCCGGCTCGGCCGTCAACCACGGATCGGGCAGCGCGCCGGCCTGCTCCGGCATTTCCGCCGCCGCCCGGGCCTGGGCCCGCGTCGCGGCCCACCCGGGATTATTGGCAAGCGCCGTCTGCACCGCCTGATCGAGATCCAGCACGGCATTTGACGCCTCGGCGGCACTCGCGCCTGGCGGGCCGGTGAGAAAAAGACCGGCAAGCGCTGCGGCAACCAGACCGACAGCTGTTCCGTTAACGATAAATTTCATCGACCAACTCCTTGAGACCGCAGTTGCTGTGTTCGTGGCGCTGCTGCCCGCTTACCGACGGGTGACACGCCCCGTTCGACCGGGGTGCGAAAACCGCGGATCGGCGCTCGACAACAACGCATATAACAACCTGTAACGAACAGGCAAAGACCGGCATTGAAACAGTACCGACGCGCCGGGTTAAATCAGCACGGCGCCGAAGTGATCAGACGGAACGCGGGGGTTTGAAGTGAATTAGCGTGATGGATGTGACAGAAGGATTCGTACGATCGGAATGCGGCAGCGCCTGCTTGTCGGCAACCATGCCGAACACCAACAAAACCGCAACGCAGTGACCACAGGACGGGCAACTATTGGACGTTTGCTTATCGCAGCCAGTGTCGGACATCGCGACGTCCTGCGCGCTACCGGCATCCATATCAGGATGATCATGCGCCATCATCGACACCGGATGATCCACAGCACCGGACACATGGCTGTCCATCATGGGCATTGCCCATGCGTTGCCCGCCTGTGCAGCAACCAGCGCGACAATCAATAAGACGCCAAGGGTTCTTTTGTGTGAGGGGTTCATGCCCTGACAGGATAGGCCAGATACGTTCTTTGTCAACCGGTGTAACGACTGATCACCGGCCTGTCGTCACCGGCCACACGATATCGTAATACAAAATTAACGGGTTAACCCTGCCCCGGAACCGAAATTAACCCCGCTCCCTCGGTGAGGACGAACTCCTTGAACGCCTGCGCCACGGGCGACAACCGCTTGCCGCGCCAGTGAACGATATACCAGTGGCGCATGATCGGGAACGACTGAACATCCAGCACCACCAGCCGTTTTGTCTCCAGTTCAAGGCCCAAGGTGTGCATCGACACAATACCCAGACCGAGCCCCGCCTGGACGGCCTGTTTGATCGCTTCGTTACTGCTCATTTCCATGCCGGTTGCCAGGCGCACACCCTGCGCGGAAAAAAAACGCTCCATCGCGATACGTGTACCGGACCCTTGTTCGCGCACCACAAACGTTTCGTGCTGCAAATCCGCCAGCGGAATATTCTGCCGTCCGACCAGCGCGTGTCCCGGTGACGCAATAATCACCAGCGGATTATCCATGAACGGCTCGGCGACCAGGTCCATCTGGGCCGGCGGGCGTCCCATGATCACCAGGTCTTTTTCATTGGATTCGAGCTGCTTGAGCAGGCCTTCGCGATTGGTCACGTCGAGACTGATGGTGACCGCCGCGTGGCTTCCGCTGAAGGTCGCCAGCAGACGTGGCGCGAAATAGTTCGCGGTGCTCGCGACCGCGATGGCGAGCCGGCCGCGCTGCACCCCTTTCAGGGAATCGATGACGGTATCGGCTTCCTCGAGCTGCTGGGCGATCACGCGACTGTAGTGATACATCTCCCGTCCCGCCTCGGTCAGGTAGATCTGCTTGCCGATCTGCTCGAATAAGGGCAGGCCGACGTTATTCTCCAGCTGTTTGATCTGCATCGAGACCGCCGGCTGGGTCAGATGCATCTCTTCGGCCGCCCGCGTGAAATTCAGGTGCCGCGCGACGGCAGCAAAAACCTTTAGTTGCCTGAGAGTTAGGTGCATGGATACCGCTTGATAAGATATAACTTATGGTTCATATCATAATTATTGAATTTACTTTATGTCAATCGGCCCCGATAATCCGCTGGCGATAGACAACCGGGCCGGTTCATCGAGAAACACAGCGCTGAGCAGACCCTTTAGTTATCAACCACTAACAACCAGTACACCGATCAGGCGTATATACCTATATATAGGAGGAAGCTGGTAATGGCCAAGACTTATAACGCGGGCGTCAAAGACTACCGTGAAACATACTGGATGCCCGACTACACCCCGAACGCGACGGACATCCTCGCCGTTTTCAAGATCACCCCACAGGCCGGCGTCCCGCGCGAAGAAGCGGCTGCCGCCGTTGCCGCCGAATCATCGACCGGTACCTGGACGACCGTCTGGACCGATCTGCTGACCGATCTGGACTACTACAAGGGCCGCGCCTACGCCATTGAAGACGTACCGGGCGACGACACCTGTTTCTATGCCTTTATCGCCTATCCGATCGACCTGTTCGAGGAAGGCTCCGTTGTTAACGTATTCACGTCGCTGGTCGGTAACGTATTCGGCTTCAAGGCGATCCGTGCACTGCGCCTGGAAGATGTGCGTTTCCCGATCGCTTATGTCAAGACCTGCGGTGGTCCGCCGCACGGCATTCAGGTCGAGCGCGACATGCTCAACAAGTACGGCCGCGCATTGCTCGGCTGCACCATCAAGCCCAAGCTCGGTCTGTCCGCCAAGAACTACGGCCGCGCCGTGTATGAATGTCTGCGTGGCGGCCTGGACCTGACCAAGGACGACGAAAACGTCAACAGCCAGCCGTTCATGCGCTGGCGCCAGCGCTTCGACTTCGTGATGGAAGCCATCCACAAGGCCGAACGCGAAACCGGCGAGCGCAAGGGCCATTACCTGAACGTGACCGCGCCGACCCCGGAAGAGATGTACAAGCGTGCCGAGTACGCCAAGGAAATCGGCGCACCGATCATCATGCACGACTACATCACCGGCGGCTTCTGCGCCAACACGGGCCTGGCCAACTGGTGCCGCAACAATGGCATCCTGCTGCACATCCACCGCGCGATGCACGCCGTTATTGACCGGGATAAGCACCACGGTATCCACTTCCGCGTGCTGGCCAAGATCCTGCGCCTGTCCGGTGGTGACCACCTGCACTCCGGCACGGTCGTTGGCAAGCTGGAAGGCGACCGCGCCGCGACCTTGGGCTGGATCGACCTGATGCGCGAACGGTTCATCAAGGAAGACCGCTCGCGCGGTATCTTCTTCGATCAGGACTGGGGCTCTATGCCCGGCGTGTTCCCGGTGGCATCCGGCGGGATCCACGTCTGGCACATGCCGGCACTGGTCGCGATCTTCGGCGACGACGCCTGTCTGCAGTTCGGCGGCGGCACGCTGGGCCACCCGTGGGGTAATGCGGCGGGTGCGGCGGCCAACCGCGTCGCGCTCGAGGCCTGTGTTGAAGCGCGTAACCAGGGGCGCGCCATCGAGAAAGAAGGCAAGGAAATCCTGATCAACGCGGCGAAGAGCAGCCCCGAGCTGAAGATGGCGATGGAGACCTGGAAGGAAATCAAGTTCGAGTTCGACACCGTCGACAAGCTTGACGTTGCCCACAAGTGACGCAGTCATCCCGGACGCGCCGCAGGCGCGATCCGGGATCCAGCCAACGTTATTAAATTGAGGTCGAAACAATGAGTGAGATGCAAGATTACAAGTCGAGCTTGACCGACACGGCGAGCCGCAAGTTTGAAACGTTTTCGTACCTGCCGCCGATGGACAAGGCCGGTATCCGCAAGCAGGTGGAATACATTGTCAGCAAGGGCTGGAACCCGGCGCTCGAACACACCGAACCGGCCAATGCCTTTGATCACTACTGGTACATGTGGAAGCTGCCGATGTTCGGTGAAACCAATGTCGACAGGATATTGGCCGAGGCCGACGCCTGTCACAAGGCGCACCCGAACAACCACGTGCGGCTGGTTGGCTACGACAACTCCGCACAATCGCAGGGTGCGGCGATGGTCGTTTACCGCGGCCCGATCAAGGCCTGATCTCGCGGTAACCCCCGAAAGCCCCTGCCCGATTGTTCCGGACAGGGGCTTTTTTTATGGCCGCACCCGCCAGCCGTCGTGACGGTTGCCGGGGGGAAATTCCAGCATTCGGCTTTTTGTTATTAACCATCCATGACGGGTAACAAAATGAGCGCCAACGACTCCGACCAGTACAACATCAAGAAAGAACCGTATTACCGCACCGTCGGTGACGAGGTGCGACTCTACGAAGCGGCCTACGCGGCACGCATGCCGATCATGCTGAAAGGACCGACCGGCTGCGGTAAGACGCGCTTCGTCGAATACATGGCGTGGAAACTGAAACGCCCGCTGGTGACGGTCGCCTGCAACGAGGACATGACGGCCTCGGACCTGGTCGGACGCTTCCTGCTCGACGCGACCGGTACGCGCTGGCAGGACGGCCCGCTGACGGTTGCGGCGCGCCTCGGCGCGATCTGCTATCTCGATGAAGTCGTCGAGGCGCGCCAGGACACCACCGTGGTGATCCATCCGCTGACCGACCACCGCCGCATGCTGCCGCTCGACAAAAAAGGCGAGCTGGTCAACGCGCATGCCGATTTTCAACTGGTGATCTCCTATAACCCGGGCTACCAGAATCTGATGAAGGATCTGAAGCAGTCGACCAAGCAGCGTTTTGGCGCGCTCGACTTCGCCTATCCGGAAACGACGATCGAGGCGGAGGTGGTGGCGCATGAGGCCGGCATCGACAGCGACACGGCACACAAGCTGGTGCAGATCGCGCATCGCGCGCGCAACCTGAAGGGCCACGGGCTTGACGAAGGCATCTCGACGCGGCTGCTCGTCTACGCCGGCAACCTGATCAACAAGGGCATCGAACCGAAAGCGGCGTGCATGATGGCGCTGGTGCGCCCGATAACCGATGATCCGGACATACGCGAAACGCTCGATGCTGCCGTCGGCGCCTTTTTCCAGTAACCGGCACCGCCACTGAACCGGAACGGCCAGCACCGTGAGCGTCAAACTCGAAGACTACCGGGAATTGCTCGAGGACATCGATCCTCACGTTCACGATACACTCGAATCCAGCTTTGTCGAGGCCGCGCGCGTCATGTCGCCGCGCGGCCTTGCCAACTACCTCGAAGGCGCGCGGGCCTTGAGCCGGCTCGGCCGTGGCTCGGACCTCGTGATCGAATATCTGCAGGAAATGCCCGCTGTAGCGAAAGAGGTCGGTGACGACATCGTCGCTGATTGCGTCGCGCACGCAATGAAGCTGTCGTCGATGACCAGTGGCGAGATCATTACCTTGATGTTCTCCAGCCTGCCGACCGCCGCCCGGCGGCTCGGCGATGCGGACCTGCTGAAATCCTATCTCGGTCTGCTGCATCAACTGTCGGCCAGGGCGCCGCGTGGCCTGCGGCCGATGCTGTCGCGCATCGATGAACTGTTCTCGAAACTGACGCTGGGCGGCATGCGCCGCTGGGCCCTCTGGGGCGCGCAGGTGCACGGGCGGGATTTCAAGGCGCTGACCGAATATTTCAGCCTCCAGTCGGCGGACAGTATCGCCGTGCTGAAGAAGGAACGCCGCGGCACGCTTTTTATCGATCAACAGCGCAAACTGAATTTCTACCTGCGTGCCTTCTGGGGCCGCGATTTCTTCCTCAGACCCACCTCGGGCGATCACGAAAAACGCGAGGGGCTGCGGCCGTTCATCGAGCAGCGCGTGATTCACCTCGCCGACGCCTATGACGATTTCGGCGGGCTGCCCGGCAAGGAACTGTACCGCGCCGCGGCGGCGCATGCCGCGGCCCATCTGGTTTACACGCGTGAGCCGATCTCGGCCGAAGCACTGTCGCCGGCGCAGATGGTGTTCATCGGCCTGTTCGAGGACGCACGCGTGCAACAGCTCGCCATACGCGAAATTCCCGGCCTTAAGCAGCTATGGGTATCGTTTCATCGGGCACTTCTGGACATGGAACCGGCGGCTGACGATGTCGTCGCCATGCTTGAGCGCGCCGCCCATGCATTGCTGGATGACGATTACCAGGACGAGGACGCGCTGATCGTTGAAACCGCGGCAGCGTTTCGCGCAGAGTTCGCGCGGCGGCCGCAAGACAACCAGTTGAGTTGGGATCTCGGCGTCACGCTGTTTAACCAGCTCGGTGCGCGTATGGCTTTACCCAGCCTGCGTGTACTCGAATCGATACGGATTCCCTACCAGGACGACAACCGCTACATCTGGGCGTTCGACGAGGCTGGCTGGGATGAGGCGGAGTACGTTTCCGCCAGCCAGCGTCAGGTGCGCAAGACCGTGAATGTCATGGAAATGGCCAACGAGGTCGACTGCGAGCTCGCCGGCGACGATGCGCAGGAGATCTGGCGGCTGGAAACGCCGTTTTATCTCGATCAGGAAGGCTGCACGATCAACCAACTCGAAGGCAAGGAACCGGTCGCCGAACCGGCGCACTACCATGAGTGGGATTATCAGGTGCAACTGCATCGCCCCGACTGGGTTACGGTGCTGGAGAAACGCCAGCCGAAGGGCGACCCTGCACTGATCGATACTGCGCTCGCTGAATACAAACCCATCGCGAGCCGCCTGAAACATATCATCGACGCCGTGCAACCGCAGGGCGTGATTCGCCAGCGACGCCAGGAAGACGGCGACGATATCGACATCAACGCCGCCATCCGCGCGATGGTCGACCTGCGCATGGGCATCACGCCGGACCCGCGCATCAATATTCGTTATATCCGCAAGACACGCGACCTGGCGGTACTGGTGTTGCTTGATCTGTCCGAATCCACCAACGAATCCCTGACGGGTTCCGACCGTCCGGTGCTGCAACTGGCGCGCGAGGCAACGGCGTTATTGGGCTGGGCGATCGATGCCATCGGCGATCCGTTCGCGATCCACGGCTTTGCGTCCGACGGCCGGCATGACGTCCAGTATTACCGCCTCAAGGATTTTGACCAGCCGTACGATGCTACCGTCAAGGCGCGGCTGGCCGGCATGCAGGGCAAACTGTCGACCCGCATGGGCGGGGCATTACGCCACGCCGGGCAATTTCTGCAGCGCCAGCCACAACGTAAAAAACTGATCCTGCTGGTGTCGGACGGCGAACCGGCCGACATCGACGAACGTGATCCGCAATATCTGCGGCACGATACCAAAAATGCCGTTGACGAGCTGTCGCGTAACGGTATCGTGACTTACTGTCTGACGCTTGACCCCGAGGCCGATGACTATGTTTCACGCATTTTCGGCGTCAAGGGGTATACCGTCGTTGATCATGTACAACGCCTTCCGGAAAAACTGCCTGGCCTGTTCATGTCGCTGACTACCTGACCGGGTGCGTAACAGTGAAATCCAGAATCGAAAACCTGCCGGCCTATGAAATCAGAAAATCCTCGGTCAGCGCGCGATATTTCAACCGCGTGCGCGTCGCGTTGTCGCGTCTGGGCGGCCCGCTGCGCCTGCCGCTGACCAACCTGCGCGACCTGGGCATCTATCTGGATGAAGAGTTGTGGGTGTGCTTCGACGGCAGCCTGAACGATATCCCGGTGATCGCGTGGACCGATTTCGATACGGCGAGTCGCGCTGGCGTGCACGACGAGGCGTCATGCACGCTGCGTCTGTATCACAACCATGCCGAGGTGATCATCGACAAAGTCCTCGCTACCGTCTACGATCTGCTCGACAAGAAATTGGATGAAACCGGATTGCCGCGCGACGGCGGCGTGACCAGCCTGACAGGGCGACTAAAGCACGTCGACAAGGATTGAGCGCGCAAGCCAATACCCGTCTATCGATACGATAACGGCCATGACCATGATCCCCTACCCCTGACCTTTTTGGAACTGTGGTAATCCTGTGACCCAAACCGCCAAAGAAGAGCCCATCGTCACGATCGAACTCGACGGCAAGCGCGCAACGCTGCTTGGCACCGCGCACGTGTCGCGCGCCAGCGCGGACAAGGTTCGGCAGATGCTGGCCACCGGCGAGTATGATGCTGTCGCGGTCGAGCTTTGCCCGAGCCGCCACAGGGGCATCGTGCAACCGGACAACCTGGCGAAGATGGACTTGCTCGATATGCTGCGCAAGGGCAAAACCTCCATGGTCGCCGCAAATCTCGCACTTGGCGCCTATCAGCAGCGTCTCGCGGAACAGTTCGGTATTGAACCGGGTGCCGAAATGCGTGCCGCGATTGAGTCGGCGAGCGAGCGGCATTTGCCGGTACTGCTGCTCGACCGCGATATCGGCGTCACGTTGAAGCGCATTTATCGCGGTATTCCGTGGTGGCATCGCATCCGGCTCGTGGCCGGCCTGTTCGCAAGCGTCATTTCCAGCGACAAAATCAGCGAGGAGGAAATCGAACGGCTGAAAGAAGGCGATATTCTTGAAACGGCGTTCTCCGAATTCGCCGCGCGGGAACGCGACCTGTACCGGCCGCTGATTGACGAGCGCGACCGTTACATGGCGGCGCGCCTGCTCGATGCGTTGAAGAACGGCGAGCAGAAAAATCTGCTGGCGGTTGTGGGCGCCGGGCATCTCAACGGGATGAAGCGTCATCTGGAAGAACAGCGGTCACTGCCGGTCGAGTCCTTGAACTCCAATATCCGCCAGCTGGAAACAGTCCCTCCGGCCGGAAAATTCCTCAAGATACTGCCGTGGGCCATCGCCGCGCTGATTGTGACGGGATTTGTCGCCGGATTTTCGCAGAGCCCCAGTCTTGGCTGGCACATGGTCGGCGACTGGGTGCTGATCACCGGCGGCCTCGCGGCACTCGGCGGACTGATTGCGCTGGCGCATCCGTTAACCATAGTCTCGGCATTCCTCGCCGCACCGATTACAACGCTCCACCCGATGATCGGTGTCGGGATGGTCACAGCCCCGGTCGAGCTGTTTATCAGAAAACCCACCGTCGGCGATTTCAGCGCCTTGCGCCACGATACTGCCCATCTGAAGGGTTGGTGGAAAAACCGTGTCGCGCGCGTTCTGCTGGTCTTCACATTGACCACGTTCGGAGCGGCTGCCGGTACCTATCTGGCGGGTTTCCGCATTTTCGGCCGGTTGACGGGTAACTGAGTTTGCCGGTTTTCCCGCGGCCTGTCGTCTCAAACCCGGCAGGTTCCGCGGTTTACGCCGTGCCGGGTGCGGCCAATGCGGCGGGTTACCGAACTTTTCAGATTCCGCGCGATCACACAGTGGTGTGATGTACGTAATACGGCCCTCCCCGATAGTGCCAGAAGTGTGATAAAAAGCGTCTTCCGCGCGCCACGGATCAGGCGGACGCGCTAACGGGGACAAGCCCGGACAACGGCGGACGAATTGAGCGGATACGTTGCCGTGGAACAGAAAGAATCATCGTTGGTCAGTAGAATCGTTCATGAGTAATCCCGGTCCTCCCCCATCGCGGGTCACGACAAGCGTCGCCACCTTCATCGCGCGGTTGCGCGCCGTGCTTGCCGGCGCGTTGCTGAATCGCTACGCCGGCTTTCTTGCCTGCCTCTACCTCTATTCCGTGACGATCCCGAAAATCGGCGGACTGGGCGAGGATTCAGTACCCTTGTCTTACGTCGAGACCGCAGTGGTCCTTTATCTGTACTACTACTTCAATACGATTCTGCGGCCTTCCCGCGTACAGGCCCTGCTCGCCGCTATCCCCATTTTCCTGGCCTACCTTGGCCAGGACATTTATTACATGATGTACGGCAGGGTGTTCCGCATTATCGAGCTCGCGGAAATCCCCGAACTGCTGGATATCCTCACACCGGGGCTTATCGCGCTCGTCATCGTCGTTTTTTTGGTGCCGCTGCTGATCTTTGTATTTTCCGTCAATTACCGCCGGGTCTTTGCTATTGCCGGCGGCAGTTTGCCTCTGCTGTTGATGGTAGCGGCAGTGGAGTTCTTCCCGAATAGCTATGCAACCGCTTTCGAAAAAGTCGGCAACGAAATCGTCACGTGGTCGGACCAGAGAAGCGTCGAGAACAACGGCCGATTTGCGATGCTGTTTTATCGAGAGGCACAGCGCATGACGGCCAAACAAATGACCATACCGTTCCGCGCACGGACCGCTTACGATCACACGGCTCGCGAGTTTGCCGACCGGATCGGCAGCCAGCGCGTCAACAACAATGTCCATCTGATTGTCATGGAAAGTCTGCTCGACCCGACGCTGTTTCGTGGCGCGAGTTTCACGACTAACCCGACGCATCCGGACTTTGCCCGCCTGTTCGGCAACGCTACGGGCTTCTCGGTTTCCCCGGTTTTCGGCGGCGCGACATCGCAGGCCGAGTTCGAGGTGTTGTGCGGAGTACCGGCATTCCGGGAGCTCGGGAGCGTCGAATTCAATGCGTTTACCGGTGCCCAGGCATGGTGCCTGCCGGGGCTGCTGAAACTTGCCGGGTACCGGACCATTGCATCGAATGCGTTCAAACCGAACTTCTTCAATGCCGTTCCCGCTTATCGGGGTATCGGTTTTGGCGAGGCACACTTTCCACAGGAATATACCGGCACTACCGACACCTACCTGAGTATTGGCGACGTTAGTAACGAGTATTACATGTTCGACGGGACGTTGTTCTCGCAAAACCTGGCCTTTGTCGAAAATATCGTCAAGGACAAGCAATCTCCGCCAATACTCAATTACGTACTGAGTATCTACGGCCACCTGCCTCATACACTGGATAACGAGAAAAGGCCTCAGGTACTCACGCTCATCGCCGATCACCCGGACGATCAGCTCGAGCGAGCCGCGAACCAGTATTACTATCGTACCCAGGCCATCGCGGAATACGTCAACACACTTGTCGACATTGACCCGCACAGTCTGATTATTCTGATCAGCGATCACTTGCCGCCGCTGCAATACGGCCCCAACACCTACCGCGATCTGCGTTATCTCGATAACCAGGAGAACAGCCGCTATTTGAATCGCGTCCTGATCATTGAAAACGGTACTGCAAAGCACTACCCCACCATCCACCACTACGATGTGCCGGCATTGGTGTTCAACTATCTGACCGCAGGAACCTACTGCCGCGAAAATACCTGCGACTTCACGCAAGACAGGTTTATCGACAACCGCGCGGAGTACCACACACGGTACATGTCCCTGATGGCCCACGCGGCGGAGTAACCCTGCGACGCAGAAAAAAAGCGAGCGCCACATTCTGTTATCGGGTTCGCGCTTCTGCCTGGGGGCTAACCTGTCAACGGCGATACCAGAACGGGAAAGGTCACTCGTGCAACGGTACAGTATCAAGCAGCGACCCCGAACGTGTGCGACCCCGAACGTGTGACGGCCCCGAATGTTAAGCTGTCCGTCCAACAAATCGGACCTCGCTCACATCACACGGAAACCGCGCCATGAACGGGCCACAAGAAGTCACCGCCAACCACTCCGCGCACGCCGCGCCCATAACGCGCGTGCTGGAACAGTTCGTCAGCAATCCCAATGGCCTTGCCGACGCCGAGGCACGGCAGCGGCTCGAACGTTTTGGACCCAACCGGCTGTCGGAACGGCGCGGACGCGGGCCATTGCTGCGCTTCGCGCTCCAGTTTCACAACCTGCTTATCTACGTGATGCTGACGGCGGCGCTGGTCACGGCAGCGCTCGGTCAATGGGTGGACACCGGCGTCATCGTCGGTGTGGTGGTGATTAACGCGCTGGTCGGTTTCCTGCAGGAAGGCAAAGCGGAACAGGCGCTGGCGGCGATCCGGCGCATGTTATCGCTCAAGGCGACGGTGCTGCGCGACGGGCGTCCGCGTGTGCTCCCGGCCGAGGAGTTGGTGCCCGGCGACGTGGTGCTGGTGCAGTCCGGCGATCGTATTCCGGCGGATCTGCGGCTCATACAGGTGAAGAATTTTCGCGTGGAGGAGGCGGCGCTCACCGGCGAATCGGTACCCGTGGACAAACATACCGAGCCGGTCGCGGGCGACGCGGTGCTCGGCGACCGGCGCAACATGGCTTACTCCGGCACGTTGGTGTCGTATGGTCAGGCTCGCGGCGTGGTGGTCGCCACCGGTGATGCCACCGAACTGGGTCGCATCTCGCAGATGCTGTCGGCGGTGGAGCACATCGAGACACCGCTGCTGCGCAAAATCGCCGCGTTCAGTCAATGGCTCACGCTGGCCATCGCGACGGTGGCCGCCGCCACGTTTGCGCTTGGCGTGGGCGTGCATGATCAACCGGCGGCGGACATGTTCATGGCCGCCGTCGGACTGGCCGTGGCCGCCATTCCCGAGGGCTTGCCCGCTATCATCACCATCACACTCGCCATCGGCGTGCAACGCATGGCGCGGCGCAACGCCATCATCCGCGTGCTGCCGGCGGTCGAGGCACTGGGCAGTGTCACTGTCATCTGTTCCGACAAGACCGGTACCCTCACGCGCAACGAGATGACGGTGCAGTCGGTCGCAACCGCTGAGCATCGGTACGGCGTGAGCGGCGTAGGCTACGCGCCCGACGGCGCCTTTGTGCTCAACGAGCAGCCGGTCGACGTCGATGCCCACCCCGACCTCGCCGAACTGCTGCGCGCCGGCCTGCTGTGCAACGACGCGCAGTTGCGTAAAGAACGCGACCAATGGACGATCGACGGCGATCCCACCGAAGGCGCACTCGTCGTCGCGGCGCTCAAGGGCGGGTTCGATGCGCGGCTGGAAGCGGAAAGGCTGCCGCGCATCGATGTGATTCCGTTCGAGTCCGAACACCGTTTCATGGCCACATTGCACCACGATCACGCGGGCCACGGCTTCGTTTATCTCAAGGGTGCGCCCGAGCGCGTGCTGGACATGTGCGCGCTCGAACGTTTCACCGGCACCGACAGGCCACTGCGTCGCGACCACTGGCACGCGCGTATCCAGCACATCGCGGCGCAGGGACAACGCGTGCTGGCCTTGGCATTTCGCGCCGCCGCCGGGCAACGCGAATTGAGCTTCGGCGACGTGGAGGATGGCCTCACGCTGCTCGGTGTGGTCGGCATGATCGACCCGCCGCGCGAGGAGGCGATCCGCGCCATTGCCGCCTGCCATGCCGCCGGCATAGCCGTGAAGATGATTACCGGCGATCACGCCGCGACGGCGACCGCGATCGCGGTCCAACTCGGCATCGGCGACGGCAGTACGGCGATCACCGGCCAAGCGCTGGCGGAAATGGACGCGGAGGGTTGGCGCGACATTGCATCAAAGGCCAGCGTATATGCGCGCGTCAGCCCCGAGCACAAACTCAAACTGGTCGAGGCGTTACAGGCGCAAGGTGCTGTGGTGGCCATGACCGGCGACGGTGTGAACGACGCGCCCGCGCTCAAGCGCGCCGACGTCGGCGTGGCGATGGGCATCACCGGCACCGAGGTCGCCAAGGAAGCCGCCGAGATCGTGCTGGCCGACGATAACTTCGCCACCATCATCAACGCCGTGGAAGAGGGGCGCACGGTGTATGACAACCTGCGCAAGACCATTCTGTTCATCATGCCGACCAACGGCGCCGAGGCAGGCACCCTCGTCACTGCCATCGCATTGGGCATGGTATTACCGATACTGCCGGTACAGATCCTGTGGGTGAACATGGTGACCGCGGTGACGTTGTCGCTGGCACTTGTTTTCGAGCCCACCGAAGCCGACACCATGCGGCGTCCGCCGCGCGCGCCGGACGCCGCGCTGTTTTCCGGCTACTTCGTCTGGCGCACGCTGCTCGTAACGCTGCTGGCCGCCGCCGGCGTGCTGGGCATGTTTCTGTGGGAGCAGGCGCAAGGCGCGAGCGTGGCAGCGGCGCGCACCGCCGCCGTGAACACGCTGGTGGTGATCGAAGTGTTTTATTTGCTCAATACGCGCTATCTGCTGGCGCCCGCGTGGCCGCAGCGCGCGCTGACCGGCAATCGCTATGTGCCGCTCAGCATCGCGGCGGCGCTCACGGTGCAGTTGTTATTCACCTACGCGCCGTTCATGCAGACGCTGTTTCACACCGCCGCGCTGGGTGCTGAAGTATGGGGCCGTATCGTGCTGATCGGCGGCGTCGTCTACGCCGTTGTGGAGCTGGAAAAATGGTTGGTGCGCGCCCTGGGATTCAAGGTAGTCTGACGGCGCGATACCGGCACCATTGCTGACGCGTGTTATGTCGACAGCTCTTCAACATCAGGGGCGCGCACGGAAATACATACCGTCTTCATTCTGCCGGTCATACTGTTGTTCCGCGCGCATGTTCGGCGAGTCGGGCGCGTCCAGGCGCACCGAAAATTCCGGTTGTTCGCTCTCGATCCGCCCGAGGCGCCGCGCCCGGCTCGTTTACCGGGCATTCGCAATAACATTTCCCGCCCCAACCCCAACCTGCCGATTCTGACGCACAGCCGCGTGGGGTTTCCGCTTTCCAGCCGTCACAATGACGACTGGAAATTGCGGCTATCGAGTCGACCGAACAACATCGACAAATCCGCAATAGATTTATGGTGTCTCTCCGGTGACCCAACGTTTCGCCAATGTTCAGCTTACGTTCAGTGCCGCGGGGCTAGCCTGATAGTCGTGTACCACAGAGTGGAGGCGAAGATGATCACTATCACTACACGTCCGGCGATTTATGGACTCGGCGTCATGCTGGCAGGCGCCTTGGTATCTACCCCGATCCACGCCCACGAAACGGGGTGGCGATCTTCGGGGTCGGTCGTTATCTCGCATGAAATCCGTGATGAACACCGTTATCCACGCCACGAGGACCGTGACCGACCCCGTCATAAGGAGTACAAGCGTCACGGTCATGGACATGGACATGATCGAGAGCATGGCGCCCGGTACGTGCCGGCGCGCGAATTCCATGCCGTACCATCCTACTCCCGCGACGACGGTTATTATGACGCGCCCGTGCGCGGCACAACCATCGTGACCATCCGCTACGTGTATTAGGTGGTTGGCAGGGCAAACAAAAACGGTGACAATACGGCCTGATCGAACCAACAGAATCGCTATCGCGAGGATCAGGCCGATATCATGATCAGCAACTATTACGAGCAATTAGTCATGGACCGGATCACTGAGTTCCTTGTCGACAGCGACCTGGCGCACGATCCCGATTACGCCGAGGACATTGCCTGCGTGGCACTCAATCAGCTGCCTGCGCGTTATGTCCGGCATGCGGTTGATGTGTCGTTTTACATGACCCGGGAAGAACGGCAGGACATCGAGAATAATGTCGATGCCGTCATCCGCAAGGCGATTGAATTTATCGAGCGCCGCCGCAACAACCCGCCTGACGACCGTCACCCGAGCTAAGCGGCGCTGCTTTCCTGCCTGGCAATGAGTTGCCAGCGACCCTCGATAACGCAGGGACTAACCCCTCCCCCGCCAATCGCCGGGACACGCGGTTTGCCAACGTCTGCGCCGCGACCTGACCTTACGCCCGGCCGGCCGGCGATCCTGCTGATATCCAGACATATTTACATAACTATCCCGGCCAGCGCGGTACGCCGTGCCAAGCTATTCACTTCTAAAGTTTTTAGTCCTCCAACCGCAATATATCAATACATCCCCCGGTCGCAGCAGCCACGGCGCGCGCGTCGCCGCCGGGAAAAGGTTGTCGGTGCGTCTGTGTGCCGTTTTTACATTCCGGACAGGCCGTATGCAGGTAGACACTGTAGTTGCTGAACACTTCCTCCCCCGCGCCTGCCACGGCATAGGCCGGGCTAATTTTTTATTGACTGTTTTCCGACTCCACTTGCACGGGTAACGATGATGGAGTCGTTCAATATTCTCCTAGTGACCGGCAACAGCGAAACCGTCGGCCTGATTGAACGGCATCTGCTCGGCGCAATTAACGCACGCTACGAGCTGGCAGGCGCAGCCGATATTGATGCAGCGTGCGCTGGACTGGAAAATTCACCCTGTGACGTTCTGCTTCTCGATATTGAGGGCGACGACAATCACGGCCTGAAAGCGGTCAAGCGGCTCAACAAGGCCTACCCGAGTCTTCCCGTGATCGTCGTTACCTGCCTGGACGACGAGGCAGCGGCAATAGAGGCGTTAAAATCGGGCGCGCAGGATTATTTGATCAAGGGCAACATCGAGCCGCGCGGCCTGGCCCGTTCCATCTACCACAGCCTGGAGCGCAATCGTCTGCAGCTTCGACTCGAAGCAGCGGAACAACGCGCGCATTTCCTGGCGACCTGTGACGTGCTAACCGGGCTGGCAAATCGCCAGGCATTCAACGACCGGCTCGACCGGGCTATCAAGTATTCCGAGCGCTATAACCTGAAGCTGGCCGTGCTGCTGCTGGATATCGATCGCTTCAAGAGTGTCAACGAAACGCTTGGCCATCAGGCCGGCGACAAACTACTCAAGGAAATCGCCACGCGATTGCGCGCGTCTATACGTGAAACCGATGTCGTCGCACGCGTCGGGGGAGATGAATTTCTCTTCATGCTGCTGAACATACAGGAAGCGTATAACGCCGCCCGCGTCGCCGAGCATATTCTGGGCGCGCTCGATAAACCGTTGATCGTCAATGGCCACGAGATCTTCCTGACAGCGACCGTCGGCATTGCGCTATATCCGGATGATGGCAAAACTCTGTGGACGCTGATACGCAACGCGGATACCGCGATGAACATCGGCAAGCGCGCCGGTCACCAGCGGTATAAATTTTATGCGGCAGAAATGAACAACCGCGCGATGAAGCGACTGGAAATGGAAGCCGATCTGCGTCATGCGCTCAAGCGCAACGAATTCATTCTGCATTATCAGCCGCAGGTCAACGGGCAACCGGATCAGATCATCGCCACCGAGGCATTGGTGCGTTGGCAGCACCCGAAACAAGGCATGGTGCCACCAAACGATTTCATCCCGTTGACCGAGGAGACCGGCATGATCATCAGCCTCGGCGAATGGGTATTGCACGAGGCCTGTCGCCGCAACCGTGAGTGGCAGGACGCGGGTTACGCGCCGATCCGAATCGCGGTCAACGTTTCACCGCGCCAGTTTGAGCAACCCGCGTTCGTCGAAACGGTAAAACAGGTATTAAGGGACACGCATCTCGACCCGCGCTGGCTCGAGCTGGAACTGACCGAGGGCGCGGTGATGCAGGATGCCGAAAAAACCATCGATGCGCTCAAGGAACTGAAGCAGCTCGGTACACGCGTGTCAATCGACGATTTCGGTACCGGATATTCGTCACTCAGTTACCTGAAGCGCTTTCCCATCGACATGCTGAAGGTCGACAAGTCCTTTGTCGACGACGTACCGGGCGACCCCGACGATGTAGCCATCGTCAAGGCCATCCTGGCGATGGCAAAAAGTCTGTCTCTCGAAGTCATCGCCGAAGGTATCGAAACGGCGGAGCAAAGTGCTTTCATGCAGGGCCTGGGGTGCGATTACATGCAGGGCTTTCTGTTCTATCGTCCGCTGCCGCACGAACAGATCGCCACTATTCTCCAGGGGCTGGGCTCAGTCAAAGGCAAGCGGCGTATCGGACGCGCCGCGGACGCCACGCCGGCGCCGACCGACGGCAAACAGAAATAGAGTCAGACCAGGCCCGGATCCCCACCGACCGCGCGGCGCAGACTCTCTGCGAGCTGCTGAGTCGCGGGTCCGACCTTTTCCCGCCGACCGAAAATCAAATAGAGATAGGCCTTGCGCACACCGCCGGCGCGCATAGGCAGCGCTTTGACAATGCCACGGCTGACGGCCTCACGGATTTGATGGCGTGGCAACCAGCCGAATCCCAGACCACTGCAAACCGTCGTCACCGCGGTATCAATGCTGGTGACGGTCCAACGGTATTCGGCGCCCAACCAACCGACGTCCTTCTTTCTATACAGCCCGGAATCACGTATTACCACCTGTATTTCCCGCCGCAGATCATTGGCAGTCACCGCCCGTCCGAGATGATGCAACGGATGCTCGGCATGGGCGACGGCGACGAACTCAATCTCCAGCAGCGCATCGCCGAGGAATCCCGCCGGCACCTCGGCACCGACCGCAAGATCCGCGCTGCCGTCCTCGAGTGCTTCCTCCGCACCGGACAGCACCACCTCCTGTAACTGGACACGCGTACCACGGCTGATCGGCGCAAACATCTTCAGCGCTGACATCAAGCTGTCCACCGGAAAAGCGGCATCGACCACCAGCCGGACCTCGGGCTCCCAGCCGTCCGCCAGATTGCCCGCGAGCTTTTCAAGTTCAAGCGCATCGTCGACCAGGCGGCGCGACCGGCGCAACAATGCGGTACCGGTTTCGGTCAACTGCGCCTTGCGCCCTTCGATCACCAGCAACGGCACACCCACCTGCTCCTGTAGACGGGCGATGGTATAGCTCACCGACGACTGGCTACGATGCAGTTTTTCCGCCGCCTGAGCGTATCCGCCGCTGTCGACGACCGCCTGCAACACCCGCCATTGCTCCAGTGTCGTACGTGGAATAGGCATATATATCTGGTTATTCGATATTAATAACCGGCATTTTGCACTTTTATATCTGATATTGAAATCTATAATGGGGGTTGTTCGAACTCGCGAATCAATCAGGAGGGTATGGTCATGGAAAAAATCACACTGCTAACGGGGCGCGTCCTGCTGGCCCATCTGTTTCTGCTGGCCGGTATCAGCAAGATCGGCGCTTATGCCGGCACACAGGGATACATGGAAAGCATGGGAGCTCCCGGCGCATTGTTGCCGCTGGTTATCCTGACCGAGGTCGGCGGCGCACTGGCACTGATCGTCGGCTGGCAGACCCGCTGGGCAGCAATCGCACTGGCCGGATTCAGCATACTCTCGGCATTGATGTTCCATACCAATTTCAGCGATCAGATACAGATGATCATGTTCATGAAAAACGGCGCGATCGCCGGCGGATTGCTGGTGCTTGCCGCGGCGGGGCCCGGCGGCCTGAGCCTGGATCATCGCCGGGGCCGCTGATCATGCGCGTAGCGCGGCACGAAGTGTCCGCCCGCCAATCGCGTTTACCGGAACGAGGTGCGGAATAATGTCGATGATAAGCTTTCGCCGCGCGACGGCGATGAAAGAAGGCGCCGGCGCCAACGTGAAACGCCTGATGCCGCTCCAGGGGTTCATGAATTTCGACCCGTTTGTTTTATGGGACGACTTCAGCGTCGCACCTGGCGCGGGGTTTCCGACGCACCCACACCGTGGCTTCGAGGCAATTACCTATATGTTCGAGGGTACGATGCAGCACAAGGACAACCTCGGCAATGAATCCACGGTCGGTGCCGGCGGGGCACAACGCTTTACCGCGGGCAGCGGTATCGAGCATTCGGAAATGCCGGCGCCGGACGGCGTCAGCCGCGGCATCCAGCTGTGGATCAACCTGCCACGCAGCAAGAAGGCCATCGCGCCGGACTATCAGCAGGTCGACGTCGATCAGTTCCCGGAGACGCCCGTGCAAAGCGGCGCCATACGCACGATAGTCGGTGACGGTTCACCGCTGCGGCTGCATACGCCGGTCCGCTATCTTGACGTGCGTCTGCACAGCGGCGGCCATTACGAGGACACCGTGGAGAGCGGATACCGCGGCCTGATTTACCTCGCGGAGGGCACGATTCGTATCGGCGAAAGAACCCTGAACAGCGGCGAGTCATGTTTTGTCGAAGGACCGGACCGGATCGACATCACGGCGGTGGCGAGCGCACGGTTCATGGTATGCCTTGGCACACCGCACGGCGAACCAATCCGCCAGTGGGGTCCGTACGTCGATTGACAGATCAAGAAAATCCGGCGCAGACCGCGGCGGGAGACCGCCTCGATTCGGTCGCCTGAACGTGGGCGCGCGGACAGCGACATGACCGTTTCATAACTCCCCCCTGTCTGCTGGTACCGAAAGCGCATGTTTTTATGTGCCCGGAGAATAAAGCAGTTTTCGCGGCCTCAGGCCGGCAATCTAACCTCATACGCCTTCAGGAACCTCACAATCGACCGATATCCCTGCGGTGGGGCTGCAATTGTTTCGTCCGTAAACTCAGACAGATATCGGATTTCATGGACACAGCACGGATCACCTCCGGCAAAAGCGTCAATAGCATCAAGCCAGCCGATCTGCCGGCGCCGCCGCAGGCCGCGATCCAGATCGTGCACGCCTGCTCGGACGATAGCACCGACAGCAAGAAACTCGCGCGGCTCGCGGCCAGCGACATGGTGATCACCGCCGAGGTTCTGCGCGTCGCGAACTCACCATTCTTTGGCTACGGCTACGGCAAGAAAATCCAGTCGATTCCCCGCGCGGTGACCGTCATGGGACAACGCACGCTGCGCAATCTGGTGCTCTGCATCGCCGTGCGCGACGCGATCAAACAGGATTCGATTCCGGGTTTCGATATCAACGCCTACTGGGAAGACTCGTTGCGCCGCGCGGTGTGCGCCCGCCTGCTCGGCCGGGACGTGCGCCTCGACCACGATGAATGTTTTACCGCCGGTCTGTTGCAGGACTTCGGGCTGCTGGTGATGTTTTTCCTGCAACCCGACAAGGCGGCGATGTGGCCTGAAATGCGCCGCAAGAACCCGATGAGCCGCTACCAGATGGAAAAGCGGGTCTTCGGCAATACGCACGACAAGGTTGGACGCATGCTGGCCAAGGAATGGGGATTGCCGGCAGAACTGGGCGACGCGATCAGTAATCATCACGGCGCCGATGGCGACGCGCCGGACGAGACCCATACCCGGCTGTGCCGCCTTGCCTATTGTGTCGACTGGATGGCGGCCGTGTTCACGGCGGATGACAAGAGTGAAACACTGACACGTTGCCGCGACGCCATCACCAGGACCTTCGGCCTGGCCCCCGGCGTGGTCGAGAAACATTTAGACAATGTGCCGTCGCTGGTCGAGGAGGCCGCTACCGCGCTGGGACTGGGCGTTGGCAACCAGCTTAAATTCGCCGACGTGATGCAGGAAGCGAATCTCAAGCTCGCCAGCGAGAACCTGAGTTATCAGGAACTGACACGGCAGCTCGAGGTCACGCTGGAGGAACGCGACCGCCTGGCCGCCGAACTGAATCGCGAAATCGCGCTGGCCCAGGAAATCCAGAAAAGTCTGCTGCCGCATCCGGACACGCCGGGACAATATATTACCGGCATCAATCTGCCGGCGCGCGAATTGTCCGGTGACTTCTATGACTTCTTCACGCTGCCCGACGGGCGCATGTATTTCAACCTCGGTGATGTTTCCGGCAAGGGCATTAATGCGGCGCTGTTGATGGCCAAGACCAGCAGTCTGTTCCGCTGCCTGGGCAAAACCGTCCACAGTCCTGGCAAGCTGTTGCAGCAGATCAATCGTGAGCTGTGCGAAACGACCACGCGCGGCATGTTTGTCGCGGTGACCGCCGGCCTGTACGACCCGGCGAACGGCACCGTCCGGCTGGTCAATGCCGGCAATCCGCCGGCGCTGCTGATCGGGCGCAATGGTACGCACAAGGCCTACAAGGCGGAATCGCCGCCGCTCGGCATCGATACCGACACCGCCTTCCCCGAATACGAATTCAATCTGTCAGACGACGGCCTGTACCTGTTTTCCGACGGAATCACCGAAGGCTTCATCGCCAAGGACGAGACGCTTGGCATCACGGGTCTGCTGACGCTTATTCTCGAGGTCGGCGCCAGGCCGGCACAGCAACGACTGGCGGCGATTGTCGACCGTATCCGCCGCTCGCCCGAGCCGTTACGCGACGACACGACGATACTGCTGGTGGAAAAACCGCATGACAACGGCGCTCGCACAGACTGAGATACGGTTTACGTCCCGGTCCGCGCAGCTGCACCGCGTGCGCGGCGAGATACGCTCGGCCTGCGAACAGTATCGGTGCTCCAGAGAGTGCATAGATCATATCGTGATCGCCGTGAACGAGGCCTGCATGAACGTTATCGAACATGCCTATGGCAAGGAATGCGATGCCGAAATCGTACTGAAAATATTCAAGGATGGCACGGCGCTGGTGTTTCATCTGATTGACCACGCCCGGCCGTCGGACCGTGACTGCCTCCGCCCGCAGGCCATAGACCTGTCGCGGCCCGGCGGCCTCGGCGTGCTGCTGATCAATGAGGTGATGGACGACGTACGCTTCCTCGCATGCGCGCACGCCGACGGCAACGTGCTTGAGATGAGAAAAACGATCGAATAGGCAACGGGAGGCATATATATGGACTACAAGATACGTACCGAAGGACAATACACCGTGATCGCGCTGCGCGGCGACGTGGATCTGCATCACTCGCCGAAAGCGCGCGAGCAGATACTCAAATACCTGGGCGAGCAGTGCCATGTCATGGTCGATCTTGCCGACGTCGCGTACATAGACAGCTCCGGGATCGCCAGCCTGATCGAGGGCTTCCAGCTCGCCAAACAGCACAAGCTACAGTTCGGCCTCGTCGGCGTCAGCGAACCGGCGATGCAGGTGCTCAAGCTCGCTCGTCTCGACCGGGTTCTGCCTATCCATCAAACGATCAGCGGCATGGCGCCTGTTTCCATCCGGTAGCCGAACAGCGACGTAGCGACCGATCTTCCTGCGCGGCGTTCGACCCGCCGCTTGTGCTACCCCGGCCGGGGCCGGTAACATCGCATGAATTCATCGCGATAGCCGCACCCGTGACCACCGACAACCCGCACGAACCCGCCATTGAAATACGCGATCTCGTCACCCACTACGGGGAACGCAAGGTCATCGACGGCCTTAACCTGGCGATATATCCGGGCGAGATCATGGCCATCATGGGCTTCAGCGGCTCCGGCAAAACGACACTGTTCCGGCAGATGCTCGGGCTTAAGAAACCCACCTCGGGATCGATACGCATCCTCGGCAAGGACATCAACACACTCAACAGCAAGGATATGTATAACGTGCGGCGCCAGATCGGCGTCGCCTTCCAGGGCGGCGCGCTGTTCAGCTCGTTGACGGTCGCCGAGAACGTCGAACTGCCATTGCGCGAGCACACGAAACTCAACGACAAAACCATCGGCATCATGAGCCGGCTGAAGCTCGAGGTCGTCAACCTGGCCGGTTGCGAAAACCTGAAGCCGTCGGAACTGTCGGGCGGCATGCTGAAACGCGTCGCGCTGGCACGCGCATTGATCATGGACCCGCGCCTGCTGTTTTTCGACGAACCCTCGGCCGGACTCGATCCGATCGTATCGGCGGAACTCGATGAGCTGATAATTCAGCTACGCAACGCAATGAAGATGACGATTGTGGTCATCACCCACGAACTGCACAGCGCATTCAAGATCGCCGACCGTATCACCATCATCGACAAGGGCGAGATCCTGATCACCGGCACCGTCGATGAAGTGCGCCACAGCCCCAATCCGCGCGTGCAGAACATGCTCAACCGAAAACCGCGCGAAGAGCGCGTCGACGCGGATGCCTATATGGATCGCTTAACCGGCGCGGCACCGTAAAAAAATCGCCGCAACACCCGCCTGCATCAGAATTCCACTACTACCACCGAACACCGATAACGGTTGGCCACCACCCGAAGCAGCCAATCCGATGTAGGGTGGGTGAACGTCTTTTCGCGTAACCCACCGGGCGTTGCGCAGCAACACAAGCCGGTTATTTAATTCAACAGCCACACTATTGCGCTCTGCAGCCCGGGATGCCGAATCTTCGATTAGCGTCTTGTTACGGCCACGAGCGGTCACTGCGCCGCAACAATGGGCGCGACACACGGAACTACGGAACTATCGTCGCTATGACACCTTGCGATGCGGCAACCGCCAGTCTGCGCGTACAAAGTGGCAAGTGTATCCACCCGGATAGCGCTCCAGGTAATCCTGGTGTTCCGGCTCGGCCTCCCAGAAAGGGCCTGCCGGCGCGACCTCGGTCACCACTTTTCCCGGCCATAGCCCCGACGCGTCGACATCGGCAATAGTGTCCTTTGCGACACGCAGCTGCTCTTCACTGGTGTAGTAGATGCCGGAACGGTAAGCGCTGCCGCGATCATTGCCTTGACGATTCAGGGTGCTTGGATCATGGATCTGAAAAAAGAACTCCAACAGGCGGCGGTAACTCAGAATGTTTGGATCGAAAATGATTTCGATGGCTTCGGCATGCGTACCATGATGGCGATAGGTCGCGTTGGGCACGTCACCGCCACTGTAGCCGACCCGCGTCGATGTGACGCCCGGCATCTTACGGAGCAACTCCTGCATGCCCCAGAAACAACCGCCCGCCAACACAGCGCGTTCGTGTACGGAATCAGTCATATAACCTCCTGGTTTGCGTTACAGCCAGCGGCAACGATCGCATGAGGCACTGGTCCGGCGATGGCCCGCGCTTCACGTTTCACTCTCGAAAGATCGACGATGCATATGGCACGAGACCGCCGCGCTCGTCCCGCAATGGGTCGCGTTCTGCCTGATCGCTTACCGGCCAGGAACGGACTTATAATATGGTAATAACCTGCGCTTGTGCGACAGCCTTGTATCCCAAATCGCCCGTATCATTTTCCCGCCGATCAGGTTGAACAGTTGGCGACCCGGCGCAACGATAACCGACCCGCTTACCAATACCGCGTCGGTCGGTCGCGCCAGGTTTTGTTTTTGAAGGTGCCGGTGTTGTCGGTTAACAGCTGCACGCCGGTGAACATAACGGCACAGGCGCCGCCGATGAACAACAGTGTGCCGAGAAACCATAGCGGCACGATATTGGCTTGCAGCGCAACCAGTCCGCACGCGACGCCGCCCGCTAGCAGCCAGGTACCGATGCGGGTTCTCGCTTTATGCAGCGGCGTGTCGTCGGAAATAAATGGCTTGGTTGGCATGGTTCTTTGTCGTGCGGTCTTCACACCGGGCCGGCTGTACTAAATGGCGTCTGGCACAGAACCGGTCGGGCGCCCTGCGGTTACCAGGCTGGGCAATCGCGGACCGGTGCGGTGCGGTTCGTTCCTCACCGCACCTGCCGCATCGTCACGCGCCGTAGACGCCTTCTTGCCAGAACGAGAACAGCAGTTCTTCGATATTCGGCTCGCCGATGGTGACCGTGCTGACCACGGTGTCGCTTTTGCCATCGACAATCGACAAGGTGCCATCGGTCGGGTTCGGGAAAAACACATAGGGCCTGGCGCCGTTCAGTTTGGTGAACGCCAGCGGCCGCCGGCCGCAGTCGGCGCGGCCGACGCGGATTTCCTTGAGTTGCCGCAGCTCGGGCAGTACCGTCGCATCGAAGACCAGCACGCTTTCCTTTTTCAGATTATCCCGCTGCGTACCCTTGCCGGTGGCCGCGGTCGTGATGTAGAGCCGGGTGCCGTCGGGGCTGAAACGGTAAACGCTCGGATAAACATCCGGCAGGTCCAGCGTCTTGACGACGGCGTTCTTCTGCAGATCGACAACGGACAACTGGCCGATGACGTGCTCGGGGTCTTCTTTGCGGTCCGCGCCCTTGCCGATCAGGAAACGGCCGCAGGGGCTTAGCAACAGGTTGCTGCTTTTCTCTAACGGGATGGTCGTTTCTATCTTGTTGGTGACCGGGTCGATGACGCTGATCGAGCCATAGCCATTGCAGAGGTTATAGATCTTGCCCGTCACCGGCGAGAACTCCATGCCGTGCGGATAGGCGCTGTTCGGCACGGTCATCTTGCCGCCCTCTTCCTTGTCCGGCTGGCACAGATTGATGGTATCGAGAATCTTCAGATAGCTGGCGGCGTCGGCATCGTCGTTGCCGATCACCGACACGGTGCCGTCTTCCAGATTACTGACAAACGCCCGCTTAGGAATCCCGTGCGCCTTGTCGGTCGGCCGGGCAAACACCGTGACGTGATGGCCACGGCCGACGCACAGCGTCTTGATGATGCTGGCGGCCTTCTTGTTGTTGTTGACGATCATCACCGACGCGCCCTTGTCGCCGCAATTCAGCGCATCGCAGCCGGTGTCCTCGTCGCCGTCATTCATGAACCAGATACGCTGATGGTCGGGATCGCGGTAGGCGTATGGCACGAACGCGTCTTCCGGCAGGCCGTCCTGCTGACTGACCGCCTTGGTTGCGGCGTCCATGACTACCGCCGAGTCATCCGCGGCGATGCCGAGAAACACCGGCCGGCGCGCCGCCTCCAGCCCGCTGGCCGGGTAGCGATCGAGGCGCTCCACACTGGCGGCCTTGCCGTCGTAACGCACGATCGAAATACTGCCGTGACTCGTATAGTCCAGATGACAGACCACGGCCCAACTGTTCGACTGCTGCATGAAGCCCCCTCAAGGTACCTGAATCCCGTTACAAGGCCGTTATCTTAAACCAAATCACCGGTTTATTGGCGTGATTTGGCAAACGCCGCGGTCATCGCCGCGACAACGGCAAGCGGATAAACGCGCTTTCGCCTGCTTTAACGGCAGTGCTTGATCCGCCACGATAGCGGACAATCGCCCGGCGATCACGGGGGCGCACCTGCGAGAAACCGGAAGCTACTCGATTTTTCGCAAATTTTTCCGATAACGGGACTGGCGGTGCGATAATCGGCCCCAGCCTAAAACGCCTGATTATCGAGCGATTTTCCGGCATCAAAGGCGAAAGCAACTGCTGCCGGTAGCGGAGTCGAGTGTATGGCGGTCAAAAATTTCATGGCGAAAAAGGTCGTCACCGCACCATCGGATGCGACCGTGAAAGAGCTCAGGGACTACTTCAATAATCTGAAGATCCACCATATCGTTGTCGTCGATCAGGGCAAGGTCAAGGGTGTGATCTCGGATCGCGATATCCTCAAGTGCACCAGCCCGTTTCTTGGCACGCCATCCGAAAACGAGCGCGACCGGTACACGCTGACGAAGAAGGCGCATCAGATCATGGCACGGGAGGTCATCTCCGTAAAACCGGACGCGCAGGTCCGCGAGGCGGCAATGCTGATGCTGGATAAACACATCAGTTGTCTGCCGGTGATCGACTGGTATGGCAAGCTGGTTGGCATTCTGACCTGGAAAGACATTCTTGGTGCGATCTTTCACAAGGACGACAAGTAAGTACCAGGCGTGTCTGCTCCGTTACGAAACACCGTTATAGCCTCTGCCCTGAAATGCCGCTTCTGTCCGCGACCGCCATGCCGGGAAAAAACGGCAAGAACGCCTGCGTCGATACACACGCTATCCGACGCGCGGGCCGGATTCCGGCAACGATCAGCCATTCCACGCTTGTCAGCCACAGGCAAGAAAGCGGGCCATAACGCGTAATGAATGAACAGGCACTCGACGCGCAGAGCCTGATCGCCGCATGGATCAGAATCAGGTGCGTAAAAATCAGCGATCCCATCCGGTACTTTGTTCCGGCCCCAGGCAGCCCCGAAACGGGCAATAAGCGTAGCGAATTGCTCGCAACGACTGTGCGAGTAAACCGGACCATTATCGCGCAAAACGGGCGCTTGACGCTACGCGGATACGACATGGTAACCTGCACTTGAAGCGATAGATAACGCAAGCGAAAGGGAGTGACAAAGCTGATGCAAATCCCTCTGCAAATTACATTTCGTGACATGGAACATTCTGCCGCGGTCGAGGCGAGAATCCGCGAGAAGATGACGTCGCTGGAGCGGTTCTACGACCGCATCACACGGTGCGATGTCACGGTCGAGATGCCCCACCAGCATCATCACAAGGGCAAGTTGTACCGTGTGCGTATTCATGTCACGGTACCGAATGGTGAGCTTACCGCCAGCCGCGAACCGCACGACAACCATGCCCACGAGGATGTCTATGTCGCGATACGCGATGCATTCCGCGCGGTGCGGCGTCAACTTGAGGACCTGTCGCGGCGCCGCCGCGGCGATGTAAAAAACCACGAAGCACCGCCGCACGGACGCATCACAAAGCTGGTGCCGGAACAGGATTATGGCATGATCGCCACCGCCGACGGGCGCGAGGTCTACTTTCACCGCAACAGCGTGATAGACGAGGACTTCGACAGGCTGGCGATCGATAACGAGGTACGTTTTATCGAGGAGAGCGGCGAGCAGGGACCGCAGGCGAGTACGGTCAGGGCCGTCGGAAAACATCATATCGCCAGCTAGGCGGGCAACAGGATGTGCGGCCATTAGTCCATCGGCCGTGTGGCGCGGCAGACCGTGAAAACAGCATGAGCGGCTTGATCCAGGCCGCGGGACGGGGTGACGCCAGCCGAGACTAATCGCGCTTTTCACCGCCGAGGCACGGCGGAGATGCCGGCGCTGCGGTCTTTTCATGCCATTCCTGCGCGGTATACGTATGCAACGCCAGCGCGTGAACACCGCCGCGCAGCTCTGCTGCGAGCAACCGGTAGACACGCTGATGACGCTTCACCGCTGTCAGGCCGGAAAATTCGTCGGATACGACGATCACCTTGAAGTGGCTTTCCGAGCCCGGCGGCACATTGTGCCGATGGCTTTCATTGATGACCTCAATATGAGACGCGCCGATACCGTCGGCGAGCCGGGATTCGATAGTGGATTGCATGTTCATAGTATCGATACTCCGACGTTGGACGTACCATTATACGGAATGACCGGTCGCGTCCCTTGCCTGTCACAGACTTTGCCGGATTCTTTTCGGACGTTTAGATTACAGGAGTTATCGCCATGAACGACATTACCGCTATTCTGGCCAACGAAGCCGAATACCTGTTAGCGCATCAATGCAACGGGATTCCGAAACGCCTGCTGCATCTGCCGGGGCCCGATTATGTCGACCGGGTGGTGGCGTCCAAGCAGCGCAAGGCGGGTGTCATGCGCAACCTGCAGGCGATATTCGACCACGGCCGGCTGGCCGGGACGGGCTATTTGTCGATACTGCCGGTCGACCAGGGTGTCGAACATTCCGCCGGCGCCTCGTTTGCGCCGAATCCGCTCTACTTCGATCCGGCGAATATCTGTGAACTCGCGATCCAGGGCGGCTGCAATGCGGTTGCCTCGACGCTCGGTGTTTTGTCTTCCGTAACACGCAAATACGCGCACCGGATTCCATTCATCGTTAAAATCAATCACAACGAGATGCTGACCTACCCGGAAATGCACGACCAGACGCTGTTCGCGAGCGTCGATCAGGCGTTCGATATGGGCGCGGCAGCGGTCGGCGCCACCGTCTATTTCGGCTCGGAGGAATCGCGGCGCCAGATTCAGGAGATCAGCGAGGCATTCGAGCATGCGCATGCGCTGGGCATGGCCGCGGTGTTGTGGGCCTATTTGAGAAATTCCGCGTTCAACCACGACGGCACCGATTACCATACCGCGGCGGACCTGACCGGCCAGGCCAACCATCTCGCCGCGACGATCGACGCCGACATCGTCAAACAGAAACAGGCGGAATGTAACGGCGGCTACACGGCGCTCAAGTTCGGCAAGACGCATCCCAAAGTCTATAGCGAACTGACGACCGACCATCCGATCGACTGGGTACGCTACCAGGTTGCCAACTGCTACATGGGACGCACGGGCATGATCAATTCGGGCGGACCGTCCGGCAAGGATGATCTGCACCAGGCGGTGCGCACCGCCGTCATCAACAAGCGCGCCGGCGGCATGGGCCTGATCTCCGGACGCAAGTCATTCCAGAAACCGATGGCCGACGGGATAAAGCTGCTGAACGCGATTCAGAACGTGTATCTGTCAGCGGATATCACCGTCGCGTAACACCCACCATGGCTACGGTTTTTTGGTGTAATACGCGCCGTTCTCGTAGATCAGGCGGGTATGGTCCGGCGATACCGCGAACCGGACATCGACGATTTTCTGGTTGGACACCAGCGTCAGCGCCAGTTCCTGATCCAGCACTGCGTACTTGCCTATGACGCCATGGCCGTCGACGGTGGCTATGGTCACCGTACCGTCGCTGTTGAACGTGATTACGTCGGCGTCGTCTTTTTGCGGATTGAAGGTCAGCTCCCAGCTACCGTGCAACCAGGAATGGCTGGCGGGATCGCCGTTGGAACAGCCGGGCACCAGCAGAATAGCCAGCGCCAGCCACAGGGCCGGGTATACGTTATAACCGTACTTTTTCACCTGAAGCATCGCTTATTTCTGCTGATCATCTATTTTCTGTTTCATCGAATCGACGTGCTCCTGCATGACGTTCTCGACCTGTTTGGCCTTTTCCATCGCCTGAACCTGCCCTTTAAGAACATGGTCTTTCGCGGTCGGCTTTTCGGATGTGCATCCCATCAGCGCGATTGAGGCCAATAACGTCGTAACTCCCAGCCGGAATATCCTCATTTCGTGCCTCCCGTATGCGTTGAAGCGTTGTCGTATTCGTCAATATTACCGCCAGCGTTGCCGTCAGCGGATGGTTACTGAAATCAGCTGCCGCGTCCAGCTATCTGTTACCGCCGCCGCTCCCGTCGCCCGCCCCTTGACGATAGGTTTATAATCATTCGACACATTATAAACAATGGATATCACTTGATGACATCAGCCTCTGTCAACCGCACGGTTTCCGCCACCGCCCGACCCGGAACCCTGCACCCGGCCTTTGAGCTTCGGCACCGCACACCGGTCGACTCGCTGCATCTGGTGGTCGAGGAATACCGCCACCGGAAAACCGGCGCACTGCATTTTCACCTGGCCGCCGACAACACGGAAAACGCCTTCCTGGTGGCGTTGCGTACCATACCGACCGATTCCACCGGAGTTGCACACATCCTCGAACATACCGCATTGTGCGGCAGCGAGCGCTACCCGGTGCGCGATCCGTTTTTCATGATGATACGCCGCTCGCTGAACACCTTCATGAACGCGATGACGTCGTCCGACTGGACGGCCTACCCGTTCGCCAGCCAGAACCGCAAGGACTTCTGGAATCTGACGGACGTTTATCTGGACGCGGTATTCTTTTCGCGGCTGGAAGAACTCGATTTTGCCCAGGAGGGCCACCGTATCGAGTTTGAAAAACCGGACGATTCAGACAGCAACCTGGTGTTCAAGGGTATTGTATTCAATGAAATGAAAGGCGCGATGAGCTCGCCGGTCAGCACCTTGTGGCAGGAACTGTCGAAACACCTGTTTCCGACCACGACGTACCATTTCAACAGCGGCGGCGATCCGCGCCATATACCCGATCTGAGCTACGCCCAGTTGAAGGAATTTTATCGCGTTCACTACCATCCTTCGAACGCGGTGTTCATGACCTACGGTGATATCCCGGCGTACGAGCATCAGGAAAAATTCGAGAATCTGGCGCTGTCACGTTTTGAGGCGCTCGATCGGGTCATCAATGTCAGCGATGAACAGCGGTTTTCGGCGCCGCTCAATGTCGAAGAACGCTATGCGCTGGATGAAAGCGAAGCAACCGGAGACAAAACGCACATCGTGATCGGCTGGCTGCTCGGCCGCAGCATCAGTCTTGAAGAGCAATTAAAGGCCCATTTGATGTCGGGCATCCTGTTGAACGACAGCGCCTCGCCGTTGCGTCATGCGCTGGAAACCACCAAGCTCGGCGCCGCACCGTCGCCCTTGTGTGGCCTGGAGGACTCCAGCCGCGAGATGGTGTTTGTTTGCGGCCTGGAGGGGTCGAAACCGGAACACGCCGCAAAGCTTGAAAAACTGATATTCGAGGTGTTGCACGACGTCGCGACGAACGGCGTGCCGCAGGAACGGATCGAAGCGATACTGCATCAGCTGGAGCTGGATCAGCGCGAGATCGGCGGCGACAGTTACCCCTATGGGCTGCAACTGATTCTGGACGCACTGCCGACCGCGATCCACCGTGGCGATCCGGTCGCCACGCTGAATCTCGATCCGATCCTGGAGCAGCTGCGCGAAGATATCCGCGACCCGAATTACATTAAAAATGTGGTACGCGACTATCTGATCAAGAATACCCACCGCGTGCGCCTGACACTGGCGCCGGACACCGGACTCGCCGACGAGCGGGCGCGCGAGGAGGCCGCGCGGCTGGCGGCCATACGCGGGCAACTCAACGCCGCGGAAAAAAAGCAGCTGATCCAGCGCGCGCAAGCATTACAGGCGCGCCAGCAACGCCAGGATGATCCCGACGTACTGCCGAAGGTCGGGCTCAACGACATCCCGCCGCACATGCACATTCCGGCCGGCGAAACGGAACAGATCGGCGCGACACCGGTGACCTTCTTCGACCAGGGCACCAACGGGCTGGTGTATCAGCAGATCGTCGTCGACCTGCCGGATCTTGAGGATGACCTGCTGGAGGTCGCCGGACTGTATACCGCCTGCCTGACCGAGGTCGGTGTCGGTGATCGCGACTATCTGGCAACGCAGGCCTGGCAATCCAGCGTCAGCGGCGGCGTCTACGCCTATAGCACGGTACGCGGCATGATGGACGACGAACAGAAGGTCGCCGGCTATTTCGTGCTGTCGGGCAAGGCGCTGGCGCGTAACCATGACCGTCTCACCGACCTGCTACGGCAGACATTCGAGCGCGTCCGCTTCGACGAAGGCGATCGTATTCGGGAAATCATCGCGCAGATGCGCACGCGCCGCGAGGCCAGCGTGACCGGCCACGGTCAGAGCCTGGCGATGCTGGCGGCAACCAGCGGCATGAGTCCGTCGGCGGCGCTGGCCCACCAGCTGCGCGGCCTGACCGGCATCCAGGCGCTGAAGAAACTGGATGACGGGATCCGGCAGCCGACCGCGCTGAAGGATCTGATCGCCAGATTCGGCCGCATCCATCAGCGTATCGTGGCGGCGAAACGCCAGTTTCTGATGATCGGCGAGGCCGAACGTCATGCGCAGTTTCGCACCGATCTGGCCGATGGCTGGCGCGGGATGGAACCCGCCGCGACCGACTTCCTGCCGTTCAGCCTGCCGACGGCGCGCGCGCGCGTGTTGCAGGCGTGGCTCACCAGCACCCAGGTGAATTTTTCCGCCCGGGCATTTCCGGCGGTTCCCGCTGCGCATCCGGACGCTGCCGCACTGACCGTGCTCGGCGGTTTTCTGCGCAACGGTTACCTGCATCGCGCGATACGCGAACAGGGCGGCGCCTACGGCGGCGGCGCCAGTTATGACAGCGAATCCGCATCTTTCCGGTTTTACTCCTACCGCGATCCGCGCCTGATCGAAACACTGGCGGATTTTGACCGGTCGATCGACTGGCTGCGGGATACCACCCACGAGTGGCGTCAGCTGGAGGAAGCGATCCTCGGCGTGATCAGCAGCATCGACAAACCGGGTTCGCCGGCCGGCGAGGCGAAGGAGGCGTTTCACAATACCTTGATCGGCCGCACGCCGGAACTGCGCGAGCGCTTCCGGGAACGCATCACCAACGTCACGCTTGACGACCTGAAGCGCGTCGCCGCCACCTATCTGAAACCGGAAAACGCCAGCACCGCGATTATTACCAGCGCCGCGACACTGAAAAAGACCGGCGATCTGGGCCTGCAGGTACATCATATCTGACCTTGACCGGCCGTCGGCCGGTCAGTCGACGGCGACGGACCTCACCTTCGGCACGGCATCCAGCAACCAGTGCGCGATCGCCCAGCGTACGATCTCGCCGGGCGTTGCACGCGCAATTCAAGCGGCGGCCGCTGCCCGAGAAACCTCAGCGCTGCGAGCAGTGCATCGGCCGGATCACGCCGCGATACCGGCCGGCGGCGAGCGCGTCTTCATAGTGCGCCTGACGATCGCTCTGCCGGATGACTTCACCGTCCCATTCCAGGCCCGGCGCCTCGAGTGTACGCAGGATGTCGTCTGCGGCCCCCGGCTGTAACACGCGGCGGATCGATATCCTCGATGCGCACATGCCAAGCACCACCCTGATGGCGCGCGTTCAGCAGACTGCCGGGCGCCGCAACCAGCGAGCCGAAGTGCAACGGACCGGTCGGCGACGGGGAAAACCGGCCGCGTACCGTCGTGACGGTCATCGCACCCGGCCCGCGCGGGCGGCGTTACTGGCCGTGATCGTCTTCCGATTCCTTGCAGCCAAAGCGCAGCAGAAAAACGGCTAGCGCCAGGATCAATATCGCCGTCGATATCGACAGCACCATCTCGCTGGTGATCTGCTTGACATCGATGGTCAGCACCCGGGTCAGCGCGGTAATCGCGATATAAATCAGAAACCGCACCGGCAGGCGGCTCGTCTTGAAGTAGATGCCGATCATCGCGCCGATTTCCAGGTAGAGAAACAGCAACAGGATATCGGTCAGGGTCGCATGGCCACGGTCGACCATATCGAGGAATTCATATGCGGCCGACCAGACCACGGTGGCACCGATGGCGAACAGCGCCACCAGATGAAACACCTCGACCAGGTAGGTGCCAAACTTTTCGACAAAAGCGAATTCCTTGAGATTCATGTCAGCCCCTCTTCAGGCATCAAGTAACCGGGACGGGATCAGCGAACCAGCGCAATCAGCAATATCACCACCAGCACCACCAGCCCGAGCGGGATCAGCACGCCGCGCCAGTTCCGGGGCCCGGCCTGCCGGCTGCGTGTGCCGGCGGCCTTGATGCCGGGCATGAACCAGACGAGCACCAGCAGCGCAGCCGCTCCCAACAGAATTTTTTCCCACGTCGACGGCTCTTCCATCGTCTGACAACCGGAGGATCGATGTGACAGGGGCGGCCAGTTGTCGCTAGCGCGGCAACCAGATTACCGCATACTTCTTGGCCAACCGTTCTTCCAGACGGCCATAGGGAAACAGCTCTTCGATGATTTCCCTGCCTATCGTCTTGCCCCGCCCGTCTTCACCCTCGAATATCCATTCGTCGTGCAGGCACAACTGCGCCAGTGTCGCCATGATGTCATCGAAACGGATCTTGTAATCCGTGCCGAGCCGCTGAAAATCCTCGACGCCCAGCGGGCGTCCCAGCTTGCTGTATTCTTCATTGATCAGGCTCTCAATGGCGACATCCCACTGCGGCATTTCTTCCTTTTCGTCGATAATACGGTTGGTCATTCCGTCCTCCGGGCTACGGCTGTTTGGCTGGGAATAATGAACCGGACAGCGCGGTCCGGCAAGTGCCCGGCACAAAAAGAACCGGCAATCGCGCCAATGATCACTGGACATCCTGCCATTGAATACGTTCCGTGCGGTCGCGACGCAGCAGTGCGGTCATCCCGTCGACCGGCAGCGGCCGGCTGAACAGGTAGCCCTGCAGGCAGACACATTGCCGTTCTTTCAGGAAGTCGAGCTGCGCCCGGGTCTCGACACCCTCGGCGATGACATCGAGCTTGAGCGACGTCGCCATCGCAATGATGGCCGTGACGATCGCCGCGTCATCCGGGTCAGTGGTGATATCGCGCACAAACGATCGGTCGATCTTCAGCGTGTCGATCGGGAAACGTTTCAGATAACCCAGCGACGAATAGCCGGTGCCGAAATCATCGATCGACAGACGGATACCGGCATCGCTCAGCGCCTGCAGCATTTCCAGCGTCAGACGCTCGTTGTTCATTAGCAGGCTCTCGGTGATTTCCAGTTCCAGCCAGCGCGTCTCCAGCCCGGTTTCCTTCACCAGGTTCAATACCGTGTCCAGCAGCTGCCTGCCGTCAAACTGGCGGCTGGACAGGTTGATGGCGACGCGAATCGGATCAAGGCCGACGGCCTGCCATGCCACCGCCTGATTCATCGCCGTACGCAACACCCACTCGCCGACCGGGACGATCAGGCCGGTCTCCTCGAGCAGCGGAATGAACTCACCGGGCTGAACCAGCCCGAAATCGGGATGCTGCCAGCGCAGCAACGCCTCGACACCGATGATGCGTCCAGTATCCAGACAGATCTGCGGCTGATAGTGGATCAGAAACTCGTCCCGCTCCAGCGCATGACGCAGGCTGGTCTCCAGCGTCAGGCGTTCAAAGGCCCTGGCGCTCATATCGGCGGAATAAAACTGGAAATTGTTACGACCAAGTTCCTTGGCGCGGTACATCGCGACGTCCGCATTGCGCATCAATATCGATGCGTCGGTCCCGTCCGATGGATACAGGCTGATGCCGATGCTGCTGGTCATATAAAGTTCGTTGCCGTTGACCACAAACGGCCGCGACAGCGCATCGAGAATCTTGCGGCAGATCGGCGCAACGTCGCCGGCGGCATCCACTTCCTCGAGCAGAATCACGAATTCGTCTCCGGCCAGCCGCGCGACGGTATCGCTGTCTCGCAGGCTCTCCAGCAGGCGCTCGGACAACATCTGCAACAACCGGTCACCGATATCATGGCCCAGCGTATCGTTGATGTTCTTGAACCGGTCGAGATCCATGAACAATACCGCCATGCACCTGCCGCCGTCCCGCTGGCGGGCCAGCGCATGATCGAGCCGGTCGACAAACAGTGCCCGGTTCGGCAGGTCGGTCAGGATATCGTGATAGGCAAGACGGTACAGGCGCTCCTGGATCTGCATGCGTTCGGTGATGTCCTTGCCGGTGGAAATAAAGTGCGTGATGTTGCCTGTCCCGTCCTTTAATGGCGTGATGGTTTTTTCCTCGTAGAAGATGTCGCCGCTCTTCTTGCGATTGATGACAACGTCCTGGAATACGTCACCCCGGGTAATGGTGTCCCAGAGCCCTTGATAAAAGGCGTCGTCATGCTTGCCGGAGCGCACGACGTTGCTCTTCTTTCCCTTGACCTCGGCCAGTGTGTATCCGGTAGCGGCCTCGAACGCCGGATTGACGTATTCGACCCGGCCTTCCCGGTCCGAGATCAGCACGATATCGGCCGTCTGCTCGATGGCGCCGGACAGCTTCTTCATCTGCGCATCGGCGATCGCATGTTCGTTTATGTGCCGCTGCCGCTCGATTTCCATGCCGATGCGCTGACCGAAGATACGCAGCAGGCCGAGATCCTCTTCGGTAAACTCGCGCCGTTGATCGTCGATCAGGCAGGTAATGGCGACCACGTTGCCGTGCTGGTCCAGCGCCGGGAATCCGCAATAGGTACTGGCGTTATATCTCTCCAGCATCTCCAGCCCGGGAAACTTCTCGGTAACGTCCTGGTAAACGTGCACCTCGCCTGTCTCGACCTCGGCCGCACACGGCGTCCCCGCCAGCGGCAAGGACCCGGCGTCGACGGTGACCTCGCCGTGCGCGTACACGGCGACGAAATACACCTGTTCGTCCGCGATCTCGGACAGGCAAACGACGGGCACGCCGAGCAACTCGCCGATCATCCGCGAAACCTGGCGGAATACCTCTTTCGGATCGCCGGACAGTGTCAGACCCAGTTCGGACAGGCGCTGCAGCCGCAGATTGCGCTCCGCTGCCTTTTGTTCCATCTCCCTTTGCCCGGTGACGTCCTCGTACGTGCCCAGCACGCCGATGATGCCGCCATGGCTGTCGGTCAGCGGCACCTTGCTGGTACGCAACCAGATATGCCGGCCATCCGGCGTCGTCTGCGGCTCCTCGTAGTCGAACTTCGGCACGCCCGTCGTCATTACCTGATGATCGTCGGCGAGATAGCGCTCGGCCTGCTCACGCCAGCCGAGATCGAAATCGCTGGCGCCGTGAATTCCCGCCGGCGACATCAGGCCCGCATCCAGGGCGAACAGCCGGTTGCAACCCAGATAGCGCGACTCGCGGTCCTTCCAGAACACGCGCACCGGGATCGCATCGAGCACCAGTTGCAACAAACGCCGGGACTCCACCAGCGCCGCATCCGCGGCCTTGGTTTCGGTGACGTCGTGGCCCATCGCGACGACGCCGGCCGGCTGACCGTCGGTACTCAATACCCGGTTGACGTACCACGCCAGTATCCGGCGTTTGCCGTCGGCGGCCAGGACCTCGTTTTCGTAACCTCGCGTTGGCGTGCCGGCCATGACCTGGCGCATGTCCGCAATGACCGCGTCGCGCACCGGCTCCGGCACAAATAACTGGAAGTAATTCCTGCCCAGCACGTCCCGGCGCCGCGCGCCATAAAGCCGTTCGGCCGCCGGATTGAATTCGAGAATATCGCCGTCCGGTGACAGATACAGAATGACACTTTCCGCGTTCTCGACCAGCGAGCGGAACTTTTCTTCGCGGTCCTGCAACGCGATCTCGGCCTTCTTGCGCACGGTGACATCGAAGATCGCGCCATCCAGCCAGTCGGGCGTGCCGGACGCGCTATAGTGTGCCTGGCCGCGCTCATACAGCCAGCGCACAGCGCCATTGGCGTCGATGATCCGGTACTCGAGCTCATAAGGCCGGCGCCGGTCTATCGCGTGACGAATGCGCTGCTCCACACCGGCAAGATCGTCGGGATGAACCAGTTGCGCATACGATTTGATACTGCCGCCGGTAAACTCACTCGCCGGATAGCCAGTGACCAGCGTCATCGCTTCGCTGACGTAGGTCATCGACCAGTCTTTACCGATCACGCACCGGCTGCGGTAGATCGCACCGGGTATGTTACGGACCAGCGACTCCAGCCTGTCGCCGGATTCCCGGGCGGCCGCGACCAGGCCCTGCTCGACACGGTACTTTGCCCACTCCCAGAGCAGCAGAAACGCCAGCAGACCGATCCCGGCGGGGATCAGATAGGGAAATTCCTGACGGGTCACCGCATGACCGAACGTCGCCGCGACAACGACAATCAACACCAGCGCGACCGCCGGCAGGAGGCCTTCAACCAGCGCTGCGTCGCGCGGCATACCGCGCGACGCACGTGTCGGCATACCACCCGCCGCCTGCCTGCGTTTCTCCAGCGCGGCCCAGAAGAAGAAAGCGAATCCCAGCAACCAGAACACATCGAGATAGTGTCCGGCAAGGTACTTATGCGTCAGCAATTCATGCGCGTAAATCGTATTGGTAATGCCATGAACCGCCATGCCGGCAACCAGTAACAGCATGGCTGGTCGCTGCGCGCCCCAGCGGTGGGAATAAAGCAGATAGAGCCCGAAGATCAACAATCCCAGATAAAGCACCGGCATCGCGAGGGTGACCGCAATGTACCACGGGCCGTCCGGACTCTCCTGAATACGCTCTGACAGAACCAGGACGAAGACAATGATCAGGGCGCACAGGACGAATCCGAGATTGCTGACGTGTTTCAATGTCAGCACCGCCGACGGCGCCGACTGTCGCCAATAGATCAGCCCCGCCATAAACAACGGTGGCAGCAGCAAAAAGCCGAAATCGGACACCGACGGGAACGGCGTGGCCCGCCCGGCCACCAGTTCCAGATAATCCCATGCCAGCATGCCCAGAAACCAGGCGAGACATCCAGCCGCGAACAACAGCCAGGCCGCACGTTCATGACCCGACAACTTGCGGGCGGCGCCGTAACACATCAACGCCGTCACACCGGACGCGAGAGTCCACGCCATGTCCGCCCACCAGTGGACAATCCATTGGTTGAACCCGAGCGCGTAGTCCCCAATCGAGAACACGACCAGAAATACGGCCAGTCCAGTCGGCGCTAATGCACGGTGGTAATCCATAACCCCTAGCCGAGACTCCTCCACTCCCCTATATTCGATACTTTATCGACATTCATTCATCGGGATTCCAGTTTCCGGCCATTTTTATCCGCCATAAAATATTAGGTACATAAATACAATGGCTTACAAGAATTCGTCCGAATATATTGCAACGCCCGAGCAACTGGCCGCCGCATGCCGGCGCATCAGCACGTGCGCATGGCTCGCGATCGATACCGAATTTATCCGTGAAAAAACCTATTTTCCGCAACTTTGCCTGATCCAGGTGGGGACCCCGGAGGCCGTCTTCTGCATCGATCCGCTGGCGCTAGCCAGTCTCGGCCCGTTGCTCGAGGTGTTTTACGATACGCGCATCACCAAGGTCTTTCATGCGGCGCGCCAGGACCTGGAAATTTTTTACCATTTGACCGGCGATCTGCCGCGCCCGGTGTTTGACACCCAGCTGGCGGCGATGCTGCTCGGCTATCCCGATCAGGCCGGCTACGCGACGCTGGTCACCGAGGTGCTCGGCGTCACGCTCGACAAGGCGTACAGCCGCACCGACTGGGCACGGCGGCCGCTACCGGATGATCAACTGCAATACGCCGCCGATGACGTGCGTTATCTGGTACCGCTTTACCAGCACCTGCACCGTGAACTCGCGGCGCGCGGCCGCCTGGCCTGGCTGGATGACGACTTCGCCAAACTGACGGACACCGCCACCTATCGCAACGAACCGGCCGACGCCTGGCAACGCATACGCGGTGCCGACCGGCTGCAGCCGAAATCGCTCGCGGTACTGGAGGCGCTGGCCGCGTGGCGCGAAACGGCGGCCGTTGTACAGGACCGGCCGCGCGGCTGGATACTGCGTGATGAGGTGCTGATCGATCTGGCGCGCCTGATGCCTGGCAGCATGGCCGAACTGGAACAGATACGCGGCCTGCGCCGCGAAAACCTGCAGCGCGACAGCAACACGCTACTCGATCTTATCCGGTCAGCGAAATCGCGCGCGGCGCCGGCTACCCCCGTCGCCGCGGCGGCGCGACTGACGGCGGATCAGCAGGCGCTCGCCGATGTGTTGATGGCGGTGGTGCGACTGCGTGGTGCGCGCGAGTCGCTGAGTCCCGCGACGCTGGCATCGCGCAAGGATATTGAACAATTGTTGCTCGACAGCGGCGAGAGCCGGGTATTGCAGGGCTGGCGCAAAAGCGTCGTCGGCAATGAGCTGTTGGCCTTTCTGCACGGCGAGCGGCGTCTGCGCTTTGCCGACGGTGCGTTGCAGCTCGACGTCTCCACCGACCCGTAACCGGGCACCCGAAACACCCGACAGGGATCAGTAGTGCGGTGGCGGTGTCTCATCCGCCGCATCCGCGACGGGCGCTGCCGTGTTATCACGCAACTGCCGGATCACCAGATTAACGGTCTGGCGCAGCGTATCCATCTGTCGCTGCTGTGTGGCGACAATATCGTTGAGCCGGTTAATCGTATCTTCCTGAAACGCGGTACGCGATTCCAGTTCGATCAGCCGCTCTTCCAGCCTCTGACGTGCGACGCCGGGTTCGTTCATGGGTTGTCCTCCTGGTCAGGCGTTGCACTGGCTGCGAAGTATCCCCCGACATCCTTGGCATCAAAAATCAGCGAGATCATCATAAACACCAACAGCAACACCCGATATATCTGAAATTCGCCTGCCGCCGGATCTACTGCCCGTAGATGACCATCGGCAGCGGCAGCCACGGCAAATGTCCCGCGCCGGGTATTCTGGCGAAACCGAACCGCGCGTACAACGCCATTATCAGCATGGCGGATACGATAAAGGAAACTCCGATCAAGTGTCATTTCGAGCCCTGTCCCGAGCATCGCTAGGGAGCTGGCGAGAAATCTTTCTGGTCAAAGATGCAAGCTATGCAATCACATCGAGATTTCTCCCGGCAACTGCTCCTGCGTTGCTCTACCTTCCGCCATCCCTGCGGTCGAAATGACAAGAAACCTCTTATTCAGAGCCTCCTAAAGGTAAAAAAGGATCAACGGGGCGGGACCGTCATCCCGGCATAAGACGCTGACCATATCGACGGCCATCAAGGCGAAGACCCGCAGCAGCATGGGCTGGCGCAGCAGCTCGGCAGTAAATCCGCAATGATGATGCCCGGGTGCTTGTTTGCCTGTGTCGCTTCTGACAGCTGTCGGGCATCCCGGTCAGCACCTGGGTCGCTATCACCACCGCGGACTTACTGCACGTTTTTCCCGGACAGGCCGATATGGGATGATGGCGTCTACCAACACCTGCCAGGAAACGGATCGACATGTGTCAACTGCTGGGCATGAACTGTAACATCCCGACGGACATCCTGTTTTCGTTCGAGGGATTCTGCGCGCGCGGTGGTCACACCGACGAACACAGCGACGGCTGGGGTATCGCGTTTTTCGAGGATACCGGCTGCCGGCTGTTCATCGACTCGAAGGCATCGACCTCCTCGCCGGTCGCGGAGATGGTGCGCAACTACCCGATACGTTCCAGGAACGTGATCGCGCATATCCGCAAGGCGACGATAGGCGAGGTCTCGCTCGTCAATACCCATCCGTTCATGCGCGAGCTGTGGGGACGCTACTGGATCTTCGCCCATAACGGCGATCTCGAGGGCGAACTACCGCCGTTGGCCGGCCGCTTCCGGCCGGTCGGGTCGACCGACAGCGAGCATGCGTTCTGCCTGATACTGGAGACGCTGGTTGAGCGCTTCGGTTACACGGAGCCGGACAAGCCGCAGCTGACCCGGGCGCTGGGCGAGATCAGCGCGACACTCGCGTCATACGGCGTGTTCAATTTTCTGTTATCGGATGGCCGCTATTTGTTCGCGCACTGCTCGACGGATCTGTATTACGTCGTGCGCCAGGCGCCGTTTTCCACGGCCCATCTGATCGATCAGGATGTCACCGTCGATTTCCGCGAGGTCACTTCGCCCGACGACCGCGTCGCGGTGATCGCGACAAAACCGCTGACGGACAACGAAGCCTGGACGACGATGACAGCCGGCCAGCTGCTGGTATTCGAGAACGGCCTGCCGCAACCCTGCCACACCACGTAACCACATCGACGGCAACCCAACCGCCGCGGGGAATCGGCTATAATGCGGCGTTTCCCGATTTTCTGTCCGACGATGCCCGATACGCAGCGAAAAATCCTCGTCACCAGCGCGTTGCCCTACGCCAACGGGCCGATCCATATCGGCCATCTGGTCGAGTATATCCAGACCGACATCTGGGTGCGCTTCCAGAAAATGCGCGGGCACCGGTGCGTCTATGTCTGCGCCGACGACGCGCACGGCACGCCGATCATGTTGCGTGCGCAACAGGAAGGTATTGCGCCGGAAGTGTTGATCGAGCGCGTCGGCGCCGAACACCGCGCGGATTTTGCCGCGTTCGCCATCGCATTCGATAACTATCACTCGACCCACTCGAACGAAAACCGCGAGCTGGCCGAGCTGATCTACCGGCGGCTGGACGCGGCCGGCCATATCACGTCGCGCACCATCCGGCAGGCGTATGATCCGGAAAAGAACATGTTTCTGCCGGACCGGTTCATCAAGGGCGACTGTCCGCGCTGCGGCTCGCCGGATCAGTACGGCGACAGTTGCGAAGTATGCGGCGCGACTTATTCACCGACCGATCTGAAGAACGCCGTGTCGGCGCTATCGGGCGCGAAGCCCGTCGAAAAGGAATCCGACCATTATTTCTTCAAACTGGCGGATTTTGCCCCGATGCTCAAGCAGTGGACGCACGGCAAGCATCTGCAGGAGCAGGTCGCGAACAAGCTGGATGAATGGTTTGCCGTCGGCCTGCAGGAGTGGGATATCTCGCGCGACGCACCGTACTTCGGTTTCGAGATACCGGAGCGGCCCGGCAAATATTTCTATGTCTGGCTGGACGCGCCGATCGGCTATCTGGCCAGCCTGAAAAATCTCTGCGACCGCAGCGGCATGGACTTCGACGCGTACACGCGCCGGGACAGTGACATCGAGCTGTATCACTTCATCGGCAAGGACATCATCTATTTCCACGCGCTGTTCTGGCCGGCGATGCTCGAGGGCGCGGGCCTGCGTAAACCGACGGCGATCTTCGCGCATGGCTTCCTGACGGTGAACGGTCAGAAGATGTCGAAGTCGCGCGGCACGTTCATCAAGGCACGCACCTATCTCGATCACCTGAATCCGGAATATCTGCGCTATTACTTTGCAACCAAACTGTCGGGGCGTATCGACGACCTGGATCTGAATTTCGACGATTTCACGCAGCGCATCAACGCGGATCTGGTCGGCAAGCTGGTCAATATCGCCAGCCGCTGCGCGGGCTTCATCAGCAAGCGCTGCGCCGGCAAACTGGCCCCCGCTTTGGATGACAAGGCGCTGTGGGATTTCTGCGTGGCCGGTGGCACTGCCATCGCCGAGTATTACGAAACCCGCGAATACGGGCGTGCGGTGCGCGACGTCATGGCCATGGCCGATCGCGCCAACCAGTACATCGACGACAAGCAGCCGTGGATGGTCGCCAAGGACACTGGCCGTAATGCAGAGCTTCAGGCCATCTGCACGATGGGCCTCAATCTGTTTCGCCTGCTGATGATTTATCTGAAGCCGGTATTGCCAACGCTGGCGGTGAAGGCCGAGGCGTTCCTGAATGTCGCGCCGCTCGCCTGGACGGACAGCAGCAAGCCGTTATTGAATCACACGATCGAGGCTTTCACGCCTTTAATGACGCGCGTCGAGCCGGAAAAAGTAGCCGCCATGCTAGCCGCATCGACCGAGGAACTTAAACAGGTGACGACCATGCAACCCTCCAATACCGCGACCGCCGCCGGGCCGTTGACCGACGATCCGGTCCGGCCGCCGGTGTCCTACGATGACTTCGCCAGGCTGGATCTGCGCATCGCGCGGATCATCAAGGCACAGCACGTGGCAGGCGCCGACAAGCTGTTGCAACTGACGCTCGATATCGGCGGTGAAACCCGGAATGTATTTGCGGGCATCAAGTCCGCTTACGCACCGGAATCGCTGGAGGGCAGGCTGACCGTGATGGTGGCGAATCTTGAACCGCGTAAAATGCGCTTCGGCGTATCCGAGGGCATGGTGCTGGCGGCCGGTCCGGGCGGCAACGATCTGTGGCTGCTTCAACCGGATGCCGGCGCGCAGCCGGGAATGCGGGTAAAATAGCGCCATAACAATGGTTCGATGCGCCGTCGACATGCACGTCTGTTGTAGCGATGCACGCATTCAGATAGTATTTGACCTCAACTTTTTCCTTATAAACCCGATAGATAAGCTTATATCGTAGCGTTCTAAGTCGGCGGCAGGAGGCAGACTCGGTGCAAGATTACTTACTGATTCTGGTGAGCACGGTGCTGGTCAATAACTTCGTACTGGTGAAGTTTCTTGGCCTGTGCCCGTTCATGGGCGTTTCAAAAAAACTGGAAACCGCCACCGGCATGGGACTCGCCACAACCTTCGTACTAACGCTGTCGTCGGTATGCAGTTACCTCGCGAACGAGTATCTGCTCGCGCCGCTGGGGCTCGAATACCTGCGCACGATCACGTTTATTCTGGTCATCGCGTTCGTCGTCCAGTTCACGGAAATGGTCATCCATAAAACCAGCCCGCTGCTGTACCAGGTGCTCGGTATTTTTCTGCCGCTGATCACCACTAATTGCGCGGTGCTCGGCGTCGCCTTGCTGAACGTGCAGCAACAGCACGGCTTTCTTGAGTCCGCCTTCTACGGCTTCGGTGCCGCCGTGGGCTTCTCGATGGTGCTGATATTGTTCGCTGCGATGCGCGAACGCATTACCACCTCGGATGTACCGGTCGTGTTTCGCGGACCGGCCATCGCGCTGATCACCGCCGGGCTGATGTCGATGGCCTTCATGGGTTTCGCGGGTCTGGTCCGGGGCTGATTCAATGCTCGCGGCCGTACTCTCACTGGGCGTCTTGTCGGTCGTGTTCGGCCTGTTGCTCGGCTTTGCCGCCGTGCGCTTCAAGGTCGAGGGCGATCCGCTAGTCGACAAGATCGACGCGATTCTGCCCCAGACACAGTGCGGACAGTGCGGCTATCCCGGATGCCGTCCGTATGCGACGGCGATCGCGAGCGGCGAGGCCGATATCAACCAGTGCCCGCCGGGCGGTGAGGCCGGCATACTCGCGCTCGCCGATCTGCTCGGCCGCGACCCGAAGCCGCTGAATCCGGAGAACGGCCAGGTCACGGAAAAAATGGTCGCGGTGATCGACGAGCCGCGTTGCATCGGCTGCACGCTGTGCATACAGGCGTGCCCGGTCGACGCCATACTCGGCGCGGCGAAACAGATGCACACGGTGATCGAGAAAGAATGTACAGGCTGCGATCTGTGTGTTGCGCCGTGCCCGGTGGATTGCATCAGCATGGCGCCGATTACACAAACGATCGATAGCTGGCGTTGGCCGGCTCCGGAAAAAGCCAGGATGGCGGGGAGCTACCGTTGAGCGCCAACCTATTCCACGACGGCGTCGATATCCTGCATGGGCAACGGCGTCTCTGGTCATTTCATGGCGGCGTCCATCCACCGCAACACAAGCATGAGTCGACCAACCTGCCGGTGATCCGCGCCGAGCTGCCGGAGCGATTGATATTGCCGCTGCACCAGCATATCGGCGAACCGGCCGAGCCGATTGTGCAGGTGGGTGACAAGGTGCTCAAGGGACAGATGATCGGGCGCGCCCACGAGTTCCTCAGCGCGCCGGTGCACGCCTCCACCTCCGGCACCATCGTCGATATCGGTGAATACGCGGTGCCGCACCCGTCGGGCCTGAACGCCACCTGCATCGTCATCGAACCGGACGGCGAAGATCGCGGGCTTGAGCATCCGCGCGTCGGCGATTACCTGCAACTGGCGCCCAGCGCCTTGCGCAACCTGATTCGCGAGGCCGGCATCGTCGGGCTCGGCGGCGCGGGCTTTCCGTCGTACATCAAACTGAATCCCGGCAAGCTCGACGGCATCGACACACTGATCCTGAACGGTATCGAGTGCGAACCCTATATCACCTGCGACGACATGCTGATGCGTGAATATCCGCGCGAGATCATCGCCGGGCTGCGCGTAATGCAGCATGCCTTACAGGCGCGTGTATGTGTCCTCGCGATCGAGGACAACAAACCGGAGGCCTTCCGGGCGCTGCACGATGCGGCGCTGCACGAGGCCGGAATCGAGGTAATACTCTGCCCGACGATCTACCCGCAAGGCAGCGAGAAGCAGTTGATCAAGGTGATCACTGGCAAGGAGGTTCCGGCGAACGGCCTGGCGATCCATATCGGCATCGTCTGTCACAACGTCGCGACCGCGCTGGCAGTGCATCACGCGGTGGAACACGGGCGTCCGCTGGTGTCACGTTACGTCACGGTCACCGGCGCCGGCGTCAGCCAGCCGCGCAATCTCGACGTGGCGTTCGGCACGCCGGTCCGTGACCTGATCATTCAGTGCGGCGGTGATCCGGCGGCGGTCAAACGGCTGATTATGGGCGGCCCGATGATGGGCTATGCGCTGCATTCCCACGCAGTGCCGGTCATCAAAACCACCAATTGCATCATCGCTGCCACGGAGGCCGATATCGTGCCGCCGCGGCCGGTGATGCCGTGCATACGCTGCGGCGCCTGTGCCGACGCCTGCCCGGTGATGCTGCTGCCGCAACAACTGTACTGGTACGCGCATACCAACGATCTGGACAAGGTACAGGAGTACAATCTGTTCGACTGCATCGAGTGCGGCTGTTGCTCCTATGTCTGCCCCAGCAATATCCCGCTCGTGCAATACTATCGCTATGCCAAAGGCGCGATCTGGACCAAAGAGCGCGAACATGAACAGGCCGACATCGCCCGGCAACGCCACGAGTTCCGTCTGGACCGCCTGGCCCGGGAAAAGGCCGAGCGCGAGGCCAGGCGTCGGCTGAAGAAGGCCTCGCTGGCAAAGAACCAGGACAAGACGCCGCACACCGAAGAAGCCGTCGACAACGACTGAGTACCCGTTATGCAATTTGACTCCCCCACCTCGCCGCACGGTCACGCACGCACGTCGGTCACGCGTGTCATGCTGCGCGTGATCTACGCGCTGATCCCGGGGATTGCGGCCTATATCTATTTCTTCGGCTGGGGTGTGGCCATCAATATCCTGCTGGCATGCGTGGTTGCGCTGGTTTGTGAAGGCACGGTGCTGCGTGCGCGCTCCCGCCCGGTCTGGCCGTTCATTACCGACGGCAGTGCGGTGGTAACGGCCATGTTGCTGGCACTGGCGTTGCCGCCGCTGTCGCCATGGTGGCTCACGTTATGCGGCACCGCATTCGCCATCGTCGTCGGCAAACAGTTGTACGGCGGCCTCGGCTACAACCCGTTCAATCCGGCGATGCTCGGTTACGTCATGCTGCTGATCTCCTTTCCGCTGGAAATGACCTCATGGACCGCGCCGCAAATGCTGCTCGATGTCAAGCTGGGGCTTATTGACGCAGCTACCGCGATCTTTGCGGGCCGCCTGCCCGAGGGCCTGCCGATAGACGCGTTCACCATGGCCTCGCCGCTGGATACGCTGAAAACGCAGCTATTGCTCGATCAAACCGTGAGCAACGTCATTGCCACGAGCCCGATATTCGGCAATATCGGCGGCAAGGGCTGGGAGTGGATCAGCGGCGGATTCCTTGTTGGCGGACTGTGGCTGATCTACATGAAGGTCATCAGCTGGCACATTCCGGCCGCCATGCTCGGGGCGCTGTTTGCTGTCGCCGCGATTTTTTATCTGATCGATGCCAATACCCACGCGACACCGTGGTTTCATCTCGTCAGCGGCGCGACGATGCTCGGCGCATTCTTTATCGCGACCGACCCGGTCAGCGCCGCGACCACCAATCCCGGCCGGCTCGTCTACGCCGCCGGCATCGGCATACTGGTGTACGTGATCCGCGCCTGGGGCGGCTACCCGGACGGCGTGGCATTCGCGGTGCTGCTGATGAACATGACCGCGCCAACCATCGACTACTACTTCAGGCCGCGTGTTTTCGGTCACGACCGGAAGTAGTGCCGTGCTACGCAAATCCATGATGATCGCAGGGTTGGCGCTGGGGCTGTTCGGGATCGCCGGAACGGCCATTGTTGCCATCACCTTCGGGAATACCAAAGATCTCATCCTGCTGAAAGAGCGCGAGGACTTGCTGAAAACCCTCAATGTTCTGGTTCCGCCGTCGCTTTATAACAATGAACTTGTGACGGATACGTTACTGGTACGGTCTGAAGCGCTGCTCGGCACCAGTACACCGGTAACCGTATACCGCGCGCGCATGGACGGTGTCCCGGTAGCGGCCGTGATGACTCCATCGGCACCGGACGGTTACAGCGGCGAAATCAGGTTGCTGGTCGCGATCAATTACGACGGTACCGTCATGGGCGCACGCGTGGTTTCCCACAAGGAAACACCGGGATTGGGCGACAAGATCGAAATAAGGCGCAGCACCTGGATCAATAGTTTTGCAGGCCATTCGCTGTATACGACCGACGGTCGCGAATGGGCGGTTAAACGCGACGGCGGCGTTTTCGACCAGTTTACCGGCGCGACCATCACGCCGCGCGCTATAGTCAAGGCGGTCTATAAATGTTTACAATACTTCATCATCAATCGCGATGGGTTGTTCAATCCGCGCGTCGCGACAATCCTCGAAGACACGGTGGACAACGAAAGTGAGTAATACCGACCTCGCCCAGATTACCCGCGACGGACTGTGGCACAACAATGCCGCGCTGGTCCAGATACTGGGTCTGTGCCCGCTGCTTGCAGTCACGTCGTCAGTGGTCAACGGTCTCGGCCTCGGGATCGCGACATTAATGACGCTCGTGCTGTCCAATGTCGCCGTGTCGCTGATCAGGCATCAAACGCGGCCGGAAATACGGATTCCCATATTCGTGCTGGTCATCGCATCCATTGTCACCGCTATCGAACTGGCGATGAACGCGTATTTTCACGAGCTATACAGTGTCCTGGGTATTTTTATCGCGCTGATCGTGACCAACTGCAATATAATTGCGCGTGCCGAAGCATTCGCGTTCAAGAACAGCGTGGTGCCGTCAGCCATTGACGGTCTCGCGATAGGCTCGGGATTTCTCGCGGTGCTGGTGGTACTGGGGGCCATGCGCGAGGTACTGGGCCAGGGAACACTGTTTGCGCAGGCAGAAATGATGTTCGGTGAATCGGCTAGCTGGCTCACGGTCACGGTCATCGATGACTACCACGGCTTTCTGCTGGCGATACTGCCGCCCGGCGCGTTCATCGGCCTTGGCCTGCTGGTCGCGCTGAAGAACTTCATCGACGCACGCGGCAAGAAGCAGCCGGCGACGGTGATTGGCCGCGCTCATCCGGGCGCGGTCCCGGCCCCGATCTGAACCCACGCGGTACCTGCCCGGGTGCCGGCACATCATTAATGATTGATGGCCATGAACAGGCAGAAGCGGATCGAAATATTCACGCGCTGGCGCCAGGCAAACGCCAGGCCGACCACGGAACTTCATTACCGCACGCCGTTTCAACTGCTGGTGGCCGTCATCCTGTCAGCGCAGGCAACCGACAAGGGCGTTAACAAGGCCACGGATAAACTGTTCCGCGCCGCCGCTACGCCGCGGGCCATCGCGGCGCTCGGTGTAAGCGGATTAACACAATATATCAAGACAATCGGCCTGTTTAACACCAAGGCCAACAACATCATCCGTACCTGCGAGATCCTACTGCAGCAACATCACGGCAAGGTGCCGGAAGACCGGGCGGCGCTGGAAGCACTGCCCGGCGTCGGCCGAAAAACCGCCAACGTCATACTGAACACTGTATTCGGTCATCCGACGATCGCGGTCGATACGCATATTTTCCGTCTCGCCAATCGCACCGGCCTGGCGCCGGGCAAGACCGTCGCCGAAGTGGAAAGAAAACTGCTGAAGTTCGTGCCCGATGAATTCAAACCTGACGCACACCACTGGCTGATACTGCATGGCCGTTACGTCTGCACGGCACGCAACCCCCGCTGCGGGGAATGTCTGATCAACGATCTGTGCGAATACCGCGGCAAACGTATTTCCGAACCGGCGTCCACAGGCAAACGGCGCATCACCGGCGATGTACGGGCGCAATCGTAACGAACTGCGGCAGTTCTATCTGGATGCGTGGCGCAAGCATCGTGACGCGCAGCCGCTCGAACCGCTTGAGCGGCTGGTGGCCGCCGTCATCGCACGGCACCCTGAGTACCACTACATCCTTGCGCGCCCTGACGATGCGATCGGCCGCGACTACACGCCCGAATTGGGCGAATCGAATCCCTTCCTGCATATGGGCATGCACATTACGCTGCACGAGCAGATAACCACGGACCGGCCCGCGGGGATCGGCGCGGTTTACCGTCGACTGGTCATGCGCGCTGGTAACGAGCACGACGCCGAGCACCTGATGATGGAGTGCCTGGGTGAAACTTTATGGGAAGCAAACTGCGGCGGAACTGCGCCGGACGAGGGACGTTATCTGGAAGGTTTAAAGCGCCTGCTGTAATCAAGCGGTCCACTCACTGCCAGGACGATTACTTACTCGGGCCACTCAAGGGTATAGCGAAACGCAGCCTTTCGGGTAACCTCGCCGCATTCAATCGCGAATTCGAGCTCCCAGTCACCGCCCATAGAAAACTCGCCGGTCGTCGCGCGGAATTTCCCGGCTGAGCGGTCGGGTTCCATCGTATGCCACGCCGCATCGGCACCCATCTCCATACCCGGCATATACTGCCGCACGCGCAAACTGCAGTCGCCTGCCGGTTTACCGTTGCGCTGCAATGTTGCGGTAATCTCCGCATTGCTTCCTACCTCGAATACCGCTGGCCGGGAAAACACCGATAAACTCATGCCATCAACCTCGCGCTGCTGTCCCTTGTCGGAACAGGCCAACGACAGCATGCCGGCCGTCATCACCACGAAAATACCGGATACGTTTCGTCTCATCGCTGTCGTCACTCGGTTGCGTCAGGTCCGGCCAATGAATTCGATTTTGTAGCCATCGGGATCTTCGACGAAGGCGATCACGGTCGTGCCGTTTTTCATCGGCCCGGCCTCACGGACCACCTTGCCGCCGCGCCGTTTGATATCGTCACAGGCGGCGTAAACATCGTCGACGCCTATCGCGATGTGGCCGAACGCATCGCCCATCTGGTAGTCCGACACGTCCCAGTTGTGCGTCAATTCAATCACCGCGGTGGCAGCCTCCTCGCCGTAGCCGACAAAGGCCAGCGTGAATCTGCCACCCGGGTATTCCTGGCGACGCAGTAACCGCATGCCCAGCACGTCGGTATAAAATTCGAGCGAACGTTCAAGGTCGCGCACGCGCAGCATGGTATGGAGAATACGCACTACTACTCCTTTTTCGGCTGATGGATTCGACAAAAGCAGTGTGCGGGTATTATACCGCCGACAGCGGCCCGGAACACGACGACCAGCGCTGGAACATCCCGGCCGTCAGCGCTTGATCAGCGTCAGCCCGCGTCGCTTCTTCTTTTGCAGATACTCTTCGAGGGGTTCCGGCCTGTCGATGTGGTAACCCTGGGCGAAATCGACGCCGATCTCGGCCAGCTTGTCGAGCGTCATTTTCTTCTCGACACTTTCGGCGATGGTCTGTATCCCCATGACATGCCCGATCTGGTTGATCGAGGCGACCATCGCGTAGTCAATGGAATCCTTGACCATCTCCTTGACGAAACAGCCGTCAATCTTCAGGTAATCGACCGGCAGGTTTTTCAGATACTCGAATGACGACAGACCGCTGCCGAAATCGTCCAGTGCAAACCGGCAACCCTTGGCGCGCAACTCCTTCATGAACGCGGTTGCCTTGGTCAGATTCGAGATCGTGACGGTCTCGGTGATCTCGAAACACAGCACGTGCGGCGGCACGGAGTGGTGGCTGATCAGATCAAACAGAAAGTCCAGGAACTTGTCGTCGTTCAACGAGGCGCCGGACAGATTCAGCGCAACGGTATCGTGGCGGCTGATCGCGCTGTTGCCATAGGTAGCCTCGTACATCGCAAAGAAGGCACGGATAATCCAGCGATCAATCGCCGGCATCAGGTCATACCGCTCCGCCGCCGGCAGGAAGTCGTCGGGCTGCACGAGTTTGCCCTGCTCGTCGACCATACGCACCAGCACCTCGTAGTGATCGCCTTCATCGGTATCACCATTCACGGGCAGAATGCTCTGTGCAAACAACCTGAAACGGCCTTCCGACAGCGCGAGCACGATACGCGGCACCCACAGCATCTCACCGTGGCGCCGCTGTACCTCTGCGTCGTTCTCCTGGTAGACATGCACGCGGTTGCGGCCGCGATCTTTCGCCGCATAGCAGGCCGCGTCCGCCGCGCCCAGCAGTTGCGCCAGACTGTCGCTGTCGCGCGTGATCGGGACCATGCCGATGCTTGCGCCGATCTCGCAGATCTGGTCTTTCCAGACATAACGGAATTCGTTGACCGCGCGGCATATCTCTTCGGCGATTTCCTTGGCGCGCTGAATAGAACACTCGCCGAGCAATATTCCGAACTCGTCACCGCCCAGGCGCGCGAGCGTATCGCGTTCGCGTACCTTGCCTTTCAACACAGTCGCCAGCTGGCGCAATAATTCATCGCCGGCCATATGGCCGCAGGTATCGTTGACGACCTTGAACTGGTCGAGGTCGACGTAACAGAGTGCATGCTGAACATCACGTTCCTTGGCGCTCTTCAGCAGCTGGCCAAGACGGCGCTCGAACTCACGGCGGTTGACCAGGCCGGTCAATGCATCGTGTGCCGCCTGATGACTCATCTGCCTCGCCATGCCGCGCATCTCCGTTACATCGCGAAACGCCAGCACACCGCCGATAAACAGGGTATTGCGGTCCCGGATCGGCGCCGCCGTCAACTCGATGGCGTACTCCTTGCCATGCCGTCCGGTGAGCAACAGATCGCCGGCAAACCGGATAATCTCCTTTTTCTCGACGATCGTCCTGATCGGGTCCTCGACCGGCACCCTGGTCGCTTCGTCTACGATCGGGAAAATCACCGACAACGGCTGCCCCCGCGCTTCGCCGCTGGACCATCCGGTCAGCATCTCCGCGATCGGATTAAGATATTCGACGTGACCGGTCTTGTCCGTGGCGATGACTCCGTCGCCCAGCGACTGCAACGTTGTCTGCGCGCGTTCCTTTGCCTCGAACAACGCCTCCTCGGCCAGCTTGCGCTCGGTCACGTCATAACGGATCGACACGTACTGGTACGGACGCCCCGTATTGTCGACAAACGGCACGATCGTGGTATCGGTCCAGTAGTGACCGCCATCCTTTTTATGGCTCTTGATCTCGCCCCGCCACACCCGGCCCCCGGCGATCGTGTCCGAGATCTCCTTGAAGAAGCCACCCGCCAGGTCTTCAGGCGTATGATGACCCGCATTCAGAATACGGTGATCCTGGCCGAGCAGCTCGTCACGCGGATATTGGCTCATTTCGCTGTAGATATTGTTCACGTACACCACCCGGCCGCGCGCGTCGGCGACGCTGACGGCCGCATGCTGATCCAGCGCAAACTTCTGGTAATTCAGCTCCTGTACGGTAAATTGCAACTCGGCGGCCTTGCGCCGCAGCTGAACCATGACGTAACAGATATAAAGCACCAGAAATACCGAAAACACATAGAGATACAACCGGAAGACATCCGTGCGCCGTACTACCGCCTCGTGATACCTGCCATACGCGGCACCGAGCTGGTTAAAACGATGTACTGTCGGCATCGTCACCAGCCGGTTGATCAAATCATCGACCAGCGGCTTTTCGATAACGATACGCTCGGCATGCTCGCCGATATGCTGAATCTCGCGGACAAATTCATTCGGGAAACGCGTGATATTCGCACGCAACGCCTCGATATCGGCGGTGACTTCCGCAGCGAACTCGGGCGTCGACAGGATGCTGAAGCTTAGCGTATCGTTCAAGGCATCCGACAGCATGGTCACCAGCGGCGTCGGGATATTCCGCGCGGAAAGCTTCTTCAGCAAACGCCCCCCGGCGGCCGGCAGATAGTGCAGCGAGTTGCGCAATATCGCGTTGTGCGACTTGAATTCCTCGAGCAAACGCTCCTTGTCGAGCAGCAGACGACTAATCTCGTCGATTTCCACATCGATCTCGGCCGAACTGTTGCCGTAGATCGCATGCCGGCCGGAACGGATTTCGCCGAGCAGTCCTTTCAGTTGATTGATATCCGCGACCAGCGGATCGTAATGCAGCAGCAATTCGTTACGCGATTTAAGCATGTTCCCATTCAGGCTCGCATCGACCTGCTTGAGCTGACCGAGCAACTGTGTCTTGCGGTTATGCTCATGCATGTCGACGGCCTGGGTCTTGACATAGAGAAACGTCAGAATCACCGCAAGCATCAGCCCGAATATCGTCTGGGTCACGACCGGCCACCTCATAACGGCTCTCCGCGGTATTGTCCGGTCAACGTGCCGAGAAACTTGACGATCAATTCGAGGTCCTCCATCGGCATGACGACGCCGAGCTGGTATTGCGCCATTACCATCACGGCCTGATCCAGCGTCTGCGCGGTACCATCGTGGAAATACGGCGCCGTCAACGCAACATTACGCAGGCTGGGCACGCGAAAACTGTGGCGATCCTCTTCCCGGCCGGTGACATTGAATCGGCCGTTATCGACCTCTGTCACATTACCGCGTTCGGCAAAGTAATCCCGCATGACGCCAAAAATCTGGAACATGTTCCCACCAACATTGGCGCCCTGATGGCAGGCGATGCACCCGTACGATTTGAACAGATCATAGCCCGTTTTTTCGTCCGCGCTGATCGCCGACAAATCGCCTTTCAGGTAGCGGTCGAAGCGCCCGTCGGGCGTTGCCAGCGAACGGACGAACTCCGCCAGTGCGGCGGTGACGGTTTCGCGGGTGACATAAATCCGGCAACTTGCGCTGTCCTTGCCGCACGAGGGTGCGGCCGCGCGGTCGCTGAAGACCAGGGCAAACTCCCGTACATACGCATCATCGTGCTGCAGTTTGTCGACAATTTCCGACCAGGACGAGCCCATCTCCGTCGGGCTGGTCAGCGGCCCGTCCAGCTGTTCGGTGAACGTTTCCGCGCGGCCATCCCAGAAAAGACGGAAATTGAACGCGCTGTTGAATACGGTCAAGGCGTTGATGCGACCGACCGCGCCGCCGACACCGATCGAATAGGCGCGGTGATCGGTACCGCCGCGCGTCAGGTCATGGCAGGAAACACAGGAAATACTATTGTCGAGGGACAGACTCGGATCGTGAAACAGCCGCTCGCCCAGCACAACCTTTGCATGATCGAGCCCCGTCGGTAGCGCTATCGGCTGTATCGGTTCGTTGACGGAAAACGCTTCGTCTATCCGCGCGGTATCAACGGAGGCGACCGCCGGGGAAACGACATACGGCGGCTCAAAGGACAACGCCCAGATCAATCCTGCCCCGATTGCGAGCAATGCAACGGCCAGTAACGGATAGGCCAGCGGCCTGTTCATGCGATCACCCGTCTAACCAACTACCCGACCGTCGATCGATCAAAGCGGCAAATGCCGGCGACAGGCTTGCCTTGCCCCCGGTATCGTCGACGGTTCGGCTACCACCCGGGCTCTCGACGATACCATATCGGGGTATCGGGAGAAACCGGGGGGCGTTTCGGGTTGATTCGGGGCTATTTTCCGCGCTTTTTTGTCGCCAGCGCGAGCCTGAGCGCGTTCAGCTTGATAAAACCCTCGGCGTCCTTCTGCGAATAGGCCCCCGCATCGTCCTCAAAGGTCGCGATACCAGGGTCGAACAGGCTGTCGCTGGCGGACTCTCGGCCAATGACGGTCACGTTGCCCTTGTAAAGTTTCACGCGTACCCGCCCGTTCACATGCTGCTGGGAAGCATCGATCATCTGCTGCAGCATGCGCCGTTCCGGCGTCCACCAGAAGCCGTTGTAGATCATAGCGGCGTAGCGTGGCATCAGTTCGTCCTTCAGATGCGCGACCTCGCGGTCCAGCGTGATCGACTCGATCGCGCGATGCGCCCTCAACATGATCGTGCCGCCCGGCGTTTCATAACAGCCGCGCGACTTCATGCCGACGAAACGGTTCTCGACGATATCCAGCCGGCCGATGCCGTGCGCACCGCCGATACGGTTCAGCGTGGCCAGCACCGTTGCCGCTGACATGGCCTTGCCGTCGAGCGCGACGATATCGCCTTTCGCATAGGTCAGCTCGACTACCTGTGGCGCATCCGGCGCATCTTCGGGCGACTTCGTCCAGCGCCACATCGACTCCTCCGGCTCCTGCCACGGATCTTCCAGCACGGCGCCTTCATACGAGATATGCAGCAGGTTGGCGTCCATCGAGTACGGCGACTTCTTGCCGCGCTTCATCTCGACCGGGATATGGTGCTTTTCGGCGTAGGCCAGCAGCGTCTCGCGCGAGGTCAGATCCCACTCGCGCCACGGCGCGATCACGCGTACCTCGGGCTTCAGCGCGTAATAGCCGAGCTCGAACCGCACCTGGTCGTTACCCTTGCCGGTCGCGCCATGCGACACCGCATCGGCGCCGGTCTGGTTGGCGATCTCGATCTGGCGCTTGGCGATCAGCGGCCGCGCGATCGACGTGCCAAGCAGATACTCGCCTTCGTAGATCGCATTGGCACGGAACATCGGAAACACGAAATCCCGCACGAACTCCTCGCGCAGATCATCGATATAGATCTCCTTGACGCCCATCGCCTGCGCCTTTGCCCGTGCCGGCTCGACCTCCTCGCCCTGGCCAATGTCCGCCGTGAACGTCACGACCTCGCAATCGTAGGTTTCGACCAGCCACTTCAGGATGACCGACGTGTCCAGCCCGCCCGAATAGGCCAGCACGACTTTTTTGACCGATTTTGCCGATGATTTTGCCATGACAGGAGTCCCGACGCGTTAACCAGAAAGGGCGCCATTATAGACAAACAAACGGCCTCGGCGCGACAAATCAGCGAGCAACTCCCCGGTGCCTGTCCGGGCGCAGACGAACACCGCAGCCCGGCAGCCACCGGATAAAACGTCAATCTTGCGCGAGAGGGAATCCGGTCAGACGCACGACGGGCGCAGCGGCGGAGCCCGACAATCCATTGCGGCGCCAGCGCCTCAACGATCCTGCGATCCCGCCCCGGAGTAGGCCCGAATATGAACAGAAACGAATGCACGCGACCGATGACCGGTCGGTAGCGGGTAACCCACGCGACTAACGCCGCACTGGCTATCGTCAGTAGGTGTAGGACGCGGCGAGGCTGACGCCCAGGTTTTCCATCTCGGCATCTTGCAGGGCCGGCGAACCGGAGAATATCTGCGACTTGCCGCTGCCAACGCTGTATGTCACACCGAGACTAAGCGATGAGTTGCGGTTGAAGTGGGCGATACCGAGGCTCACACCAACAAGATCGACGTGTTCGGCCTGGTTGTAGCTGGTGACGTTGGGCTGCAAATCCGGGGTACTGGCAAGATCGGTGAAAAACCCGCCGCGCAGCGCCCAGCGGGAAGACAGATAGTACTCACTGCCGACCGCAACATTGATCACGCTGTCGCGACTGTTAACTCCGGCGTCGACGCCGTCGTAATAAGTCACGTCAGCGGACACCAGCAGCCGGCTACTGGGAAACCACGTGGCGCCCAGCGCCAGCTTCAACGGGTAAGCCCTTTCGGTATTGTCCGTGACCACCTGATGGATCACGACACCACCCGGCTGACATGCCGCCGTTGCCGGCGAGGCATTGTCACCGAGGCAGCTGATGTGAAAGTTCGAATCCGAGCCGATGATACTGACCTTGGTCAGCGTCGCGCCCAGTGACCACTGCGCGACAGGCGACCACATGACGCCGAGCACCGGCTTGATGCCGTATTCCTCGACTTCATAGTATTCGTTGGTCCACAGGCGGTCACTGGGATACAACAACAGGATGTTATTAATGCGCTGCTTGTGCCGGTAGTGATAATAGAGCGTGCCGCCAACGGCAAGATGATCGTTGATCTGGTAGGCGTAGGATGGCCCGATGTTATAGGTGTTATCGGTATTGTTGTAGTTAATGATCAATTCCTGCGCGGTACCGATGGTGGTCGCCACATTCGCGATCACCTGATCCTGATCTTCATTGATCGCATCGGGTACGGCATAGGAAAAACCGAACACCCCCTTACCCAGCGGCTGCACAACGCCGAAGAAATTCGGCAACAGCGTGCTGGAACTGCGCACCCAGTTACTTTGGCCGCCAATCACATTTTTGTATGTGGTGCTGCCGGTTTGCAGGGTGTTCATACTGGCCGACAGGTTCGATCCGGCGGCGTAGACCACCCCTGCCGGATTGTAAAACAGGCCGGTCGGATCATCCGACAACGCCGTGTAGGCGCCGCCCAGATCGGCCGCCCGATTGCCGACCGGCGTATTCACGTAGTGATACTCGTCGGCGTGCACGGTGGAGGCCAGCATCAGCAGCAACAACGACATGTTTCCGGCGATCCCCTTGTCCATACGTTTATTCACGATGGCTGACATGCTGGTCAAACCTCGTTTTGATTCTGGCAAGACGCGCGGAATCCATCCCTTCTTCCTTGACCAGCTGATCGATGCTGCGTAAACGCTGCCGCGACGGCGGATGCGTCGCGTTCATCGCGCGGCTGTTTTCATCATCGATCGCCTGCGCACGTTCCAGGTAACGCCGCAGCGCCAGCGGATCGTAACCGGCGGTGCTCAGCAACAACGTGGCGACACGATCGGCGTCCAGCTCGTCCTGCTGCTGGTAGCCCTTGGTGAAGAGGATCTCGACCGCTTGATCGACGACCTGGGTAAACGCCACCTGTGTCGTGCTGTTGCCTGCGCCGATCAGACGGCTGAAGCCGCCGCCGACACTGTTGTCAGTCGCGCGAATGTTCAAGGCATTGACGATATGGCGCTCACTGACGTGAGCGATTTCATGGGCGAGCACGGCGGCCAGTTCCGCCTCGTCCTCCATCAGCGCAAGTGCGCCATGCGTGATAAATATGTAGCCGCCGGGGGTGGAATAGGCATTGACGCTATCGCTCTCCAGCACAGCGAAATGAAACGTCAATTCGCCACGCCCGGAATTGGCGGCGAGCGCGGTACCGACGAGATTGATGTAGCGATTCAGCGCTGCGTCATCATGGATTTTGAAGCGCCCGAGCACGCGCGCCGCGACATTCTGGCCGAAACTGATTTCCGCCTTGATATCATCGCCGGTGGTAACCGTCAGTGCATCACTGTGAATACGATCGCGAAACGCCTGCCCGGCGCAGACGGCGCCAGTGACACACAGCGCGCCCAATAACAGGCCAAGCGTGGAGATTCTTGTTAGCATGTAGACTCCGTCCCTGGCGATCCGATTTACTGCATCCCCTGCTCGAGAAATTTATTGGCTTCGTCGTCGCTGACCGCAAAGCCTTCCATCTCGGTCAACGCGCTGTAATCGGCCACCGAATCATCGCTCTGCCGCGCGCGGTCGTCATTGCGCAGGCCGCGTGCCGCTGCAGTTGACGCGGTCGCAGACGCGCGACGTCGCGCATTCTGCTTCAGGTCGGCCGCACCGTCGTCAATCACGGACTCCCTGGCTAACGGCGGCCGCGGCCCCACCAGCAGTTGCGACACCCAACCCTGTTGATCGCCATGGCTCACCTTGACCCAACGCCCCTGTAGCGCGAGCTTCTCGAGCGCGGCCCCCTTTTCAACCGTGGCGACCAGCGCGCCATCGAACGCCGGTATGCTGAGTAATTTGGCCTGCTTGCTTTGCACATAGACAAGTTCCCCGGCGTGGGCGACAGCGCTCAGGGCCAGCACCAGTATCGGTACTGTCACCAGGTTTAGGTAGCGAGCACGCAGGAAGTCAGCCATACCGCCCTGTATCGGCGCTCCCGGGTGAGTCTTTACAAGGGGTGGGGACGAACGTCCGGCCTTTTTGCGGCTGCGTCGTTAACAACGTTTCCGCCAGGGCGATCCGCCGTTCGGCTATTTGCCGGCGAGCGTGTGTACGCCATCCCAGTCGGCTGGCGGGGGTGTCTGTTTATAGGTCTGGCAGCGCTGTGCAAAGGTCTGTTTTAGAACGTCGGCCGGCAGGCTGGCATATAGCGCAATCGCCTGGTCCCAGTCCTGCTGCATATAATGCGCAAACGCGAGCTGACTGAGCTGAGCGAGCCTGTCCGCAGCGGCACCGTCATGATCGAGAATCGGCGCGTAGATACAGATAGGCTCCTGCTTGCCTTTGACGCGCACCATATCCACCACATAACAGGCAAGCGGGTCACGGAGGCGTTTACGCAGATTCTCCGAGATAACGATCGGCATTCCGTACTGCTTGGTCAGCCCTTCGAGCCGGGAGGCGAGATTCACGTTATCGCCGATTATCGTATAGTCGAGCTTCTGCTCCGAACCGATATTACCCAGAATAACGTTGCCGCTGTGGATACCGATACCGATCTCAATCTCCGGCAACGATCGCTCGCGCAACCATCGATTAACCGTTGCCATGCGCTGATGCATGCCGAGTGCCGCGCGCAGCGCCTTGTCGGCGTGCGCGTCATCGTGTACCGGCGCGCCCCAGAACGCCATAATCGCATCGCCGATAAACTTGTCGATCGTGCCATCGTGACTGAAAATAACCTCGGTCATGTTCGAGAAGTAATAGTTAAGAATCTCCACCACTGTTCGCGCCGGCAGTGATTCGGAAAGATGGGTAAACCCGCGAATGTCGGAAAACAGAATACTCAAATCCTCCTCGCTGCCGACTTCCGCATCGAGATGGTCCGCGTAGCGCTCGACGACCGCATTGAGCATCGCCGGAGAAACATATTGCGCCAGCATGGTACGCACGCGGCGCTTGTCACGGCCTTCGGTAAACACCAGATAGAGAAAGCACAACGCGCTGCCTACGATAATCGCGAGCAACGGCGCTGTCATCTGCAGCACCAGGTTCAATTGAAAAGCCGCGATGCCAACACCCGCATAGACCAGCCCCAATACCAGCGGCACTGCGAGCTGCAACCAAAGCCGCTTCTGCTTCAGAATACCCGCCACGGTGAATACGGTGAGTGCGATAATCAGCAGCGCATTGACAGAGCGCGCAACGGGCCACAGCACATCGCCGGCCAGCAGGTTAGCCGCCACGCCGGCATGCAGCAGCACGCCGGGCACGCTGCTGCCCAGCGGCGTCGTTTTCAGATCTTCCAGCCCGGCGGCGCTCGCGCCTATAAATACGATCTTGTCGTGAAACTCCCGGGGATCAATCAGCAGATGCTCGACATCGCCTGCCCGTAGCTGCTGCGCCGACGCGAGTACGCCGCTCATGGACCAGGTATTGACTCGACCATAATGATTAATCAGATAGCGGCCATCGGTATCCACCGGCACGTCGGTATCGCCGATTCGATATTGTGCGCCACCACTTTCCGATGACCGTGCGCGGATGCCTGGTAACGGCGCTATACCCAGCGCCGGAAAGATGGCCTGCCGGTAGCCGTGCAGCAGCTTGATGCGGCGGTAAACGCCATCCGCGTCGGGCTCCGTATTGACCACGCCGAGACCAGCGGCCGCCTGATACAGGCCGGGGAACGGCAGATAATAATTGTTGTTACCAGACGCATGATCGCCCCGCAACACCGCCGACGCGTCAGCGGTCGCGAGTCGCGGCAGACCGTCGGGTAGCGGTCTGTCGAGGAGCGCGCTATTCGTGTCATCGGCGGTATCGCGAAATACCTGCATTGCATGAATCACCACGCCGGCCTCCCGGCTTGCATCGATCAAGCGCTGATCGGGCGGCGAAGTCACCTCGGCTGACTGTCCGTCCTGACGCTCATTCTCGGTAAACAGAATGTCGAATAGCACCGCGCGCGGCTGTCCGAGCGCCAGATAATCGATAACGTCAGCATGCACAGAGCGCGGCCACGGCCACCGCCCGACGATCGGATTCATCGCGTTGATCGATGTCTCGTCGATCAGGATCACCGCGATATCCTCCGGCGCGCTTACTGGCGTTCGCAGCATCTGGCTGCGCCAGTCGAAGGTCATCCACTCGAGTCGTTGCAGGCCGCCGGCGATATCCAGCCCGAAAACCACTGTCATCGCCAACACGCCGATGACGATCTGATGTTTTCGACTCTGGTCATGTTTTGCGGGCATCAAGATCCTTTTAATGCGCAGGGAAGGCGTAGATCTTGTTTACGTGGACAACCTATCGGCAGATCGCATAATGACCTGAATAACCAGGGAAGCTCTGACGAATCACCTTGTTGTCATTCCTGCCCCCTCCGGGTGTGAACTTCGCGGGAAGCCAGTAACACACTGCTTCGAAAGCGCTGGATTCCGGGGCTCGACCACGGGTTCCGGACGTGGTCTACCTCGCCCATCCATGGGCTCGTCCGCGACGCTCCGCCCGGAATGACGACACATCAGAGCTTCCCTAAAGGTAAACAGCACAACGGCGGACGGAACGAGCCCGATAAGATCGGCAATCGCATCGTTGACGCCGCCGGGAGAACTGATTGTTTTCCACCAAGCGGCGCCGTTTCCGCCTGTCCTGGACGTTACGGGCAGTCCGGAACGTAACACCGGCACTCCAGCCGCCCACCGGCGGACTCAGGACCGATATCGATCACGGGCCGTATATCGCGCGGATGCCGGCAGCGTCGTCGGGCTCGAGAGTGCCGGCGTCAAAGCCGGTCGAGAACGGGTACATCGTCGGTCGCTTGCTGTTGGGCAATGGCGCGAGACCGCCAAAACCCACCGGCGTATGCGTCAATCCGAGCACATGACCGAATTCATGGACGATGGTGCCCAGCAGGTCGCCCGATCCGCTGACGGAGGCGTGTCCGTTGATCAGCACGATCCCGCCCAGCGCAGCACCGGTGCTGACCGCCGCTGTAGTACTGCCCAGGCCAAGCACGCCGCCCGCCGGGTCCAGTCCAACGGCCGAGAAGATCTCGCCGCCCTCATCGAACACCACCCGGATCTTGCCGTCGTCAACGTCCCACGATGCAAAATTCGCCAACGCAAAATCGTCGGCCGATTGCGCCGGCGGCCGCAACATCAACTGTGGTACGCCGTCCACACTGTTCCAGGCATCGACCGCCTGCTGCACCAGCGCAAGACCGTTGCTGTTACCGAACAGCGTGCCGCCATCGACGATGACCTCGACCGGCAATGTCTGCCAGCGCGATGCAATGCCATCCAGCGCCGCGTCAAACTGACCATAACCCATGCCTGCCGCGGGCAGCGCGCTCGCCGCAATCAGCGCCGACACCAAAAAGCGGTGTAACGCTGTCACTGACCAGACCTCTTGGATGCCGCCACGCGAGCGCGGGCCTCCGTCAGAAACGCATCAAGGGATATCGCTTTGGCAGCTGCCGGGTCGGCGGGCGCGCCGGCGATGCCGGTCACGCCATTCTTGATGACCCATTGGTGCTGGCCCTGCAGCGCCGGATGTGGAAACTCCCGCGCAGCCTCGATCACCCGGAGTACGGTATTCTGCGAGCCATACAGCGTCGGATAGCCGTCCTGGTTTTTTTTGCCGAGAAACAGCACCACCCGTTCGCCTGCCACAAACGGTGCGTTCGGCGCGGTCACGCCGCCCAGCCTTAGCACCAGTTCGCTATTCCGCAGCGGCGGCGCGCCCTTGATGACTTCCTCGATATCAAAATAGAAATAACCCGCCTTGCCCAAAAACACGCCCTGACCGGTGTCGAACTGCACGCGGCTGCACCGCGCAAGCACGACGTGCTCGGCATTATCGAGCATATCCGCTGTCGTGAAGCTCACCTGAGTCATGGCGCAGGCCACGGTACTGATCATGATCGATAGTGCCAGAACACCAATACGGATAAGCATGTTGATTTCCTCGTCTGCTTTCATGGACTGGTCAGTGTTAACTGGTAGGCGCCGGTCTCTCCCTGACCTATAGACGACACGATGACGTACCAGGTCCCCGTCTCGGCTAACGTTCCCGACAGCCGCGCGTCCGGCGACGGCGGATTGGCATCGTCATTGAAGGTCAACAGATTGGTCGGACTCAGCAGGATCAGAAACGAATCAAACGCGGCCGACGATAACGACAGCGTATACGCCGTCCCCGCCGTCGCATCGAACCTGTAGGTATCCTCGAAAAACCCTGACGTCACGGTGTCACTGGTCGCCAGCGCACCGTTGATGGTGGCACCGAACGCGATGACCGGCGTGTTATCCGGCGCCGCCTCCTGTAACGACAGCGTATAGGCGCCTTTCTGGTCCTTCGCGTAACTGGTGACCCCGATAATATACGTGCCGACCTCGGGCAGTGCGAAAGTCATCAGTGAGTTGGTACCGGCGCCGGAATCGTCATCGACGGGATTAAATCCGTTCGGTCCCCACACAATCACTACTGAATCAAAGGCCGTGGAATCCAGGCTCACGGTCACGCGCCTGCCAGCGGCGCCGGTGAACGAAAAGTAATCGATGAAGACGCCCAGTCCGACATCATCGGTAAAATCGCCCGGCTCTCCCAACGTCCCATTGACGGTATCGCCGATCGCGATGGCGGTAATACTCTCAGCGCCGGGCAACACAACGCCCCCCGGCGTGCCGGAATCGTTCAATATAAAGTTGATGCCATCCGTCAGCTGGTTGGCGGTGACGGTAATCGCGGTCGATAGCGCCGGATCATCGGCGACGTTTTCCGCAGCGGCGGAATAGTACTCATCGGGAAACTGCGGCGTCGATTCGGTAACGCTGTTACTGATCCGGTTGCGCGTTACCGCCGGCGTGCCGCGACCATCGATATTCTCGACCACCACCTGGTACGAGCCGGGCGGCAAACCGTCGATCCGGTAACCACCGTCGCCATCGGTAAACCTCCCGACCTGAACCAGTGGATCGCTTTCGAATATCGCTCGCACATGCACCGCCGGTTGCGGCGACCCGCTCGCCGCCAGCACGGTTCCGGAAATACTGCCAAATGAGCCTGCGGCCGGAGTACCGGCAGCCGCACCGCTATCGTCGCCACCACCGCATGCGGTGAGCAGGGTAACCATCGTCACCGCGACGAAAACAATTATCTGATGAACACCCTGCTTCATAACAGCCTGCGACACGGTAAACACCAGCAAACACACCGCGATTTATTCAGCGACATCCATCAAACCTCCACCAGAATCCGGGGATGCGCGACGATCACCGGCACTGATTTTCCCACAAATCCTCGGCTGCATCGCGCCAGTCTGCTTCGGAATCCGGAAAAGAACGCCGGCGGCTATTGTCCAAGCCTTTGCTCCATAGCTACCGACCGTTTCCCTGTTTTGCTGATATCGGCAGATAGACCCGGTATCGAGAACAACTACGCGGGTTCTTGACCAGAGGCGGGCGGGAAACCCGCGCTTTCGCCGGAAACGCCCCTGCCGCCAGCAACTTGCCAGTCACCGCGCGGCCACCGGCCGAACCGGTTGGAAGACGCTATTGGTGTCGTCCATCAACCGCCCGTGGAGGGCCACACCGATTAACGGAACGTACCGATAGAGGGTAGAAATATTGGCACTGCGAATTACATTGGTTCAATCAGCGTGGTCGATGGTGAACCACTACGCTGAACTTCTTTCGTCTTTTGTATCCCACAAAAAAGAAACCCCGCCAATGGCGGGGTTCCGTACTACACCTTGCTAATGTTGGCGCGCTTTAGACAGCGACAACATTGGCAGCGGCCGGGCCCTTCGCGCCGTTCTGGACGTCGAAGCATACCCGCTGACCTTCATCGAGGCTTTTGTATCCATCGCCGGTGATAGCGGAGTGATGTACGAACACATCCTTGTCACCATCTTCGGGAGAAATAAAACCAAAGCCTTTTGAAGCGTCAAACCACTTTACAATACCAGTCTTCATTAAAAAATATTCCTTGAACTAATTACAAAAAAGTCTGCGTGAGAGTCATGAAGGAAGGATGACAGGAGGACACCACAGGGGGTATTCCGCTACTAACCGACAAACAACAACAATACGGCAAACTGCAAATTGTCCGCGCTTCTTATCCGTGTTGACGTGATATAGACCCGCGAACACCAAATCAGACTATGCCGTTATGGTTTAGTTCCGTCAAGGAGGGAATCGCGGCCGTCAGGCGCGCGGCATGGCTGCAGGCTGTCGCGCGGCGTCGCAAACTCCGACCCGGTGAGCGCACACCGAAAGCCGGGGCAGCGGCCTGTTGCGGTGCCCCGGCGACGCACGCCTAGGTCAGCGCAGGATAGTCGGTATATCCCTTTTCCCCCGGCGTATAAAAGGTACTGGTGTCGGGGACGTTCAACGGTGCGTGCGTCCGCCAGCGGGCGGGCAAATCCGGATTGGCGAGGAACGGGCGCCCCACCGCGATGAGGTCCGCCTTGCCGGCGGCCAGATCGCTCTCGGCGCGCGCGGCATCATATCCACCCGACAGGATCAAACTGCCGCGGAACTGGGTGCGAAAGATCGCTTTGATCGACGCGGGCACCTCCGGCGCGCCCTGCGCGGAATGGTCGACCAGATGCACATACACCAGGCCGCGCGCATTGAGCTGCCGCGCCAGGTAAGTGTAGTCCGCCTCCATCGCGTCATAGAGCGGCATGTCATTGAACACCCCATAAGGCGAGAGCCGTATCCCCACCCTGTCCTTGCCGATGGCATTGATCGCCGCCTCCGCTACCTCCAGCACGAAGCGCGCGCGATGCTCGATCGACCCGCCGTAACCGTCGCGCCTCTGGTTGGAATTGGGGCGAATAAACTGTTCGAGCAGATAACCATTGGCGGAGTGCAACTCGATTCCGTCAAAGCCCGCCTTTACCGCATTGCGGGCCGCCTGCTCATACTCGCCGATCGCAACCTTGATATCCGCCTCGGTCATCGCCTCAGGTACAGGTTGCGGTTTCATGCCCTCGGCATCGGTATACATCTCGCCGGCCGCCGCCACCGCCGACGGCGCCAGCACCCGCGCCCCGGCTGGCAAATTCAATGGATGTGTCACGCGACCCGTATGCATCAATTGCATGAAGAACTTCGCGCCGCCCTGATGCACGGCGGCGGTGACGGGCTTCCAGCCTTCCACCTGCACCTCGGAAAAAATCCCCGGTATGCGCGGATATCCCAGGCCATTGGGCGATGGCGACGTGCCTTCGGTAACGATCAGCCCCGCTGAAGCGCGCTGCTGGTAATACTGCACCATCAGCGCAACTGGAACATTGTTGACGGCGCGGTTGCGCGTCATCGGCGACATAACCAGACGATTCTGCAACTCCACGGAACCCAGCTTATATTTCGAGAACAACAGCGACATACCTATCTCCTTTCAGGATTACATCCTTTGTCAGCTAACAGGCTGCTAAGAAATTCCGACAGTCCCTAGCCCCTTACCGCCAGCACACCATCACCGCGCAGCTCCGCCACAAAACCCGCGCGGCGCAAGCGTTTCGCCACTTCATTGGGTACGTCGCGGCCGCTGGTTAACTTGTTCGGGGTGCCGGTGTAGTGAAACAGCTTGCCCTTGCGCTTCATCACCCGGGCAAGCTGGTCATAAAACACCTGCGAGTAGAGTTCGCCGGCGATACCGAAGCGCGGCGGGTCGTGCAAGATGGCATCGACCGAACCACCGGGCAGCGCCACAATCTGCTCGACGATATCACCCCGCGTCAGGCTCAACACATCATCTGCGCCGGGCGACCAGGGATTCAAACTGCGCAACCAGATCACGTCGGGATTCTTTTCATAAGAAAGCACCTGTTTGGCCATGCCCTGCACACACCACGCGGCGAAATAGCCCAGCCCGCCGCAGGTATCCAGAATCACCTTGCCGCGCGGTTGAATCAACGCGACCTTGCGTCGGGCGTCGTCATAGGGCGAGGTCTGCGCGGTCGGCAGCATCTTGATGCCGTCGATTTCAAAGGTCGGCGGTCCCCACTCGGTCGGCACCAGTTTGATCAGCGACGTCGTATAGCGCGACACCGGCGCAAACGTTCCGTCCACCCGGTAGTAGATGGTTCTGTCCTTGCAGATATCGAGGTACGGATATAACCGGCCTTGCCAGACCCAGCCGTCAACGCCTACCGCAACGATCGTCGTCGACCGGCCGAGATCCAGCGAACACTCGACATGCGGCGCGCCGGCCTGTACGGCCGCGAGCAAAGCCGCGTGTTCTTTCAAGGTTAACAGCGGACCTGTCGCCACATCCTCTTGCACGTCGGCGCTGGCGTGCTGCGACGCATTGCCCGTCAAAGCCGTTTGCCTGTCAATGTCGGCGTCTTATCGGTGCGGGTTTCCAGTTTAAGATAACTCAGCAGACGCACGCTGCCCTGCTGATGCAGCGTCTCGTGTATTTTCTCGACCGCGGCGAGGATATCGGCGAGCTCCCCTTCGATATTGGTGCCGGACGCATGGGTCTCGATAATAAAGTCGTACTGCTTCAGCAGCTCGACCACCTGCAGCACCTCCTGCCGGACGGACGCGCCACTGCCAACCGGGATGACCTGTAATTCAGCGGTAGCTTTCATTTCGATACCCTCCAATCAATAAAGCGGGCCAACTTACGTTAGAAAACGGCGGCGACCTGAAGAGCATCCGCACCTCGTCAGTCCCGCGCAAGCGAGACTCCATGGATGGAAGAGGCTCGAGCCCTGGAACGGACGAGGCAGCGTCCTGCCGGGAGCAGCGCGCGAGAAATCCGGCATTCCCCGCACCGACAAACGCGGCACTTAGTCGGGTGCCAACCCCTTTGTCCTTTTGAACTCGTCCAGCCATTGATCCGCCCACCAGTTGGCGTTCGCCTCGGTATTCTTGTGCGTCAACTGCCGCGTGTGGCTGAGAAAATGAAAACACTCGTGCGCCAGGGTATGCAGCGCGCATTCCTCCAGGTCATCAAACACAAAGGTTTGTTCACCCGAATACCAGCCCTGTTTATGGCTGAGCGACGGCACGCGGCCCCAGTGTTGAAACACAATCGGTGGCGCCACCTCGACATTGACGCTGGCGCGTATCCGGTAGCCTTTAACCAACTCATCCTTCCGGGCCCTGGAATAGACAGGATAGGCACAACAGCCATGCATCGGCGCTTTTTTATTTAATGGCAATAACTTGATCCACTCCATCAACGAGTGGTCGTACGCCGCAAGTTTATGCAAAATAAACCCCATGACATGCGGCATGCCCACCTTGTCGATGACTTTAAGGTTCATAGCGAATAATCTGCCGGCTTTAATGGATGTAATCGGGGCATCGGGTTACCGGGCAATGAATATCGATTCCGCTACCCGCCACAGACGGTATAATTCCGGCTCTTCAAGTTAACACGGTGATACCATGAAACTACTGATACGCAACCTCGCCCGGACCACCACCGAGGCCGAACTCCGCAACCTGTTCGAGCCCTACGGCACCGTGCAGTCCTGCACGCTGATCATAGACAAAGTGACGGGTACGTCCAAGGGTTTTGGATTTGTCGAGATGCCCAAGCCCGGCGATGCCAAGGCAGCGATGAAGAATCTCAACGCCACAGATGTCGCCGGTAGCAAGATCCGGGTTAAAAGGGCCGAAACGAAACCGGAAGCGGACGACAGCCGTGGCACCGCAACAAAAGAGTAAATCCACTACACAGGACCCGCTACACGGCGTGACGCTGAAAATGGTGGTGACCCGGCTGGTGGAAAACTACGGTTGGGAAGCGCTGGGACGACAGATCAAGATCAAGTGTTTCACCAGCAATCCCAGCATTACGTCCAGTCTCAAATTCCTGCGCCGGACACCGTGGGCGCGGCAACAGGTTGAGACGCTTTATCTAAACACCGACTGGCCGGCCAACGACGCCTGAAACTATTCCTCGCATAAAGCGAAGAAGTGGTCAGAACACTCGATTCGGTTCACCACCAATGGTTGCCCGGTGCCTCAAGTGTTCTGCCCATCGATCTCGCAGCGGCCCAGCCACCGCAAGACGTTGACAAGATGTAGCGGGACAAGACGCCCCGCTATTCGTCACTACTTGGAGGCCTTCTTGGCCTTCTTCGCTGCCTTCTTTTCTTTTTGCGTCAAGGCCGGTTTCTTCTTGGTCTCTTTATTGCTTTTTTGTTCTTTGCTCATGATGTTCGCTCCTGATCATTGACGGAAAATCGTTCGATCAACCACGGCCGTCCCATCCGCCCGATGGCTGTCTGTTAATGTACTGAATATCGACGCAAGAAAAAAGAGGTCAGCCCCATTGCCGCCAACACAAACAGCGATGTTTCCCGGAGGCAACCCCGCCCTCCGAACAAAACTTTCCCGAGCATCCCCTCGACCTACGAACGAAACTTTCCTGAAAATCCCCCTCTCCGCCTGTGTACAGCCCAGGGTAAGGGTGAGGGTGAGGGTGAGGGGAGAAAATTAATGCTGCAGTTATGCATGGATTACATCAGCAGATCCCCTCATCCTGACCTTCTACCCTCCGGGCATACATCCCGGAGAGCGAAGGGAAGTTAATAGCACGCTCATATCCGGAACCAACGCGAATACTGTCATATCACTATTCGTACGCGCCCTATACCACATCCAATTAGCACGTAGCCTGGATGTAGCGCAGCGGGAATCCGGGGCAGCCGAACCACGACCCGAATTCCGGCGCTACGCGCCTGCTTCCAGGCTACGGGGGCTTCTTGCCCAGCTTCGCCTTGAGATCGGCAAACGGATTAAACGTGGCAGTCGCCCCCTTGGCGCTGCCGGTGGCGGTATTGCCCTGTTGCGCCTCCACCTGCCGCTGGTGTTCGTTGTCATGGCAGTACATGCACAACAACTCCCAGTTACTGCCATCGGCAGGATTATTGCTGTGATTGTGATCGCGGTGGTGCACGGTCAGCTCATGCAGATTCTTGCGCGTAAACTCGCGGCAGCAGCGCCCGCAAACCGGCGGGTACATTTTCAGCGCCTGCTCGCGGTAATCCTGTTCGCGGCTATCACGGGCGCGCCGCGCGTCGGCCACCACCTTGTGCAACTTGTCGTTATCCGATGCCACTTTACCGATTCCTCGCCGCCGGATAGTTGAAAAACAGGCTGATCTTACCGCTGATTGCTTTACAAATTAACCCCCACGCCTGGCGAACCAGATGACGTGCCGCGCACCCTTGCCGCCATGCGCACGCACGCGCATCTCATCGACGTCGAACCCCACCTTGCGCAGCCGTTCCACAAAATCCCGGTCGGGACCGGCCGACCACACGGCCAGCACACCCCCCGGGCGTAGCGCCGCGTAGGCAGCGCTCAAGCCGCTGAAGTTATACAGCCAGTCGTTCTCCGTGCGCGTGAGGCCCTCGGGGCCGTTGTCCACATCCAGCAAAATCGCATCATAGACCTGCTGCCCGGCCTTGATCACGCGGGCGACATCGCCCTCGTGCACGGTCACGCGCGGGTCCAGCAACGGATGGCCGGCACACTCCCCCAACGGCCCCCGGTTCCACGTCACCACGGCCGGCACCAGTTCCGCCACCACTACCCGCGCTTGCTCTCCGATGTGGCGCAGCGCCGCGGCGAGCGTAAAACCCATACCCAGCCCGCCGACCAGCAAGCGCGGATTCACGCAACCCGTCAGCCTGGCGCAGGTCTGCTCGGCCAACGCATCCTCTGAGCCATGGACCCGGCTGTTCATCAGTTCGCCACGGCCTGCAATATTAATCGCGAACTCATCACCGCGCCGGTACAGCCGCAACTCAACGCCCTCGCCAGGCACGGGCGCGGTATCGAGCAATTCCCAGGGTGTCATCCATACCTCATGGCGTCGCGATGACCGGTGCACGGCAGCACCCGGCCGGCAGAAAATAGCGTCGTATCATACTAGCATCGATTGCCCGCTGCCCGGGCGCCGGCAACGGCAACTGGAACATCAGGCAGGCCGCGAATCCTGAGGGTGCCTGAACAGGAAAAAACTGCTGATTCCCAAACGGCGGCCGCTGACATCGGAGCGAGGATCGTTCCGGTTATATGCCTGCAGAGCTCCCGACGGCGGGTGTTTCATGGCTGGCGTTTTTCCAGGCAGGGGCGACAAGGAGTAGCGGCGGTGGAAGGTATCAGTGATATCAGAATCATCGGCATAGACGAAAAACGACCGCCGATAATCCGGAAAGAACCCTATATTGATATCGTCTTCAAGCTGTCACACCAGGCGCCCACCGACTGGTGTAACGTCTTTAATACCCTGCTGTCAAAGCACCCTTCCAAACCGAAGATAAAAGAGAAAGAAGGCATTTATATCGAGGCATGGGTGAAAAATTCTGATGAGATAGTCGCGCTCCTGACGCTGCTAAAAGCCAAGGTCACCGAATGCACCCGCGTGTACATCGAACGCATTGAGCTCATCACCCGCAACGCCGGAGATGCAAACTCGGCGCTTGCGCAGGAAACCGGCGAGCAGGGCCGCTTGAATAGAATTATCGCGGCGCTCGATTTTGAGGAGCCCGAGAAATAGCGGGGCGGCAACCCGGCAACACAAACCTCGACATCTATCCTGAAGCAACGCTATCCACCACTGGACTCCGGTTCCGCGCTGCGCGCCGCCCGGAATGGCGAAGGCATTAGTGTCGTTCCTGCTCCCGGCGGACACAAAGTTCGCGCGCGTCCCACTTCGTCAATCCCATAAACGCGGCAACCCGGTCTCCTCGCGACCCGCTGCTACGGGATTCCGGCGCTGCGCGCTGCCCGCCCCTGTGAACACCGAGGCCCGGGAGACGACCCATGCGATTCCACGCCGCCTGCCGCTGACCTGCTCAGGCGATCGGTCTCGGGTCCGAAAACGGCGCGTTTGCGCGCCCATCTGAATGTGCATGAAACCCTGGACTCCGCGGTACAGCGCCTGTTCATTGCCACCGAACCGCCTACCTACATGCGCCCGCATCGCCACCCTGAATCCCACAAGTGGGAATTATTTATCGTGCTGGAAGGGCAGATCGATCTGCTGATCTTCAATGATGCCGGCCACGTTATCCAGCGCCCACCGATGTCGCGCACCGCCACCCGCGCCGTCGAGATCCCGCCGAACACCTGGCACGCCTGCGTATGCATGCAATCCGGCACCGTCGCGCTGGAGGTGAAGGAGGGCGCGTACATACCCACAACCGAACGCGACTTCGCGCCGTGGTCACCGCCGGAGAATACGACGGAGGTTGCTGCGTACTTGTCCTGGATGCGGCAGGCGCAACCGGCATAGCGCCAAGCTTTGGCGTTAAATTGCATCCTGACTGCAGACATCCCGGACCAACTCACGCATCAAAACCCCACGCTGACGCCAAACCGAATGGACCACGGGCTATCGTAAGGGCTGTCATCGTCATGCAGTACGTTGTATAGCCCGGTCGCGTACATGGACGCGTTGCCGCTCAGCGGCGAGCTGACCCCGCCACCGACAAAAATGCTGTCGGCGGTGTCGCGGCCGGTGCTCACGTTGGTGCGGATAAATTCATAGTCGAGATACTCGTATTCGGCCTGGGCGAAAATAATGGGTGTCACACGATACCGGCCAAAGATGCTGGCACCATAGTCGTCCGTCGTCAGCGTTTGCGCATACCGGTCGTCTTTTCGGTAGCGGTATATCAGCGTGCCGCCCACCGATACCTGCGGGCCGAGGTGCATGCCGACCATCGGCGCGAACGCGTAGTAATCCACAGCGCCGAGACTCACGCTAATGGTGCCGCCATAAAACACATCGCTGCCGCCCCGCGTGTTGCCGAAGAACGCGCCGCCCTGCGCCAGCGCAGCCGTTGTGCATAGCCACATCACGCCAACGGCGGCCAGGCGTATCCATGTCATCACGTTGTGACTCCCGTTTAATCCGGTCTATGTTCAGCAAACCACGTATGACAACGGGCGCGACCCACGGCTGTCCCACGTATACGTCATTCCCGTGGAAACGGGAATCCAGGAATTTTAGTACGTATGCTAATTAGCCGGTTACTGGATACCCGTCTACGCGGGTATGACACCATTCTCGACAGAACGCCCATCTTATTGCCCGGCTAACAGCGCCTTCATCGCCACCTCGATCCGGTCATCGTTATCCACCAGCCACACCTGGCCGTCCTGGACGGTGCATTGCAAATGCATGGTGCGCTGCGCCAGCCTGGCGAGTGACGCACTGGCGTCGGTCGGCAGATTAAACACGCTGAGATTCCCGGCGCGGGCCAGCGCGCTGCGGTTTTTCTCCCACCACACGTCCGCGCCACGGCCGTAGCTGTAGATAACGACGTGCTTCGCGCGACCGCAGGCCTTGCGTATCCGCTTATCGTCGGGCTGGCCGACGTCTATCCACAGGTCGATTGCGCCGGTGAGATCCTTTAGCCACATATCCGGTTCGTCCTCTGTGCTCAGCCCCTTGCCGAAGGTAAGGTGCTCATGGGCGTGCAGCGCAAAGGCCAATAAGCGCACCATCAAACGCTCGTCGGTTTCCGACGGATGCCGGGCAATGGTCAGCGTGTGATCGTGGTAATAGTGCCGGTCCATGTCGGCGATGCCGAGCTCGGCTTTGTATATGGTTGCTTTGAGGGCCATGGGGTTTCTATTCGGTTTACGGTGCGGGCAAAGTGGCCAGGGAAAGCGGAATAGGCCATGATTCCAAGTAATGCGCTAGTGTAACGCAGGCCCGACGCCGTCGTTTTTTTAATTAGCGCGAGCGGTGATTCGACGCCGGCTGGCTTGTATCGAAAATGAAGAGTGATTGATGAGCATAGACGTCACTACCCCGCCCGAAACCGACGTGAGCTGTGCCAACTGCGAGGCCTGCTGTTGCCGTTTGGAAGTCATGCTGATTTCCGACACCGGCGTACCCGGGCATTTTATTGCGACCGACCAGTGGGGCGGCAGAAGCATGGCGCGGCTGGATGACGGCTGGTGCGCGGCCCTGGACCGCAATACCATGAAATGCAGGATCTACGAGCGGCGGCCACAGGTTTGCCGTGACCTTAAGATGGGCGGACACGAGTGCATTACCGAGCGAATCGCCTGGTTTAAATAGCATCAGGCCCCGTTGACGCCCCGGGTCCCTGCCTCTATGCGGCGTATCAAACGAGCCCCGGCCTGGTGATCTGCTACCGATGGCGGAGTATGGGATCCGCGTCAAGTTTCACGCCGTTCATTCGACCCATTACCCGCAGGCCCGCGACAATACCTCGCCAACAGATCATCTATAATCGTCCATTCGACCTGGCTTCAGCGCAGGAGCAGGCCTATTACATCGACGGGGAATCCAGCCTGCTCGAGTTCTTCGTGCACTGGGGACTGACGGATCGCATCGACATTGGCCTGGGCGCCAGTGACTCGATCAGACCATCTATACAGTTTTCACGATGCCGCCAGCCTCGCCCAGGGAGGACGGAGCTACGTCGAAAACAACCGGGCACAAGTGGTGCTCGGCCGGGGTAGCGGACAGGGTGTCGTCCTGCTCGATCGCCCGTCGAGCGGCAGCCTGAGCGATCTCAGCCTGTTCCTGCGTTACGCACTGCCGGAGCTGGTAAGCGACTGGTACGGCAATCTGGAAATCGGACTGAAGATCCCGCTGATGGACGAGGACGAATTCCTGTCGACCGGCAACTGGGATGAGGGTTATCAGATGACGGTTGAACGGTGCTTCACCCGGGGGCTGCTGAAGTAAACCTGCTCGTTGCCGCCGGGGCGGGCGTTTATACTTCGTCAGCAATGGACGCCGCGGACGTCGGTGCGGCGTTCCTGAAATCATATCGGCAGGATCGCCGGTCAGCGAAAAGGAGCTTCCGATGCACGAACTCACCACCACTCCGGCGACGGGGCAGGACAGTTTTCTCACGCTCGATCATATTACCGACGCCACGCCGATGGGCGGCAAGCTGTTGCCCTCGGGCGCGGGTGCTACGTTCCAGGTGTGGGCGCCGGCGGCGCGCGAGGTGCGCGTGCTGTGGGATTACCGCAAGTCCGCCGGCAACTGGTTGCATCACAGGCAGGCCAGACTGGTTGCGATTGCGAACGGCCGCCGGGCCGGCTTCGTGCCGGGGCTCAAGGCCGGTGATCGTTATATGCTCCATGTCACCGGCCCGGTCGGCGGTACCGAGGGACTCAAGCGCGATCCGTATGCCCGTGATCTCACCGAAACACCCATGTGGCCCGAGTGTCAGTGCCTGTTGGTCGATCCCGCCGCGTTTCCGTGGCATGACCAGGGCTGGCGCCCGCCGGCGTTTCATGAACTGATCATCTACCAGTTACACGTCGGCACCTGGTATATCCCGCCCGGCCGCCGCCACGGCACGTTTCTCGATGTCGTCGCCAAACTGCCCTATCTCAAGGCGCTTGGCATCACCGCCATCCAGCCGCTGCCGATCAGTGAATTTCCGACCCAGTTCAGCCTGGGCTACAACAACGTCGATCCGTTCTCGCCGGAAACCGATTACGGCGTGCACGACGACGATCCGGCGCTGAATGATTACCTGACCGTGGTCAATGCGCGCCTGCACGACGCGGCGCCGGGACTCGCGCCGTACCAGCGCAAGGATATCACCGGCACCGCCAGTCAGTTCCGCATCCTGGTCGATATGTGCCATGTCTACCGCATCGCCGTGTTGATGGACGTCGTCTATAACCACGCCGGCGGCGACTTCGGCGATCGCAGTATTTATTTCTTCGATCGCAAGCCCTACGGTAATCACAACGACAGCCTCTACTTCACCGATCGCGGCTGGGCCGGCGGCCTGGTCTACGCGTACTGGAACAACGACGTCACACAGTATCTGATCGACAACGCCGTCATGTTCCTCACCGAATGCCATTGCGACGGCTTCCGCTACGACGAGGTCAGCGTCATTCGAAACGAAGGCGGCGAGCACGGCTGGCGCTTCTGCCAATGGCTGACCGACACCTGCCGCTACGTCAAACCGGAGGCCATCCAGATCGCCGAGCACTGGCCGGTGGATGGCGCCGTCGTCGAACCCGCCGCGACGGGCGGCGCGGGTTTTGACGCCGCGTCGCTGCGCGGAGCCGTGGCGCAGGCTGCCAGCGGGCGCGATGCCGTCGTCGACATGGCCGCCGTCGCCGCGCAACTGCGCTCGCCGGCCGTGCGCGATCACTGGCGCGCGGTGCAGGCCATTGAGGATCACGACCTCGTCTATCAGGGCCGCAAGCCCCGCATCGCGCGCCTCGCTGACGGCGCCGACGCGCGCTCTTGGTACGCGCGCAGCCGCTCGCGCGTTGCGCTTGGCCTGGTGCTGACCGCCGCCGGCATCCCGCATCTGTTCATGGGCCAGGAATTTCTCGAAGACAAACCGTGGCACGATGATCCGGAAAGCGCGGACCGCATCGGGTGGAGCGGACTCGACACCGACCGTCACATGAGCGATTTTCTGCGCTACACGCGCGAACTGATCGCATTGCGGCGTTCGTTACCGGCGCTGACCGCCAGCGGCATCCACATCTTCCATGTCCATAATGCAAACCGCGTACTCGCGTTCCATCGCTGGGTGCCTGACGTGGGCGAGGATGTGGTCATCGTCGCCAGCCTCGCCGAAACCACCTGGCATGATTACACGCTCGGCTTTCCCGGCGCGGGTGACTGGCGCGAGGTCTTCAACGCCGACGTCTACGACCACTGGGTCAATCCCTGGGTGACGGGCAACGGCAGCGGTGTGCATGCCGACGGCGCCCCGCTGCACGGCCTGCCGGCCTCGGCACGCATCACCATACCGGCCAACGGCATCGTGGTATTTGCGCGCTGAACCCGTAGCGTATGAACAAACCACGCCGCAAGGCGCAATAAGCAAAGCGCATTACGCCGGATGCAATCCCGCGCGCACCCTCGGCAACACCATTGCGAATAGTCCGCAGATACCGTCTTTCCCGTCAACGGATTTTTCAGACACATTGAGCGACATAGACGGTTTCAGGGTGGGCTCAGGCTCTTTCCGTCTCGGGCAATGGTCGCTAACCATTACAATGGGCAAGATACGAGGGCGGGTTACGGCGCGTTCCGCGCGCCGTAACCCGCCAACCGTGTCGTTAGGCACTCATTAAAAAACAGTTTGTATGCTTCGCACACTTGGTGGGTTATGCAAAAAACGCTCACCCACCCTACCTTCTGCCTTAAGGAACCTCTGATTTATTCGTCATTCCGGGCGGAGCGTAGCGGAGACCCGGAATCCATTGCTGGATTCCCGCGAAGTTTATGCCCGGAGGGTACGGGAATGACGAATAGGTGATTAATCAGAGGTTCCTTAAGCAGTACAGCGTCGAGTTTCACGCCGTTCATTCGACTCTGGCCCCCATCCTCCGCGCCTCAGAACTACTGCAGAACGTTACAGGCAGGGATCGGTCACCGGGTCAAGATTGGAACCGAAAACCTGTGTCATGGAATTTCCCTGGATGATTTGAATAATTTGCGTCAAGCCGAATGAATAGCTGAAGAACTGGCAGAACGAATCGGCACCGCTGCCAGTAAGCTGCGAAATGGTCATATTGTTGCTGGTTTGCGAAAACGAGCTGTTACCAAAGCTGCCGCCGAAGTTGCTGGTGTTATTGCTATTCGACCAATTGTTTTGCGCCCAACTATTCCCGGTGGCGAAAAGCGAGATGGCGGCGACCAGTGCGATCTGAGGTAATTTCATCGGTGTAACCTCCGTGTTATTTTTTAGAAATGAACGCGTACAACTAGTAAACGCAATATACCCGGGTTCGTCAATAAAGAAATTATTTTCTATTGCTTGGTCGGAAATCGGCATCACCCTAATGCGGGTATGTAACAGGCGATGTGAAATCTTGAATTTTTCATAACATTATTATTTCGGGAGAAAAATCGGACGCCAAGCCCCGCAGGTTGGCCGAGCCCGCGCAGCCCAACATTCGAACCCGATCCGTATTCCGCCACCCCGTTAACCTCCGCCCCGCCACCACAAACTCATTCGTCGCCACCCGGAACCAAACCGCCATAACGCGTGTCTGATTCTCACTGATCGTGTGTTAGATCCCGGGTCACCACCAGCGTCGCACGAATTCCACGAATTCATCACGGTTCCTGCTACTTCGATACGCATACTAAAGATTGGACAGGGTCGGCCGTTAGATTCGCCTCTACGGGTTACAGGAAGACCCGTATCTATTACACAACCCCTGGTTTATTTGATTCATCTGGAGCTTTAGTGTGAAAAGTTTTCAACATAATAACGACGCGCGCCCAGTGGCGTGCAACGAAGACCACCCGGCGATCAACGATCGACCAGACCCTGAAGTCATAGGGGCCTCTTCTATCGGTGCGGAACTGAATGACACGGAATGTCAGGTGCTGGCGCGCGCCATGGTCGCGCGTGTTTTAACCGACGGCGAGATACTGGTATCAGAAGGCGATCAAAACAATGCGCTGTTTCTGCTGGCCAGCGGCAAGCTCGCGGTCATCCGAGCGCGGGAAGATCAGGAGATCAAGCTGTACATCATGAAAGCCGGCGAATGCGCAGGTACCCGCGCCTTCGTCGACCGTACACCGCGCACTGCCAAGCTGCGCGCGGCCGGTGACGCCGTTGTCTATTCCATAAAACCCGATGCTTTCGAAGCCCTGCTGGAGACCAATCCCGGTGTCGTCTACAAGGTGATGCGCGCCTTGTTCCGTAACACGCACACCAACCTGATGCGCATGAACCACGAAAGCCAACAGCTGAGTAACTACATCAGCAAGACGAACGGCAGGTATTAGCGTAGCTGTCGGGCGGGAATCCACCATTCTGTCATTCCCCTGCCAGCGGCGTACCCAACGTCGCCAGCATGCCGGCCATATCCTCCGCGGATGTGGCCGGTTTTACATTGCTGTCGATCGCCAGTATCTTCCCGTCGATGCCAATATAAAAGGTATGGCGCACGGCATAACCGGCCTCGCTCAATACCTCATAGGCGCGCGCGGTCTGTTTGGTGGGATCGCTCAGCAACGGGAAATCCGCCTTTTGCTCCTTCGCGAAACCGACGTTGTCATCAATGGGATCGACACTCGCCATAAAATACGTGGCAGCGAATTTCTTGATCAAGTGACCGTTCTCGGCCAGCGATTTACACTCGATGGTGCAGCCCTTCGAGAAGGCCCGGGGGAACCACGCCAGCACCACGATTTCCTTGCCACGGTAATCCGCCAGGCGATGCACCTTGCCATCCGACCCTTGCAACGAAAAATCCGGCGCGATGTCGCCCACTTCCAACGCCTGCGACGGCATCGCCCACATCACCAACAGAACGAGCGCAATGGCGTGTTTCATCGGTGTCCCTCCTCTTCTACCAACGGTAACGACTACGAACCTTTCGTGTCCGCATGCCCGAGGTCCTTGTCCGCGGCAATCTCATCGCGCACCCGTTGCTTGAGCTCGGTAATGTCCGGAAAACGGCCCGCCTCTTTTCTCGACCACACCCGCTTGCCGTTGGCGAAGACCTCGAAAATCCCCCCGGTGCCGGGCCGCAGCGTCAGTTCAGTGATTTCCTGATCAAACGTCGTCAATAACTCCTGCGCCATCCAGGAAGCCCGGAGCAACCAGCGGCATTGCGTACAGTAATGGATTTCGACGGCGTTCTTCACGATGCCACAGCATAGAACTGACGCGCGATAAAGAAAACCATCTATACGAGAATATCGGGGTTAGCGATGATGATAGCTGGCAAAACAAATTAAGGAAGCTCTGATTAATCGTCTTATTGTCATTCCCGCACCCTCCGGGTATAAACTTCGCGGGAATCCAGTAACGCACTGTTTTAAAAGCGCTGGATTCCGGGTCTCCGCTGCGCTCTGGGAAAATTTTGCATATTGCCTGCTTCGCCCTGCCCCCCGTTCAATATATTCCTTAAGCGCCCGGCAATAACCGGCAACTCGCGGCCGGACGGTCCGGGCGATGCAGTAACGAACGTTAGAGTTGCTGTTGAACCACCGAGTAATCCCCGGTAGTTGATGACATTCGTGAATAGCGAACAGCAAGATCCCGGCCGTCAAACAATTGCAGGTTGGGCTGGGCCCGTATAGCCAACCACTCGAGCCCAGCCCTCACTGCCCCTCCAACACCCCGACCGCCTCACCCCTTCCCAACCGCCGCGCCGTGTCCAGCGCGGTCTCCCCGTTACGCGCTCTCGCATTCACATCCGCCCCCGCCTCGATCAAGCGCCGCACCATCCCCGCTTGCCCGAACTGCGCCGCGACATGCAACGGCATCACGCCGCGCCGGTTACGGTTGGCATTCACGTCCGCGCCATGCGCAAGCAACACCTCGACTACCTCCGCCCGCCCCTGCCATACCGCCAGATGCAACGCGGTAAACCCGAGCCCGTCCCCGCCATTCACATCCGCGCCGCGCGCCAATAAAACCTCCACCACCTCGACATGCCCGCCCTTCGCCGCCGTGTGTAACGCCGTGCGGCCGTAGCGTTTTTCGCGTTCATCAATCGCTGCGCCGTGTTCGATCAAGCGCTCGACTTCGGCCAGATCGCCGGTGGCAGCGATGTCGGGCAGGCGTGGGGTGGTAGCGCAAGCGCCAACCAGACCGAATATCAACACGACCAACCAGCATTCAGCCCTTCGACTTACCCGCCCGCCGCTCCCAATCGACCACATCTAAGGATTCCTTAGTATCCAAAACACAAAAAATACTAAGAATCTCTTAGCTGGTCAACGATATATCGGTTGAGAGATGTTATGGCTGGCGATACCCCCATACCCGAACGACTGCGGCAGGCCCGCGAGAGGGCCGGCCTTTCCCAAAAGGCACTAGGGATTAAAGCCGGTATCGATGAATTTTCCGCCAGCCCGCGGATAAACCAATACGAAACCGGCAAACACACGCCGGACTTCCAGACCATGGAAAGACTCGCGGGAGCCTTAGGCATACCAACACCTTTCTTCTATTGCCGGGACGACGTGCTGGCAGAGCTGGCGCTGGCGCTGGGCGAGATGTCCAAGACGCAGCGGAAAGACCTGCTCAAAGAATTGAAAGGCGCGTAGAGATGACCTACCTCGCGCGCTCTGCTGTTCGTTTCTGACGCACTCCGATGAGTACAAGCGACAAACACCAACGTATAGCCGCCATCCAGCATCTACTCGCCAGCATATTCGCTTCCCAGAAAGCCTTAAAAGAGCTTGCCCCGGATTACAACTGGAGCGGTCTCGGCAATTTGCTTGGCGATTTTGGTGAACTGATCGCGATTGATCACTACGACCTAACGAAAGCCCCGTCCGGCGCCAGTAGTTACGACGCACTCACGCAAGATGGCAAGACAGTTCAAATAAAAACTAACCGCGCAGCAGGTCAAATAGGGTTCCGTGGTGACGCAGATCTTCTGCTTGTTATCGGAGTTTCCAACGACGGGCAATGGAAGGAAATCTACTACGGTGATTTTAAAGCCGTCAAAAATCTGTCTCGATACTCAGCGAGAGATAACAAACACATGATAGCCGTCTCTAAACTTGAGGCCCTATCTACTTCGACGCGATATAAATAGAGAGTATTTGTGGCCTGTCCCCCATTATTCTCCTGCCCTTGTTTTTTATTGACCCTGCACCCAATATAGATCGGTATCTTTGCATGCTCAACGTTCGGGCCGCATGGCGGTGCCGCGACGGGACGAGCATGCGCGGTGACTCCTGTAACGAGGAGCCCCGAAGGATGCAACCAATGCCCAGTCGTTCTGCAAATGACCGTAACTTGGCCCTTAATTGGTCCTCACCGGACGGTCGCAGAACTTGTTTTCAGGGCGGAGGTGGTCGTGGCCGGCGCGGAATTGACAAAAAGCTCAAAAAGGTAGACTTGAGCGAGGAGATAACGCGATGACCAGGGCGAGATGCAAAAACGTGCCAGTTTGGTGCGGGGTTGGTGGCTCGGCTGTGCTACCACCATCATTCTTGCATGCTCAACGTTCGGGCCGCATGGCGGTGCCGCGACGGGACGAGCATGCGCGGTGGGAGCCCCGAAGGATGCAACCACTGTTAAGCGACTGGGCAAAGTGAACCGGTGAGGCCCAGCTCATACACAGACCAAAGATGGCCAACAATCTATACGATCGAGCTCGAAAACGGAGATCACTCGATAGCGCGTGGCGTATAGTTCTCGCGAATGGCCTCGCCTCAAAATCGGACATCACACGTAGAGAAGTAAAAGAGTTCGCTGTAGATGCCGACCGTCATATAGGTCGAATCAGCAGACAACTTTTAAAGCGTCGGTTCGAATTCGCTCCCTCCGAAGGAATCCTCATACAGAAACAGGGGAAGTCTTCAAAGCGCCCTATTGTAAAGGCCCCAATAACAAATCGAATCGTACAACGAGCAATTCTCGACACGCTCCAATCGTTCCAACCACTCGCGCCCTTTTTCCAGGTTGAAACCAGTTTCGGAGGACTCAAAGGAAAAGGCGTACCCGATGCGTTGAAAGCTTGTTATCAGAAAATACAATCTGGCGCAAGAAACTACATTAGATCCGACATCGAATCATTTTTTACTCTAATCCCTAAACCGACGATCGTTTCAACGATCAGAAAGATAGTTGCCGATGAAGAATTCCTTAAGCTGTTTGAATCCGCAATAACAACCGAGCTCGCAAATCTTGCCGATCTTGGAAAAGAAAAAGAAGCGTTCCCGATTTACGACATTGGCGTAGCGCAGGGCTCGTGCCTATCTCCACTGCTAGGTAATATCCTGTTAAGTGAGTTCGACCGCGAAATGAACGTCGGCGACATTTCCTGTTACCGCTACATCGATGACTTCATTATTCTCGCGCCAACTGAACGCGCGGCGAACGCGGCGTTCAAGCGCGGCTTAAAGTTGCTAAACAGCCACGGGCTAACCGCATACGACCCGAAGACTAACAACGACAAAGCGGAACTAGGTAAAACTAGCGGGATGTTTACCTTTCTTGGTTGCGACATCCGACCAGGAATGATACGTCCCAACAAGAAATCGAAACGGCGACTGATCGACAACATCGACCAAGTATTCGGTGAAAGCATAGCGCTTATGCGTGACCCGGTAAACCTAATAGCCGCCCATCGAACCGTAGCGGAAACACTGAGCGACGTAAGCAATATATTGCAAGGCTGGGGGAATCAATATTCATTCTGTAATGATGCCATTTTTATGCGGCAAATAGATGAGACTGTCGACAAGAAAATCGCGACGTACTTAAGCAAGTATTCTAATCGGAAGGATGAGTTTGAAAAGAGCGGACAGCCGGAAAACACACGGCGCTTGCTGGGCGTCCACTTGTTATGCGATAGCAAGAAAGCACCAATTGTTGTCTAGCCCCTGCCGTCAAATACAATCCATAATGACGGGTTACTGGCGCAGATTGTTTTCTGGATTCTTCGGTCCTTGCTCCCGGCAGGACTCTACCTCGCCCGTCCATGGGCTTATGTCTGCGTTTCTTCCGGAGTGATGTGCGATCGGAGGGACTGGATTCCCGCTTTCGCGGGAATGACGAACGTCGCAATGACTGCGTTATTCCCCCGGCTTCACAAACTTCAGCGTAAACCGGTCGCTTTCGCCGATGGCGAGGTAGACGTCCCGGTCTTTGTCTTTCAGTGCGAGGGTCGGGGGGAGTGTCCAGACGCCTTTTTTGTAGTTCTTGGTGTCTTTGGGGTTGGCGTTGATTTCGCTGCTGGCCACAAATTTGAAGCCGGCTTTTTCGGCGAGCTTGATGGCGTAGTCCTGGTTGACATAGCCCGAGCCTGCCTTGGGGTCTTGTGCAACATTCGGGTCGCCGCGGTGTTCTACCACGCCGAGTATGCCGCCGGGTTTGAGTGCCTTGTACATGGCGGCGAATACTTCATCGGCGGTGCCGGCGTTCATCCAGTTATGGATGTTACGAAACGTCAGCACTCTGTCGGCGCTACCTGCCGGGGCGATGGTGGTCTGTTTGGGTAGCTCCAGCACGGTGATGTTGACCTTGCTGTAGATGGCGCTGGATGCCATTTTCTTTTTGAAACTTTCAGCGCTTTCTCGGGAAAATTTGCTGTGCGATTCCGGATCGTTACCGGCGGCATAGTAGGTGCCTTTGTCTTTTAAAAACGGCGCGAGGATTTCGGTATACCAGCCGCCGCCGGGGACGATTTCGACGACGGTCATGTCGCCTTTGACTTCGAAGAACTCCAGCGTTTCGATCGGGTGGCGGTATTGGTCGCGCGCCTTGTTTTCGGCGGAGCGATGGTCGCCGGCCAGTATTTTGGCAAGTGCGACAGCGGTGTCGTCGGCGGCGCTGGCCGGGGTGGTGACGAGTGTTAACGCTGAAAAGATGGCGGCGGACAAAACGGCGGTGAGATTTTTCATGTGACGTCCTTGGTTGGTGCTGGGGTCCAATGAGGGGGAAATGATAGCACGGCGGGATTGGGGCTCAGCGCAAAGGGTGCAATTGACGGGGCTGTCATTTCGACCAACGGGAGAAATCTTTATCCCGAACGAACGAGAGGGACCTTTCCGAACGAAAGTGAGGAATCTTTTCCAGACATCAGGATTTCTCGCTGCGCCAGGATTTCTCGCTAGATCCCTCGCTCCGCTCGGGACAGGGCTCGAAATGACAGGGAGGTTCGAGATGACGGGCAGGGACACCGATCTCACCCCCAAGGTCGCGCCATTCCGGATTGGTCTGCATGACCAATGCATTTTTCTTTTCCCGCCGCCATTTCTTGATTTCCTTTTCGCGTCCGATGGCGGCAGCCACGTCTGAGGTTTCCTCGAAGTAGACGAGCTTGTGCACGTTGTATTTTTCTGTGAAGCCTTTGACGGTTTTGGTCTTATGCTCGTAGACGCGGCGAATGATGTCGTTGGTCATGCCCACATACATCACCTCGTTGCTCCAGTTGGTGAGGAGGTAGACGAAGTAACGGCGCTCCTTCACCACAGGATTGCTCCTTTCGGTAAGATTTCTCGCAAGCTCCCTCGCTCCGCTCGGGACAGGGCTCGAAGTGACACTTGATCAGAGCTTCCCTGGATTGATTTCTGGATTCCCGATCTGCGTTTCACAGGCTTGGCGCCGCGCAGGCAAAGACCTGGATGACGAACCTGCATTTCTTCACGTTGCGGTGTTCTCCAAGGCCTGATGCACGGTGATCTGATTGAAGGGTATTACCCACTGGTGTTTGTTGCAGGCTTCAACCGCCAGACGTTGCAGCAGGCGCTGGATTCTAAAGTACTGGCCGGCGGCTTCGCCGGTGAAGACAGCGATGATGACGAAGTCCAGTGACGACGCGCCGGCCGCGCTGAATTCCACGGACAGACTCGTCAGGTGCGGCGCGATATCGGTCTGGCGCAGTCCGGCGGTGAGTTCCTGTTCGAAGGTGTCGCGTATCGCGGTGGTGATGTGTTGCTGGTGCTGATAGTCCAAGCCGAAGATCACGGCCAGCGAAAAGCCCTGTTGTGACAGGTTGCGCGGGCTCTGTTCAAGAAACGCGGCGGTGCGGTAGGTTCTGGTGGCGCCGAGCGCTTTCAACTGCACCTGTTCCGGCGTTTGCGCGATAACTTGCCCGAAGCTGCCGTCGGCGAGCATGACGAAGTCGCCGGTTTTGGTCGGAAACCACGACTCGCCGGGGTCGCTCTCGCGCGAGTTGTAGCTGACGAGTTCGCGCACCGGTATTTTCAATTGCCCGCCGTCCAGCAGCGGATTGACCAGCGTGGTGAAAAAATTCAGTGTCTTGACCTGCCACGGCAGGTCGCGATAGATCAGCCGCTCGCCTTCGCGCACCGATCCCATGTTGAGCATCAGCTTGGCTTCGACGATGTAGTGCGGCAACGAGCGTTGTATCGCCCACGCGGCGCCGACCAGCAGGATAATAAACAGCCCGAGCAACAGCCAGTCACCCTGCATGTACAACACGGCCATGCCGGCGAACAATACCAGCAGCGTGGTGGCCAGGTTTAGCAACAGGCCCGTGGCGCGCGCCATCACACTGCGGCGGCGCGGTTGGCGGGCGCGGATTTTGTTGTAGAGATGCGCCGCGCCGCGCAACAGCAGATAGACCAGCAACATCGCCGCAGCGGCAATCAGCAGATTTAATATGCGCCCCGACAACAGCTCCTTGAGCGCAGCTATCGGATCGCGCCGCGATTGTTTGCCGGGCGCGAACATCTCCTGCAGTTCAAAGTTGACGAGCTGGACGCGGCTTTGCAGATCGTCGCGGCGCTTGCGCCAGCGTTCTTCCAGCGTGGCGAAGGCCGTTCTCAACACGGGCGACGGCGCGCTTTCGCGGTATTGCGTGATGCTTTGCAGCGCGGTTTCGGCGGTATCCAGGCGTTGTTGATAATAGTTCTGCTCGCTACGCAACCGCTCGATCTTGCGCGGCCGCTCGGTGAGCCGTTTCAGCTCGACGAGTATCGGCTCGAACACGGACTGCAATTCGGTGCGCCAGTTGAATGCCGTTTCGGTTTTTACACCGAACAGGCTGAGGTCCGCCCCGCCGGTCGCCATCATTTCCCACGCGGTCTGTAACGATTCCAGATCGAGCTCCAGTTGCTCGACGTCTTTGGCGATGCGCTCGCGCTCCTGCGCATCCCGAGTGGCAGCCAGATCCCGCCGCCGCCCGGAGAGCTCCTGGCTTTTGGCGTTGATGGTGGTGACCAGTACATCGAGATGCGGCCAATTGCCCGGGCTGGCCGCGGTTTCTGCGGTTGGCGCGGCCGCGGTCTCATCGCCGGGCGCGGCGTGCGCGTTGGCCAGCACACCGCTGGCGATGACGGCAAGGAGCAGAATTCGAATCAGTGTGGCGGTCATATATCGTGGCCTTTAATGAATGAGGGAAATCCTGATCAAGTGGCTTCTTGTCATTTCGACCGCAGGCGACCGCCATGGATGGCGGAAGGTTGATGCGGTGGACTCGCATCGGAGCGTTTACTACCCGGATTTCTCGCCAGCTCCCTCGCGATGCTCGGGACAGGGCTCGAAATGACACTTAATCAGAGCTTCCTGAGGTGATTCTCGACGATCCGCGCGGTTGTGACAACCGGCACGGCGGGGTTGGTAACAAGAGCGTCATGCCGCGAGCGGCGAACGAGGGCAACGCATGGAGGTACTGCCGGGAACGAGGCGAATTTACCGCAACGATGAATTGACCCCCTCACCCTGAGGGAGAGGGGGTAAAAACAGGATCCGCGATTTGTAGGATGGGTGGAGCCGCAGGCGTAACCCATCAGAACCCGCGACTGTCATTCCGGGCGGCGCGCAGCGTACGAGTCCACGGATGGGCGAGGTAGAGTCGTGCCGGGAGCAAGGACCGAGACCATGTCTGGAACTAATGGTCGAGACCCGGAATCCAGAGGTGGCCGGGGGCGGCTGGATCGCGCAGGCGATCGCGTCGAGGTTTAGTTGGCCGGCGATTACGCGAGCGACACGCTAATGATATTGCCGACGTGTTAGCTATTGTGTCGTGTTGGGTGTTGGCAATTGATCGGTCACTGGTGGCGATCGCAGTGCATCGGGTAGCGCATCTGCAATCCATCAGTCCAACCACCCGAACGAGGATCAGAGAAACAGGCGCAAGGCCTGTTTCTCTGATCCTCGCGTATGGACCGAACGTTCACATGGCGGTGCGGTCTATACGGCGTGCATTGGCGTCCCGGGTCACGCGGCCGCGGTGGCTGACTTGGCCTTGATTCCGGGGAAGGCCAGGCTCTTGAACAATGAGTAAGCCGGGTCCCAGCCGATAATCGCACTGATAATCGTCGGTATCGCCAGCAAGGGCAGGATAACCATCCAACCGGCAAACTCCGGCGCGGCAAGCAGGAACGCCACTATCACTGCCGTCCCGATAAGAAACCGCGCAAACCGGTCCACGTTGCCCAAATTCGGGTTAAAATTGAAATGCCATTTAATCGTGTTCACGTTCTTTTCTCCATTACGTCTATCCATGAATCGGCTCCTGTCAGGGGCCTGTCCACAGGCTGCTCGACTGAGCAGGTGAGCACAATGCCCTTTTGCGCGGGCGATATCCAATGACATATTCACATCGGACACATAACCATCAAGCTATGAGTAACAAGGCAGACCACATCAGATGAATCTCTCACCGCGCAATTTCAAGAATGTTTCCTTTCGCCAACTGCAGGTATTCGAGTGTGTCGCGAACCTCGGTAACTTCACCGCCGCTTCGCGCGAGCTGCACATCACGCAGCCGACCGTTTCCATGCAGATGAAGAGACTGGAAGAATCGCTGAATACACGCTTGTTCGAACAGGTCGGGCGTCAGGTGCACCTGACCTACGAGGGCCATGCGTTTCTGACCACGTGTCGCGAGATATTCACAGCGGTGACGCGTTTCGATACGCGTATCGAAAACCGCATCGAAACGGTGAGCGGCACACTCAGAATATCCGGCGTGACGACCACCGAATATTTTGTGTCGGTGCTGGTCGGGGCGTTCAAGCAGTTTTATCCGCAGGTAAATTTTTCCCTGAGCATCCTTGAGCGCGAAAATCTGTTTCGACGCCTGAAAGACAATTCCGACGACCTGTACCTGCTCGATCAGGTGCCGAAAAATATCGAGGTCGAAGCTATTCCATTTATCAAAAACCCGCTCGTCATCGTCGCTTCCGCCCATCATCCGCTCGCTAAGCGTAAGCATCTGACGATGGATGCGCTGCTGAACGAGACGTTTCTGCTGCGGGAACCGACGTCCGGTACGCGTATCGCACTGAAAAAGTTTCTGGAGAGCAAGGCCATCACCTTGAACATCGGCATGGAGCTGAGCAGCAACGAAGCGCTGAAGCAGGCGGTGGCGAGCAATATGGGTCTGTCGGTGCTGTCGCAGTACTGCGTCGCGCGCGAGTGCGCGCGCGGTGAACTGGTGATGCTCAATGTGCATGGATTTCCGCTCGTCGATCGCTGGTACATCGTTCACCCGAAAGACCGGCATTTGTCACCGGCCGCGGCGGCATTTCTGCGCTTCCTGCTGGATGACGGCGCCGGTGTGATCGAGCAGATCGTGCGGGTGTAAGGCCGGCCGGCGAGCATGCAAGGGATAACTACATTATCAAATGACTCCCTCACCCCAACCCGATACCCGCAAGGCATAAATCCCTGAGGGAGAGCAGGATCCGCGATTTGTAGGATGAGTGGAGCCACAGGCGTAACCCATCAGAACTCGCAACTGTCATTCCGGGCGGCGCATAGCGCCGACCCGGAATCCAGAGTTTGCTGGTTTGGAAAAAAGCTGGATTCCCGCGTTCGCGGGAATGACGATGGTCTTTTATTTCTTCGCGGCGACCGTTTTGCGCGCGGCGCTGGCGCGACGGCGGGCCACGGCCCGCTTTTCCATCAACTCTCCAGCAACCGCACAAACTCCCGTGACGGCACGGCGGGGGAATAGAGGAATCCCTGGGCGTAGTCGCAGCCGAAGGAGGCGAGCAGGTCGTGCTGTGCCTGGGTTTCGATGCCTTCGGCAACGGTGCGGATGCCGAGCTTGCGGGCCATGACGATGATGGCCTCGACCAGCGCGATGTCGTTGTCGTTGCCGGGCAGGTAGTGCACGAACGAGCGGTCGATCTTGAGGTAGTCGATGTTGAATTGTTTCAGGTACGACAGCGACGAGAAGCCGGTGCCGAAGTCGTCGATCGATACTTCGATACCGTTGTTTCTGAATTCCAGCAGGCGCTGTTTGACCTTGGGCGATTCCTTGAGCAGCAATCCCTCGGTGATTTCCACGGTGATACTGTCGCCCGGCAGGCCAAGGTCTTCCAGAATTTTCGACCACTGCTTGACGACGGGAAGCTCGAACTGTACCGGCGATTTGTTGATACTGACCTGGATGATGTCGCCGAACTGCTTGCGCCACTGGTCAATGTTGACGCAGGCATCCTGAAATACCCATTCGCAGATGTCGGCGATCATCCGGGATTCTTCGGCCAGCGGAATGAACACTTCGGGCTCGATCATGCCGCGCACGGGATGTTGCCAGCGCAACAGCGCTTCGGCCTTGACGATCTTGCGGTGCTTCATGTCGATGATGGGTTGATAGAACACGCGAAGCTCGCCCTTTGTCAGCGCGTGCCGCAAATCATCGGTCAGCGCGCGCTTCTCCTGTGCTTCCTGTTGCATCGATGGCGTGAAGTAACCGAAGCGGCTGCGCCCTTCGCCTTTCGCGCGGTACATAGCCTGGTCGACGTGTTTCATCAGGCTGTCGAAGTCCTGCGCGTCATCGGGGCACAGCGTAATGCCGACGGTCGCGGAGATATAACCGAAGTCTTTGCTGCCGAGGCAAAAGGGCTTGTTCAGTTCCTGAATGATTTCCTGCGCGACGCGCTCGACGTCGTCCGTGTCGCCGAATTCAGGCAGGATCACCGTGAACTCATCACCGCCGAGGCGCGCGACCGTATCGGCATCGCGCACGCAGGCGCTGATGCGGCGTGCGGCCTCGATCAGCAGCACGTCACCCTTGGCGTGTCCCAGCGTGTCGTTGATTTCCTTGAAGCGATCGAGATCGATCAATAACAGCGCAATTGGCGAACCGGTGCGGTGGGACTTGCGGATCTCCATTTCCAGACGGTCCTGGAACAACCGGCGGTTGGGCAGGTTGGTCAGCGGATCATAATTGGCCTGCGTCCAGATCAGTTCGTCCTGGCGCTTCTTTTCGGTGATGTCGGAAAACTGCGCGATATGGCGGTAGACACTGCCGTCGGCATGGGGGATGACGCTGATGTTGACCCATTTGGCGTACACCTCGCCGTTCTTGCGCCGGTCCCAGATTTCGCCCTGCCAGTGGCCGTCGTTGAGAATGCCGCGCCACATCTCACGGTAAAACGCGTCGTCGTGCCGGCCGGACTGCAACAGGCTCGGGTTCTGGCCGGCGACCTCGGCCAATGTATAGCCGGTGATGCGCGTGAAAGCCGGGTTGATGTCGACGATGCGGTTGCGCTCGTCGGTCACCATGATGGCTTCCATGCTGGATTCGTAGATCGACGCCGCCAGCCGCATGTTCTCTTCGGCCTGCTTGCGCTCGGTGATGTCCATGGCCGCGCCAATTGCGTAACGGGGCTTGCCGGCACGGCCGCGCACGATAACGCCGCGATCGTGTACCCAGAACACCGTGCCGTCGCGACGTATCAGTCGATGCTCTGTGTCATAGGCGCCTGATTCGAGACCCAGATCCCAGGCCCGGCGTATCTCCGGCACGTCGTCCGGATGCATATGGGAAAACCAGTCTTCCAGCGGCTGCGTGCTCGGCTCCGCCGGCAGGCCAAGCATGCGGTTCAACGAGGCATCGCGGGTGTCGATGTTAGTGCGCAAATCGACGCGCCAGGTACCGGTATTGCTCGCGTCCAGCGCCTGTTCGAGTCGCTCGTGACTTTCGCGCATCGCCGCTTCGATTCGCTTGAGCTCGGTGATGTCCCAGTGGGTGCCGACCAGACGCTGCACGCGGCCATGCTCGTCACACACAATTTCGCCATGGGCCTTGATGTGCCGTATTGCGCCGTCCGGCCGGACGATGCGGAACTCGGTATCGAAGGGATTCGGTTCCCGTAGACAGGCCTGTACGTCGGCTTCCGCCTGCGCAATATCGTCCGGATGCACGCGGCAGCGCCATGCTTCGTAATCGCCCGAGAATTCCTCGCGACGTATGCCGTAGAGCGGAAACATGCTGTCGCCCCAGATAAGTTTGCCGCTGTCGACATTCCAGTCCCAGATACCGACGCCACCCGCGCGCGTGGCGAGTGCGAGGCGCCCTGCGCTTTCGCGCAGCGCGTTCTCCATTTGCTTGCGCTCGGTGAGGTCGACGATGGCGCCGACGGTACGCACCAGGCGGCGCGCGGCTCCCTGACCTTCGAACACGGCCTGTGAACGCGCGATCACCCAGCGTATCGTGCCGTCGGTGCGCACCAGCCGGAACTCGACGACAAACAGTCCGTCGGCCTCGGCAGTGGCTAGATCGTGGGCATTGCGGATACTCGTCATGACTCGCTCGCGATCGTCCGGATGAACATGCGCGACAAAGGCATCGAACGTCGCCGGGTCATTGGGCGCGCGGCCGTAGATGTCCCGCAGCTCGGGAGACCAGTAGAGCGTGCCGGTGACGTGATCATGATCGAAGATGCCGCTGCGGGACGCGCGGGTCGCCTGCCGCAGCCGTTCCTCGCTTTGCTGCAAGGCCTCCGCGGCCTGCTTGCTCGCGGTGATATCGCGCGCGAATCCAACCGTGCCGAGCACATTGCCGTCCTTGTCGAGGATCGGCGTCTTGTTGGTCTCGACCCAGATGTGGCGGCCCTTATCCACCACGTATTCTTCGATCTGTTTTCGTTTGCGCGTCGCCATGACCTCGGCATCGTCCGCACGGAATTTTTCCGCCAGCTCCCGCGGCCAGACATCGAGGTCCGTTTTGCCCAGTATTTCCTGCGGATCCGTTCTTCCAGCCGATATCACGTGTGGCATATTGACTGCGATGTAACGCCCTTCGGTATCCTTCAGCCACAGCAGATGCGGAATATTGTCCAGGATGGCATTCAGGTTAGCCTTTTCCTGCATCAGCGCGCGCTCGGCCTGCTTGAGTGCGGTGATGTCGTGGAACACACACTGGAAAATGATCTGGCCGTCGGGCAGGGTGATGGTGCGAATTGACACTTTTACGTCGAGAATGCGCCCGCTTTTCGTTTTGTGCCGGGACATGAAATCCTGCCTGCCGGTCGCCATGAGCCGCTGCATGATTTCCTGTATCTGAGCTTCGTTGAAGGCCAGCGAGTAATCCTTGACCCGCAGTTGCAGCATCTCCTCGGCCGAGTATTCGTAGACACGCAGCGCCTCGTCGTTGAAGCCGATGACGCGGTAATCGCTATTAATCAGCACGACACTGTCCGGCAACTGGCTGAAGAGCGTCTGGTAGCGCAGCTCGATCGCCTGTTTGTCGTTTTCGAGCCGCTTGTGAGCCGTGATGTCTTCGACAAGACACAGCAGGCTGTCGGGGGCGGCGGTGTCTCCTTTGATCGGTATCACGAGCACCGACGCCCAGATAACGGTGTTGTCCTTGCACAGGTAACGTTTCTCAACGCGGTAACTGGGGATATTCCCGATTACCAGCTCGCTCAGACCGTCGATGTTGTGACGGATATCGTCAGGATGGGTAATTTCAGTGAAGCTGCGCCCGATCAGCTCGGCGCGGGGATAACCGAGCATTGCGCAGTAGGATGGATTGACGTCGAGAATCGTGCCGGCCAGATTTCCGTGGACGACCCCCAGCCCGGACGGCGCCAGCGCGGCAAATATTTCCGTTACCGTCGTATGTGACCGCCTGGACATACCTCTTCCCGGATCGAACAACCACTGCCGGCCATATTGGCTTTTCCTGGCCGCCGTGTAAACCCGGGGAGATCAGGGTGTGAGATATTGGCGGCTGGCACCGGGTTACCGGCCGGGCGTCGCTTAGCTTCGACGCGTTTGGGGAGTGATCACCGTTATAAGGCGGGCATCACGGAGTTAACCCAATTTGGGTCGGTATCATTCCGACCTGGATCGGTGTCATTTCGACCGCAGGCGACCGCCATGGATGGCGGAGGGTAGAGCAACGCAGGAGCAGTTGCCGGGAGAAATCCGTGTCTCGAACATCCGTTCGAAAAAAAGGTCTCTCACCTTCGTTCGAGACATGGATTTCTCGCCCGCCCCCTCGCTGCGCTCGGGACCAGGCTCGAAATAACAGGTGGGTAATACCACCGAATCGTCGTTCAAGGCCCGGGCTTTCCCGGCCGTGGACAATCCGCTATTTCTTCGCCGCAACCTTCTGTGAGCGGCGCAAACGCGACAGCAACCGTCGGGCCATTTCGCCGAAGAGTTCGGTCTGGGTCGGGTGCGGGTGAATGGCGTGGGCGACCTGGTCGAGCGTCAGTTGGCCCGCAACCATCATGACGGCCTCGCCGATCAGCGTGTCGGCATGGTCGGTGAGGAAATGCACGCCGATGATGCGGCGGCTGGCCTTGTCGGCGACGAGTTTGATCATGCCGAGCGTTTCTCCGGTGATCATGGCCTTGGCGTCGATGCTCATCGGCATTTTCACTTCGACGGCGTCGATGTTTTTTGCCTTGGCCTGTTCCACCGACAGGCCGACGAATGCGGCCTGCGGACGCGTGAAGATCACGCCACAATCCTTGTCCTGGTCGTAGCGCGCGGACTCGCCGCTGATCGTCGCCGCGGCGACGCGGCCCTGCGTGGCGGCGGTATGCGCGAGCATGTAGCCACCGATGACATCGCCGACCGCGAAGATGTGCGGCACGTTGGTGCGGCACGACGCGTCGGCCTTGATCAGGCCCTTTTCGCTTTGCACGCCGGCGACGTCGAGGTTCAGCGGATCGAGCACCGGGCGCTTGCCGGTCGCCATGATCACGTAATCACACGCAAGCTTCTTCGCGCGGCCGCCGGCGGGTTTGTAAGTAAGCTCCATCTTGCCCGGCTTGCCGCTGATCTTCTCGACCTTCGCGGAGGTGTGCACGGTCAGACGCTTGTCGTCGTTGAGTATCTTGGCAAGGTTGGTGGCGATCTCCGGTTCGACCTCGGCGAGCAACCGATCCTGCACTTCTATCAATGTGACCTGCGCGCCGAAGTCCTGGAATATCTGCGCCATCTCGACACCGATCGCGCCTCCGCCGACAACGGCGAGTTTTTTCGGTGCCTTGCTCAGGAACCAGACCGTATCGGATGTCAGCACGCCGCCGGACGCGAGCCCTTCTTTCGCACCGGATACCGGCGGCACGAACGGCGGTGCACCGGTGGCAATCACGGCCGCGCCGAAGGTGATGCGTTGCCCCTTGTTGCCGTTACCTTGCGGCGCGCGCGCGTGCGGGTCTTTGCGGTTGCCGGAGGTGTCGACGAACACGGTGTGGTCGTTTTCAAACCGTGCAAAGCCCTGGATGACTTTGATCTTGACGCCGGTGTCGGTCTTCAGCGCCATGTCGCCGCGCGTTTCGAGCACGCCACGGCGGGTTTTTTCGAGCACTTTCCAGTCGAGCTTTGCAACGTTGGTGCCTTTCACGCCGAGGCGCGCGTCGTGCGCGCGATCGCGCATGCGATCGGCCGCGGCGCGCCACGCCTTGGACGGAATGCAGCCGCGCCACAGACATTCGCCGCCGGGGAACGACGAGTCGTTGATCATCGCGACCTTGAGGCCGTGCTCGACGAGTTCGCGGGCGCAGTCTTCGCCGCCGGGGCCGCCACCGATGACGACGACGTCATAGTCCCACTTGCCGGCCGGTATCGCCGGACCGCTTGGGCCCATCCAGCCGTCCGGCTGTTCGATGTACTGCTTGAGTGTGTTCAGATACATGGCCACATCCGCTCCGTTAACGACGCGGTGATCCGCGGTGATCGTGAGCGGCATGCCCCGCTCGTCGGCTGAAGAGATCGCGAGTATCGCGGCCGTGCCCGGCGTTGGAATTGCATCGAAGTACGTCACACCGAGCATGCCCATGTTCGATACCATGAACGTCGGATTTTGAAATTCGGCCGGCTTCAGGCGGCGCTTGCGCGCGCGCGGGACGAGGTCACTCCAGTCCGTGTTCAGTTCCTTGAGCGTGCGCGATTCACAGTTACGCAGTATCGGCACCACCAGGCCGCCATCGTCGGCGGCGACAGCGACGCCGATATCGACGTTGGCGCGCTCGACAAGTTTGTCGACCGGCTGGTAGGCCCAGTTCATGTTCGGGTGTTTTTGCATGGCCAGCGCGCAGGCTTTGGCGATCGCGACCGAGACCGAGATGCCGGCCTTCTTCGCCGCGCTGATCAGTGCCGTGGGTTGCGCGTTCAGACTGACGCGGAACGTCGGCATGCTTAGCGCGCCGCTCATGGCCTGCGCAATGTTGCGCTCAAGCGAGGTCATCGGCCGGCCGGCACCGGGCACTTCAACGACCGGGAACGCCGCGCCCGCCGGCGCGGCCGGCGCAGTGCGTTGCACGTCGGTACCGACGATCACGTTGCGCGGGCCGCTGCCGGCCAGCATGTTGAGATCGACGCCCGTCTGGCCGGCGAGTTTGCGCGCGTACGGTGTCGCGAGCTTGCTCTTCGGGCGCGGCGCGGGACGCGTGCCGGCTGTAGTCGCCGATGATGACGGCGCGGCGGTCTTCTTTTTCTTCTGCGGCTCTGCGGCCACAGCGGCGACGGGCGCCATCGCGCCGCTCTGCACCTGCGCCTTGGCCTCGACCAGATAACCCATCGCCGCGCCGACCGGAATCACGCTGTCGGCCTCGGCCAGCGGGCCGGACAGAAAACCCTCGCGAAACACCTCGACGTCCATGATCGCCTTGTCGGTCTCGACGCTGGCGACGATGTCGCCGCGTTCGATCTTGTCGCCAACCTGCTTCTGCCATTCAACGACAACACCTTCGGTCATCGTGTCCGACAGCTGCGGCATTTTGATTATGTGGGTGACGCCTGCGGGTTCGGCGGATGCCTGCGGTGCGGCGCTGGCCGGTGCGACGGCGGGTGCTTCGGATGCTTCTTCATCGCCGGACGCCACCAGCGCCTCGCCGGCTTCCGCGACAACCTCGTTCGCGCTGGCGACCAGATAGGCTAGCGCGCCACCAACCTGCACGACGCTGTCGACGGCCGCGCGCGGACCAGACAGCCAGCCCTCGCGGAACACCTCGACATCCATGATGGCCTTGTCGGTCTCGACGGTCGCGACGATGTCGCCGCGCTCGATCCTGTCGCCGATGTTCTTCTCCCAGCTCACGACCACACCTTCGGTCATCGTGTCGGAGAGCTGCGGCATTTTGATGGTGTAGGGTTGAGACATCGGGTCAGCTAGTTATCTTTTTAGTTCTGCCGTTGCTAGTCGTGCCTGCACAAGCAGGAATCCAGTGTTTTGATGGGTTGCGCCTGCGGCTGCACCCATCCTACGCGTGTTCCCCCTCTCCCTTAGGGATTTATACCCTGGGGGTAGAGGGTCGGGGTGACGGAACAAACTTCTAGTTAACTCCCTCATCCTCGGCAACTGCTCCTGCGTTGCTCTCGGTCGTTGCTCCCGGCACGACTCTACCTCGCCCATCCATGGGCTCGTACCTCCTGCATCCATGCAGTCGTGTCCTTCTCCCCAAAGGAGAAGGGACGCTTTCGAATTATTCACCAATACCAAATTCAGACTGGTTGCGCCCCACCCTGTCTTTCCCCCTCTCCCACAGGGAGAGGGCGGGGTGAGGGGATCACTATTCAGCCGGCGGTTACTACCGTCACTAATACCTTTACTTCCCCATCATCGCCCGCACCGCCTTCACGACATCCTTGGCATGCGGGATCGTGGCTTTTTCGAGGGCGTGGTTGTAGGGGATCGGGATATTGACGGCGGAGACGCGTTTCGGCGCGGCATCGAGTTCGAAGAAACATTCTTCGTTGATAATCGCCATGACCTCGGCGCCTACACCGACGGCCGGTTCGGCCTCTTCGACGATCACCGCGCGATGCGTCTTCGACACCGACTTTTTTATGCCGGCGCGATCCAGCGGGCTTAAGCAGTACAGGTCCACAACTTCGCAATTGATGCCGTGCTTGTCGGCCAGCAGCTTCGCCGCCTCCAGACACCAGTGCACCGAGATGTTGTAACCGAACAGTGTCACATCCTTGCCCTCGCGCGCGACCTCCGAGCCTACCAGCGGATGGAAGAATTCGGCGTCGGGCACCTCGCCCTTCATGTTGTACATCAGCTCGTGTTCATAGATGAACACCGGGTCGTTGCAGCGCACGGCCGACTTCAGCATGCCATAGGCCTGGCGCGGGTTCGACGGCGTGACGACGCGCAGACCGGCAATGCCCATGAAGACCTTTTCCATGCGCGCCGAATGCTGCGCGCCCAGCTGATGCGCGGTGCCGCCCGGCGAGCGGATCACGACCGGCGCCGTCAGCTGGCCGCCGGACATGTAACGCACCTTGACCGCGGAATTGGCAATCTGGTCCAGCGCCAGCCACGCGAAGTTGACGGACATGATCTCGATAATCGGCCGCACGCCGAGAAACGACGCGCCGATACCGAGGCCGGTGTAGCCATTCTCTGAAATCGGCGTATCGATAATTCTTTCAGGGCCGTATTTGTCGTACAGGCCTTGCGTCGCCTTGTAGGTACCACCGGCCACACCAATATCTTCACCCATCGCGATCACCAGCGGATCGTTCGCCATCTCTTCATCGTGGGCACGGCGGATCGCCTCCCAGAAGCGTATCTCGGCCATCAGCTCGCCCCTCCCTGTGCACCGCCCGTTACCCAGGGATCGTTCTCGGCGAACAGATACTTCTCCAGTTCGGCAACGTCCGGTTCCGGCGACTGTTCGGCGAACGGCACGATTTGGTTGTCTATTTCATCGAGTATTTCTTTGTCCATCGCCTTGAACTCGGCCATCGTCAGCACCTTGGCCTTGATCAAACGCTCGCGCAGGATATTGATCGGGTCGCGCTCGATCCATTCCTTCTCTTCGTCCTTGGAGCGGTAGGTGTTGGAATCGGACATCGAGTGGCCGCGATAGCGGTAGGTCATCAGCTCGAGAAAATACGGTCCCTTGCCGGAACGGACATGATCGACCGCTTTCTGCGCGGCCTTGTAGACGATCTCGATGTCCTGGCCGTCGACCTGTTCGGACGGAATGTTGTAACCGGCGACGCGCTTGTATTGATCCAGCACCGCCGTCGAACGGTCGATGCGCGTGCCGATGCCGTACAGGTTGTTTTCGCAGACATAGAGCACCGGCAATTTCCAGACCGATGCCATGTTCAGCGCCTCATGAAAGCTGCCCTGGTTGTTGGCGGCATCGCCGAGAAAGCAGATCGCGATCTCTTCTCCGCCCTTCAGCTTGATGGCCTTGGCCATGCCGGCCGCCAGCGGAAACGGCCCGCCGACCAGCGCATAGCCGCCCATGAAGCGGTGCTCGACATCAAATATATGCATGGAGCCGCCACGGCCCTTGCAGGTGCCGGTTTCTTTGCCGTATAGCTCGGCCATGACCGCCTTGGGGTCGGCGCCGCTCAGCATGGCGTGGACGTGATCCCGGTAGCCGGTAATCACATAATCGAATCCCGGCTTTGCCGCCGCCATCACGCCATGGGCGCAGGCTTCCTGACCCGGATACAGGTGCAGGAATCCGCCGATTTTGCGCTCGACATAGCCTACGTAACAGTGCTCCTCGAAACGCCGGGAAAACAGCATGTCGCGGAGCAGCCGTTTCTTATCAGTGTTATTCATGAGACGGCTTACCTTGGATACAAGAAATCGCGTGAGCGCGATATGATCTGTGTTTTAATGGCCTTGGTCAAGGCGAACCCGGCATATTCTAAATGAAAATCAAGGTAAAACAGAACCTGAACGCGCCGGCCGAAAAGGCCGTTGATTCTATTGACGCGTTGATCGTGGTATTGCCGTGTAGCGACGCCAAACCGGCCTGGCCGGTGTTTGCGTACCGAAACATCATTAAGAAGCGTTTTGAGCGCCTCGGTGACCGGGCGGGTACGACGGAGCCGTTCGTGACGGAGCTGCCGAACGGTACCGGTACCCGGGTGGCGTGCATCTGGCTGGCAGCGGACAGCAGCGCGTTCCAACGGCTGACACTGGCACGCAAGGCGGTTGCGGCGCTGCTCGGCGCTGACCCCGCCAATATAGATGTGCTGTTCGCCGGGCTGGAATCCGCCGACACCGAACACGCGGCGCAGGCGCTGGTGGCGGCGCTACTCGCCGCATCGGCCGAGCTGCCGCAATTCAAAAGCAAGCAACCGAAACCGAAGCGCCTGGCCACGGTCGCACTGCACGGTGTGAGCAAACAAATCGATCTTGCCCGTACCCTGGCCGAGGCGGCCGGTAATAATCTTGCGCGCGAGCTGACGATACTGCCGTCGAACGAGCTGACGCCGGCGATGTATCGCAAACGTATTGCGACACTCGCCCGGCAACACGGCTGGCGCATGCAGTTTCTCGATACCGCCGCATTAAAGCGCAAAAAGGCCGGCGCATTTCTCGCCGTTGCGCAGGGCAGCGCCGAGGCGGATGCCGGCATCGTGCATCTGCAATACCGGCCGCGCCATGCCAAACGAAAACTGGCGTTGGTTGGCAAGGGCATTTGTTACGACACCGGCGGGGTCAACGTGAAACCGGCGAAGTTCATGTACGGCATGCACGAAGACATGGCCGGCAGCGCAGTTGCGCTCGGTACGCTGCTGGCGCTTACCGGGATCAAGGCCGACATCGCCGTCGACTGCTGGCTCGCGCTGGCGCAGAACCACGTCGGCCCCAAGGCCTACAAGCCAAACGACATCGTGACGGCGAGTAACGGCACGACGATTGAAGTGGTGCATACCGATGCCGAGGGCCGCATGGTGCTGGCCGATACGCTGGCGATCGCCTCACAAGCCAAACCGGACCTGATCATCGATTACGCAACGCTGACCGGTTCCTGCGTACATGCGCTGGGCACCGCCTACAGCGGCGCGTTTACCAATCGCGACGAGATGCTTGTCGACGTGATTGCCGCCGGGCGCGACAGCGGCGAGCGCGTCTGGCCGTTTCCGACCGATGCCGATTACGACAAGGCACTGGACAGCGACATCGCCGATATCAAGCAATGCGCGCTCGACGGCACGGCGGATCATATACTCGCGACGCGTTTCTTGAGCCGCTTCGTCGGCAACGATATCCCGTGGCTGCACATCGACCTGAGCGCCAGCAGTAACAAAGGCGGGCTGGCGCACGTGCCGACCGACACCACCGGCTTCGGCATCCGCTACACGCTGAACCTGCTGCTGGATAAACAGGTGATCAAACCGGCGCGCGCGATCAAAAAGACTGCGGAGCATCAAGCGCGAAAGAAGGCCTAGCCCGGACGGAATGAAATGGAGTCCGGGGCATGAGCCCCCTGGCGACCCCGATGTAAACCACCGCACGCAGTTAACAACGCCCGCACACCTTAAGTCGTTGCGGCAAAACAAAAAACTGCGCGGACGCCGGCTTGCAAGTTACTGGGAAATCAAAACCTTCCCGGCAAAGGCCGCACAAATATCCGAAGTTCGGCGGTTCGTCATCCTCATCGGCCGTTAGCACCGGATCGCACCTGGGGCCAACCGGTCGAGCACGCGTTTATTGACGGGAATCCGATCCGCGTTTAGATTGAAACAAGCAGTAGTAACCGTAGCCCTGAAATAAAAAATACCTACGGGGCGCCAAGGGGGAAATCTGTCAACGTTGCTGATCCTCGGCGGATCCATATTCCAGCTGCCGGTAATCTCGCGTGCTCTCAAACTGGGTCACCGGGTGATCACGGTGGATTATGCGCCGCATAATCCGGGGCATCGGCTCGCGCACGAGTATTATAACGTCAGCACGACAGACCACCGAGCGGTCCTCGCATTGGCCAGGAAATTGAGGATTGACGGCATTATCGCGTTTGCGTCCGATCCCGCGGCGTGGACTGCGGCGTATGTCGCCGATCAGATGGGCCTTCCCGGATGCCCTCCGGCCGCAGTCCACGTACTGACGAACAAGGCTCTCTTTCGCGCTTTCTTGCGAGATCACGGCTTTAATACGCCCAGGTTCGCCGTTGCTGCCGATCTTCCAGAGGCGTGCGAGGTGGCGCGCTCCATGGGGTTTCCGGTGATGGTCAAACCGGCCGATTCATCCGGAAGTAAAGGCGTGAGCCGTGTCGACGATGCCGCCGGCATGGGCCAGGCTTTCCGTAACGCGCAGCATTACTCGCGCTGCGCAAGTGTGGTCGTTGAACAGTGGATAGAGCGGGACGGCACTCAGATCGCCGGCGATGGCGTGGTTGTCGATGGAAAACTCGCCTTTTCCTGCCTCGGCGATGAGCATTTCGATAGCGAGTGTTCGGCATACGCGCCGGTCGGCGAGAGCTTCCCGGGCCACCTTGCCGCGGAACGACGGGAGATGCTGCTGGAGCGGCTGCAACAGCTCATGGCGTTACTTGGCATTGACAACCTGGTCTTCAATCTCGATGCCATGTTCGATAACAACGGTGACCTGTGGTTGATCGAGATCGGGCCGCGCGCCGGCGGTAACTGCCTGCCGCTACTCATTCAACATCACACGGGGGTCGACATGGCGGACATCGTCATCCGGCAATCGCTCGGCGCACCGGTGACATTGCCTCTCCGCCCGGAAAAACCACCGGGATTTCACGCCTCGTGGATGATTCATTCCAGATCGCCTGGCAAGCTGCGCGGGCTGCGAATGGCGCCACACCTGAATCCCTATACGATCGATATGCAACTGACAACGTCGACCGGCGCGGCGGTGAGCCGCTTTACATCCTCGAAAGATATATTGGGTTACGCACTATTCACTTTCCCAAGTGCCGCAGAAATGGAGGATAACCTTGCATGCATGGCCACGTCACTGGAACCGATCGTCGCATAACGACGCCATCAGCAGGCGCGTCAACGCTGATCAACTTGCCGAACCGCGATCGCTTCGAACAGCTGGCGAGGGAGATATTTGCGTCCGGCTGGTTGACGAATAACGGGCCGATGGTGCGCGAGCTGGAGGAACGGCTCGCCGACTATCTCGGCGTCGAGTACCTGGTGCTAACCAGCAGTGGCACGCTGGCACTGCAGGTCGCCCTGCACGCGCTGGGAGTGTCAGGCTCGGTTGTCACGTCACCCTTCTCCTGGGTAACAACCGTCAGCTCACTCGCCTGGCTCGGGCTCACTCCGCTGTTCGCTGATATCGATGCCCGCACCTATAACATCGATCCGCGCAAAATCGAAGCGGCAATAACCGGGAATACGCGCGCCATTCTCGCCACCCATACCTTCGGTAACCCGTGCGATATCGAGGCGATCGATCAGATAGCCGCCCGTCGCGGACTGTTGTGCATCTACGACGCGGCACACGCTTTCGGCGTTGATTACCTGGACCGGAGTGTGCTTGCCTGCGGCGATGCGTCGGTACTCAGCCTGCACGCCACCAAGCTTTTTCATACCGTTGAGGGCGGTGCGGTTGTGCTGCGCGACGCGGAACACTGTCGGCGTGCCCGGTTGGCCGTCAACAATGGCCAGGCGGCCGACGGCCAGGTGCAGGCGCCGGGTATCAATGGCCGGCTGAGTGAGTTGCACGCGGCAGTGGGATTGTGCCTGCTGGACGATATCGATGCGGTGATGACGCACCGGCGTCAGAGCGCCGAAAAACTGCGGCTGCTGCTGGCATCCAGCGCAACCGGCCTGCAACAATTCAATCCACTGGCACGGGTGAATCACGCCTTTTTTCCGGTCGTATTTCCAACGCCCGAGCTGCGCGAAACTGCAATGGCTGCGTTGACCAGCGCGGGATTCATTCCCCATATCTACTTTGATCCGACGCTCAATCGACTGCCGTTCATCGGGTCCGGGCCAGCCATGCCTGTCGCAGAAGCGCTGAGCAAACGGATTCTCTGCCTGCCATTGCTCACCGCAGTGTCGCAGGAGGAATTGGCAGCCATGGCGGAAATAATTGCCGGGATCTGCCCGCTCGAAGAATATTCAGCTCGCAAGACCTGTGCATGATGATCCCGCGTCAGTTACGCCCGGCAGGTGAACGCGTACCGTTGCCGGGCATCAGTCCGCGGTCGTCCGGGGACAAGGCCGCGTCCGCGGCGGCAAACCTGCAGTTTCCGGGGTATCTCGCCCACTGGTACGGCTCGGGAACAGCGGCGCTGGCCGCAGCGCTGAAACTTGCGGCAAATCGTGCTACGACGACGCGCCCCGAAGTAGTGATGCCGGCTTATGCGTGTCCGGATGTCGTGAGCGCCGCGGTCTTCGCCGGCGTGCAGCCGGTGCTCGCGGACACGCTACCGGAGCTACCCTGGCTCGACCCTGTTAGCGTGGAAAGGTCCATCACCCGGCACACGGTTGCCTTACTGTCGATCAGATTTCTCGGGCTACCGTCGAACGACCAGGCACTGCGCCGCATGCTCGGCAGCGACGGACCGCTACTCATTGAAGACCACGCGCACGCTTTCCCGCTGGACATGCAAGTCCGCTCCAGCGCCGACCTGGTTGTCATCAGCTTCGGACGTGGCAAGCCGGTATCACTGCGGCGCGGCGGAGTTCTGCTGCAGACACTTGGCTCAACCGCAGCGAACGCGCTGCCCCCGCAGCCCGCCGATAGACGTGAAACCGGGGTCAGGCGGCTCACGCATCAGGCTAACTGTTTACTCTACAACCTCTCGATTCAACCTGCGGTTTACCGGTTTCTTACAGGTGTGGCGAGAGTCCCGGTCGACGCCATTTCCTATCGTGAATTGACGGAACTCGAGCCGTTTCCGCACCGCCTGCACAGACTCCTGCCACAGGCGATCGACCGCCACAGAAGTACGGGGCGATGGCGCGAAGATACCATCGAGTCAATACTGCGCGGGCCGGACGTACCCTGGGTTGATGTCGCAACGCACAGCAGGCGCATGGCCGCCGCCGATTGCAGTACGGCCACACGCACCGACCGGCTATGGCGGTATCCGTTGCTGCTGCGGTCAGAAACGGAGCGAGATCGATTGTTTGCCGGCCTTTGGCAGCAAGGACTGGGGCCGTCGCGAATGTATCGTCGTTTGCTCTCTGAGATTCCGGCCACCGCGACTTACGTGCGTTCAGGCGCCCACCCGGCCGCTGGCGACTTTGCCCGACGCTTGCTCACGTTGCCGTTGCATTCGGATGTCCGGAAGCGCGATTTGCTGGCTATGCGAAATTGCTTGGATCAATTTTCAGAGGTGTTTGACCAGACCGGCCGCACAGCCTTGCACCGATCCCATAAGGGTGCCAGGGTCGCGGACTGACGTATGGAAGCGCTCTCTAGACTTGACCTGCGCAAGCTGGATTCCCCCCTGGATGTCGGTGCGCGTATCACCGCCGCCTGCCGGACGGCGCGGCTGGTTGTCGCGCGCACGCATCCGGCGGTGGGTCGCCACCGGGAATTCTGGGACGAGGCGCTGGCAGAACAATGCGAGCGTGTCCCGGTGGACGAGGACGTCAAGACCGGCCTCGCGACCGGGAATTTGTGGTCCGACGTTGAATTCAACCCGGAATTCCAGCAATGTTTTCGCCACTCCAGTTCTGCACAACCGCTACACACCGATGGCGCCTACCTTTCCGATCCGCCGCCGATCGTATTCCTGGTCTGCCACCGCGCCGCGCCGCGCGGCGGCGCAACCCTGTTCCTGGACGGCCCGCAACTACTATCGCTGCTATCCACCGAACAACCCGAACTGTTGGCCATGGTCACTGCGTCACGCGCGCGCTTCAGGAAAGCAGACGTGGATGTCGAATCGACGATCATCGCTGCGCATCCGGCGGGGCCGTTGCTGCGGTGGAACTATTACGCGATGAGAAATCAGGCGTCGCCCGCTTTGCTCGCCGTCGTGGAAAAATTTCATTGCTTTCTGCAGGACACCGTCGACCGGTCACTGCCGCTTGCGGTCCGGCTCAATGAAGGCGATGCTGTGTTCTTCCACGACGCTCGTGTGCTGCATGGACGAGATGGTTTTACGGCCAGCATCACCGGCGATCGATGCTTGTGGAAAGGCGCTCTACGGATTTAACGGCGAACAACGAATGTGTGAATAACGGCGTGAAGCGACTCCTCTCGATCAATAACTATCACTACCGCCGCGCCGGCTCCGACGCGTTATTTCTGGATCAGGATCGTTTGTTTCAGGCACGCGGCTGGCAGACGGCGGTATTCTCCATGAAGCATCGCGACAACCTCGCTACTCCATGGCAGGAATTCTTCGTCGATGAGCTCGAGTTCGGCGGCGACTACTCGTTGCCCACCCGGCTGCGGCTGGCGGGCAAGGTGCTGTATTCACGCGAGGCCCGCGCCAACATCAGCCGTCTTCTCGATCGTTACAGTCCGGACGTGGTGCATATTCACAGTATCTATCACCATATTTCTCCCGCGATCCTGCCGGTACTGGGTCGCCGCAGTGTGCCGATCGTGATGACCGCTCACGATTACAAGCTGCTCTGTCCCGCCTACAAAATGTACGATGGCAACAGCGTGTGCGAAGAATGTCGTGGCGGCCGGGTGTTGCCGCTAATCCGCAAGCGCTGCCTGCATGGTTCAGCAGCGGTGAGTTCACTGGTCGCGATGGAGTCGGTGTTTCACCGCTGGGCAGGATTTTATGAGCGTCATATCGACAGACTGATATGTCCCAGCCGGTTTATGTTTGACAAATTTGTTGCGTGGGGATGGCCGAGCGAACGACTGGTTCATCTCTGTAACTTCTTCGACGAAAGGCTGTGGACACCATCCTTCCAGCCGGGCAGGTATTTCTTATATTTCGGCCGGCTCGCGCCCGAGAAAGGGCTCGCGACTTTTATACGCGCCGCGGCGCAGGCGAAATCAGCGATCAAGATCGTCGGCTGGGGAGCGGAACGCAATTTTCTGCAGACACTCGCTGACCAACTGCACGTCGCGGTGGAATTCATCGATCACGTACCGCCGGCCCTGCTGGCCTCATTGATCGGCAATGCACGTGCCGTCGTAGTGCCGTCGGAATGGTACGAGAACGCGTCTCTCGCGATTCTGGAGTCGTTTGCCAGCGGCAAACCGGTCATTGCTGCCGGCATCGGCGGCATTCCGGAAATGGTCATCGACGGCGATAACGGCTGGTTGTTTCCCCCGGGTGATGCCGCAGCGCTGGCCAGCCGTCTGGATGAAGTGGCTTCAATGCCGGATAGCGAAGTGGAATCCTTCGGCCGCAGGGCGCGCCTGTTTGTTGAACGACATTACAGCGCTGATCGGTATTTTGCGGAGATGACCCGTCTTTACGCCGACCTTGGCGCCAGGGAGCGCTTGAATACAGGGTATTCCGTGGCGGAACGACTGGAGCCACAGGCGGGCTCCAGTCGAGTGGGTGACTGATGAAACAACTCAACAAGTCAACGGGCGTGTTTTCTACCGTATCCGGCAGGACAGGCGGCACCCTGCACGGCGAATATACCAAACGGATTGTCGATCTGGTCATCGCGATTCCGTTGTCCTTGATGGCGCTGCCGCTAATGCTGCTGTTGATGTTGCTGATACGCCTCGATTCGTCCGGGAGTCCGGTTTTCACGCAAACTCGCGTTGGCCGTGGCGGACGGCCGTTTACGATATACAAGCTACGGACCTTTCACACCCGCAGCTTCGGGATCTTTCCGGACGAGGAAATCCGCTGGGGGGATCCGCGTGTCACCCGGGCAGGCCATTTATTGAGACGCAGCAAGCTTGATGAATTACTACAGCTGGTCAATATCCTGATGGGCGACATGTCGCTCGTCGGACCACGGCCGGATATCCCCTGTCAGGCCAGCGCTTACGGCGATGTTGAGTCGCGACGACTGGCCTTGCGGCCCGGACTCACGGGAATTGCACAGATCAGCGGGAACACCTGGCTGGGCTGGTCGCAGCGCATTCAATTGGATCTGTGGTACATCGACAACAGGTCGTTGCTCCTGGATCTCAAGATTCTGTTACTGACGATACCCGTGATGCTGCGCGGTGAACGACGCGTCGATGACCCGCTAAACGTATGCAAACTGCTGTCGATCAACTCGCCGTGAGACGAAGCGACAGCCGGATAATTCATTGATCAGGGCGCCTTGCGCAGGAAAGAAAACCGCCTGGCGCCAAACACGGCGATCCGGACCGGAAAGAGCGTAGCAATCGCTCCCGGATACCCGCGCAAGGGGGTATCCGGGAGCATCCCACGCACCCGCCATCACCGGCGGGCACCGGTTCTCCCCCGCGACTTTTATGCTTTTTTTGCCGCCCATACGCGGTAACAGTCGGTTTTTTTAACCGACCGGGCCATTCGACCGCGGATTCGGTATCATAGGCGTCCCTGTCGGGAGGGTCCCTGATGGTTCCGGCGACAAGAACAATCCGCGGATAAATGCCATCGCCGTCGATACGCGCCAGCAGCTCGCATCGACGGCGCCGCCTGGCAGTACGCGGTAACATCTGGTGCGAGACGCGGCATGGATCGCCAGAGGGTTCCGCGCACTCCCGCTTGTTAACGGAGACGCGGCACGCACACCGGATATCAGGGATATGGGCGCTTGTTGCAGCCGATCCACAGGGTCAGCTGCGCGGGAATCAACGATTCTTTTTGGGAGCGGGGAGTTACCAATGACGAACAACAAATTACTGGCCGTCTGGGCCTGTGCCTTTCTCGGCCTGAGTATGGTCGCCACCGCAGACGATCAGACGGAGCGCACGTGGTATCTGGCGCCGGCGCTGGGCTACGTTGTGTCTGACAGCGACCGAGCCGCGGATGACGGCTTCAATATGCAGCTGGGCATCGGACGGCTGATCAACGACAAGTGGAATCTCGAGCTGAACGCGACCCACTCGGCGATGGATTTCAGCAACACCAGCGGTGAATACGATCAGGGCGGCATCGAACTCGACGGTCTGTATTTCTTCAGCCGGGAACGCCGCTGGAATCCCTACGGCCTGCTCGGTATCGGCACGATGGATACCGAAGTCCCCGGCAAGAGCGCCGCCAACCTGCTCGCCAGCGCCGGCGGCGGCGTGATGCATACGCTGAACGAACGCGGCATTGCGCTGCGTGTCGACGCGCGCTACCGGTATGACGACGACAACTCCAGCCGCGCGGGTCAGAGCAGCTTCGCGGACTGGGTGTTTAACGCCGGTTTGACGATCCCGTTTGGCGGAAAAATGCAGACAGAAGCGGCGGCGCCGGTCGGTGACAGCGACGGCGACGGCGTCAACGATGCCGACGATCGCTGTGCGGATACGCCGGCAGGAACGCCGGTCGACGGCACCGGTTGCCTGGTGGATGCCGATCATGACGGCGTCACCGACAGTAAGGACCGCTGCCCGAAGACGCCGGCCGCGCGCAAGGTGAATGCACAAGGCTGCGAGAACGACAGCGATCGGGACGGCGTCGTGGACGACCTCGACCGCTGCCCCGGCACGCCTGCCGGCATGAAGGTGAGCGCCCTCGGCTGCGAGATGGACAGCGATGCCGACGGCATCGTCGACAGCAAGGATCAGTGCGCCGGCTCCAGGGCGGGTGACAAGGTCGACCCGAACGGTTGCCTGAGCGCGATGGATCAATCCGTCCCGCCAGGTCTTACGTTCTCGGTTACCGGCGAGACGTTCACGCTACGCGGCGTGACGTTTGAATATGACTCGGCATTGCTGACCAAGGGATCCGAAACGGTATTGACGGGCATTGCCGCGACGTTGCGCGACCGTCCGGAACTGCGCATCGAGATCAGCGGCCATACCGATAACCGCGGAACGGAACCCTATAACACCGCGCTCTCGCAGCAGCGTGCCGAGGCGGTGCGGGCGTTTCTGATCAAGAACGGTGTTGCGGAGGCGAATGTCGATGCCAAGGGTTACGGCCCGATCCGGCCGATCGCGGATAACGGCAGCAAGGAAGGTCAGGCCCAGAATCGCCGCGTCGAGCTGCGCGTTCTTGGCAAGTAAACACTGCCACCGGTAGACCCCGGCAGCGCGATACCGTTCGTGTATCGCGCTGCCGGGGTCACTGTATTGCCGGTGCGCGTTGGCGATCCCCGCCGGGCGTAACGAGCTGCCGTTACTATGCCTGCTGTTTCACCGGCAGCACCCTTGCCCCGCGGATTGGTTATCATAGTCTCCCTTGATGCATCCGCTCACCATGACTCCGGCAATCAACATACAGTCCGTACACAAACGTTTCGGCAGCGTGAACGCGCTCAAGGGCGTGAGTCTTACGATCAACGGCGGCGAGTTTTTCGGCCTGCTCGGCCCGAACGGCGCCGGCAAGTCCACGCTGATCAATATCATCGCCGGACTGACGCGTGCCGATGAAGGCGACGTCGCCGTGCTCGGCCATCACGTCGTCAGGAATTACCGCCAGTCCCGGCGCTGCATCGGCGTCGTACCTCAGGAACTGGTCTACGATCCGTTCTTCACAGTGCGCGAGGCGCTGCGTATCCAGGCCGGTTACTTCGGCCTCGGCCGCGAGAATGACCCGTGGATCGACGAGCTACTCGACGCGCTGATGCTCGGCGACAAGCGCGATACCAATATGCGCGCGCTGTCCGGCGGCATGAAGCGCCGCGTGTTGATCGCGCAGGCGCTGGTGCACAAACCGGAGGTCGTCGTGCTCGACGAGCCGACTGCGGGCGTCGACGTCGAACTGCGCCAGTCGTTGTGGGCGTTTGTGAAGCGTTTGCATCGTGACGGCCATACCATCGTATTGACGACGCACTATCTCGAGGAGGCCGAGGCGCTGTGCGACCGCATCGCGATCCTGAATCACGGCGAGGTGATCGCGCTCGATACGACCCAGGGCCTGCTGGAGCGCGGCATCGGCCGCACGCTGCGCGTCTGCGTGACGACCGCCGCGCCGGTGACCGGCCTGACGGGGAAATACGCGGCCAAGATCGTCCGCCAGGCGGGCAACCGCCTTGACCTGCAGCTGGAGCGCAGCAGCGATTCGGTGGTCGACATGCTCGACGCCGTACGCCAGTGCGGCGCGACGATCATTGATCTGTCCACCGAGGAGGCGGATCTCGAGGACGTATTTGTCGAACTGACCAGGCGAAAAAAAGCATGAACTGGCGCGGCATGCAGACGCTGTTTCGCAAGGAGCTGCTGCGCTTCTACAAGGTCGGTCTGCAGACACTGGCCGCACCGGTTATGACGACGCTGTTGTATCTGCTGGTGTTCGCCCAGGCGTTGCAGGAGCGTGTCCAGGTGTTCACCGGCGTCGATTACGCGCCGTTTCTGCTGGCCGGGCTGATCATGATGTCGATCACGCAGAACGCCTTTGCCAACAGCTCGTCAAGCCTGATCCAGTCCAAGGTCACCGGCAATATCGTGTTCATCCTGCTGACGCCGCTGTCGCACGTCGAGTTCTTTCTGGCGTTTGTCGCGGCAGCGGTGGTGCGCGGCCTCGCGGTCGGCCTCGGCGTGTACCTGGCCGCCGTGTTGCTGGTGCCGCTGCCGATACACAACCCGGGCTGGCTGGTGTTGTTCGCGGTGCTCAACAGCGCCGCGCTCGGCACGGTCGGCGTGATCGCCGGCATCTGGGCGGAAAAGTTCGACCAGCTCGCCGGCTTCCAGAATTTCATTATCATCCCGCTGTCGTTTCTGAGCGGCGTGTTCTACTCGATCCACGCACTGCCGGATTTCTGGCAACGCGCCTCGCACCTGAACCCGTTCTTTTACATGATCGACGGCTTTCGTTACGGCTTCTTCGGCGCATCCGATATCGATCCGTCGATCAGCCTGGCGGTGGTAGTGTCGGTATTCGCGGCGCTGGTGACACTGACGCTGTGGATGCTGCGCAGCGGCTACAAGCTGCGTAACTAGCGCGCATCCATCCTCATGCTGATTTCGTGCCGCCCCGGAAAGCTGGCATAATGGCCCGGTGGATCAACTGACCCTGACACGTCCCGACGACTGGCACATTCATCTGCGTGACGATGCCGCGTTGACCACGACCGTGCCGCATGTCGCGCGCTGTTTCGGCCGCGCGATCGTCATGCCCAATCTGGTACCGCCGGTCACCACCACCAGACTGGCGCTGGCCTATCGCCAACGCATACTGGCCGCGGTACCGGCCGGCGCGAAATTCACACCGCTGATGACGCTGTATCTGACCGACGACACGCCAACCGGCGAGATCACGCAGACACTCGGCAGCAGCGTCAGCGCCGTCAAGCTCTATCCGGTCGGCGCGACGACCAACTCCGCTGCCGGCGTGACCGATATCCGCAAGACCTTCAACGTGCTCGCGGAAATGGAACGCTGCGGCATGCCGCTGCTGCTGCACGGCGAGTCGGTCGGCAAAGACATCGATATCTTCGACCGGGAGCGCATCTTCATCGACAGGGAGCTGGCGCCGCTGGTCAGGCAGTTCCCGGAACTGAAGATTGTGTTCGAGCACATTACCACCCGGGCCGCGGTCGATTTCGTGATCTCCGCGCCGGCAACAGTCGCGGCGACAATTACCGCGCATCATCTGCTGCTCAACAGAAACGCGATGCTGGCCGGCGGTATCCGCCCGCATCATTACTGTCTGCCGGTGCTGAAACGCGAAACCGACCGGCAGGCGCTGGTGTCTGCCGCGACCGGCGGCAACCCGAAGTTCTTCCTTGGAACCGACAGCGCGCCGCACGCGAAACACACCAAGGAAGCGGCCTGCGGTTGCGCCGGCATCTATACCGCGCACGCCGCGATCGAGTTGTATGCGCAGGTGTTTGACAAGGCCGGCAAGCTTGACCGGCTGGAGAACTTCGCCAGTCGCTTCGGACCCGCGTTCTACGGGCTGCCGATCAACGACGATAGCATCACGCTGCAACGCGCCGACACGCCGGTGGCGCCGGAATTCGCGCTCGGCAAGGACAAGCTCGTACCGTTCATGGCCGGCGGTACGGTCGGCTGGCAACTGATGGCCTGACGCATGACCGCCGACGCTACCGAAACCGTCAACAACCACGCGGGCGCCAGAATCGCCGAGCGTTTCCGCGGTTTTCTGCCGGTGGTCGTGGACGTTGAAACCGCCGGCTTTAACGCCCAGACCGATGCGCTGCTCGAGATCGCCGCGGTCATTCTGACGATGGACGGCGCCGGCCGATTGTCACCCGGCCAGACCATCGCCTGTCATGTCGAGCCGTTTCCCGGCGCGAACCTTGAACAGAGCTCGCTCGCGTTCAACGGCATCGATCCTCATCATCCGTTCCGTGACGCATTGCCCGAGCGCGAGGCGCTGGATGCCGTATTCGCACCGGTGCGCGAAGCGGTGCGGAAAACCAGTTGCTCGCGCGCGATACTGGTCGGCCACAACGCGTTTTTCGATCTCGGCTTTGTCAACGCCGCGATCGCCCGTACCGGGCATAAGAAAAGTCCGTTTCACCAGTTCAGCAGCCTGGATACGGTGACGCTGGCGGCACTGGTGTACGGCCAGACGGTGCTCGCCCGCGCGGTGCAGGCGGCAGGCCTGGACTGGCAGGAGGAGGAAGCGCACTCGGCGATCTACGACGCGGAAATCACCGCGGCGCTTTTTTGCCGGATGGTGAACCGGTGGCATGACCTGACCGCCACGACCGGTCTTTAGCGGTTCGGCCTAGGCCGCGGGCTTCGCGCCAGCGACAAGCTTCTGCAGTTCGCCACGCTCGTACAGCTCCTTCATGATGTCGGAACCGCCGATCAGCTCGCCGTTGATATAGAGCTGCGGAAACGTCGGCCAGTTCGCCACCTGCGGCAGCGTGCGGCGGATGTCAGGCTCTTCGAGTATGTTGACGGTCTCGAACTTCGCGCCGCAGGTCCGGAGCAGCTGTGTAGCGAGGCTCGAGAAACCGCATTGCGGGAAATCGGGCGTGCCCTTCATGTAAAGTAAAATCGGATTGCCGGCTATCTGTTGCTTGATTCGTTCGACCGTGTCCATCGCCTTTCTCGCTTATCAGAAAAAACAGCCGGAAGGGCTGTCGCATGGGCGGTTATTGTAGCGGGAACGTTAGTCGAAAAAAACGCAAGGTTTTCTGTGGGCTTGTTCAGGCAGATCCGATCCGACGCCGGGACACCGTCAGTAGCCGTCCGTCGCCTGTCCATCCACGCGACGGACGGCTTTGGCAGCGATATCAATGCACAGGAAAAATCGCCGCGATCCTGGACGCGTCGCGGCAACGCTGCACTGGCAGGCGCGCCATTCCCTCGCGATCGCGACGGCCCCGGCAGCTGTCGCCATGAGTGCCTCCGCGGACAGCGGTTAATCCGGCCGTTTGCGCCGTGAAACCAGTGCCATACGGCTGGCCAAACTACCATCTTGCGTTAAAACTTAGTATAGTAGTCGGCCTTTCGACGGGTAACGTCGTTGCATCAACAAGACAGGTTTGCAGGAGGCGATATGAATCCACTTGATTCCATTCCGGGCACGATAATCTCCGGTGTGATACTGACCGTGATTCTCGCGTTAGTGATCAAGGTGCTGGCGGGCGCGTAACACCGTATTGGTCCACGACTGCGGCAGGGTTCCGACAAGCGTAATCGACGAGGTAATTAATATGGATTTTCTACCGATAGACCGATGGCTGCATTTCCTGGCAGGCATCACCTGGATTGGGCTGCTTTACTATTTCAACTTCATTCAGGGTCCGGCGGTCGCCAGGGCGGCGGCCGACAAGGACGGTCCGGGACCGGCCGCCATCAGCAAGTATATCGCGCGACCGGCACTGCTGTGGTTTCGCTGGGCGGCGGTTGTGACATGGTTGACCGGCGCGGCCTATCTGGGCGGCGATATCAGCAAGGCGTTTACGCTGGGGCTGACCGAGGGCGGCACGCTTTATCACACGACGATCGGCATGGGCGCCTGGCTGGGCACGATCATGCTGTTTAACGTCTGGGTGCTGATCTGGCCCAACCAGAAGAAGCTGCTTGGCATCGTGCCGGCCACCGACCAGGAGAAGGCCAGTGCGAAGCGCGTGGCGTTCCTGGCATCGCGTACCAACACCTTGCTATCGATCCCCATGCTGATGTTTATGGGCGGCGCGAGCCACGGCCTGCCGTTCTAGTCGCCACGCGGACGTAATTGCGCGGAAAGGGGAAACCGCTTCCGCGCAACTGTTTCCTGCACTTGCTTCCTCTCCCCCGGATCAGCGGCCAGCACGCCGGGTTTGTCAACACGGCATCAAAACCTTATTATTCCGCTCTTCGGCAGACGCTGCCTTTTGTTTTTTTAAGTAGAAGTTTCGATCATGCCGGAGCCATTGATGTCGAATTACGCCCGCTTGCCGGTCACGTTTGAACGGGGCGAAGGCGCCTGGTTATGGGACGAGCACGGGCGCAAGTACCTGGACGCGCTCAGTGGCGTCGCTGTCTGCGGGCTGGGGCACGCGCATCCTGCGGTCACGCAGGCGATCTGCGATCAGGCCAACCAGCTGGTGCACACGTCCAATCTCTACAGCATCAAGCATCAGCAGCGGCTGGCCGAGGAGCTGACCGCGCTGTCTCGCATGCAGAGCAGCTTTTTCTGTAACTCCGGCGCGGAAGCCAACGAGGCGGCGCTCAAGATCGCCCGGCTGGTCGGGCATGCGCGGGGCATCGGGATTCCGACGATAGTCGTGACCGAAAACAGTTTCCACGGCCGCACATTGGCGACGCTGACGGCCACTGGTAATCTGAAAATCCAGCAGGGCTTTGAACCGCTAATGCCGGGATTCGTCCGCGTGCCTTATAACGATGTTGCGGCGCTGCGCGCGCTAGCGAAATCCGATCAGAATATTGTCGCGGTGCTGCTGGAACCGATCCAGGGCGAGAGCGGCGTGAATATCCCCGACGACGACTACCTGAACCAGGTACGCGCGATTTGTGATACGCATGACTGGCTGATGATGCTCGATGAGGTACAGACCGGCATGGGCCGCACCGGCAGGTGGTTCGCGTTTCAGCATCACGGGATACAACCGGACGTCATGACGCTGGCGAAAGGACTGGGCAACGGCGTGCCGATAGGTGCGTGCCTGGCGAGTGGCGTCGCGGCGGCCGCGTTCACGCCGGGCAGCCACGGCTCGACGTTCGGCGGTAATCCGCTGGCGTGCCGTGCGGCGCTCGCGGTGGTCGATACGATGCGGCGTCATGAGCTGGTGGAACGCGCCGCGTATCTCGGCAACCGGATACTGACGACGCTGCAACGCGAACTGGCGGGATGCGGTCATGTGAAAGCCGTGCGCGGCAAGGGATTGATGATCGGCGTCGAGCTGGACCGGCCGTGCGCCGCGCTGGTAAAGCAGGCGCTGGAACACGGGGTCTTGATCAATGTCACGGCGGAAAAGGTGATCCGGCTGCTGCCGCCGCTGATCCTGACCGATGCCGAGGCCGACCAGATCTCGGGCACCGTCAGCCGGCTGGTCACCGGCTTCACGCATTAAGCGGAACGCAGCCGACAATCACGAGCGAGCCATGGCAAAACGGCATTTCCTGACACTGATGGACCTGAGTCCGGCGGAATTGCGCGGACTGGTCGCGCGCGCGATCGAGCTGAAGCAAATGCAGCGCGACGGCAAGACCTACGAGCCACTGAAAAACAAGGTGCTCGCGATGGTGTTCGAGAAATCGTCGACGCGTACGCGTGTGTCGTTCGAGGTCGCGATGAGCCAGTTCGGCGGCACTGCGATCTTCCTGTCGCCACGCGATACCCAGCTGGGTCGCGGTGAACCCGTGGAGGACACGGCACGCGTGCTGTCGCGCATGGTCGACGTCATCATGATACGCACCTACGAGCACGAAAAGGCCGAGAGCTTTGCCGCCAATTCAGGAGTGCCGGTGATCAATGCCCTGACCGACCGGCATCACCCGTGCCAGTTGCTTGCCGACATGCAGACGTTCTACGAGCACCGCGGCGACATCCGCGGCAAAACCGTCGCCTGGATCGGCGACGGCAACAACATGTGCCATTCGTATATCGATGCCGCCCGGCAATTTGCCTTTCAGCTGCGGATCGCGACGCCAGCGGAACATCAGCCGGACCCGGATACCCTCGCGCAGGCCGGCAACCACGCGCGTCTCGTGTCCAATCCACAAGAAGCGGTACGCGGCGCACATCTGGTCGTGACAGACGTCTGGGCCAGCATGGGCCAGGAAGATGAACAGGGCAACCGCCGCCAGGTGTTCCAGCCGTTCCAGGTAAACGGCGAGCTGATGGCGGCAGCCAGCGCGGATGCGATCTTCATGCATTGCCTGCCGGCGCACCGCGGTGAGGAAGTAACTGCGGAAGTGATCGACGGAGGCCAGAGCGTGGTGTGGGATGAAGCCGAGAACCGCCTGCATTCCCAGAAGGCTCTGCTTGAACTACTCCTGTGCCAGGGAAGCTCTGATTAATCATTTTGTTGCCATTCCCGTACCCTCCGGGCATAAACTTCGCGGGAATCCAGTAACACCCTGTTTCGAAAAGTAACACCCTGTTTCGAAAGCACTGGATTCCGGGTCTCCGCTACGCTTCGCCCGGAATGACGACACATCAGAGCTCCCCTGGCTGCGCGGCCATTAACAAAAAAGCGGGCTGATGCCCGCTTTTTTTTCTGAATCCAAAATCTTTTTAATGTTGCGTTGACAGGTACTCTGCAACCGCCTTGATCTCGTCATCCGACAGTTTCTTCGCGATCGCCCCCATCATGCCGGCCGGATCGTTCGCTCGCACGCCGCCCTTGAGATCGGTAAGCTCCTTGATTATGTAGTCGCGGTGCTGACCGCCGATCACCGGAAAGACCGCGATGTTCGGCGCCTTGCCCTTGCCGCGTTCGCCATGGCAATTGATACAGCCATAAAGACCGGACTGAATATTGCCTTCGCGGAATAACTTTTCACCCGCTGCCAACAGACTCCGGTCCGGGGTCGTCAACGACGCGTCCTTCATCTTCTGTTGGGAGAAGTAGGCGGCGATATCCCTCGCGTCCTCAACTGACGCCACCGTTGCCGCCATTGCAGCCATCGTCTCGTTGTTGGCGCGATGACCACTTTGAAAGTCCCGGATCTGCTTGACGATGTAATCGGCATATTGACCGGCCAGCCGCGGAAACGTCGCATCCTCACTGTTGCCGTCAGCACCATGGCAACCAGCACAAAGCCCGGACTTCTCCAGACCGGCGGCCGGATCTCCCTCAGCGTACGCCACACCCGCCAGCAGCACGATTGCGAGCGGTAGACAAGAACCGAAACCCTTGATTATTTTTCGCATACATACACCCCTTTCTCACCGGTGACTGTCGCCGCCCGACCGTCCTGGGCCGCCCCGATTTCGCAGCGTAGACCAGTCTTTATATATCAGCCGCTTAAGCTGTCGTCAAACGCGCACCGCTTGCCCGTACGCAAAACGACCACTAATACGCGTTCTTGCTGGAAAACCCCCTGAACACGGTCAGCAAAATGATTTTTATGTCGAGCCCAAGCGACCAGTTACTGATATAGCCAAGATCGTGCTCCACACGCTTTTGCATTTTTTCAATGGCGTCTGTTTCGCCGCGCCAGCCATTGATCTGCGCGAGACCCGTGATTCCAGGCTTGACCTTGTGACGCAGCATGTAGCCGCTGATCAGCTTCCGGTACTGCTCATTATGCGCCACCGCGTGAGGCCTCGGGCCGACGATGGACATCGTCCCTTGCAGCACATTGATAAATTGCGGAAGCTCATCAAGGGAAGTGCGCCGTAAAAACGCGCCAAAAGGCGTAATGCGGGGATCATTCTTCTTCGCCTGCGTTACTTCCGAGCCATCCTCACTGACCAGCATGGTTCTGAACTTCCAGACATCAATCATATGGCCATTCATGCCGTACCGCCGCTGCTTGAAAAACACCGATCCCGCCGAAGTTCGCTTGATCTCCAGCGCTATAAGAAGCATCGGAACGGCAATAATTAACAGGATAATCGACCCGGCCACCACATCGAGCGCGCGCTTGAGCCAGCCGTCGACACCGTAGAACGGGGTATCAAAAATGCTTATAACCGGCAAGTCGCCGATGTTGCCCCATTTTGAATGGAGCAATTCGTACATGAACACATCGGGCACCAAATAGACTGAAACCGTGCTATCCGACAATTTGTTAATCAACCGCTTGATGCGCGCCTCGGCGAACATCGGTAACGTTATATAGATGAGATCGACGTCCCCCTTGCGGGCCGCCTCGACGAGATCATCCAGATCACCGGCCAATTCGCCCGATACTCGTCGTGATCCGGCCAGTTTCCGATCGTCGTAAAAACCGACCGGCATCAAGCCCATCGACGGTGTTCTCAATATTGTCTGCGCCAGGTTGGCACCGAGTTCACGAGCGCCGACAATCGCAACGCGACGCGTGTTAAACCCGTGCCGTCGAATGATAGCAAGCAACATATGGAGCCCGGCGTGTGCCGCAGTCAGCACAAACGGGGTGGCGACAAACCACGTCAAGATGACAGCACGCGTGTATTCTCCGCCTGACCCTGTGACATACGCGATCAACGCCAGTCCCAGTACCACGAGTATCCATGCCGCCACCATGCGCAGAAGGTCTCCGATCAGAGACGCGCCATGCCAGGAGCGATAAAGATCTATCGACTCGGCAAATAACATGAACAGCCCTATCGCGCAGGCAACCGCAAGGGTGTAGTGGTCGGCCCACCCATCAATATAAAGGCGATCTACCGCCCACAGCGTAACGGCGATCCAGAATGCGTCCATCAGGCGGGTACCCGCGCGGACTACCGAATCGCCCGAAGAACCCGTTGAACGCTTGGAAAAACCCATTCTGTCAGACCCAAAAACAGCCGTAGCGGCGCCGGAATTCCGGATAATCTCTTCAAATGCCAATGATAGTTCCTCCTTGCCAATATGCAAGTGATTGAAAATTCCGAGGAAAGCAAACGCATTTCGCCCGTCGGGTCGGTTCACCCGAGTATAGGAATAGTGTTAAGCATGTTGCATACCAACCAACTTCGCTCACGCGAAGATTGATCTTTTCTCAATTAATACAGAATGTTATAAAGCGCCGCCGGATGACCCGGAAGGACACAGCGAGGAAACGCGGGTCTAACCGTTAAATATCCCGACAGAGCGGAGGTTCACATATTACATGCTCGACCACGGCGAAAACCTGCGGGTGGACACGAATGTCTCGACACCAATATCAATACAATTCAGCCACACGGAAGTGATGTTGAGCGGAGGAAACAAAGCGGCATACCGAACGAACACCGCGATTCCAGACCATGGTCAATACTATCAGGTCAATCGGAACGACTCAAAAATGTCCCACCACCTGGAAAACACGCTTCGTGAAGCACCGTCTATTTATAACTGTGAAACATCTCCGTGAATACTACGCCTCCTGGCCGGCTCTCCACGAGAAAGGTGATCGTTCCCGAAACGTTCTTGGTATCCCTGTCGCCCTTGTAGCGAATTTCTACATTGAATTTTCCCTGGCCAGCCGCTGATGTCTCCATGAGGTTCCAGTGCATATCCGATAAGACAAATTCCCGCACATCGGTTTCGCCAAAAAAATTCTGATAGTCCTGGCGTATGCCACCAAGATCGTTTCGGCCGTTAGTACGCACATCGCCGGAAAACAGGCGCAAAAACCCGGCGACATCCCCGTTGCGGTAGGTCGAAATAAACGTCTCGAGAAGCGCATCCACATCCGTTTGTGAGATTGCATGCGACGTTCCCGTATCGACGACCGGGCGGGCACTATTACCGCGCACTTGCGGAACAGAAGCATCTGCGCGCGTTACGGGCGCAACCTCGGTGTCTGCTTGCACTCGCTCTTCAGGAGGTGTCAAAGCCGCTGCGGATGAAGTCACCGGTTCGCTGGTGATGGTGTTCTCCATCTGATTTACTTCAGCCCTGCCGGACGACTCGGACTGTTTTTTTTCCAGCGGTGCATCGACGGCTTCTCGTTGCGCCGAGCTCTGACTTTTTGCCGGCGAAGACGGAGGTGCAGTTAAAGCCGGCGGCGCCGCACCCGCTCGAGGGGTCTTGACGTCGATCGATGTCACGCGGGACGCAATCGACGCCTTATCCTGCTCCCGAGCCCGGCTACCTGTTGTTACCGCTGGTCGTACGATACCGGAGGTCGTTGCGGGTGGTTCAACTGCCTTGATCGACCCAGGAGGGTTGGACGAGGGCACCGGTGGCGCGAAATCAGTGGTTGGCGTCGAATCGTCTCCCGGCGCCGTGTCGGGTGCCATTCCGGCGCTTGCGGCAGCGGACTCTCCCGCGGCGGGATCGAGCAGCAATTGCCCGTGGTCAGGTGGTGATCCTGCCGTCCCGGATTCCGGAGTCGCCTGATCGGCTGTCTCTGCCGCGGCCTTGGTCACGGCATCCACGGCGTCGGCATCGACAATGGCCTCGCTGCCCGGTTTGACCAGCGATTGATCACTGTCACGATCCGGTAGCCCTGTGAGGACCGAATACTTGCTATAGATGACAATGGCCAACAACACCGCGAGCGAGACGCTCACGATGACAAGCGGGCCAATCCGCGCAGACTTGGCGCTCGCTGCCTCGTTGTTGATCCGTGCCGCGTGATCGCTCAAATCAGGCAGGATGACTTCTTCTGAGGCATGGTCTTCAACTCCACCACCAGAACGTTCAGCAGTAGAATTTTCTTGATTACGAACCTGAAGATATTCCAGGCGACGCAGCTCCTCTTCCGTCAAGGCAGATTCGGCTCGATTAAAATGCGAATCCAAAAACTTCTGGAACGGCTTTTCTGATTCGGAGTCCACCGCGGCCTGCTTTTCATCAGTGCGTGCGTCAGTTACCGGACGAACATCCGGCCTTCGCTCCTGCGAAGAAGTATCCTGCGGCATATCAGACCGGACGTTTAACGATCCATTGGCGGGCTCGCGTTTGGCGTTCTGTTCGACAAGATGCTTCGCCAAAAAAGAACCGCCGACGGGCTTATTTCTTGGCGCGGGCACTGTTGGTTCGAGACGCGATTTGGGCGTTTGGCTGTCGAGACCATATTCGACGCTTTTCGCCGCCGGAGCACTCGGTGCCGACGGATTCGCGTCGTAGGCGCGCCGCTTGTCGGGCTGTCGCAGAACACTATAGGCTTCATTGATACGAATAGCGGAATTCTCATCCCAATTCGATTTGTCATCTGACGCGCCAATCGTCAATAAACCGGTTAACGCATGAAAATGTCTTCGTATGTCATCGCCGGTAGCGTTCCGATCCAATCCTAAGCAGCGATAGTAGTCACCGCCTTGCGCGAGCAAAACGTTTTTCACAAAAAATACCGTCGCTGAACGCCGCTCTTCCGTAACGCTAGACGACCATATCTCGGGCGCGCCCTCAGGGGAGGTATTTGCTTCATTGACCGCCATTTCAAGAAAAGCGCTTACGCCGTCAGGCAACGGGCAATTCACGTTAGCAAGGTCCGGAAAAAGATGCGGCTCCCTGAAATACTTGATAACAAGTTCGAAGATTTGGTTGTCCACGACGTCTAGAAATCAATAAGATTAGGTCACAAAGATCGAACCAAGATAACAACCCGCCATAAAATCAAAAGGTTATCAAATTTGGCGTCCACAAGGAAGGAAATCTATCGTGATGGCGGCATGCACTATCGCATTTTTTGAAAAAATGTACCCGTGAATATTTACCCGGATTAATATTCTACCCGCCTTAAAGAAAGAAATAGTCATGACCGATACTGTCAGGCAGGCCAGCGATACCGGGTTGCTTCTTCGGGTACAGTCGACTACCCTACCCGCGGCGAACAATGTATTCGGAAATATTCGCGTTGCCCAGCGCAATTTCGCAGCTTAGTTGGTTTCGATTTCACCCGTTGCTTGGTTACAACAGGGAATACCTCTAGGACTCATGGATAGAACAAAAAGGCACTGTAACCCAGGTTTTTTACTAAAGAAAATCGTAATTCGATTGTTGTATTTTGGCATGGTCGTTGGTGTTATTTCGGGCTGCAACTTAGCGACTCGAAACTCTGCCGACAACGCGGTTCAAACAAGCAATAACGTTGTAACCAGTGTCAATATTCCGGTCACGATAGATATCGCTTCCCAGGCTATTGCGAAACGATCCCCTACATCACCGGGCAATGTCGTTGTGTCGATCGAGTCTAGCCCCCAGAACGGCTCGACTGAGGTGCTCGGCGATAACAAAATCGTGTACACGCCATCAGCTGGTTACCATGGGCAGGACACCTTCGTTTACAAGATTTCGGATCTGAATGGCCCGTTTGAAGTAGGAACGATTTCCATCGGCGTAATTTGCGAATACTGTGTGCCGGAAGCCAAACTAGTGACGTTGTCGTGGAATCCGATTCCCGACAATAGCCTGATCTACATGGTCTATTTTGGATCTTCTCCGACGAACGCAACTACCTTGGCCTCGGAAACCGCTCAATCGCGGGTAGAGCTTAGTGTGGTCGCCGATTTGGGGGCAAGCGTGGGCGAGACGCTGTGTTTCCGGCTCCGGGCGCGCAATGATGCCGGAATCTCCGGGTTCTCCGCTCCCGTCTGCATGGTCGCCTGATACCTCTGGAACCGCTCTCGCTGTCTTCTCAACTTCACGTCGGACGACGGGATTTCAGATAAGAAATCAATTGGATTAATCCGTCTTCCATATTAATGTTCGGTCGCCAATCGAGAACCTCCTTGGCACGCGTAATATTTGCCCAGGAGTCCCGTATATCCCCCTCTCTCGAACCCTTATAATTTGCGTTAACTGGGGTATTCATAATTTCCCCGAGCATTCTCAACAGCCGATTCAAGGTCACGCCAGTTCCTGTGCCGATATTCAGCACCGTACCCGGGGCCTGCCGGCTTTCTGCCGCCTTTATATTCGCTTCAATAACATCCGAAATATATACAAAATCGCGCGTCTGCTCTCCGTCCCCAAAAATCACTGGTATTTCCTTTCGGAGCAGCGTGTCAACGAAAATAGAAATCACGCCGGAATAAGGTGAAGAAGGATCCTGGCGTGGTCCGAAAACGTTGAAATATCGCAACCCCACCGCCTCCAGACCGAATAGCTGAAAGTATACTTTGCAGCAATATTCAGATGACAGCTTGTCAATCGCGTAGGGCGAGAGCGGATTGGCCGGCATATCTTCGTTTAAAGGTGGTGTACTCATATCGCCATATGCAGCTGCCGATGCGGCAAACACCACACGGCTGACACAATTATACTTAGCTGCTTCGAGAACATTTAACGTGCCCAGATAATTGGTATGGTGGCTACCTATCGGGTCATCTATTGTCCTCGGCACCGAAGCGATCGCCGCCTGATGAAAAATCCACGCTACGCTCTCGCTTGCTCGAACGACCGTGTCGTAATCCCCCACATCTCCATGAATGAACTCAAGAGATCCATGGCTGGGTAAGTTTTCCAGTTTTCCAGTCGACAAATTATCAAGCACCCGCACCTTCCAGCCATCCATCAGCAAACGTTCCACGAGATGCGATCCGATAAACCCGGCCCCTCCCGTTACTAATGCAATTCCTCTTTCAGTCATAACCAAATCTCTTCAGGACTGACACCAAGAATACTGCAATTGGATTCCATAATCCCCGATCCTGACATACCGCGTTCATCGCACCAGCACCAAATCAGTCACATGGCGGGTTATACAGTAACTTTCCGGCGCGACAATAGTATGTTTCGACCTTCGCCGCAACCAGCCCGTTCTTATCCGCATTGCAGCAGTGTTTCGCGTTACGGGGCGACGCTCGCGCCAAGATATCCGCTCACAGCCACGTTATTACAGATTTTGTGACCGCCTTCACATCGGATTGGTGACCCGCCGCCCGGGGAATCGCCAGGCGCGGTCCGATGTTATCCGTACAGCAAGTTGAATTACCTATCCGCAGGCGAGGACGTCAAATGTATCAACTCAACGCCCAGCATCTCCGTGAAATCGTTACTTCGATCGCGATACCACTTATCCTGGCCGCATGCGGCGGAGAGTCCTCGAAAGGTGACGTTTCCTCGTCCACATCAGGCGTAAGCATCGCCTACGTCACCGTCAGCGGAAGCGTCGGCGACGGCCCGGTCACCGGGGCCCAGCTAACCATTTACGATGCCAACGGCAGACTTGTCACCTCGACTACCAGCGACCAGATGGCCAACTATTCTGTAACCTTCGGTATTGACGCGAACTTCCCGCTGACAGTGATTTCGCGCGGTGGAGTTGATATGGTAACCGGCACTGAGCCAACGTTCGATATGATATCCGTCATTCCGTCGCCAGTCGTCCGTGTTGCAAACGTCAACCCGTTTTCTACGCTGATTACCAAGATGGCCGCCGCCATGCCAAACGGCGTCTCTGACGCTACTCTTAAACTCGCACGAGATATCATCTTTGATACCTTCAGTTTCGGCCTTGATCCGACGTCAATTGCGGATCCGGTTACCTCGGCGGTAACAGAGCGGAATGCGGCTTCCATGGTCAAGGCATCGGAAGTGCTGGCCGAGATGATTCGCCGCGTGCATGCCGTGCTTCACCCCCTGAACAAATCCGCGACAGAAACCGAGGTTCTTAACACCCTGGCAGCCGACCTGACCGATGGCTATCTCGATGGCGAGGGAACCGCTGGATCAAATTCCCTGGCCGCCGCTGTTGCAAAAATTGTCGAGGCCGAGGTTCTCGTCGAAGCCTTGACTAATAATCTCAAGGTAAATGGCGCCTGGTCGACCGGCGCGCTGGATAACGCGCTCAATCTGATTATGCCGGGCAGCCTGTTAACCACATCGAATGTCGACATCTCGAATGCGATTCTCAGTCAGACCAGCACCGCGTTAACGGCAGTGAATTCCTTGATAGCGAGCGCGAATGTCGACGCAGTCCGGGCAGTCGTCACTGATGCGCTCGCTTCTGAATTGAGCTCTTTGGTAATGGGCATTAAGCCGGTGAAACTTGAACTGCAACTAACTTACGACCTCTCGCCAGACTTCCAGAATGCGCTGAATATAGTAACGTCCGACACCACTTCCTCGAGCACGATCAACAGTACCGCGAAGGGTCAGAAGGCGAACTCGACGCCGAAGGTCAATCTGTTCAGCCGTGATTCTGCTGTCGAGCAAGGCTCGGCCACGATGCTCACCTGGGCAGCATCCAACTCCGCCGCGTGTACCGCTTCAGGCGGTTGGTCTGGCGTAAAGACCACCTCCGGCAACGAAGGAACCGCTACGATCGCGTCACGAACAGATTTTGTCCTGACATGTTTCGGCACCAATGGTAGAACCGCTGCTGCGTCCGTATCGGTTGACGTTATCGCGCCCCAGGCGCCGGTCAGCGGCGGTGGAACCGTCGATGCGACTCCGACTCTCGATGGCGGCTCCACTACTACACCAAGCAGCGGCGGAACCGTCGAGGTCATTCCGACACCGGATACGGGTACTGCTACAACTCCGAGCAGCGGTGGAACCGTCGAGGTCACTCCGATACCGGATACGGGCACTATTACCACGCCGAGCAACTTGATCATTCGCGTAAACGCTGGCGGCAGCGACTACACGGACACCGCGGGAAATCTGTGGAAGGCCGATTATGGATACAACACCGGAAGCGCATTTTCAGTGGCTGATCCAGTGGCCGGAACAGGTGATGACGTGCTTTACCAGAGCGAGCGCTGGGATGACCCGACCGGTGACGAGCTGGAGTACACATTTACCGTACCGAACGGACACTATCTGGTGAACCTCCGTTTCATGGATCAGGCATCGCGTATCGGCTGGCGCGTGTTTGATGTGCAGATCGAGGGCCGGATCGCGCTTGATAAGCTGGATATCTACGCTGAAGTCGGGCAGCTTGCCGCATTAACCAAGGGAATGGCGGTCGACGTGACGGACGGGCAGATGAATATCCGCTTCCTGCACGTGCTACAGAACCCGAAAATTGATGCCATAGAGATTATTCAACTTGAGCAATTACCCACTACCACGACACAGACGGTAATCAGCCCGAATACCGGCATCGTGTCGGCCGCACCGATGAAGCTGTCCTGGAACTCCAACCCTTCGCTGGACAACGTGGTGGGCTACAGCGTGTACTATGGAGGCGACGAAAATTCTGTTAGTATTCCGCTTGGCGATATTCGTACTGACTCCGTGGGGTTCTCCCCCGCAGCGCCATCTGTAACATACAACCCCGAAACGGATTTGGGTTTGCAGGCAGGTAATCGCGTCTGCTTCAAAATTCGCGCCTACAATGCCGATGGCTTCTCAGGCTGGTCGACCCCGGTATGCAGCCTGATTGCACAGGCAATATAAGAGGGATTGGAAGTGACTAACCGTCATCAACCCATTGAAATGAAAGCAACCAAGCAACCAACTTCGGTGATGCACATTATGACTCGACACTACCAATATATCCTGGCATTCGCGCTCCTGTTTACCACCAGTTTCCCGGCGGTTTCGTTCGCCGCCGCCCCTGTCGTCCCGGGTGGCCTGTGTATTGAAACGCCCGAAGGGATTCAGTGCGCGGTGGCCGCACCCGTCGTAGCGAACCCAACTATCATCGCTCCAAAGACCGTGAATCCCCAAAATTTTCACCCGGGATATTACATGCTGGTAGGACCGAACGATGGAACATTTACCTTTGACAGAATCAAAGGTAACCCGGACTTTTTAGGGGTAAAAAAAGTATACACTTGGAAAAAACTCGAGCCTGCAGAAGGCCAATATGATTTTTCACAAATCGAAAGTGATCTAGCCTACCTGCAGTCCATAGGCAAGCGCTTGTGGATCGAAATACGATGGACAACGTGGACCTCGGCTTACCCGCCTGAGAGCCCTTCATATATGTGGCGCAATTCAAAATACGGCTGCGATTCTGGGTACTACGGCAGCTATGCGCGCTCGGTGGCACTAGGCGGATGGCTGTTATGCTCATGGAACGCCAATGTACAGGCAAGGGTTGCCGCCCTATACAATGCATTGGGCAGCCGGTTCAACAGCGAGCCATATTTTGAGGGTCTTAACGTTGGAGAAACGTCGACCGGCTATCCCGGGGACACTAACGCTGCGGTATGGGGTTATAGCGCGACGAACGAAGCGAATGCCTTTAAAGCTAACGCGCTTGCAGCGAAACGCGCATTTCCGAGCAAAACCGTCGTTCAGCAAATTAACTACGCTGCATTTGATCTCACGGCATTTGCCTCTTGGCTTGTCGCTAACGGCATAGGTCTTGGCACTCCCGACGTCTACACGAACAAGCCGACAAATTCCGTAGTTACTGTCATCTATCCACTCATGAAGGCATCTCAAGGCGCCGTGCCAATTGCGCCTGATGTACAGTGGAGCAATTATGTAGACAATAGTACTGCGCTAGGTGATAGCAACGTGGCCGAAACTACTCTTAAAGGCGCGATAACCATGATAACTCCGCATTACTTGTTTTGGGAGAACAGAGAGCCTTTCCTTACTGACATGGTGGTCCCGTCAGTAAGGAACTACGGAATGCTTCCAGCCGCGAAAGCATTTTATAATTCTAATAAATAGGGATCAACTCGGAAACGTGTGAATGATTTTCCGTAGTATTGGCCTGGTTCGAAGCTGTAGGATAGAGTTTTTCATGAGTCTGTATCCTTGCTGAATGGGAACGCTGATGAGGCGTGCGCGTGCCCAGATCATGCAAAAATCACCCTCACGATTACGCGAAGATCCATAAAAGAAGCCATCACCGACGTGAAGGCGTTGCGAGAGAAATTACAGCAACCGTCACTGGTGGAGGATAAGACAGCATTGAAAATATATGCACTTGGTTATCAGCCAGAAGATTACGGCAAGCCGGAGATTACAGTAGTGCGGCTGGCTGGTCTTGCATAAGCAGCGCTCGGCGGAGACTAGACATGCAAACAACATCGCAATTGCGCGAACATTACGAGATAGAACGGCAGCTCGCTGACCGCCTTAGATCAGCTTCTAAAGATGAACGAAAAACCCTGTACACATCGCTCTACGATGAGCTTTTCAAACGTGTGCCACATCACCCGCAACTGAGCAAACGAACCGAGAAAACAACAAAGGCGACACAGCGGCAGGCACGTTTCCTAGGAAAACTCTGCAAACAACGTAAGCCAGTATTTCTGGAAGTCGGGCCGGGTGATTGCGCTATCTCCCTAGAAATGGCGAAGTATGACGCACAGGTTTACGCAGTTGATGTCTCCAATGAGATCACCAATCACATAGCGCCTCCGCGTAACTTTTCCCTGATCCTGTCAGACGGGTGCAGCGTCGACGTACCGAAAGAGTCTGTTGATCTGGCGTTCTCGAATCAACTCATGGAACATCTGCATCCTGATGATGCTATCGCACAATTACACAATATCTATTCTGCCCTGAAGCCTGGCGGTAAGTACTTCATCGTCACTCCGTCACGCTTTAGTGGCCCGCACGATGTCAGCCAACATTTCGACGATGTGGCAACAGGGTTCCACCTGCATGAATACTCATTGGATGAACTGATGGAGGAATGTCGGAACGTTGGTTTCAGCAAGTTTACCACCTACATCGGCAAGGATGGATCCTATCTATCTGTTCCGATCTGGGTTGTACGATTCACAGAGAAAATAGCCGGCCATCTGCCGAAAAAATGGCGTAAGTTCTCGCCGCTTCGGCTTTTGCTTGGGATCAGGCTTATGGCGGAGCGTGGGATGTTATGACTAAAAACTTCTGACCTCAGCTAACAATGGGAAGTTTACCATGTCATAATCTATAGACCTCCAAAGTTTTCTTCGCGACCGTTTCCCAATTATACTTATCGCGCAACCACGCGCGAGTGGTTTCATGCGCAATATTTGATTGCTGAACGGAGGAAAATCGCTTTATAAGCTCCTCAAGTTCAGAAATATTCCCCAACGGAAAATAATTCTCTTTCGGCAACCCGATTTCCAGGTTAGCGGGAATATCGCTGGCGATCACGGGAACCCCATAACTTAACGCCTCCAGCATCGCAATAGGCAGCCCCTCATGCGACGAAGGAAGGACGAAAAGGCCGGCATGTGCGTAAAGTTCGCGTAGCGCCAGACCGCTCTGATAGCCAGTGAGTACAATGCCCGGAACCTTGTTCGCTTCGGCGCGCATTGTTCTTGAATATTCGTCCGGGTGATCCGCGTCGCCCACCAATACAAGCTTCCATTCAGGAAGGCTGGCTTTGCTGAACGCGCGCATCAGATCCAGATGCCTTTTCTCCGGAACGAAACGACTTACCAGGAGGACATATCGCCGCCTTTCGATACCATATTTATCCAGGGCGTTCGTAGTCTCGGGAATCTCGGGCAAATCAACACCGTTGGGAATGACGACCGAGTCAACGCCGTGTTGCTCTTTTACAAGCCCTCTGATGACCTCGGAAATCGCGATACGCTGATTGGCATAACGCATTCCCCATTTCTCACCCAGACGCAATAACCAACGCGCGAAGCGACCCCACTTTTCGCGATCATAATCCGGGCCATGATGCGTCACGACCACTCGCAGCCCCAGCAATCTGGCCAATGGCGTCATGATTGCCGGCCCTATCGCATGCATATGCAGAACATCCGGTCGGGCAACCGCCGCGTAAAGCACTCCCAGAAAGGTGTGAACAAAGGCCTCGATACCGTTTATACGCGGCGCCCACAATATTATAAACCTGACCCCGCTCCATTCCCGTGTTTCACGGGGCATGTAAGGTGACCGGACGATCACATCAACCTCGCAACCCAGACGGACCAACAACGGATATAGATGTTCCGCATGTTTTTCGACGCCGCCCTGTACATCCGGAAATCCGCGCAGTCCCAGCGCCATTACCCTCACGACCGCGCACCCGCGACGCCCAGCTCACGATATATCTCCAGCATGCGGCCCAGGTAATGTTTCTCGCTAAACTCTCTCTCCATCCATGATCGTCCATAGCGGCCCATATCCGATATTTGCGTGTCTTTGTATGCTGAAAACTCGGCCAGGACCGCGGCCAGCCCCTCTACAGACCCGGATTCAAAAGTCGCCCCGGACTTCCCCTCATGAATCAACTCAGGAATTCCGCCGATGGAGGCGCCGATTACGGGCTTGCCCAACGCGTAACCTTCCATGACAGTTAACGGCGCATTTTCATATAGCTCTGAAGGCAAAACCACAGCTCTTGATAAACGCACAACCTCATGCAACGCATCACCTCTTAAGTACCCAAGAAAATCAACTTTCGCTTTCATATTTTCGGCAAGCTTACGCAACGCGGCTTCTTCTGGTCCAACCCCTACGATCTGCAACGCTGCCCCAGCAATAGCCGCCGCCTTAATTAGCGTTGCGACACCTTTTTCGGAATTTAATCTACCGAAGTATACAAATGTCTTTCCTGGCCGATACTCGGGGGAAAAAGAATGAGTATCTATAAAATTGGGTATGTATTTAAAGCGACTGCGGTCCCATCCCCACTCAACCATTTTTTCTAGATGGAATCGGCTTGGTACCACAAATCGGTCAACGTATTTCGAATAGCTTCCCAACAACGAATGTAAAATGGTTTCAATCGCTACCAGAGTACTAAGCGCATAAGACTGCTTGACACATCGATGAACGACGACATTGTAAACCCTGCCGCCCTTACATCGTTCACAGATACCATCATGGGTAAGCATCTTGTAGGCTGGACAGGCCAGCTTCAAATCATGAAGCGTCAATACCACCGGAACACCATTTCTCTTCAAAAGACCAAGTATGGAAGGAGAAATATGATGGTAGATGTTATGCAGATGGCAGATATCCGGCCTGGCCCGGGTTAACAACCGCGAGAGGTTACGCCGGGCCTCCAGAGAATATATTGTCTTCGGAACACGCCGGAGCTTGCCCAGAATATTGTATTGCTCCCCATATTCAATTTCGTCTACGAAATACTCTGACCAGGGCGTTTCGATATTCTTTGGATGATGCATGGCAAACGGAATTACCTGCCATCCGCTATGCTCGAACAGCTTGTTATGCTCGAGAAATACCACCTCTGCTCCGCCACGGGGATAATAATAGTTGTTAACAGACAGCAATATGGGCATTAATCTTGTCCTTCTAACCTTTTTCGCAGGTACACCAGCTAACTATGCAAGGTTGTTCTTACAGGGTTATATTGCGCCCACCGACGTTCCGCGGAGATATATCCCGATATATACGCGAACAGGAAGACCAATACATTCGCGTAAAACAGATTCAAATACGGCACGGTAAGCAGCACGATAACCAACACGCCGAACCAACCGGCTGCCAATACGCCTAGTGTATTTTTTTCTTTCCCGATCTTATAGGTGTCATACATTAGAATTATCAGAAATGTAAACAAAATAATTATGCCACCGACGCCGACTTCCCATAGTAAAAAGCTAGACAACGTTTCGCTGCTGATTTTTCCGATGCGGCCAGAATACGTGCCCGAGAATACGTTAATAATCGACGGCGATGCATTACCCACCCCTAAACCCACCCATAACCTCAGCGGGTTATCCGACAGATTTTTTAAAGGCAGCAACAGCTTTTCTACTCGCCCCCCTCCTTCATCCGGCGTAATCAGCTCCTCTGGCAGCTGCAATCCGCTTCCTATCCTGTTTTTCTCCAGCAAATTTTCCCGGGTTGCGTCCGACTCACTGTATAAATAGCTATCTGCCTCCTTATCAACGAATTCACTGATTCCTCTCGCCCCCCACATACTACCCGCATAGTCGTAAATGACCACAAAGCCAGTGGTTAACAAAGCCCCCAACACAGGAATAACCACTAATTGCGCCATCGATAGACGATTTGAGGCAACAATATAGGGAACCACGATCGCCAGCGGTAACAACAGCAATGTTACTTTGGTTTCATTAATCGTCGTTGGCAAGAATAGTGCTAACGTTAATAGCAACATCTGCGGAAATCGAAGGCGGCCTCTGACATAAAAGGCTATCACTACCGCAATCACCGAAAGTAAGAAAATTGAAAGCACCCCGGACGCGCTTTCTCCGAGCGTTCCCGTCACAAAGTCTCCGGTCGCGGCGTCCCTGTATTGAACAAATCTTTGAAAAAACGCCAGTGGCGATTGCATTAATCCCAAAATCAATATGAGCTTGATCTGCCCGCTGATTTCCTGTTCAGAAAATCGGTACACTGCAGGCAGTAAAAAAAGCGGTATCCATTTTAGGTAAGGCCGCAATCCGGTGACAATCGTGCCGGGATCTACTGTATTTAAAATCATCCCCGATACCGCGTGCAGCACTGCCAGCACCCCTAACACCAGATATTTCGGACTCAAGCATAGAGAACGATATGTCGCTATCCTCGCCAGAATTACCACGAGGACAATACCTGACAGAATCTCCGGAACCAGATTAAAGGCGCGGTGAATGCCTGATGCGAGATACGATGAAAAAAATACCGCGAGAATTATCGAATATACTAATTTGTTCATCTCAACACGTCACGACAGTTCCCGACGATATCTGCCGCCAAGATAATCGGCGAAGTGACGTCCCTGGATTGTCCAGTCGTACGTGTCCCGCATAAAATCACGCGCCGCTCTCGCCGCGTCGGTAAGCTGACCCCGATGATCGAACGCATATTCGATGGCTACTCGAATATCACTGGCCTCGTATCCCGTCGTCCACACTACAAAATCCTGCCCGTCGGCGACATCCTTATGGGCTGGAATCGGGGTCAGAATAACAGGCTTCTCACATGCCATATATTCAAACACCTTAAGCGGGCTTGAAACGTTCCACTCGAGCAGATCCGGTAGCGGACAAATACAACAATCGGCCTGTGCGATTCTATTTGGAATATCTTCATACGGAACGTACCCGGCAAGCGTGACGCTATCGGTGACTCCGTGCCGACGAACGATATCCTGCAGCGCGATCTTTCCTGAATCCGGCCCGACAATCACAAACCGTATATGGCCTCGATAAGCCGGCGACAGCAGCGACATCGCTTCAATGACCTTATCTATTCCACGAGTTCCATAAATACTTCCGTGGTAAAAAACGGTGAATAGTTTTCTGCTTATTCCACGATCCGGCGCTTCCACAGGTCGGAAGACGCTCATATTCACACTGGACTGCCAGATGACATAATCCTCGAATACGGCACGAAACTCCTGTTCTATTGCGGATTTCAATCGTTCAGTGATAAACGAATAGCTCGACGCGTATTTTCGCAATTTTCCGATCGTAAAAGTCCAAAACACCCAATGGTCTACCTTGCCTTTGAAAGAGCTTAGCGCTCTCAACGGCAGTGTCCGCACATCGAGATGCAGTTTATGGAAGCCGCGTCTCTTTAGGCTGGGGGCAATAAGCAACGATTCCGGTTTTAATATAATAATATCGTCTCTGCCGGCATTCCTAAGTACCCATGAGAGCATCCTGATCAATAACGCTATACGAAAGATAAACGGAATGTCCCATACCCGCAGCGATACAACATCCAGATTTTCATTCTCGTATGGCGCATTTTCATAGCCTGTGACAAGCGTAACGTCGAACCCATGCGCCTGAAGTACCTTCGACATTTCAATCCACGGACTTTTATTGGGCTTGGTATCGAAGCGATCTGCGTCCAACCATATGACTCTCCGATTATTAGTTTTTCCCACGCGCATCATCCGACTAATTCCTTCACGACGCTCTCAATATTCTTTTCCGAGTGATTTTCTATCGCATAGCCTCTTGCGGAGCTTCCCATCGACTGGCGAAGTTGCCTGTCGCCAATCAGTTTCTCAATGTCCCGGCAAAGGGCGGTGAATGATCCTGAGCAGTACCCGATGCTGCGGGATGACAGAATATTATCGGGATCGACATCAAGACTAACCACCGGAACCTCGCGCATCCAGGCTTGAATAAAAGTGTTAGGGAAGCCTTCATAACTGCTGGTATTCACGAAAATGTGCGATTGCGCCAGAACGGCGTTTACCTCTTCCTGAGCAAGCTCTCCAACATAGTCCAGCGAACGTACTTCCTTGATTTTCTGAATAAGCTGTCTACACCACGGCGAATTGTCCGCGCGGCCAATCATTATAAATTTTACGTCGACATCTGACTGATATTTCTTGGCGAGATCGATGAATAACTCCGGTCTTTTCATCGGTTTTAAATTGGACACCCATACTACCTTGACAGGGGTATCCTGTTTTTTCGGTTCGACGGGTACCGGCTGGAAGTTGGGGACGATCCGCGCGGCGGTAACTCCGTAGTGCTTTTTAAGCAACCCTGCTTGTTGTTCCGTCTGTGCAATAATGCTGGTGCTGTTACGAATGCCGTACTCCAGCGCCTTCTTTTCTATATACCGCGATACGGTATTCGAAGACCTGTTTTTGTCCATTCGAAACGGCAATACATTCATCTCACTCGAGATATGCCACACCAACTTGCAGTTATTTCTTTTAGCATAGTAAGCCGCTATTCCTGTATAAGCACCGCCGACGCGCTGATAAATAACGTGCGGTCGTATTTTATGCAGCGCCGCTAACAATGGTCGCGCATCAAGCAAATTACCAACACGCATGGAAAAGGGGCTGACATTAATCTGCTCCACCTTGTACCCAGCCGGTTGGAACGCCGGATCGGCTTGTCGAGCAACGTAGGTGATATCGAATCGTGTCTGAGCCACAAGTACATCCAGCAATAGTGATATCTGTTGCTCCGACCCGCCAAAACCACCTGTCCAATGACACGGAGACACAATACACAATCGCCTCTCGCCAGACCTCACGGATAGCTTCTCCTTAAGTACCTATTTGCCAGTTGAATAAATGCCATTAGGCTTTGAACGGTGTCTGCGACGATACCTAAGCGGGCAGGTTTCAGCGACTAACCTGGTCCGGGCGAACCAGAACCAAACATCGCTGCAAGCCGCTAATTTGAAACTTTATGTGGAAAATTATACTACACAGACACTCTTTGTTTATACTTATAAACAACGGCTTACAGTCATTCGTGGCATCCGGCAACCCGGCTAGGATGGGCGCCAAGGCCTTAATCCTCAAGAACGCCACCGAAGTGACGGACATTTTCCGTGGACAGCGGGTTCGATATGGCGATAACTGTATTGTCGATCTTGTTGGCTGGCACGAAGATTGCGATGCGACGTAACGTCACATTGCTCCACTTATTGATCTCCTAATGCGGTCCTGGAGAACGCGCTCGCGTCGCCATCCAGTATTTCGTGCATTCGACGAATAATGTATACGCGGAATGCCAACAGATAAGGGTCCAATAACAAACCCTGATTCCTGATAGAAAGCATCGATCTAATCCGGCGAATAATTCTCTCCCCTTTGTTGCTCGATAGCTTCCCTGACAAGGAGGATTCTTTCGCCAACAACTCGAGAGCGAACCGACTCAGGACGTCGATACGCTTACTCCCGGCATGCTCCTGACGCAGGCCATTGCGAATGGCAGACGCGACTGTGTCGCTGCGTAGAATATCGTCTCGCGATTCGATCGCAGCACCTGTCGCGTATCGTATACCCGGACCATTATGCGTGACCATGTGTTTAAACGCGCTCTTATTCGTCCGCAAACTGTCCGGCATACATCGTACCTGTGTAATGATTTTCCTGGACAGCAGAGGTGCGCTGATTTCGACATAAGAAAGCTTAAGATCGCTGAGCGCCGCAAATACAAAAGGAAACTCGAATAACGTATTTGCTCTGTCCCGCCATGTTTCGCGACTTTCATCCGGTTGCCTTTCGATATTATGTGGCCATACCTGAACGCCCGCCCCGAATTCCTTTTGAAGCATCCCGACATTTTCGAAATCGGATAGCACCTGCATGCCCATGTTTTTGTAGACCTGCCGATCACTTCGTATAGCGCGACATCCGAAAGCCTCATCACCACGGATAATACCTTGATAACCCCTCTCATATAGAGCTTTCCAAATCGCGAATCCGTCCATATATCCGGAGATGTGGTCAATTCTCCCTTCGCCAGCGACGAGAAATCGCGTAAAGAGATATTCCACATTCTCATCGGACAAGTCCGTATAGAAGTACTGATGAGGAACGCGATAATGACTAGCCAGATCCCTCGCCACACATGCATCGCCGTTCTCATCTGACAGCGCCGCCTTGACGCCCCATGTGACTGTCTTCAGACCAGGCCTGTCCTTCAACATCTGGAGTATCGCCCGGCTATCGTAACCGCCAGACAATGGCAGCACCCATCGATCAAAATCCAGATCCAGCCCATCAAAAGTATCCTGGATTGAGTCTCTGAGACGTTTCTCATGCTCATTCTGCGAACTGCTATCCGCACGGAAAGCAACCGGCGCTCTGTCGAGCTTGAGCTCCCAGCTCTCCCTATCCAGGATGAGGCGCGCATCCCCTGGAAGACACCGTATTCTTTTGTCCCAGGATAGCTCGGGCCCCAAGGTACCGGACGACAGCATCCAGGGGTAGGCAGTCTCATTTGGTTGGTAGCTTTGCAGAAAATAAACGATGGCCCGCTGCGAGGTAGCGGCGATAAACAAGTCGTCAGTCTTTACATACCAGATCGTACGCGACGCAAGGATATCCGTCAGAAGCTCGACCGTCTTCTCAGCCCCCCTAAACAACGCGTAGCTGCCATCCGGCGCGTCCGATTCCGGCCGCCACCAGTCGGGGCTGTGACCAAACAATGTCCCCATGCAAACACTGCATCCCTGGATCCTTAAAGAGTCTGTCGGATTAATAATCCCAAGCAGGATGCCGTCACCTTCAATAACCCTGGGCGGTACCGGCTTAATATTATCCGGCGTCAACCGCGCCGATAGCGCCGTGATGTGGCGGCCGCCAAACTTGACCGGCGCCCCAATTCGGGTCGTGACAAAAACCGCTTTCGACATAAAACTCCCACACGCTCCGATTCCCCCTCGGCATCAAAGGTATCGACAACCGCGAGGTATTCTTAAACATCGACGGCTAGGTCTTGAGGGACTTCGCTGTTTTGTCTACGACCAGAGCACCTGCATCTTCACACAACATGCGATCCATCTCGCAAATTATGTACGCCCGAAACGCCAGCTTGTATAAATCCAGCTCGATACTCGACGACGGGCGCCAAAAGCCGGCTACAACGGGCCTTACCGCATCGATAGCCTTTTTGGGCAGAATATTCTTGAGGATCGCCTTCAAATTCGTATTGGCAGGCCTATAGGGGGAGGCGAGTTGACCATCGCCGAAAATATGATTTTTCAACAGCTGAATTAAATCGGGGGGAAACAGCTTCTCGGCGCGCGCGCTGAGTAATGTCCCCATGATATGGTCGATCACTCTTGTATCTTTCAAGATATTTGACGACATTTCTATTGCTGGATATTCCGCAAACGGAATGTCCCTGTTTGCAGCGACAACGATTTTCTTGAACAACATTCTGTCTGTCCGGAGACGATCCGGCATCTTTCGAACGGCGCGAACTATCCTCCTGGACAAGAGCGGGTTAACAATTTCGACGTAGGAGTTTTTCAAATCATTCAGCGCTGCCATCACGACGGGTATGCGGTAACTTTGATATAAACGATCTCGCCATGCCTCTAACGACTCCATGTCCCGTCTATCAAATATCGTGGGAAGGTGCTGTTCAAACTGCTCATGCAACGGAACCTTTCCAAGGTTCCGATAATCGCTCAAAAGTAACAACTCAACGGAACGCCTTACGTCGATCGGATTTGCTACCGGTATCCAGCCGAATACTGAATCTCCGCGGATTACGCCGTAATTACCAGACTCAAAAAGATGCTTCCATATCGAAAACCCATCCATGTATCCCGATATGTGATCCACGCGACCTTCGCCGGCAACAAGAAATCGCTTGAATATTTCATTCACCGGCTCATCAGATAAATCCGTTTCCAAATACTCATGAGGCATCCCGTACTTCTGTGCGAGATCGCGCGCGACGCAGGCATCGCTTTTCTTGTTCGCGAGCGCGGACCGCAGGCCCCATGTGATTGCTTTCAGCCCTGACCGACCCCTCAGCATCTGCAGGATCGCGCGGCTGTCGTAACCGCCCGACAACGGCAATATCCACTTATCTAAATCCAGATCGAGATGATCGAATGTCTCGCTTATCGCTTTCCGCAGGTTTCTTTCGTGACCTCTATCAGGAAGATTCTCAGCAAAGAAGTTAACCGGCTCGGCTGATAACTTTGCTGTCCAGGTAATTCGATCGAACATCAGGCGCGCGTCCGGCGGCACGCTTTGAATTCTCTTGTCCCACGACAATCCGGGGCCGAGAGTTCCCGACGACAACATCCATGTATAAGCGCTGGTGTTCGGCTCGTAGCTTTGAAGAAAATAAACGATGGCGCGTTGCGACGTGGAGGCGATAAACAGTTCATCCGTTTTCGCATACCAGATCGTCCGAGACGCAACGGTATCGCTCACCAGTTCTACTTGGTATTCGCCACTTCGAAACAACGCGTAGTTACCGTCTGGCGCATCGGCTCCGGGCATCCACCAATCATCATCTGCGCCGAAGAATGTTCCCAGACATACGCTGCTATTGTTTATTGGTAACGACGCGACCGGATTTATGACACAGATCGCGATACCGTGCCCCTCTACCACTAGAGGCTGACGAGCGGTGATATTACCGGGGGTCAGTCGCTTCGATATTTCTTTGATCGCTTGCCCCATCCGAGGCATTTGATCCGCCGATCGAGAGCATAAAAGTACCAGTTTAGACATTACGTAACATCGAACACCTGATAATTATCGTTGAATTGCTCCATCGCCTTTTAAGTAATCATTTCGCCTTCGTCTTTGATCCACTTCTGATACCACATCTGAAACACCAGAATCGTCCACACGATGTTGTATTCGGAACCGTCCTTGAGATATCTGTTCTTCAGGTAAGTCACATATTCCACGTCAAAAAAGCCGTGCTCTCTCAGTCGCGGTTCTTCAAGATGATACAAAAGCAGTTTTGACAAATCGCCACGAAGCCATTTGTAAACAGGGACGCCAAACCCCTTCTTGGGCCTGTCCATCATCGCCGAGGGGACGTGCCTATGTACGATTTTCTTTAAAATCTTTTTCCGGTTCCCGCGACCATACTTATACGATAAAGGTAACCGCGCCGCGAACTCGATGATCCTGTGATCCAGAAGTGGTTCGCGGCCTTCCAGGCTCACCGACATCGTGGCCCGATCAACCTTGGTCAATACGTCATCTACCATGTAGTTCTGATAGTCGATCGCCAGACTCTTGGTGATATCATCGATACCGCCGCTTAATTTGGTGGCGTTATTAAAGAACGCGTTTTTCGTATCTACCGTTGTATTGAGTAATCGATAGATCCGGTAATCCGTGCATCTCCCTTGTAGAAAGATATCGATTAACTGATCGACAGAGCAGCGCGATCTGAGCTTCCAGAATTGGTTTAATAGAATCTGAACGTGCTTGTTGTAACCACGGTACGATTTGGAGACGTTCGATAAATAACCTGTGGATGCGTTAAATGATCGCCTTAGCCAGGGCGGATACCTGCGTATCTTATGGTAGTCGTCAACATATTCTTCTGTATGGTCATATCCGACGAAGGTCTCATCTCCGCCATCAGCGGATAATGCCACCGTTACGTTCTCTCTCGCCATACGACTAACAAGCATCGTTGGAATGGCAGAGGTATCGATAAACGGCTCATCATAGTAATACGGCAGCGTCGACACGATCTCTTTTGCGTCCGCCTCGGAACAGTAATATTCGGTATGATCAGTACCGAGATAGGCGGCGATGGCCTTCGCCTCGTTTGCCTCGTTGTGGCGCTTGTCGTCAAATCCAATCGTAAAGGTCTTCAGCCGGTCGGTCATGTCAGTCTGCAACAACGCAGTCACCGCAGTGCTGTCATAACCACCGCTCAGGAAAACGCCTACCGGAACGTCTGCGACCATGCGATACCGAAAGGCCGATACCAGCAACTTTTCCATTTCATCAACCGCGTCGGGCTCCGAAATATCGAGCAGCGGCATATTGTAATAATCGATAACATCCCAGTATTTTTCTTCTTTTAGGTCCCGGGAATTCAAATCGATCGTTAAGTAATGGCCCGGCTTGAGCTTGTAGGTATTCTTGAAGATCGTGTACGGAGCAGGCACGTATCCGAACCTGAAAAACAACGGCAACGCGTCAGCGTCGATTTCTTTTTTAAAAGCCGCGGTTTGATGAAAGGCCTTGAGCTCCGAAGCGAACAGAAATAAACCGTCTTTATAACTGTAATATAGCGGCTTTACGCCCGCCCGGTCCCTGAAAAGATACAGCTTCTCTTTTTTTTTGTCGTAGATGATGAATGCGAACATGCCGATCAGCTTATGTACCGCGTCGACCCCCCATCTTATATAAGCCTTCAACAACACCTCAGTGTCGGAGGAAGTGAAAAACGTAAAGCCCTCCTTTTTAAGCTCTTCCCGTATTTCAACGTAGTTATATATTTCGCCATTAAACGCGATTACGTGGTCGCCGCTCTCATCCTTCAACGGCTGCGCAGCACCGGCGGACAAATCGATAATCGACAATCTCCGGTGCCCCAGACCGATATGTGCGTTGTCCACTGGGTAGAACTCGTAACCGGAACCGTCAGGCCCGCGATGCCATAAAACATCGGTCATGCGCCTTAGCTCGTCACGAGTCAGGCGCTTTCGGAAATCACAGAAACCGGCTATACCGCACACAGATAATCCCTTTCAAATATTGACTACACCGGCACTCCGGACTATCCGAAGCGACATGAGAGCGCCCGCAATATCGCTCAAGAACCAGACGCCTCTATAGGCAAACTTCTGGAACTACCACTACTTACGCCTCAGGCATTCGATGGCATCCCGGTAGACATCCACATATTGACGAGCCACGTTTACCCAATCGTATTGTGATGCCACTATCCGCGCTGCCGTGGCCATGTCGCTCCGAACATCACGACGCGCAAACACTTTTAAGACCGCATCGGCCAACTCCGCCTCATTCGATGGCGCGACCAGGTACCCGTTCTTACCGTCGCTGACAACATCCTTGTTTCCGGAAATATTAGTGGCCACGACGGGGATCCCTGCTCCCATCGCTTCAAGTACCGCCAGTGACAGCCCTTCGGAATTGTCATCGGTACCCGCGGATACATAAAGTTCGCTGCTGCATAACAATTCGGCAAGATAATCCGGCTCAGCTTGCTGAAGCGATGTTTTTGTTACGCGATTTAGAATATTTTGCGACGGGTTAATTCCCCCGGTAAGAATAACCTTGCCTTCCATGCCGGCCTCCTTAATCAGGGGCCTCAACACTTCTGTCTTCTCACCAACAATCACCAATCTTGCATGCTGGTCTTGCGCGAGTATTCGTGGCATCGCCCGAACCAGGTATTCCTGCCCTTTGCGCGGATTATAACGTCCTATCGTCACTATCAGCCGCGCGTCCGGTTCGACTCCGAGCCACTCACGCACATTCAGCGTGGCTGCTTGACCGAATCGTTTTAAATCCACGCCGTTCGGCACCAGCCGGATTTTATCAGCGGCGGCTCCTGCCTCGATTAATACATCTCTTATCTTCGTACTGATCGCGGTAATACGTTCTGCGGTTTTCAACGCCAGAACAATTTTCTGTCGGAGGCCCGGATCGAGCATGAGGCCGTAGCCGATCTCCGGAATCGTCTGTATGTCCTCCCCGTGCGGCGTAATGACCAGCGGAATACTCCTGGTTCGTTTTAAACGCGCTGCGGTGTACCCGGTCGGATAGGTGTTGTGCGCGTGAACGACATCACAGGACCAAAGCGCAGCATCCAGCGCCAGATGCGCCATTGCTACCTGCTCAGGGAACATGCCCCTGAGCGTTGGCCATCGATGGACCGGGTAGTTAAACCGCAGCTGGCGGTGCTTCCAGAACCCCGCGGGCCCGACAACCCTGACCTTGTGTCCCAGCGTTAATAATGCATCCGCCAGATAGTGGATGACGAACTCCCTTCCTCCCAGGGCCGGGAGAAAACTATTCACATATAAAACAATATTGAGTTGACTGCCGTTCATCGATACGTCCTTTCACGCCGCGTTCCATAGTGACACGTGAACAAAACTAAATTAACCTGCCATATAGCGTCGTAACCTGATCCGCAACCCGCTCCCAACTGAGCGCAAGCGCACGTTCGCGGGCAGCACGCCCCATATCCATTCGTCGAGAATCGTTACCGTACAGGTAATTTATTCCATCAACAAACGAAGAGACGTCCCCTCGTTTCGTCAGAACAGCCGCGGACTCGTCCACGTAATCGCGTATCCCGACAATGTCGGTCATTATGGTCGGCAGTCCGCACGCCATCGCCTCAAGCAGCGCATTATTAGTAGTTGCATCCGTTACCGGCATGACAAACAGCTGGGACGATTGATACAACGCCAATAGTTCCTTGTCACTTACCCCATTCAAAAGCGTCACATTATCGAGCCCGGAGAAACGACCATACTCGGATGGAGACGTTACCACGACAAACTCTATTTCCTTGCCGCGCAAGATCCTGGCCGCCGCAGTTAAAACGTCAAAATCCCTGAGATGCGACCCCACAAACAGGCAGCGAAACTTGTTGCTCTTGGCGGGGGTCGTGGGTGGCTGGAAGTATTGAACGTCGACTCCATGTGGAATATAGTGAATCCGGTCCTGGCCTACGAGATCTGAAAATATATCCCGCTGCACCGTGGATACTACGACTACCGCGTCCAGTCGTCTGATCGGCCTGGTGTCATAAACGATTCTACGAAACTTTTCCTGAGGCAAATGGTACGTGCAAACTATCGGCTTCGGTTTGCCAAACTTCTTTAACCGGCCGAGATAGCAATATGAATTCTCCCCGTAGAGAAAATGAAACACCTGTCCCGCATCTCGCCACCATCGTGCGCCAGCCGCCAACTCACAGATCAAATTACCCCGCTGGTACCACTGCGACCCGGCCTTCCTGATAAGTGGCTTTAAGACTTTTGCTACCGCCCGTTGACTGAAAGACCAGTTGACTGGTGGTCTAATGACGTTACAAGGAAGGTAGTCAACCAGCCGGTCATAGCCGGACGGTCCTGCATGACCGCTCATCCGCATCGAGATTACAACCGCCGAGGGTTCAGCGCGTTGTTGCCTGGCGGGCAATTCATCGCCACTCCGTTCGAAAGTCATTGTCTTAGAATCGGCATATAAACATTGTCAGCCAATGGTCCGTACGATCCGGACCAACGGCCGAGAAAACCCGTAACATACCGCGCGCCATATCCCGACCCAAACCGCGCGGACCTTGCGAGGGGCCGCAAATACATCACGCATTACGAGACCAGCCTGGAAACGAGCCCGCTATGCACATGCGGTTTAATCTTCCTCCAGTTTTTGTGGTACCAGTCGACTATCAGCTCCCTGACCATCGCAATCGACCCCTGGGTTATTGAGCTACAAACCGGCGCCACATCCTCCAACAGAAACGGCAGCTCCAGAATCTGCGAGTACTGAAAATATTGATCCGGATTTTTTTCAATATCCTCCACGGCCTCCTCCAGCGTGCGCGCAATGGACTCACGGTCGCTGCCTGGCCCTTCCGTGACCATGGCGAGATAAACGACGCCGGACCACAACATCCTGGTACCGCCTTGCAATCTATGTATTAGGCCGATGAAGACCTGATCGTTTCTGGCAAGAATTTCGTTGACGCGATCAACATATATCTGCGGATCAATGCCAGCGCTGACGAGCCACTTCACCGTGAACGACAGAATAAACGGCAAATCTTCCAGATCTCCACGATCATGCTGAAGAAATACACCCTGCGCGGCCCCTGTCTCCTTCAGGTTGCGTCGCCGCCATAGCCAACGCCCCATGACGATATTTTTTGCCACCTTGAAACACGCGAACACCCGGACGATTTCGTCCTCCAGCTCAGCAAATACAGGCTGAAGCACATCCTTCCTGAATGCGGCAAATGCGTGAGGATTATCCTGCACCTGAATCAACGCCACGAGAATATCCCGAAAATCGGGATTTTCCACAACACCGGCCCGCAAGAACGCTACCGCTGAATTTACATTGTCGCTTAATAGCTGCGCTGACGCGGCATTCGAATCAGCGTTGCTCCGGCCATACAATGTCATCAATTCATCAACGACCCGCGAATCAAGAAACCGGCGGTCAAGTTTCGAAATAGCACGAAATCGCGTAATTGCTTCCGCCTCTTCTCGCTCTCCCGCCGCGGTCAGATACCCGCCAATCGCATGATACAGACAGAGCTTGTTCAGCAAATCGGCGCCCGTTTCCGAAAGCGCAACCGATCCGCCAACAAGAGCCTTTGCCAGCGTCCCAACATCGATCAAATGCTCGACCAGTCTGGGATCCTCTGCCTGCTTTTTCATTAAGACATTGAAGTCGTTGTCATGCAGCGCAGGATATGTCCCATTGACGATACGCAGCCCTCTCTTGTTACGCCGAATGGACAACTTCTCTTTTATGTTATAGGCAAAGACCAAACCGAAATCTGAATTTGCGCTGACATCGGGACTTTTCTCAACGAATGTCGTCGGGTCAGCGACCAATGCCTTGGGCCCTCCTTCAATAAACGCCTCGTAGCGCTTCGATCCGGAGAACAATCGATACAGATTTGGCAAATGCCGGACCTCTTCAATCGGCATGACAACGGCCGTGTTGGTCATCGCATTGTCGATAACAACATGGTTTCGAAGACCGATTATCTCGATCGGCAGGTCATCCGAAATCACCAGATTATCGGCACAGGAAAGCAGCTTCACCTTTTCCGGCTGACCCAGACAAACATTTCCATCGCCGCGATCGAATCTGTCGTGTCCCTGATAAAACCGCTTTACGCTTGTTCCCGGGACACCAAAATCCTCGAAGCGTGCTTCAGGATCGAGAATCGACGTCGCCAGCCTGACTTGACCATCGTCGTCCCGTTTCCATGGCGCGGCGCGGGAAAGAAGATTCTCAGCGAGATTTCCGGATTGCGGCTTGCCAGGCACCAACTTTCGATAGTAGAACTCGTTGAATACAATCGCACCGCATTCCCACGCGAGGCTCCCAGGCGCATTTCTGACTTCTTCAAAGTCTTCCTGACCGGGCTTTTCAATAAACCGGGGTACCTCATAGGACCGATAGGAGTGTAATTTTCTGGTATATAAGTGGTGCCCGAATCGAATATCGATAATCGCGTTCTTGTCCGCGGGTTTCCCTATGCTGACTATGCAACTGTTCTCGCGCGCGGTAATCAAGGCGCAGGCTACTGCATCCTGAAATCGCGCATAGGGGGCGATCACATTATCGCCCATGGAGATAATCACCATGCGATTTTGCTGATCACCGTCGATGGGCAGACCATCCAGCGCAAGGCCCACCGCCGGGATAGTTCCCTTGGGTTCCTTTTCAATAACGCAGTTCTCTATCGGAACCCCTTCTTGCCCCGCCTGATCGGACACTTTATCCAGCGCGTTTGCACTGCACAAAATAAATATACGATCCGGCCTGATGAAGTAATCGTAGGTGAATCGTCGAATGGTCTCCTGCAATAACGAACGGTCGCCAAGCAAGGAATAGGACACCGGCTTCGGACGGTTTTCGCAGGAGATAGGCCAAACCCTCGACCCGATCCCGCCGGCCAGTATCGCCACATAGGTATCGTTCAGAATTGACGACAGGTAGTATTTACTCAGACCACGCAAACAGAACATGTTGGTCCAGTAGCTTTGCGTGTCGGCCTCCAGCTTGCCCTGAAATTCCCTCTCGTAGAAACCATACTGAAAATAGCCATCGCCGCCCTTTTTCATCTCGAGCAGCTTGGCCGCCAACCGGTCCATCACCGGCTGCCAGGCAGAATCGAGTCGCCCCATCTGCATCAGATCGGCGGCAAGGGCCAGAACCTGGGAAAGCGCATCGGTTCTGAAACGTGCCAGCGGTACGTCTTCTGACGAGTCGATGACCTGGGGAATCTCACCCTCTTTACAGTGCCCCAGAGCCCACTCGGTCGCTCGCCTGGCCGACTCGATAAGAACGTCGTTATTGGTCTTGCGTCCCACATGCAACAGGCCTTCGGTAGCGTAGCAATGGGGATGCAATTCGGTTCGACCGCTGGATGTCTCGAAGTTGCCCCGTAGCGACTGGAACTGCAGCACGTTCCGACAGATGGATTCGGCTGCGGAGAAGTATTTCTCCTGATTCGTGGCTTCGTACAGATCGATAAGTGCTTCGGCGACTTTGGAATGAAATGCGCCAAAGCGCCTCGACCACTTGGCCTGCTCGGCGGGTACCGGTTCACCCATGGCGGCATCATAGATGGCATCGACCTCGCCTTTCGGGCTGATGACCCGCTCTACCAGGTAATCGCCCATGCGAATGGCAGAGCGTAGTACCGGTTCGTCACCGGCAAACCGGTAGAGCGCCACCATGCCACGCAAACAGATCGCGACATCAAAGGAGAATATCCGTCGCCCGGCAAACGACTTGTCGGCTAGATCCGGCTCGCCATCCCGCTCAAAATAGTATCGGGTCAGCACGCCACCGGAGGGGTCCTGGGCGTGGCTCATGATCCACTCGGCGCTTTTTTTTGCCTTGGCGAGATATCGCCGGTTGCCCGTCAGCGACAGCAATGTCAAGTCATCGAGAATTGCATACCCGGTGACCTCGGTAAAAAGAAACCTCGGCGTGCCGTCTTCACGGCCCGGCTCGACAACCGCCCCGGTGTCCGGATCGAAAAAGACACCCAGATTTTTCTCATAGTCCCCAAGAACGCTCTTATAGAAGTTCTTAATTGTCATTTCGCTACCCATTATCCCGATTCGCCAATTGTCCCCGTATAAAACTATTCAGATCAAACTTAAAGTTTGTGAGCTTGAATCGTGCTGTTAACGATTCTTGAACCGGCCTTTCCGTCACCATACGGGTTGTGAGCGAAACTCATCGCTTTATAAGCCTGGTCATCGTCCAGCAATCGCTCTGCCTCCGTCACCATCAGTTTCTCGTCGGTACCGACGAGACGCACCGTACCCGCCTGAACCGCTTCGGGCCGCTCCGTGGTGTCTCTCATCACCAGCACCGGCTTCCCCAACGACGGCGCCTCTTCCTGGATACCTCCCGAATCGGTCAGTATCAGGTATGACCGGGTCATCAGATAAACAAATGGAAGATAATCCAGAGGGCTTATCAAATAAACATTACCGGTGCTACCCAGTATTCGATTGACCGGCTCCTGCACGTTGGGATTCAAGTGTACCGGGTAGACAATCTGCACATCATTGCGCGCGGCCAGGGTAGCAAGCGCCCGGCATATGCGCTCGAAACCACCGCCGAAACTTTCGCGCCGATGACCCGTCACAAGAATCAGGCGCTTGCTCGGGTCAAGAAACGGGAAAAGCCCTGACATCTCCCGGTTAAGTCCGTCGTTGCTCTCAAGATAACCCGCCACTTCCAGCAGTGCATCTATGACGGTATTTCCGGTGACATGAATCGACGATTCCGGAACACCCTCGCGCAACAGATTGTCCCGCGCCCAACTGGTAGGGGCGAAATGAAGGTCCGCAATTCCGGATGTCAGCTTGCGATTGATCTCCTCTGGCCACGGAGAATAAATATTCCACGTCCGAAGCCCTGCCTCGACGTGGCCGACCGGAACTTTGTGATAATACGCCGCCAGAGTAGCAGCGAGCGTCGTCGTCGTGTCGCCATGCACCAGTATTCTGTCAGGCTTCAACGCCGAGATCACGTCCTGCATACCTTCCAGTACGGCACAATTGATCGCTGTAAGATCCTGCCCCTTCTTCATGATATTCAGATCGTAATCGGGCGTTATCTTGAACAAACGCAGTACGGAATCGAGCATCTCACGATGCTGGGCAGTGATACAAACGGAAGTGCTTATGCGTCCGTCGGCCCGCAAGGCCTTAATGACGGGGGCCATCTTGATCGCTTCTGGCCGCGTACCAAAAACGGTTAACAATTTCATACGGGATACGTTCTCTCGTGCTTCTATTATTGAATTCTGGAATCGGAATCAGGCCAGAATATCGCCGAGCTGTCTTATCGTTTTGCGATTCCACGCCGAGGCATATTCATAAGCGCCTCTCGCAAGGCGTGACGCGTGATCACTATCGCTGAGACATTTTATTATATGTTCTGAAAAATCACCCGGGCTGTCAGCCAGAAGAAAGGCGCTGCCCGCCCCGTCCTCCAGTCCTTCTGCTCCGGTAGGCGAAGTCACGAGGGGTTTCGAATACCCCAGGGCCTCGAGATTCTTGATACTCAGCCCGGTATTAAACCGCACCGGATTTATTACCACCGCAGCGGCCTCATATACGGGCACAAGATCATCAACTCGCCCCAGCTTCACAACCCCGGGCTGGTCATTCACGGCCTTGCAGACGCTTCCAGCCAGCGCGAGCTCGGCTCCCGGAACTTCGTTTCTGATCGCCGGAAACGCGTCAGCAATAAACTGATTGATGCCATCGCTGTTAATCGGATTGTCTGAAGCGACAAACAGTATCTGTTTTCCTGCGTCTCGTTTTAACGCTTCGCGCAGCGCAACAATGTGTCCGATCGTGATCACTTTTCTGGACGTCAAACCTGAGAAAAAATCGCGCTCCAGATCCTGGATGGCGATGACCACGTCGGCCCTGTCGAGCGCCTTCGCTTCCTCTTGACGAGTCGTCGAATACCACTGTGGCACCTGACCGTTTTTGAGATATTTGAGATGGCGGTCGGTAAATACGTCGTGCGTATCGACGATCTTAAGCACATCATTGCCAAACAGCTCGAGGATTCGGGAAAAGAAAACATATTCGACGATAACCACATCGAATCGGAACCTCTCATTGAGATCGGTTATAGCGCCGTCAATCGACGGGTCATACCATTCATCAATGGAATAGACGTACCTGGCATCCGGCTTAAAAATTGACTGGATTTTTCTTTTCCAGCGCGCGCCCGGGCTGTGCGGACGATGATACGGTACCGAAAAAAATCGATCGCCCCATACTTTTCTCATCGCTTCTTCGTCACCCGGCTCACTTTGAACGTGACAGAAATACACGTCGTGCCCGAGTTGCTGAAGGCCGGACAACAAACCATCAATTCTTGTTCTGTTACCAGCCGTTTGTGGATGGGTGGGCGTGGGAGAAACAAGCAGAATCTTTTTCATCGACATGATATCCAACTGGGACTACAGGAAACTTTCATAGGTGACTATTCAATACCGAAAAACGCTGGCGCTTATCGTTTATCGGCAACATCGCCGACGCCGTGATCCGCATCGCCTCTGTAGCGGATCACGCGAGCCGGAATACCGACTGCAATCGCGTTGTCCGGAATTTTCCCGGTTACCACAGACCCCGCCCCGATAACGGCGCCATTACCGATTTCAACACCATCCAGCACTATCACACCATATCCAAGCCAGACGTCATCGCCAACGGATATGCCTCCCGCCGTATATATAGGTTGCTCGCGAATGGAACGGCGCGAATCCACGGCGTGATTGTACGGATAAAACGCACAACCAGGCGCAATTTCTACACGCTTGCCGATCCGCAGACACCCCTTGTAGGCGGAAATCTGGCAGCGTGGCTGAACATGGGTATCGTCGCCGATAATCACGCTACCGCCGACCCCGGTTTGAATCACGCTCTCGCGATGCAAATGCACCCCGTTGCCGAGAGTCACCGGGCCGCCATCGTCATCCTGATAAATCAGAACACGCTCACCAATAAAACAATGTTGTCCCAATACCAGTCCGGCATGATGAATGGTTGCTCCGGGCGCAGTAAATCCGCGTTCGTCCAGATTCGCAAGCGCGATCTGCCCGTAAAATGGCGGGACGAGCCAGGTTGCCAGGAAAGCCGCGATACGCCCGCCGGGGCGAGCGTGCGATCGTTTCACCCAGAAACGCGTCCATACCTTCCGGAAACGATAAAAACGCATTAGCCCTGTTTCCCTTGCCTGCTGTGGTTCATGGCTTGGCGGCGGATTTTGCCCCGGATGCACAATTGAAGCCAGACTCTCGGATACTGGCCAATAACCAACGCCATGTCACTGACGCAGTCGACAAATTATTTTTGCTAATCATGGAGATATATTACATGTTTTTTCAACATGCGAAGCAAGCCCCGTGGGGAACACTATCGAAAAATCGCGCTTCAACAAGAATAGTGTAAGAAATATCGATGCTCGATTATGCCCTAAGTTCATGCGCAGCAGACCCGTCGCTGGCTATAGAATATTGGTACCGCGCCTTATAGCGGACTGTTAAACCGATGGGTTCTTCGGTTCAGTACCGGGTACCGGGCACCGGCACCGAATGTCTTGCCGAGAACAGTGTCACCGCGATTGCCGGATATCCTGTCACACCACGACCAGCAACGTCACGACGCAACAGGACAATCCCCGACGTGATCGACTACACACACTGAAACGTATGGTTCAACATCGTTAACGACCGACGACCCTGCCCCGTCGGCGGGTTATCGGAACCATTTTGCGGCATAATACGCTCCTGAAAAAGGCGGCCTTCGCTTCGACAAGCCAACGCATACAAAGAATTCATGAGCAGCAGCCCTCTCGTCAGCATCATTACACCGGTATACAACGGTGAAAGCTATTTATCGGAATGTATAGAAAGTATTCTGACCCAGACCTACCAGCACTGGGAATACATTATCGTTAACAATCGCAGCACCGACCGGACGCGAGAAATCATTGCGCAGTACGTCAAACAGGACGCGCGCATTCGGGTCCACGACAACGAACAATTCGTCGGCGTTATCGAAAATCATAATATCGCGTTTCAACAGATATCCCCGACCGGGAAGTACTGCAAACTTGTTCAAGCCGACGACTGGCTGGACCCCGAATGCATTGAGCGCATGGTTAATGCTGCCGAAGCAACGCCGTCAGCCGGCGTGATAGGATCGTACTGTCTGGCAGGCAACCGGATCCGTTGTGACGGCCTGCCCAATACCACCAGCTTGATCAACGGAAAAGACCTGGCAAAACTAACCTTGCTCGGCAAGATTTACCTTTTCTGGTCGCCGTCATGCCTGATGATCCGGTCAGATCTGGTACGTAACCGAAATCCCTTTTACCGCGCACCGAATCTGCATGCGGACGTGGACGCTCTCTACGAGCTACTCCATGACTGCGATTTCACCTTCGTACATCAGGTATTGAGCTTTATCAGAACCCACCAGATGTCGATGACAGCACAGGACGCCAAACGTGCCAATACACAGCGTTTGAGCCATCTGCACCTACTGTTAAAGTTTGGCCCGGCTTATCTCGACACTACGGAATTTCAGACCAGGCTGTCCAAACTATGGAAGGACTATTACCAATCCCTGGCCATAACGGTTTTTGACTTGCGAACGGCGGATTTCTGGAAACACCAAAAGGCAGAGCTTCAAAAACTGGGGTACCCGCTAAATCACCTGAGACTGCTATACGAAATATTGATCACAATGATCGTCAGCCCAAGAGAGGTTGCCCGACACTTGAAGAGCAGGCTGCTTTCTAACACATAGTGGCTGAATAACTGGGACACCCAAAACTTCCGGGCTCTCAAGAACGCCTGGCGCGCCGGCCCGATGTTCAATATTTATAGCAGCCGTCGATCCTCCAAAAACTATTCACGCACTATATGGCTATTCAATATTTCTTGAATAGTCTTCTTGTAGGCCGCCGCAAATATATCACGCGTATGATGCCGCCTAGCAAAATCCCGCGCGCGCCGCGCACTATTTTCGCACTGATCGGCTGGCAATAGAGAAAGACGTTTTACCTGACGCTTAACGGCATCGATTGTGAATTCCTCGAGAATGACACCAAAATCTCCAATATCCACACTCGACTCACGACTGACGATCGGAATCAGCCCCGCATGCATACAGGTAAGCGCACTGCTCCCACCGCCCTCGGCGCAACTTGGATACACCAGTGCGACACAACCCCTCGCAATCCTTTCGAACTCCCGGCTTGCAACGTCGACCCAACCGTGAGTATGAATATTCGGGGTCTCGTAAAGCTCCTTGAAATAAGCCGCCTTAAATTTCTCGTCTTCATCGATTGGCCCACACACCGTGAGGTGCAACTCCGGCATATCAGAGAAAGCCTCCAGCACCAGGTCAAGCCCCTTGTGAACAAACCCCGCGCTTCCAAACCACAAGAAATTCTTACGGCAACTCTCGAAATCCTTGTTTTCGGGCCAGTCATAGATAACCGGCACGGAAACTGGAACGCGGGACATCTCTATGTCCGCGTAACGATAAGTACCGATGGTGAAATCGTTACCTAAAACGGTCGCATAGTCAGCGTGTTCCAGGGCCCAATTCTGCTCGATAATACGAACACTATTTAGGGTTACCCTTCGACGCGTCTGCACATCGAGCAGACGCGCATACGCCGCTCGGTTGTTGTAAATCCAATGCGCGGTATCCAAATGAACGATCTTGATGCAGTCCTTATTCAACCCGGTTGCAAGGCGCTCGAAATTGGTACGCGCGGCCACGAATATCGAATAGTGCTTATCGGGAACGAACCTTCTATTCAGATAACTGATCACATCAACGCGATAGCCCAACTCCAGCAAGGTTTGAGCCATCTGGAATGACTCCCAGTCGTGACTATGCGCGTTTGACACAGGCTCGTCCTGGCCGCGCAAAAAGGGCTCGATCACGAACGCAAGCAACACATTACCTTTCGATTCGGTCGCTGGTGCCAGAGAAATAACTCTCTCATGAATGGAATCGATATGCCGGCACCTGACAATCTCGACACCGAATGCTGAAGTCACCCGCTTGGCGATTTTCTTGATGGTATTTTTCATTGGGAACCGTTGATCGGAACGCCCGCCTCATTGGTTCTACGACGAAACATCAATCGCCGAGATCCGCTGGACAATTTTCTTGCACATCTCTAGCCGGAATGGCCGGATATCTATTATTTCCCCGACTCGTGCTGGCGCCGATACCAAAGAACCGTCTCCTCCAGCCCGCGCTGTAAAGAGTAACCGGGTTTCCAGCCCAGCGCCCGATAAGTATTTTCAGCGTCCGCTACTCTCACGCGTTCCATGGGCCGCTCGGGAACCACCCCAAACTCCAATGGAATACCGGAATCAATAATTCTGCTTACCCGTTCGACGACATCGCGCGTCGTCACCAATTGCCCCGAGCCCAGATCCATCGTAGCGCCGTTAATGTCCTCCGCAATCCCCATCGCCAGCAATCCGTCAACGACGTCTTCTACGTACACCCAGTCGACCGGACGTTTACCACTGGAAAGCTTCGGCGACTCACCCCTTAGCAAGGACAAGATTACGTACGGCACCAGTTTACGGAGGTCCTGCTGACCGGGGCCATAGACCATAAACAACCGCGCGACCACGATCGGCGCTTCATAGAGCGCGTGAAACATGCGCGCATAGCCGCCGCTGGCCCATTTGGCAGCCGCATACGGCGAACTAGGAATCGCCGTACGATCATTTTCATCCGGCTCCTCCAGCGAGCCCGCCGTCACAACGCGTTGACAGTTATTTTCCGTGGCAGCTATGAAGACGTTTACTGTACTGACCAGATTGCCGTGCAAGGTCGGCAGCACGAGACCCAACTCCCGACTGCCGGTCACTTCGCTAGCCAAATGAAAAACAATTTCGGGTTGAATAGCGGAAAACAGGCGCTTCACGCCGTCATAGTCGGCCAAATCACCCTGCCACCAATTGATGCCCTGCCGATCGGCCGTGTGCGGCCGCCGCGAAACAGCATGCACTTCCGCACCACATTGACTCAACCGATCGCATAACATTGAACCGATGAACCCGCTGGCCCCCGTTACCAATATTCGGGACGAAGAATATTGGCTAAAATCGATTTTTCTCATTAGTTAGAATCTCTTACACCAGTGCCAAACATGTGAGCCAGCCGCTTCGGCCTTTCTACCGGCGGGACCCAGAAAACCACTGCAGGTATCGCGAGGGATTGTTCCGGCAACGTCGGGCAGGGCTTAAAAACTGATTCGGAAGGCCTTGCCGGACCGAAAATTCGTCAGCGTAACATCTAACAAACTTCTTGATTCCTCATCGCCTTAAGCTAGCTGCCGCCCAGGCCTTTGTATGGTCGCGCCTTGATAGAGTGTCTCGAAAACTTTACAGTAACCGCAGTTGCCTCGAAAGATATTGCTATAATACTGACCGTGGCGCGGTGTCCTATTAGCCATATATCTATATAATATCAATACGTTATAGATATCTAAAAACCAACGGCATAGATTGTGCTTCAAGTCATTAGGATAGCGGGTCTGTGTTTACCATCAACAAACCCCGCAATAGCCGGTAGCATATCACTGCCCAAGGCAACGAATAAGAGCATCCATGCAAGGAAACATGGCGATGAAAACTAGAAAAACTTTACGGGTGTTGGCGGCGAGTCTCCTGACGCTGTTCCTGCTGAGCGGCTGCCATGGCGATAATTCGTCTTCGTCCGGAGATAGAACGTGGGACCAGATGACCTGGGATCAGGGTAAGTGGTCATAAGCCACCGAACTGACTAAATGAATATAAAAAATTGGATAATTAAACGAGGAACAAGGCAATGGCAATAAGGAGAACCGCGGCTCTGATGAGCACACTGGCACTGACCGTCCTGGGCTGCACGTCCGGCTGGGCCAGCGATCTAACCATTCCGAACACCTTTGTCGCCGACACCAAAGCAGTGGCGGCCGATGTAAACGCAAATTTTAGCGCGGTCGAAGCTGCGGTGGATGACAATAACGCCCGTATCACGCAGAACACCGCCGACATTATTACCAATACAGCCAATATTGCGACCGGCGCCGCCAACACTGCAACCAACACCGCGAATATCGTGACCAACACCGCGGCGATCGCAACAAACGGTTCGAACATCGCCGCCAACGCGACAGCCATCTCCGCGCTTCAGCAGAACGGTAGCAGGATCGGCGTGGCCTGTGCTGGCAATGATGTCAACGACATCATGGTGCGCGTGGGGCCGTTATGCGTCGATAAGTACGAGGCCAGTCTGTGGGATTCCGCAACGGGCGGAAGCGCGATAAACGCGAATACCTGCGCCGATAATGGCAACGATTGCGCTGTCGGCGCGACCAAGATATTTGCGCGCAGCGTCGCCGGCACGGTACCTGATTCGAACATCAGCTGGTTTCAGGCACAACAGGCCTGCGCCACTTCAGGAAAACGCCTGCTAACCAACGCGGAATGGCAGATGGCCGCGGCCGGCACTCCTGACCCGGGCGCGACGGCCGACACCGTAAACAATTGCAACACCAACTCGGGCGCCGTCGTCAATGCCGGGGCAAGTGCCGCTGGCACAAATGCCTGCGTATCCAACTGGGGCACCTTTGACATGATCGGTAACCTGAACGAATGGACGGCTGACTGGATGCATGGGGCCAATGGAGGCGTTTGGGCGCCGTCTAGCGGCACCGCTGGAAGTGACTACGGCGCTGACACGCTGAGCGGCACCAATCCGGCCGCAGTCCAAGGCACGAACTCCTCCAACTTCCCCGGCGCCATCTACCGGGGCGGCGCCTACGCCGGAGGTACGTCATCGGGCGTGTTTGCGCTCGTCTCGAATGTTGCCCCGTCGTTTAAAGGCGTCAACGTCGGGTTCCGCTGCGGCCGCTGATAACGATCGCACACATTCACCACGCTGAGGGCCCCTTTTGGGGCCCGACTGCGTAAACAGGCACGAAAACCTCCTCCCGATTAAGATGTATACCGCCAATCACATCAAATATGCCCGGCGTGGCACCCTGACCGGGTGCCTGTTGCTCGCGCTCGCCGGCTGCGGCGGCGGATCGGGAGGCAGCGGCGGTGGCACCGACTCCGCGCTCGCCACGGTAAAGTCCAGCACGATATCAACGCTACAAAACACGCCTGTGACGGGCTACTTCAACGCGACGATTTTGATAGGACGCACTCCCACGTATCGCATCGTAGCGAACGGCACTCGCGGAACCGCGGTGGTTTCGAATCAGGCCGGTGGTGAATTTACCTACACGCCAAATAACAACGCCACCGGCAGCGATTTTTTTACCTTCAAGGTCAACGACGGGTTCGGTGACTCGGAACTGGCGGTTGTATCGGTGAATATCCTGCCGAACCGGGTAGCGCCCGTTGCGCTGAATGACACAGCGACAACCGGCGAAGACACGCCAATTTCCATCAATGTCCTGGCCAACGACTCGAGCGCCAATGGCGTGCTGAACCCGGCGACAGTGACACTGGCATCATTGCCTGCGCACGGCAACGCCGATATCAGCAGCAATGGCAACATCACCTACACGCCTGACCTTGACTACTCGGGCGCCGACTCGTTCACCTATACCATGCGGGATATCGTCGACAACACCTCGAACGTTGCTACGGTTACCATCACGATCATCGCTGTAAACGATTCGCCCATCACGAAGAACGACGTCTTTACAGTGACCGGGAGCAGCACGACCACATTGGCCGTGCTGGCCAATAACGGCAACGGCGTAGACTTCGATCCCGAGAACGATCCATTGGTCATCTCTGCCGTGAGCGTCCCGAATAAAGGCGGAATCGCCGCTATTAACGGCGCGGGTGATGGTTTGGTCTATACCCCGGCGGCAAATTTCTTCGGTGCCGAGACCTTTACCTACGCCATCAGCGATGGACGTGGCGGCACCAGTGTTGGTTCGGTCACCGTAAACGTCGTGTTCAGGGATAACTTCAATGCTGGAACCAGCAACTGGACGACTGTCAATGATGGCGGCACTGCCTCGTCGTGGGCCGCAGTCGGTGGCGCGCTGCAACAACTGAATGGTGCGCTGGGCGCATTGAGCGAAACCTACCATAAAGGCACCTACGCCTATCATACGGCCGGCACCACGTTAACGAGCTATCGTTTCAGCGTGGATGCCACCTTTCTCGGCACCCAGCTGGCGGAAGACATCGGCGTGATGTTTCGCTATCAGAACAACAATAACTATTATCGCCTGTCGATGAATTCCCGTTATGGCTACACGCGCCTGGAAAAAAAGGTCGGCGGCGTCTTCAGCCCGCTGGCAGTGAACGCTATCGGTTATAGCGCGGGACAATTGCTCACCTTTACCGTGGACGTCAGCGGCTCCCTGATCCAGGTGTTCGTCAATGGCGACCCGGTGTTTGCCGCGAACGACACCAGTCTGGCGTCCGGCTCCGTGGCGCTGTATACCCAGGACAAGGCATCGTTTGACAACGTGCTGATCCAGGAAGCGGCAACGACACCGACGATCACTCTGGCCACGCCGGTAGCCAGGACCGTAACGACTAACAGCGCTACCCTCACCGCGATCGCCATCGCAACGAACGTCCCGGCTGGCGGCAAGGTCGAATTTCTGCTGGATGGCGGCCAGTCGATGCTGGATACCACATCCCCGTACAACGCGACCTTCACCGGTTTCGCCGCGGGCGACCATACGATCGATGCGATTATCCGCGATACCAACAATCTGGAACTGGCGCGAGATACCAACACGCTCGTCGGTACGCACGGCGATTACTATGTCGCCATTGGCGACAGCATCACGAATGGCAGCCGTGACTACTACGCGACGGACAATCAGACGGCGCGTATCCTCGGTTTCCAGGGATACCCGGCAGACGTCGCCCGTCTGCTGGAGCAATCGCAGGTCAAACCTGTGATGGTCTATAACGAGGGCATCGGCGGCGATGAATCCGCGGATGCGGCGTTCACGCGCGTCAATTCGATACTGGCGCGTCACCCGGGCAGCAACAAGGCGCTGGTGCTGCTCGGCACCAATGACGCATTGGCGCAGATCCCCAGTGGCAGCGGCTGCTCGGGTGCTGCGTGTACCGGTACGTTCAAGGGCAATATGCAATCGCTGATCAATACCCTTACCACCGCCGGCAAGACGGTCTATGTCGCCACGGCGCCGCCGGTATTCGGCAGTCCGCCACCGTTCGCCAATCCGGCCACCGCGACGGCGAATACCAACTACGTGCAACCCTATAACAGTGTTATTTCGAGTCAGCTGACCGGACACCAACAGGGCCCCGATTTCTATGCCTATTTCCTGGGGGCGGGACAAAACCGTTATAGCCTGTTCGCCGACGTCTGGCATCCGAATGGTTTAGGGTATGCGGTAATAGCGGCGCTGTGGCACAACGCGCTGAATCCGGGATCACCGGCAGCCCTGCCCTTCGTACTCGGCAGTCTGGTACCTTCCACCGTGGCGCCATATCTCAAGCAGAATTTGCTGGAGACTGGTGACAGCTACTATGTGGACGCGTCCTATACCCTGAATGGGGTACCGTCGGTGTTGGCCAGCGGACGCTGGATCATGACGGCCAATGCCGATGTCGGCAACACATCATCCAGCTACATCAGCTTCACGACCGATCGTGCCGTGACGGTCTACATCGCGTATGACGCCGGGGCCACGGCCCTGCCGAGCTGGATGAGCACCTTTACGAATACCGGTCTGACGGTGGGAACAACGGATTCGTTTTCACCGATTCTGAACTTGTATAGCCGGTCGTATAGTACGGGCTCGATCACGCTCGGCGGAAATGCAGCGACGGGAGCGAGCGGCGCAAATTCCAATTATGTAGCGATTGTCGTAGCGAACTAGGGTATTGCAAAACATGTGCGACGACCGGTAACCGTCGCCATTCCTGATTACTTTACACGCGGAGCAGCTGAAGGCTCTTTTACAAGACAGCCACTGCGCAGGCAAACCTGCCAGTTATCGAATATCTTCTTAATCGGTTGTTTTTCATATGTTTATAGTCACAAGCGCGGCGGATCACCATGATTGCTATAATAGTCCGTCGTCAGCTTTGTTTGCGCACACCGTTAGAACCGGGCTGAGCACCAAGAGCGCAAGCACGCCAAGGAAGGTTCGTTTCCTTGCAGTAAACACGTTCGTACCGTTTTAGACCTTGTCGAAAACTAACGTTATGCCAAACCAATTCTTTCATCTGTGCGTCCGTAATCAGGCGCTTCTGCGTCAACGATTCAATACGGCCATAGAAGCAGCGCTTTTTGCGGTGGCACTCACATGCGCCAGCGTCGGCGATGTCACTGCGGCCGCCCTGCTCGGCAGTAACGCCGCCAGCCCAGGCACGGTGAATCTGACGACCGAAGG
>VBWC01000011.1 GCA_006218035.1 Gammaproteobacteria bacterium
TCCGTCCATGGAGTCGTACCTTCCGCCATCCATGGCGGTCGCCTGCGGTCGAAATGACAAGAAACCTCTTATTCAAAGCCTCCCTAGCGTTGATCACCGCTACCGGCCATAGGCGTCGCACTTTAACCGGCTATTTTCCAATACAAAAACTGGCGAATATCCGGCCGAGCAGATCGTCGGACGTGACCTCGCCGGTGATTTCACCGAGCGCGCGCTGGGCCTGGCGCAGGTCTTCGGCGAGCAGCTCGCCGGCGCGCGGCCCGGTGAGTTGCGTCCGACCGTTGGCCAGCGATGCGAGCGCACGGTGCAGCGCATCGAGATGGCGGCGACGCGCAATGAACACACCTTCGCCGGCGGGCTGATAACCGACACACTCGGCGAGATGTCGGCACAGCTGGTCGATGCCGGCGCCGGATTTGGCCGACACGGCGACTTCGGTACCCAGCTCACCGGTCACTATTTCGGGCTGGCGGCCGGTCAGATCGATCTTGTTACGCACGATCGTTAATGCGGGGCCGTGCGGCAGCTTGTCGATGATCGCCCGATCCTCGCGCGCCACCCCGTCGCGGTCGTCGACGATCAGCAGCACGCGATCGGCTCGGGCGATCTCGTCCCAGGCACGCTGGATGCCGATGCTTTCGATCGGGTCGGCGCTGTCGCGCAACCCGGCCGTATCGATTATGTGGACGGGCAGTCCGTCGATGGCAATACGTTCGCGCAGCACGTCGCGGGTCGTGCCCGGGATGTCGGTGACAATCGCGGCGTCGCGTCGCGCGAGACGGTTAAGAAGGCTGGACTTTCCGGCGTTCGGCTGGCCGGCGATGACAACGTTGATGCCTTCCTGCAACAAACACCCTTGCTGCGCGGTAGCTGTCAGCGTCTGCAGCCGGGCGGTAACGGCGTCTAGCGCCGTGGCGATGCGGCCATCGGACAGGAAATCGATTTCGTCTTCGGGAAAGTCGATCGCCGCCTCGACGTAGATGCGCAATTGCACCAGTTGCTCGACCAGCGCATGAATCGTTTGCGAGAACTCGCCCTGCAGGGATCGCACGGCCGAACGTGCCGCCTGCTCGGACGACGCGTCGATCAGGTCGGCAATCGCCTCGGCCTGGGTCAAATCGAGTTTGTCATTCAGGAAGGCGCGCTCCGAGAATTCCCCGGGCCGTGCCACGCGAGCGCCCAGTGCGACGACGCGCTTCGTCAGCAGATCAAGCACCACCGGGCCGCCGTGACCGTGCAGTTCGAGCACGTCTTCACCGGTGAACGAATGCGGCGCCGGAAACATCAGCGCCAGTCCCTGGTCCAGCGCACTGCCGTCCGCAGCGCGGAACACGGCCAGTTCCGCCCGGCGCGGCGCCGGCACGCGGCCTGTCAGCGCGGCGGCAATCGCGGCGGCCCGCGGTCCGCTGACACGGACGATGCCGATGCCGCCGCGCCCCGGCGGCGTTGCGACCGCCACGATGGTATCGAGTGAATGTTGGGTCATTTATGCCGAAGGCGCCCGGTACCGCGCGCGCCTTCGACGGTACGGCAACGCTCAGGTCCCTGTCAGCCTCATCTCGCGAGCGCGTGTTCCAGCTCGGCGAAGCTGTGCGCGACCTCGTAAACGTCCAGCGTGCCGCCGAGCTGGCGCCCGATCTGCGTGCTTGAGAAAATGCCGCGCACGCACTGCCAGCGTTCGGCGGAACCGCTGTCAATGACCAGCGCATGCTGACGGCCGACGCGCCGCAGCGTTTCGACAATATCACCAACGCATGACCGTTCGATGTCGGCCAGGCTCAGCGCCTCGAGTTCGGCCTGCGGCGTCATGATGTGCTGTACCTGCACCTCATCGTGACTGCAGCCGGTCTTCAACATATATTGCATCGGCTTTTCACCGAGCACGTCGGTTGCCGTTAACAGTCCGACGATATGGCGCTGCGCGTCCGTGACCAGCAACAAGCGCACGCCGCTGTGGATCATCTTCATGTTCGCTGCCATGACCGAAAACGTCGGCTCTATCGTGACCGCCGGAACTTTTTTCAGATCCGTCATCACGTCCCGCGCCGGATTTTCCGGTGTTACCCGCGGCGGATAGAGCGGTGTGGCGCGGTGAAAGGTGACGCCGCGTTGCAGCAGCGTTGAAGAGAGCGGGGAAAACTTTCGCGAATTCATAGGACACCTCCATATCGCGGCGGGTCGCCCTGAATAAACTAGTCCATGCGGAAGGTCGCTGCAAGCCCACGTTCCGAACTAACCTACGTGGCGGCCATTTTCTCTACGCGGTAGGTGATATACCACTGCTGGGCGATCGACAGGACGCTGTTTGCAACCCAGTACAGCACCAGCCCGGACGGGAAAAAGGCGAAGAACGCCGTGAAGATGAACGGCAGCATCATCATAACCTTGGCCTGCACCGGATCCGGCGGCGGTGGATTCAGCTTCTGCTGGAAGAACATCGTCGCGCCCATGATCACGGGCAGCACATAGTACGGATCCTTGGTCGACAGGTCGTTCAGCCAGAAAATAAACCCGGCCTGACGCAACTCGACGCTTTCCAGCAATACCCAGTACAGCGCAATAAACACCGGGATCTGCACCATGATCGGCAGGCAACCGCCGAGCGGGTTAATCTTTTCCTTCTTGTACAGATCCATCATCCCCTGGCTCATGCGCTGCCGGTCGTCGCCGTAGCGTTCGCGTAATTGCTGCAGCTTCGGCGCGAGTTTGCGCATGTTCGCCATGGACTTGTAACTGGCCGCCGACAGTTTGTAGAACGCGAGCTTGATGATCAGCGTCAGGATGATGATCGCCCAACCCCAGTTATTGACCACCTTATGAATATAATTCAGCAGCCAGTACAGTGGCTTCGACAGAATGGTCAGTATGCCGTAGTCGACGGTCAGCTCCAGACCCGGCGCCACTTCTTCGAGCTGGTGCTGCAGTTTTGGACCGACGAACAACCGCGTGTTATGCGTGACCGACGCGCCGGGTGCGGCGCTGATATCGGGTGACACCATCCCCAGTACGAAACGGCCGTCGGCCAGCGCCTTGCTGTAATAATGGTTGGTCTGGTCCTTGGTCGGCACCAACGCGCCGACGAAATAGTGCTGGATCATCGCCGCCCACCCGCCGGTGATGTCGCGGCTAAGGTTTTCCTTGGCCATATCATCGAAGTCGAATTTCTTGTACTTGTTCTCGTCGCTATAGATCACGCCGCCGGTGTAGGTATAGATGAACCGGGGGGTTTCTCCGTCGCCGGGGCGGGTGCGCTGCAATTGACGGTATATGCGCCCGCTCCATTCCTGCGGCGTATTATTGGTGACGGTGTGATCGATATCGATCAGGTAACTACCGCGGCGGAAGGTATAACTCTTGGTGACCTTGAGTCCGCTGTCGCTCACCCAGGTTAACGGCACCGTCAATTCGTCGGCACCATCGGCGAGTCGGAATTCCGTTTGAGCGGCGCTGTACAGCGCGTGATGATCCGGCGCCGCGGCGCGTGACAGCATGCCGGTCTGCGCAATGAACAGCCGCCCAGGCTCGTCCTTCATCAGGCGAAACGGCTGGTCGGGTTGGCCAACGACAACCGGATAGGCGCGCAGATCGACCTCGCGGAGGTCGCCGCCCAGGGTATCGATTTCAATATTGTAGACGTCGGTGATAACACGGATCCGGCCCGCGGATTTCAGGCCTTCGCCACTACCTTCGATCGGCGTAGCTTGGTTCGTCGCCGCCGCGCCGGTGGATGGTTGCTGTGCGGCCGGCACGTCCTGCGGCGGTAGCGCAGCGGCCACTGGAGCGGTTTCAGCGGGCGGGTTCGCCGCGTGACGCGCGCCGTAGTCCTGCTCCCAAGCCTGCCAGAGCAGCAGGACAACGAAGGTCAACGAGATGACAAGAAAAAGGCGCTGGTTATCCATCGCAGGCGGCTTTGCCACAGGCGTGCGGCACCGGGTCAACCCCGCCGGCATGCCATGGGTGGCAACGACTCAAACGTTTCAGCGCGAGCCATGAGCCGTGAACGGTTCCGTGACGCTCTATCGCCTCGGCGGCATACACGGAACAGCTTGGGTAAAAACGGCAATGGTTGCCCAGTAGCGGGCTGATCAGGTAACGGTAACCGCGAATCAGGCCTGTCAGGATTTTCTGCATCGTGCCAGTTTGTTCCAGTGTGCGTTCAGCGCCGCGCGCAATTCTTCATTGTTCTTCGCCGCGATGCCGCCGCGCGCGAGTACGACGATGTCGAGACCCTGCAACAGCTCAAGGTGCAGGCGAAAACTTTCGCGCACTACCCGTTTGATGCGATTCCGGTCGACGGCACGGCGCGCATGTTTCTTGGATATCGCCAACCCGACTCGCGCCAGATCGCCATCGTTTCTTCTCGCCAGGACTGTCATACACCCGTTGGATGACTTCAGCGGCGCCTGAAAAACACGTTGGTAATCGCTCTGTTTCGCTAGCTTGTGCTGGTGGGAAAAACGTTTTAGTCCTGCACCCAATTCAGCAGACAATCTATGCGCTCAGTCGCGCCCGGCCTTTAGCGCGACGACGCTTCAATACTCGCCGTCCGGCGGCGGTGCTCATGCGCGCACGAAAGCCATGTGTCCGTTTGCGCTTGATAACGCTGGGTTGAAATGTACGTTTCATAAGTTCTGCCCAAAAAAACGCCGCGAATACAGCGCAATTGAAAACGCGCAAAGATACTGAAACGACCATGGGGCTGTCAACGTTTTATCTTGCTGATACCTCGGAAAATATAGTTGTGGATAAGTCATCCATGGCGGTATAGACTCCCAGCCTTCCTTGATTTCCAGACAGAACCGCATACCTTAGGGGGATTTTTGGTGGTGGATCAGCCGCTATGGCAGCAGTGTCTTTATCGCTTAGAGTCGGAACTCACACCACAGCAGCTCAATACGTGGATACGGCCGTTACACGCCATCGAGGACGGCGGTTCGATTCGACTACTGGCGCCCAACCGGTTCGTGCTCGAATGGGTTAACGAGCGTCTGATTGGGCAGATTACGAATATCCTCTCCCAGCTTGGTGACGGAGCGGCCCCCCAAATCAGCCTGGAGATCGGCAGTAAAAGCGTGCAAATTCAAGTAGCCGGCGCTAGCAAGCCGGCCTTTCGCCGTGCCGCAGATGTGGTGACGGACGCGCCTGTCAGCAACCTGCGTCAGGAATTTACTTTTGACAATTTCGTCGAGGGCAACTCGAACCAGCTCGCGGTAGCCGCGTCCATGCAGGTCGGCGAGAACCCCGGTGGCGCGTACAATCCACTATTTATTTATGGCGGGGTTGGTCTTGGCAAGACGCATTTGATGCATGCGATTGGCCACATGATGATCGCGCGCAAGCCCAACACGCGCGCCGTTTATCTGCATTCGGAGCGCTTCGTTGCGGACATGGTCAAGGCGCTGCAACACAACGCCATCAATGAATTCAAACGGTTTTATCGGTCAGTCGATGCGCTGTTGATCGACGACATCCAATTTTTTGCCGGCAAGGAACGCTCCCAGGAGGAGTTGTTTCATACCTTCAACGCGCTGATGGAGGGCCGGCAGCAGATCATCATGACGTGCGATCGTTATCCTAAAGAAGTCAAAGGGCTGGAAGAACGCCTCAAGTCCCGTTTTGGCTGGGGTCTGACGGTCGCCATCGAACCGCCGGAACTGGAGACGCGTGTGGCGATTTTGATGAGCAAGGCGGCGCAATCAGACGTCGTGCTACCCCATGAAGTTGCCTTTCTGATCGCCGAGCGTCTGCATGCCAACATCCGGGAAATGGAGGGGGCTCTGCGGCGCGTCGTTGCCAATTCTCGTTTCACCGGCCGGCCGATCACGCTGGAGTTTGCCAAGGAGGCACTCCGTGACCTGCTCGCCTTGCATGCGAAACTGGTTTCGATCGAAAACATTCAAAAAATCGTGGCTGAGTATTACAAGATTCGCGTCGCCGATTTATTATCGAAGCGGCGATCGCGTTCGGTTGCACGACCACGACAGATCGCCATGTCTTTGGCAAAGGAGCTAACGACCCACAGCCTTCCGGAGATCGGTGACGCGTTTGGTGGCCGTGATCATACGACTGTTTTACACGCCTGCCGAAAGATCAAGGAATTGAAGGACTGTGATCGCCGAATCAATGAAGACTGTGCGAACCTGTTAAGAACCTTGTCGAGTTAATGTCGAGAAACTGTGGACAAGAAAATAATTTATCGCTTCGGTTTCTTTTGAACAGCTTTCCCACAAGCAAACGGTCATGTATACCAGGATAGTCCCATGGGTTTTATATTCGATAGCTATTTGTTATAAATAACCTTTTATCGCTTATCCCCCGTATGGATGGAGCTTAACAATAACAACAGGTAAGTATTTTAAAGATTTATATAATTAAGAAAATGAAATTCACAATAAACAGAGAGGCCTTGCTAAAACCCCTGCAAGCGGTTGCCGGTGTGGTCGAAAGACGTCAAACATTGCCAATACTTTCCAATGTTCTGATCAGCGTCAAGGGAAAGACACTTTCCATGACGGCGACCGACCTCGAGGTAGAGATGGTGACTCACAGTATGTTGAATGCTGACGAGACCGGGGACATCACACTACCAGCCCGAAAATTTCTGGACATTTGTCGTGCGCTGCCAGACCAGGCCAAGATTGAGCTGATCGCAGAGCAGGAACGCGCTGTTGTCCGTTCCGGCAAGAGTCGTTTTGTGCTGGCGACGTTGCCGGTAAAAGATTTTCCGAATTTGGGGGCGATCAAGGGCGCCTATGAATTCAACGTGCCGCAAAAGGCACTGAAGCGTGTGATTGAGCGTACTCAATTCGCGATGGCGCAGCAGGACGTTCGTTACTATTTGAACGGATTAATGCTGGAACTCGGAAAAAACAGGATTCGCGTCGTTGCTACCGACGGACATCGTCTGGCGCTGTGCGATCTTGAAGCGGATCTGACGGGCGCGGATCAGCAACAGGTCATCATTCCACGCAAGGGTGTTGTTGAGCTCGCGCGCTTGCTGGATGACGTCGAGACGCCCGTTGCCGTGTCGCTTGGTAGTAATCATATTCGTTTTACGACAGATACCTTGAGCTTCACATCCAAGCTTGTCGATGGACGTTTTCCCGATTACCAGCATGTCGTACCGCAGGGGGGGTCAAATATCGTGATAGCGGAACGCGATCCGCTGAAGCAGGCTCTGGTGAGGGCGTCGATACTCTCCAACGAAAAGTACCGCAGCATCAGCTTTCAAATGAGTAAAGGTAGCGTAAGAATTCTTGCCCGCAATCCGGAACAGGAAGAGGCCGAAGAAGAGGTCGCTGTTGATTATAAGGGCAAGGGTTTGGATATCGGGTTTAACGCTTCCTATATGCTTGACGCATTATCGGCGGTGACCACGGAGCAGGTCAGGCTTTCCATGACTGATGCCAACAGCTGTTGCTTGGTCGAGGGCGTAGGCGATACGAGCTGTAAGTATGTTGTTATGCCGATGCGCTTGTGATCTGGCCCAGTATATTGTTGATTTGTTGGATAGCGAAAGTTTGACGATTTTTCTGGACGTTTACCGCAATTAGAACCAAACACCACCTTATTTCATGAGCCTGACCCACCTGGCGCTACGGGGCGTTCGCAATCTCGCGGATACGGAAATTTCGCCCGGTTGTTCTGTTAATCTGATTTGGGGCGAAAACGGCAGCGGCAAAACCAGTCTGCTCGAAGCAATACACGTTCTGGGGCGAGCAAAATCATTCCGCAGCTCACGACTCTCACCGGTTATTCAGAACGGTTCAGATAGTTTGGTCGTTGTTGGCCGGGTGTTGAGCTCCTCTCATGGCACTGAAACTACGGTACGAGTCAATTTTGGCGCGTCTGGAGTAGAGCTATTCGCAGATCGGGTACCGCTAAACCGCGTATCCGACCTCGTGCTGAGGTTACCGCTGATACTCATCAATACCGATAGCCATCGTTTACTCGAGGATGGCCCCCGCTTGCGCAGGCGCTTTCTAGATTGGGGCGTGTTCCACGTGGAACACGGCTTTTTTGGGATGTGGAAGCGTTATTATCGCGCATTACGTCAGCGCAATTCCGCTATACGCCGGCAAATGGCTCCAAGCCAGTTAGCCGCATGGGAGGCGGAGTTATCCCAAGCTGCAGATCATATCGATGAGTTCCGCCGACAGTATCTGGCATTGATGGCTCCGTGGTTTGCGCGCTACGTTAGCAAGCTTCTAGATATCAATGCTGCGGAAATCGATTATCGGCGTGGATGGCCAGGCGGCCGGCCATTGATGGCGATCTTGGCGGAAGAGGCACATTTGGATCGCCAGATTGGCTATACACGGCAAGGGCCGCACCGGGCAGATCTGGTGATCAAGATTGCAAACGTGCCGGCTCAGCAGGTGGTGTCACGCGGTCAGCAGAAGCTGTTGATTTGTGCACTGCATCTCGCACAGGCCGCGCTGATGGGCGAAGCGACGCGCACTCGTTGTGTGTTGTTGATTGATGATCTTGCGGCGGAGCTAGATCATGAACACCGCAATCGCTTGCTGAGCCTGCTCGTTTCCCTCGGTCAGCAGGTCTTTGTTACCGCTACCGAGCATAACCTGTTTGACCAGGCGCTACTCGTGGGCCAGAAATTGTTTCACGTGGAACGAGGGAAAATCGCTGACGTAACGACGTAAGCCCACAGCTCTATGGATCATCGTTCCACCCAAAAAAACAACCCAAAAATCAGCGCAGGATGCTAGAATGCGTGGTCAGGCGAGGCGCAAATGACCGTAGTCGAAAAATACGATTCCTCACGGATTAAGGTGCTTAAGGGCCTGGACGCGGTACGCAAGCGCCCGGGCATGTACATCGGTGACACCGACGATGGTACCGGGCTGCACCATATGGTGTTTGAGGTAGTCGACAATTCGGTTGATGAGGCGCTGGCCGGCTACTGCTCCGAAATCAAGGTTATCATTCACGCGGATCGTTCAGTGACTGTGGCGGACAATGGCCGCGGTATTCCGGTTGACATCCATCCCGAAGAAGGCCGGTCGGCTGCCGAGGTCATTATGACGGTGCTGCACGCCGGCGGTAAGTTCGACAGCGATTCGTATAAGGTTTCGGGCGGTCTTCATGGCGTCGGCGTTTCCGTCGTCAATGCGCTGTCTGAAAACCTCACATTGACGATACGCCGCGGCGGCAAAGTGTACTCTCAGGAATATCGGATGGGCAATCCAGTTGAGCCGCTCAAGGATACCGGTAATTCTGATCAGGCCGGCACGGAAATACGCTTCAAGCCCAGCACCGTAATCTTTAGTGACACCGAATTTCATTACGAGATCCTTGCCAAACGGCTGCGCGAGCTGTCGTTTTTGAATTCAGGGGTCCGGATAACGCTGCACGACGAGCGTTCCGAGAAAAGCGATATTTTTCAATACGAGGGCGGCATCCGCGCCTTTGTTGAGCACCTTAATCGCAACAAGACGCCACTGCATCCGACCGTCATCTATTTTTCGACGGAACGTGATCGGCACGGCGTTGAACTAGCCATGCAGTGGAACGATTCCTATCAGGAAAATATCTTTTGCTTTACAAACAATATTCCGCAACGTGACGGCGGTGCGCACCTCGCCGGATTTCGCGCCGCGCTGACGCGTACGCTAAACCAGTACATTGAAAGTTCAGGCATCGCCAAAAAGGCCAAGATCGCTACCACCGGCGACGACGCACGCGAAGGCCTGACGGCCGTGCTCTCGGTCAAGATGCCGGATCCAAAGTTTTCGTCTCAGACCAAAGAGAAGCTTGTGTCGTCCGAAATCAAAGGAATCGTGGAGTCCGCCGTTGCTGATCAGTTGCAGGCCTTTCTACTGGAGAGGCCCGCCGAGGCGAGGGCTGTCACGGCGAAGATCGTTGACGCGGCACGTGCCCGCGAGGCAGCCCGCAAGGCGCGCGAACTGACACGGCGCAAGGGTGTACTGGATGTTGCCGGCTTGCCCGGAAAACTGGCTGATTGTCAGGAGAAGGACCCGGCGCTGTCGGAACTGATTCTGGTTGAGGGTGATTCTGCCGGAGGCTCCGCGAAACAGGGGCGGGATCGTCGCTTCCAGGCCATTTTGCCGTTGAAAGGTAAAATACTAAATGTCGAAAAAGCCAGGTTTGACAAGATGTTATCGTCAGAGGAAATCGGGACGCTGATCACCGCGCTGGGCTGCGGCATCGGCCGCGAGGAGTACAACCCCGATAAATTGCGCTACCACCGCATCATCATCATGACCGACGCGGACATCGATGGATCGCACATCCGTACGCTGTTACTGACATTTTTCTATCGCCAGATGCCCGAGCTTTTCGAGCGTGGGCATCTCTACATCGCCCAGCCGCCGTTATACAAGGTCAAGAAAGGGAAGCAGGAGTCGTACGTAAAAGATGACGCGGATCTGAACGCGTATCTTGTCCAGCTCGCCCTGGACGGCGCGCAGTTGTTCGTCAATAGCGAAGCCCCGCCTCTGAGTGGCCAGGCGCTCGAGGCACTGACGCGGCAGTATGTGGTGGTAATGCTGGCGATCCAGCGTTTGTCGCGCCGTTTCGACGCGAGCGTGCTGGAACGGATGATCTATATGCCGCCGCTTGGCGAGGCCGAGCTTAAGGATGCCGTGCGGCTATCCGCCTGGTTCGCGGAGCTTGAGCAACGTTTGAACAGCAACGGAAAAGGGAAAATAAAATATAAAGCAACAAGTTACATAAATGAACAAACCGGGGCTACCCATGTTGCCTTCGCTACCATCGCGCACGGAAACGAAAACAGCCGTGACCTAAACATCGAGTTTTTCCGGTCCGGCGAATACCAGCAGATGGCGGCGTTGGGGCAGCAGCTCGACGGACTCATCGGCGATGGCGCCTACGTGCAGCGCGGTGAACGCAAGCAACCGGTTGATAGCTTCAAGCAGGGCTATGATTGGCTGATGGAAGAGGCCAAACGCGGTTTGACGATCCAGCGTTATAAAGGCCTCGGTGAAATGAATCCGGAGCAACTATGGGAAACGACGCTCGATGTTAACGCGCGCCGTCTTTTGCAGGTTCAAATCGAAGATGCGATCGCTGCTGACGAGATTTTCACCACGTTAATGGGCGACCAGGTTGAGCCGCGACGGGATTTTATCGAGAGAAACGCGCTGATTGTCGAGAATCTCGACATCTAGGAAGATTGCGCGTCGAACATTGTTATATACGGCTGGCGACGAGGGCCGCGCCTTTCATGCCGACGCCTTCATCGCGCACGATATGCAGCGGAAAGCGCGCCATCAACGCGGACATTTTTCCCTTGTTGCGAAACGCCGTGGTGAACCGGCCGTCGGCCAGCACTGCGGAAAGTTTTGGGGCAATTCCCCCGGCAATGAAAATGCCGCCGTAAGGCAAACAGAGCAGCGCAAGGTTACCGGCGACCGCACCATAAATTTTTACGAAGGTGTCCAAGGCATCACTGGCCAGCGGATCGCGTTGTGTTTTGCCGAACTGCGCGATCGCGGCTACGGCGTCACCGTCGTGCATGGCATCGCGAAGCCCCACACTCGCACTAATACCACGCGATTCGCGCAGAAAATCGAAAATGGTTTTCAACCCTGGTCCGGACAAAACCTGTTCGATCTCGACTTGTGAAGCGTTATCCAGCAGGTGCGATAGCAGCGCTATTTGCGTCGCGTCGGTCGGTGCGAAGTCGGCATGGCCTGCCTCTGACGGCATGACAAGATAGCGATCGCCCTGCCACAGCGACTGGCAGCAGCCAAACCCGGTGCCAGCGCCGAGTGTCATACGATTACCATGGGGTTGGTCAAGGCCGCGCTGTAGAACCAGGAAGTCAGCACTGGTCAGCGCCTCGGTGCCGTACGCTACCGCTTCAAAATCGTTTATAAGCCGCACGCGCCGGGTGTCAAACAACGTTGCGAGTGACGGTTCTTCGAGCGACCAGGGCAGATTGGTGACGTCGACGCGTCTGCCATCTTCAGTGTCTTCGATCGGCCCCGCCACCGCGATACACACCGCCTGCAGATCGCCCATGACATCCGCAGGCGCATCATCTAGGAAGCATCTGGCGATCTCGTCAAAGCTCGCGAACCGGTGGTTATCGAAGCGTTGTTCGTGAATGGATCGAACAGCGCCATCATGAACCTCGGCGATCTGCAGCAACGTCTTGGTTCCGCCGACGTCCCCCGATATTACGTTCAAGCCAGCGCCCCGTCCGCCAGCGTGCGCGCCGCCGCCGCATCGAGGTACCACTCCAGTTCACCGGCCGGATGCAGCAGTTGTACCGGATAATGATCGCTGCTGGCATCGTCGATGAACACCTGACGAATAATATCCGTTTTGTTTTCGCCTGCCGCCAGAACCATGATGTGCCGCGCGTTATTGATGAGCGGCAACGTCAGACTGATACGCCAGGTAAACAATTTCGCGACGTAGACGGCTGCGACGAGCCTGCTCGTCTCCTTGAGTATCGGGGTATCCGGAAAAAGCGACGCGACGTGCCCGTCTGGTCCAATACCAAGCAGCACTAGATCGAACTGTGGAAACAAGCCGTCGCTGGCGGTCAGTTGCTGCCGCAGAACGCGTTCATAGTCCGTTGCGCTATGTGACAAATCTTTCTCGGCGCCGTTAATCCGATGAATTCGCGCTTCCGGAATCGGTACATGGCGCAACAGCGCCTCATATGCCATCAGGTAGTTACTGTCCGGGTCATCCGGCGGAACGGCACGCTCGTCGCCGAAATAGATGTGAACGTGCTGCCACGCGATGCGCTCGGCGAACATCGGCGTCGCGAGGTGCTGATACAAGCGCCGCGGCGTTGCGCCGCCGGCGAGCGCAACGTGAAAAGCGCCGCGCTTACCGATGGCCTGCGCCGCCAGATCCGTAAAACGTTTGGCCGCCGCGAGACTGAGCGCCTCGAGATCGGCACAGATTTGTAACGATTTACCAGCTTCCAAAGACGTTCGATCGACCATGTTGATTGCCGACTGGGCGTGCGCGCAACCGGAACACATTCAAGACCATCACAATTAAACAACTGTAACCGAGCAGCGCCGATTTTGCCAAGATAATTGGGGCCCCATGGGTGTTTCATGGTTGCTTGACCGCCGGTATCATGCCACTTAAGCTCACAGGTCCATTCCTTGAATTGGTGAATACACTTCGGAGGAGGGCGCGTTGATGGACGCTATCTATGGTTTGATTGTTCTTGTGCTGGGCTTCGGTGCAGGCTTCTCTCTCGGCCGCACGGCAAACACGGCGGCAAAGAAGGCCAAGGAGCTTGCCGAGGAGCTCAAGACAGCGCAGGGAGAGCTTGATCGCCACCGCCAACAGGTGAATGAACACTTCACCAGAACCGGTGAGCTGGTGAACAACATGACGGAAAGCTATCGTTCCGTCTACGATCATCTGGCCAAGGGCGCTCGCTCGCTGTGTTCAGGCGACGCCGCCAGAATCACGATGATAACGCCCGCTGAGAAGCTGATTGGCAACTCCCCCGCTGAACACGCGAGCGCCCCCACCGCAAAACCCGAGCGTGCAGCAACTGCCGTCGCCGGCTCGCCGGAGCAGCGTGCGGCGGCCCCGCCGAAACCCGGAGCTGCACCGGCGAAACTGCCGCCGGAGACGAAACCGAACGACCGTTCTGCGCCACCGGTACATTGATTCATATCGTTGCGCGGCACGATCAGCGGCCGATAGTCTGCGGGAGGCGCGCGGCAGGTGGCTATGACCTATGTCCCCGTTGCATGACGATAACCCGAACTCGATCAAACCCCTCGCTACGATTACCGTAATAAAGGTTTGTGTGCTGGGCGTTTATCTGCTGCTATATCCCCGTGCCAGAGCGTACGTACTGGTGCAGCCGGGTTTCTGGATCGTCTTGCGGGCGACCAATTCCTCCGTCGCGATACGTCGCGAAGGTGGCGTTGCATGCTATGCGCATATCGGCGGCCCCATTGCGGGGCTGGCGCTGATTGCTAGCCCGGGTTTGTCAGGCCCGAAAAATGAACCTCGACGCGTAGCCCCCCGTAAGTGGATTTGCCGAGGCTGATTGTGGCCGCGTGCAGGTCGGCAATCCGTTTGACAATCGACAGTCCCAGTCCGCAACCCGCACCACCGGTGCCGGGTCGTCGATAAAATCGTTTAAATATCTTGTCGTGTTCGTCCACAGCTATACCCGGCCCGCTGTCCTCCACACACAGGACCGCACCCCCGCCATCCGCCATCACAGCAACCCCGACCTTACCACCCGGAGGCGTGTACTCGATGGCATTCCTGACGAGGTTGCTGACGAGAATGCCGACGGCATCGGGGTCTCCGGTAACCGTGACACCGACAGGTGCTTCAAGCGTCAGTTCGATTTGCCTGGCGTGTGCTTCACGATCCGCCTCAGACAATACCTGTGCCGCGACTTTGACGAGATCGACTCTTGTCGCTGTGGATAGCGCGGTTTCAGGGTTGAGGCGAGCCATCGTCAGCAGTTGCTGCACCAGGTGGGTCGCCCGGTCCGCCCCCAGAATGACACGCTGCAGCGCCATTCTGCGGGTCGCTTCGTCGATCGTCTGCAAGGCGAGCTGCGCCTGCAGCTTCAGCCCCGCAAGCGGTGTGCGCAATTCGTGGGCCGCATCGGAGGTAAAGCGCCGTTCGTTATCAAACGCCTGCTCGACACGTTGCAACAGCGCGTTCAGCGCCTCGACCAGCGGCCGCACCTCCTCCGGCGTCACCGCGCTGTTCAACGGCGCGAGATCATCCGGACGCCGCCGCCGGACATCATCGGTAATGAGCTGCAGCGGCCTGATCGCCCTGCTTACCGCGAGCCAGATCAGTAGCCCCAGTACCGGCAGCGCGGTGACCGCCGGCACCAATGTCTGTCGCGCGATCCGATCACGCAGCTCACCGATACTTTGTTTGTTGATTGCTACCAGCACCCGGATTCCCTGATCGGTATTCGACAGCGCGTAGACGCGCCACGCCTGGCCGTCAATAAGTGAATCGCGGAAGCCGTAGGAGCGATCAGACAGTGCGACGGTGGGCGACCGGTCGGAGCGCATTACCAGGTGTTTGGTACCACCGCCCAGCCATACCTGAAACGCGATCACCTGCTCGTAGGTGTGATGAAGTACGTCCAGCAGCGATGGCACATCGGTGGTGGTGTCATCGGCATGCAGCTGCTCGTGTTCCAGAAGCTCATGGCCGGAAAGATTTAGCAACACGGTTGCCGCCTGGGTCAGTTGCGCGTCGATAATGTTGTCGACCTCGTTGCGTGTGGCAACATAGGTCACCGCTTCCGCCGCGACAACCACCAGCAAGACCGCAGGCAGCAGAAGTACCAGCAACTTGCGACGTATCGACGTCATGCCGTTTTGTCGACAATATAGCCAACGCCACGCACGGTTCGGATCAGTTCATTACCGAGCTTTTTGCGCAGATGATGGATATGTACCTCAAGCGCGTTACTCTCGACCTGGTCGTCTGCGGAATACAGCTTCTCTTCGAGCGCCGGCCGGGACATGACGCGCCCCTGGTTTTCAAGTAATTCCAGCAGTAACGAAAATTCACGCGGCGACATATCGACCGCTTGACCGCGGTTTGTGACAAGGTGAGACGCCGGGTCGAGCTCAATGTCGCCATAACGTATCAGAGGTGCGGCGCGCCCGGCGCGGCGCCGCAACAGCGCGCGAATTCTCGCCAGTAGCTCATCGAGATCGAACGGTTTGACCATGTAATCGTCAGCACCACTGTCGAGGCCGGCCACCCGGTCGGCCACGGTGTCACGCGCCGTCAGAATGAGCACGGGTACGGCCTGGCCGGCGTCGCGCAATTGCGCCATGATCTGCAGGCCGGACTTGCGCGGCAATCCGAGGTCAAGAATGACGAGGTCATATGGCCCGGCGTTCAGGAAATTCAGGGCGGACTGACCGTCCTTGACCCAGTCGACCGCGTACCCGCTGCCTGACAGACTGGATTGAATACCACTGCCGAGCAGCTCGTCGTCCTCTGCCACCAATATGCGCATCATCGGATGATACCAAACCTGCTGGTTGTTCAACGGTGCACACCCGGCGCCGGAACGGCATCGCGCTCCAGGCGCTTCCGGGTATTCAAGCAGGCCGGGGGAGCGGAAGCCTTAAATGCGCCTTAACGAAAGCTGCCGAGGTCTCGGCATCCAGGCCGGATGCAGGCGGTGTGGAACATCACTGCCGCCGTTGCAGTACGATAAAACTATAGTGGTACGGGTTCTTAGGGTCGGGCGCGTGGTCCACGCGCTCGATTTCGCGCCATTCAGTGCCGGCGATTTCGGGAAACACGGTGTCGCCCTCAACGTCATGGTGGATCAACGTCAGGTAGATGCGGTTGGCGATTGGTAACGCCTGGGCATAGATATTGGCGCCGCCGATGATCATTGTCTCGGCGGCACCGGCGGCGGCACTCAGGGCATTCTCCAACGAGCTTGCGACGACGCAGCCAGGGGCCTCGTAAGCCGGGTCGCGCGAGACGACGATATTGGTTCGCCCGTCCAGTGGTTTGCCTATCGATTCGAAGGTCTTGCGGCCCATTACCACGGGTTTACCCAGCGTAATCCGGCGAAAGTACCGGAGATCGGCCGGCAGTTGCCAGGGCAGCCGGTTGTTGAGGCCAATAACGCGATTCTGCGCCATCGCGACCACGAGCGAGACGACGGCCACCGGGTATCAGACCGCCACGGGCGCCTTGATAGCCGGGTGCGACTCATAGCCGACGAGCTCGAAATCGCGGTAAGTAAAGTCGAATATAGACTGGACGTCAGGATTGATCTTCATGATGGGCGAAGGAAACGGCTTGCGTGACAGCTGCAGGTCAACCTGATCAAGGTGATTGATATATAGGTGGGCGTCACCGAAGGTATGGATGAACTCGCCGGCCTTGAGTTCGCATACCTGCGCCATCATCATTGTCAGTAACGCGTACGACGCTACGTTGAAAGGCACGCCAAGAAAAATATCGGCGCTGCGTTGATAAAGCTGGCAGGACAACGCCCCGTTCGCGACGTAAAACTGAAAAAAGGTATGGCATGGCGCCAGCGCCATTTTGTCGAGTGCTGCGACGTTCCAGGCCGACACGATGATGCGGCGGGAGTCCGGATCTTGCAGGATCAGCTTGACCGCCTGACTGATCTGATCAACGATGCCGCCGTCCGGGGTCGGCCAGGAACGCCACTGCGCGCCGTATATCGGTCCAAGATCGCCGTTCCCGTCGGCCCATTCGTCCCATATCGTGACACCGTGTTCGTGCAGGTACTTAACATTCGTGTCGCCCCTCAGGAACCACAGCAACTCGTGGATGATCGACCGTAAGTGCAGTTTCTTGGTGGTGACAGCCGGAAAACCGTCCTGAAGATTAAACCGCATCTGGTACCCGAACACGCTTAACGTACCCGTGCCGGTGCGGTCATGTTTGTCGGTGCCGTGGTCCCGGACCTGGCGCATCAGTTCAAGATATTGCTGCATCGCTCGGCGGTCCTCGGTGTTTGTTGCAGTGCCTTAGCATAACGGACGCGTCACGCGGGACGGGACGGAATGCACCCACGACCACGGCAGGCTCGGGCGGTTAGCCAGAAGCCGAGCAAGATCATCGGTAATGACAACAACTGCCCCATGGTGAACCAGCCAAAGGCCAGATAGCCCAGTTGTTCGTCAGGCATCCGAAGAAACTCGACAGCGAAACGAAATGAGCCGTAACAAACAAGAAATAGCCCGGAAACGGCGCCTATTGGCCGCGATTTTCTGGAAAATATCCACAAAACGATGAATAGCAACAAGCCTTCCAGCAATGCTTCGTATAGCGACGAGGGGTGGCGCGGTAAGCCGCCCGCCCGCAGGTCGGGAAACACCATCGCCCACGGCAGAGCGGAGACCTTGCCCCATAGTTCGCCGTTAATGAAGTTTCCGATACGGCCGGCACCGAGACCGATCGGCACCAGCGGCGCAACGAAATCGGCTACCTGCAGGAATTGGCGGTGCGTCTTGCGGGCGTACAGCCACATCGCCGTAATCACGCCGAGGAGTCCGCCATGAAAGGACATACCGCCCTGCCAGACCTTGAAAACGGTGATCGGGTTGGAGATCAGGTTGGCCGCATCGTAGAACAGCATGTAACCGAGCCGTCCGCCGAGCACGACACCGAGCGCGGCGTAAAAGATCAAATCACCAATTTCTTCGCCGGTCCATCCGGACGCCGGTCGCCGCGCGCGGGTGATCCCAAGCCACCACGCCGCCGCAAATCCGATCAGGTACATGATTCCGTACCAGTGAATTTTCAGCGGGCCGAGCTCGAAGGCAATCGGATCGATCATCGGATAGGTCAACATCGCGGGCGCGAGTATATCACCCGCTATCGCCGGCAGGCATATGCCCGCGCTGCTCGGCCGGCAGTACGCGGCAGATATAGCTCTTGAGATAATCCGTTTCGGGAATCGCCGGGTGCACCGGATGATCGGGCGCCTGATGCCCCTGTTCGAGAATCTGCAGACGGACATCAGCGCGCTGGGCGGCCTTCAGCAGCACCTCGCGCAACGTGGTGCGCTCAAGATGAAACGAACAGGAGGCCGAAATCAATATACCGCCCGGTTCGACCAGTTGCAGCGCGTGTTCGTTTATCCGGTGATAGGCCTGCAGGCCTTCCTTAAGATCTTTCTTGCGTTTGATAAAAGCCGGCGGGTCGACGATGACTACGTCGTAACGCTCGGATTCTGTACGCAGTGTTTTCAGCGCGTCAAACGCGTCGCCGACCAGCGCGACGACAGGCTGGTGGATAGCGTTCAGGTCAGCGTTTTCGCGCAGCTCGTCGACGGCGCGCGCGGAGCTATCGATGCACGTAACCGCGGCGGCGCCGGCGACAGCCGCCTGTATACCCCACGCACCGCTATAGCTGAAGACGTCAAGAACGCGCCTGCCGTGCACGTATTGCTGCATCCGGGCACGATTCAGCCGGTGATCGTAAAACCAGCCGGTTTTCTGGCCGCTCATCGGTGATATCGCAAAGCGCGCGCCGTTTTCCTCGATCACCGTTTGCTCCGGCGCAGTGCCGGCAGCTGCAGTGACATAAAGCTCCAGCCCTTCAAGTTTGCGCAGCGGCGCATCGTTGCGCAGAACGATATGCGACGGCCGGACAACCTCATGCAGCGCCGCGATGATCGCGTCCTTGCAGCGCTCCATGCCAGCCGTCGTGATTTGTATGACGGCGGTATCGCCATGCCGGTCGATCACCAGGCCCGGGAGACGGTCGCCCTCACCGAATACCAGCCGGTAAAAAGGTTTGTCGAACAGGGTGTCCCGCAGTGCCAGTGCAGCCTTCAACCGATTTACCAGCAAGGCCTGATCCAGTACGGCGCCTGGCAGGCGGCTGATCATGCGTGCGCATATCAGTGACTGAGGATTGACATAAGCGCTACCGAGCGGTTTGCCGCGGGAATCATAAATATCCACCGCCTGTCCGGCCTCGAACCCGCCAAGAGGCGTGGTTACGACGTCGACCTCGTTACTGAATATCCACAGATGACCCGCGCGAAGACGCCTGTCCTCGTTCTTTTTCAGACGTAGCGGTGCCAGTCTCATGCGTCAGCCAGTGCCATAAATCGGTCACGCTTTAACAGCGCGTCCCACGCCAACAGTTTATTTTTTCGACGAAAATGCGCATACTGTACGGCCATTTTCGGGCCTAATGCTAATTGGCATGGCTGTCCTCTCGAGGAGGCGCCGCTTTGTCCGTTAATAGTGAACAAACAAATCATAAAAGAATCGTCGGAACCAAAATTCTAAGGAACAACAGGCCATGCATACCGCTATCACGCTCACCCAATTCTTGATCCAAGACCAGCGCCGTATTGTAACCGCATCCGGCGAACTCACGTCACTGCTCAACGACATCGTGATTGCCTGCAAGCATATCGCCAATGTAGTCAACAAGGGGGCGTTGATAGGCGTGCTAGGCAGCGCCGAATCCGAAAATATTCAGGGCGAGGAGCAGAAGAAGCTTGACGTGATCTCGAACGATATCGTGCTGACCCGCAACGAATGGGGCGGTCACCTGGCGGGCATGGCGTCGGAAGAAATGGAGGACGTATACAACATTCCGCCACAGTATCCACGGGGCAAGTATCTTCTCGTATTCGATCCGCTGGATGGTTCGTCTAACATCGACATCAATATGTCCGTCGGCACGATTTTTTCTATTTTGCGCTGCCCGGAAGACGTCGTGGAGCCGACAGCGACTGATTTTCTTCAACCAGGGACGGAGCAGGTTTGCGCCGGTTATGCGGTTTATGGTCCGTCGACAATGATTGTGCTGACTACCGGCAACAGCGTGAACGGCTTTACACTTGATAGCAATGTCGGGGAGTTTTTCCTGACCCACGAAAACATGAGAGTGCCAGAAAATACCGAGGAGTTCGCGATCAATGTATCGAACGAGCGGTTCTGGGAACCGCCGGTTCAGCGCTATATCGATGAATGTATCAAGGGCGCCAATGGACCGCGTGGCAAGAATTTCAATATGCGCTGGGTCGCCTCGATGGTAGCGGAAGTCCATCGCATTCTCACACGCGGTGGAATTTTCATGTATCCGAAAGACACCAAGGATAAATCCAAACCCGGAAAGCTGCGATTGTTATATGAAGCAAACCCGATGTCGTTGATCATTGAGCGCGCCGGCGGGATGGCAACGACCGGGCGCGAGCGCATATTGGATATCCTCCCCGAAGAACTGCATCAGCGTATTCCGGTGATTCTTGGTTCGAAGAGCGAAGTCGAGATTGTGTGTTCTTATCACCGTGAAATGGATTAGTGCGTGACGCGTAGTCGCTTTGGCCCGGTGGCTCTGTCGGGAGTACCGGGCTTTCGCGTTTTTGATGTCCGCTAGTCTTCCAGTGAAAAACCAATCTTCAAGGTAACCTGCCAGCTTTCGACCTCGTCTTTCTTGATAGTGCCGCGGCTCTCCAATACTTCAAACCAGCGCATATGACGGACTGACTTGGACGCTCGGGCAATTGCATTCCGGACGGCTTCATCCGACCCCTTGTCTGAGGTCCCGGTAATTTCAATGATTTTGTAAATGTGGTCACTCATCGTTCTCCCCCTTTTTGGTGTGACAAATAGCGCCGTGGTTTGATGCCAGCATTATTCCCCAGGCGATTGTTGGCTAGCGTAGCGGAACGCCCGCACCAACATCAATTAACCGCGAAAGTCCGCAGGATGCTTCGCCGCGAGCGGGCGTTGCTGCGCTTGGCCCGCGAGATCACCCGGGGCCGAGTTTCGATCGTCGGACCTGACAAAGGATGCTGCGGATATGGCATCAGCCCCGGCAATCCCGATAACGGGCCTTTCACAGCTCGCTATCCCCTGCACTCTCATGACAGCATTGACGTCGGCAACGGAAAGCCACTGGACGCTTACTAAAAACGCGCGCATCGGCCAAGCCGCGTTCGCTATGTCATGTTCTTTCATCCGGCCGCCCGGTCGAGCAGTTCCAGCACAGGTCGAATTGTCCCTCGATCTCTTCTTGGCAACCTGGGCACGTCCAGCGCGTGTGTGTTTCGCCGTCCGAGCCCAAGGCGCGCTCAATTAGCGCGCGCGCAGTGGCCTCGTCCGACTCGTCGCACCAGAGTTCCGGCCAGCATTCGATCGGCGGTAGTTCGCCCGCGCCGCCGGCCAGGTGCTCATGTACGATCCTGCATCGTATCCCTTCTTGTTCGAGGAGATTTTTCAAATGATTCGCCAGCAACGGATCGTGACAACTGTAGATATTTTTCACTATTGCAATTCCGTACGCTGTGTTTGGTGCCATAGCCCATGTTTCGAACAGCGAACAGGCCGCTACGCTTTGCTCCCGGCGGTGATTTTTAGCGCAGTAATCAGAAATTTGGCCAAATCTCAACCATTCTTGTCAATTTTCCTTGACTTCCCATGTTTTCTTGTCAGACTCCAGCCTTATCGACTCCCTTTGAATTGGGGGCTATATGACGGAAACCGTGCTTAGCAGCCGTCAAGTTCGCCGCATTACCGGATTATCACAACGCCAACTACGTTACTGGCGCCAAACAGAATTAATCGTTCCTTCGCAGCAAACGTCTGGCGGGCACGCGCGTTATTCGTTTCTTGATCTAATCGCCCTAAAATCCGCCAAACGCCTGCTGGATGCCGGTGTGCCCCTTCAGCGTATTCGAAAATGTATCGCCTCGCTCGTCGAGCGTCTACCGGCTTTATCAGTACCGCTGGCGCAGGTGTCGCTGCTGGTGACCGACGATATCGTGCTCGTGTTTCATCAGGGATCTGTTTTCGATGCCCTTTCAGGACAGGAGTGGATATTTCCTGTCGCCGATCTTCTGCGCGATGTTGAGCAGATATCGGCCAAACCTGATGCCAGGCCGTTTTACCAACAGGAACTTTTTCCGGACATGGAGCAGGGCCCTTGGTCAGTGACACCGGCTGCTGGCATATAGGCGGGAGGCTTGCGTGGAATATCGGCCAGGAAGATAAGGAAACGATGCTCAGTTGCGACTGTAACGGATCATCGGGCGTTAGACGGACGTAAATCTGGAGGGCGGCATTATGGAAATTATTGCTATTGCTAACCAGAAAGGCGGATGCGGCAAGACGACGACGGCGATCAATCTGGCGGCGTGCCTTGGCCACAATGGATTGCGCGTATTGCTGCTCGATATGGATCCACAGGGACACGCTTCGCTAGGCCTGGGACAAAAGACCAGCGATCTCGCCAGCCTGTACGAAGTGTTTCTTGGTGAAACCGCGCTGCCCAACATCATCATTCCCGCTGTGGCGCCGGGGGTCGATCTCATTCCTGCCAATATCTCATTGGCGGCGGTGGAGCACGTGCTGGCCGACAAACCGGAACGTGAACGCCAGCTAGCCATATTTCTGGAAGATATTACACCTCGCTACGATTACGTGATTATCGATTGCCCACCGTCGCTCGGATTGTTGTCAATTAATGCGTTACGTGCGTCACATCAGGTGCTGGTACCGCTTGAGGCGAGCCGGTTTGCGCTGGATGGCATTGACCGGCTACATGAAATCATCGACCTTGTGTGCGAACAGTACGGGCTTAATTTGCCGGTAAGAATTCTTCCAACAATGATCGATTTGCGCACTCGCCTGGCAAAGAAATTGCTGCAGCTGATCCGCGAGGAGTTCGCGGACGAGGTATCCGACGTAATGATCCGCTATACGATACGTCTGAAAGAGGCCGCTTGCGTGGGCCAATCGATTATCGAATTTGCGCCCGAGTCAGGCGGCGCGCGGGATTATCAGGCGTTGGCACAGGAAATCATCGAGCGCAGCAATCAGGTGAATTCGGTACTGATGGACAAGCAGCGCAAGAACTGGATGGCCGAAAACGCCCGGTCGCTTATCAAGGAGTCCGTGCCCGTCCGGGCGGTCGAGCTGCTAGAGCAGCAGAAGACGCGGTATCCCGCGAAACCTCCAACCCCTGCCGTGCGTATTCACGAGGGCGCAGGAAAACAGGAGGTCATTCTCGACTTCCAGGAGCTAAACGAATGCGATCTGAAGATTGCCGGCGACTTCAATGACTGGATTCCTGATCAGGGCGTAAGAACGATCTCGATCAACGGTGCGGTAAAAAAGGTGCTTAATGTCACCCCAGGCCCGCATGAGTACCGCCTGATCATCGATGGTATCTGGCAACCGGATCCGACCAATCCCAACAAGGTGCCGAATCCTTTGGGTGGCATTAATTCCTTGCTTAACGTATAAATAAGTTTTGATAATGCCGACGTCTGTATATGGTTGAAAAAAATGATCGCCGTACGCCCGGATCAAAAGAAAGGCTGGCCGAGATCAGCCACCATTTTCTTAGTGAACCGGCGGTGGTCGTGGATACCCGGCATCGTCCTTCGTTCATGCCGGTGTTACTGGACGACGTCGCAGATGTCTGGGTTGCCCATTGTATTGCCAGGGCGTTAACGACGCGTAAACGTCCCTCAACGGTTGTGTACGTTGAGCGCGAGATGCAACAGGCGGCGCTCGATACGCTCGCCAATATCGACCGGCGCGGACTCGTCGTGCCATTGACACGACGCGGCGACTGGAACGATCACAATGCGGCGCAATTGCGCTTGCTAAAATCGATGGGAACACAGAACTCGCAGCACAAGTTTTGTCTGATCCCGATCAGCAATCTGCAAACGCCCGTGCTGGATATCTTCGACCGGCTGTTGATGCCGGTAGCGCCGGGGCTTGCCGCGCTGCGTAGCGCCTATCTGCGCATCAAGCGATTGTCGAGTAATGCGAATCCGATGATCGGCGTGACTATTATTGCTTGTGACAATCAGGAAGATGCGCGGCTCTATTTTGACAAGCTCGCCGTCGCCGCATTGCGCTTTCTCCGCCAGCGACTCATCTATTGCGGTTATATTCCGCGCCATTTCGCGCAAGGTGCCGGCGTTGAGCCCGTTGTCCGCATAGCAGAAGGTATCCCGTCTGAACTGCGTGATGTGACCGATCATATTCTCACCAATAAACTCTATGTGTCATTAACAACATCGGATACTCAGCCATGAGCATACAGATACGTGCTGTGCCGTTGTCTGCGGCGCATGAGCTTCGGCAACTGGTCATTAATGCGTTAGGACAAATAGTCGAAGCTCCGCAGTTGCTGGACACAGAGTTACCCTGGGAAGGCGGGCCGTTGCTTGCTATCGACGCGAAGCAACAGCCGGTTTTGATCAGCTTTGATGAGCGTGAACCCACCCGGGCTGTGTTTAACGGGTTGGCGGCTCTGGACAAGTTCGAAAGCAATTATGCATTGCTGGCGCGTCTGCACCCGAAGCTGGTGGAACCGTCAATAGTGAGCACGCCCCGCCTTGTTATTCTTGTTGGCGAGCAAACGGCGGCGATACGGAATCTGGGTCGATCGATGCCGCACGCGGAACTACTGACCTTCCGGGTGTTCCAGGTGAATGGTCAGACGGGCTTGTTCATCGAACCCTTGGTCACGGGTGCATCACAGACCCGCTATCGCGTTCCGGCGGAAGAGCGTGAGGCCAATCTGTTCAAGTTCGAACCCGAGCGCTCGCACGAAACGCAGCGGGAAACCGAGCTGTCAGCCCAGGAAGAAACGTATTTCCGCTCGCTGTAGTTTATGCCCGTGCTGTGGAATGTGATGTGAACCGGCGCCACCCGGCGCTCGGCACAATGATCACGGTGCGGCGGGCGGAGTATTGAATTGCCGCTGCTGCAGTGCCTTCTCAAGGTCGTCGAGCGAAAATTTCGGCTTCGAGAAGCGCGGCATTTGGACGGTTATCGCATTGTGCTTGCGTGACATTGATCCGTCCGCGGACGTGATTAACAGGTCGTATGCGCCTAACGGTAGTGCCGGCGACACAGACAAGTGAAGACGGTCGCGTTCCATCGGCATTACCCGTGTTGCGGGAAGCAGCTGAACCGCCGTTACGGCCTCGCTGCCAGCGAAATACGCCACGTCCCGATAAACAAAAACCCGGTCGACCGGATTGGCCAGTGTATATGTGGCGCCGGGTATGGGCGTCGCGTTGGATGAGACATTCCAGGTAAGAAACTCGCCGTCCGCGACAGTGGCGAAAAGCTGACCGCCTTTCGCCACAACCGACCGCGCACCGTTGAGGCGCATGGCAAGCCCGGTCGGTATTATCGACGACTCGCGACGGGAAAAGATCGACAATTGCTGCTGGTCGTAGCTGACCAGATGTTCTTTCGTCGCCGTCAGCCGCGCGGGTTCATAGGCCAGTTGCACCCGCTGTTTGAGCAGAAGATTTTGCGGATCCGCCGCATCAAACACCAGAATTTCCCGGTTCGGCATGGCCGTGAATAACGCAGTGCCATCGGTGAAGAAATCATTTATTCGTCCCGGATATCCGCCGATGCGTACCGGGCGGCGACGCTGCTGAGTATCGAATATTGCCAGGCCGGTTGACCGGTCGAGGACATACAACCAGTGCCCCGCCGCCTGCATGCGTTCGACATCCCCGGTGTACTCGAGCGTGCCGATCTGGTTCGCCTCAAACGGATTGCGTAAGTCGATGATAGCGATCGCGCCGTTTCTAAGTGCAACGTAGGCGACGTCATCGAATACACTCAAGCGCATCGCGTCCGAGGCGAGTTCCACTGTAGTTACCCAGGTCGGATTCAGCGCGTTATTAATATCGAATACCTGCAGTCCTCCGGCCCCGTGCGCGGTGACAAGAAAATTACCGAGCGCCGAAATCTGGCTGATCCTGCCTCTCAGGCTATATTGCGACGATAGCCGAGGGCTGGCCGGATCGGTAACATCCAGCATCACCAGACCGCCCCACCAGTCCAGCACGACCGCATGTTCACCGGCGACTCTGATGCCCCAGGCAGCGCCATCTGTGTCATAACTGGCGATGATCTCCGGCTTTTCCGGTTGACTGACGTCGACAATGTGTATGCCCGCCAGCCAGTCCGCGACGTATAATTTTTTCCCGTGCAAATCCAGTCCGCGCGCATTGCCGGGGGTCGCAAGGTGTGCGATCTGTTGTGGTTGATCGGGTCTGCTGATATCAAGAATATAGACGCCGTCGTTGAACGAGGTGATATAGGCGTAGTTGCCACCGACGACGATCTCCTCCACCTGTCCGCCGGGCACAAACGACCCAACGAGTAACGGCTGCGCCGGGTCGTGAACGTCAAAGACGAGCAGCCCGGCATCGTCATCGGCGACGAAGGCGAATCCATCCTTGATATCGAGCGACCAGGCCTTGCCCGGGGTATCGTATTCGCCGAGCAGTCGCGGTGCATGGGGGACCGCGATATCGATCACCTGGAAACCGCCTCGGTGGCTCGCCAGATAGAGCAGGTCACCAGAGATTTTCGGCGTGTACGCGAGACCGTTTATCGGTAGGTTACCGACCTGTCGAGGATGGCGCGGATCCTGAACATCGAGAACCTGCAAGCCGTGGTCGTCGTCAGCGACATAGGCGATACCGTTTTTGACCACGACTCCCTTGGGCGAACCAGGTGTGTGAAAGCTGGATAGCAACCGCGGCCTGTCGGGAGCGGAGATATCATATATATGGATGCCGGAGAACCAGTCCGCCACGTAGACGATGTTCCCGTCAATAAATGCACGACGCTGGCCGCCAAAATTAACGCCTTGCCCGATATCGAGCAGTTCATTCGATAGAGACGGCGGTTCGGCGGAAAAATCGACGTGCACCACGTCGGAAGACATCGCCACCATCGCCTGTCGTCGATCGAGTGTGACAGCTTGCACGTTGCCTTTCGGTTTGTAGCCGGACACTATCGTCGGCATCGCCGGTAGCGCAATATCCAGCAGTAACAGAGCGCCGTTCTCCCGGAGCAACAGTGCGTCGTCGCCCTGAACGACTATTTGCTTTATGACGCCGACGCGATGGTGACTGGCTAACCAGCGTGGTGCCTGCGGGTCCGACACGTCAATCACGGTTAGTCCGCCACGACGGCTGGCCACCAGCAATAGATCATCCCTTTTGGCGAGCACACCGGCGCCGTCTATCATTCTGAATATTCCGGCGGCCCCGAACTGCGCCGGGTCACGCAGGTCGAATGTCAGCAGGCCACGGGTGGTCGCGGCAAAAACAAATCCCTTGTGGATGACGATATGATCGATCGTATCTTCCGGACGTATATTAATTGTCTGTCTGATTTTCGCGGGGTTCTCGGTGTTTACAACGACGAGCTCGTTGTCGCGGTACAGCAGGGCGACGAGACCATCGCCGGCGGCGTAATCTTTGACGTCGTCCCGCAGCGGGTAGCGGGAGAGCGGCGCTGACTGGATCGGTCGCGACAGGTCGAATATCAACATCTCACGATCGCCGGACAGGACGTATGCCGTATCGCCGGCGATCCGGACCGCGAGGCTGTTAATGTCGGAAAGCACCCTGCTCTCCCCGGCGCCGTGGTTCTTGTCATCGAGGAATCGCGTCAGCAGACCAGCCGCGCCGGCGGCGATAATCAATTGTTCCTTGTAGACCACGATGTCACGGACGCCCTCAGCGAACGAAAACCGCGTGAGTGGTTGAGGACCGCCGGGGCTCAGCGTCGCATATAACGGGCTCTGCGCGGCGGCCGACACGCCGATCGAAATATCCGTCGCCTTGCCCAATACCACGGACTGCGGTTCGACGGATTCGATCACCGGTGGCTCGACGCCATATGCCATGAGCGGCAATACGACCGCGCAAGCGGTTGTCAGGAGTCTCTGCATAGGGTGGTCAGCGAAGTGTTGTTTGGCGTGCCCATGCTAACTCCGGAGTGACGGTAGCATCGCGCGCAATCCTGCCATGGAGCGTGGCGGGATGCCAGCGGTTTGTGTCCCCCGCCGGTTACATCCGGCCGAAAACGTACTCCGCGCTGTCCAGCGTGGCGTCAATTTCCGAATCACCGTGGGCGCTGGAGACAAACCCCGCTTCAAACGCCGACGGTGCGAGATAAACGCCCTGTTCAAGCATGCCGTGGAAAAAAGACTGAAAACGCTCGATCTGGCAGTTGACGACCTGATGGTAGTAATCGACCCGGGCTTCCTCGGTGAAGAACAACCCGAACATCCCGCCGACGCTATTGGCCGTCAGCGGAATCCCCGCGCTTCGTGCGCGTTCCACCATGCCGTCCGCGAGGCGCCGGGTGGCGCGGGCCAGCCGGTCATGGAAGCCCGGTGCGGTCAGCGCATCCAAGGTCGCGAGTCCCGCCGCCATGGCGATCGGATTACCCGACAAGGTGCCGGCCTGATACACCGGTCCGAGCGGCGCGATCTGTTCCATGATTTCACGCCGACCGCCGAACGCGCCAACGGGCAACCCGCCGCCAATAATCTTGCCCAGCGTGGTTAAGTCGGGCGTAACGCCATAAAGTTGCTGGGCGCCGCCAGGCGCGACGCGGAAACCGGTCATTACTTCATCGAAAACGAGCACGCTGCCGTATTCGCTGCAAACATCACGCAGCCCCTCGAGAAAGCCCGGCAACGGCGGTATGCAATTCATGTTACCCGCGACGGGTTCGACAATGACGCAGGCGATCTGACCGCCAACACGCGCGAACGCGTCGCGCACCTGGTCGATGTCGTTATAGGCGAGCGTGATGGTATGTTCCGCCAGCGCGACCGGAACCCCGGGTGACGTCGGTACACCGAGCGTCAGTGCGCCGGAACCGGCTTTTACCAGCAGCGAATCGGAATGGCCGTGATAGCAGCCTTCGAATTTTACGATCTTGTCCCGCCCCGTATAGCCACGCGCCAGACGAATCGCGCTCATCGTCGCTTCCGTTCCGGAACTCACCATGCGCACCAGTTCAATCGACGGCACCAGCTCGCATACCTTGTCGGCCATGGTGGTTTCAATGGCGGTAGGCGCACCAAAGCCCAACCCGCTGGTAACGGCGTCGTGAACTGCCCGGACCACGCCCGGATGAGCGTGCCCGAGAATCATGGGCCCCCACGACGCGACGTAGTCTATATATTTTCTATCGTCTTCATCGAACAGCCAGGCGCCCTCACCGCGTTTGAAAAATATCGGGTCACCGCCGACGCCACGAAATGCACGAACCGGCGAGTTGACGCCGCCGGGAATATGCCGTTGCGCGCTCTGAAATAATTCGTGCGATCGGGTCATGACCGGGTTCCTTTATTGAACAACAATATTACCGCCTAACGGGCGATTAACGATGCGTTTGGAACAGCCGGGCGAACCGTCGGGCTGTTCCCGCAGGATCGGGTTGCGCAAACAGGCCATGGATCACCGCGACCGCGTCCGCGCCGGCTTCTATCAAAAGCGCGGCATTCTCCATCGTTATGCCGCCGATTGCGACAACCGGAATTTTCAGCCGCGCCTTGACGGCGCGTAATAGATCCAGGGTGGCCTCGGCTGCGTCCGGTTTCGTGTACGAGGGAAAAAAGCGGCCGATCGCGACATAATCCGCGCCATCTTGTTCCGCGGCGACCGCTCGCTCGAGACTGTTATAGCAAGACACGCCGATCAGTGCATGGTCGCCCAGCGTCCTTCTTGCATCGGTGACCAGGTGATCGTGCCGACCGAGATGCACGCCGTCGGCATGAACCGAATCCGCAACGGCAATATCGTCGTTGACGATCAGAGGAACGTGATAGCTGCGACACAGCTTGACGAGTTCGAGCGCCTGATGCTCACGCAGGTGACGATCATCCGTCTTGTTACGGTACTGAATAACCCGCGCGCCATTTTGAATGACGCCGCGCACGCCGTCGACCAGTTCATGAGCATCGATCAGTGCCGGATCCGTTATTGCGTACAGACCCTCGATCCGCGAGGTACTCACTGATCGCTTTCCTCATCCGGATCGCGCGCCCAGAAAAACCGGTTAGGTACATATTGCCCCATGCCGATCCGGTAGCCGTACTTGAGCGTTTCCCAGGTATATTCCTGCGCCTGCCGGATCGCCGTGAGCGGATCAACTTCCTGGGCTATTAATCCAGCGATACTTGCGGCGAGCGTGCATCCGGATCCGTGATAATTGCCGGGCAGGCGTTCCCACTTGAACGACTCGACGCGGCGGCCGTTGTTGTAAAGATTGTTGATAACATAGGGGGTATTTTCATGGGTGCCGGTGATAAGCAGATACTCGCATCCCTCTTCGAGTATGGAGTAGCCGCAGGCTTCAAGACTGTCGGCTTCCGGCGCCAGCAGGCGTGCCTCGATACTGTTGGGTGTGAGAACCGTCGTCAGCGGAAACAGCAGCGGCACCATGGCCTCCATCACGTCGTCGTCTGCGAGTGATCCGCCGCCGCCCGCTTTTATGACTGGATCGAGTATTACCGGAATATCCGGGTAATCAACCAACAGCGTATGAATAATTTCGACGACCTGGACGCTACCCAGCATGCCGATCTTGAACGCGGCGACGGGCATATCCTCAAGTACCGCGCGGGCCTGTTCAATCAATAACACCGGATCTATGATGGAGTAGGCTTTGACATCGTGCGTGTCCTGCGCGGTGACCGCCGTAATCACCGGTGCCGCATGACAACCCATGCTTGCCAGCGTCTCGATATCGGCCTGGATCCCGGCGCCACCGGTGGGGTCTGTTCCCGCGAACGCCATGACGACGGGGATGGGTGGATGCGCGGTCATATAACGATTCCTCGTTGCGACGCCGCACGCGCGGCACATCGGTGCTTTACGAACATTTCTGAACTATCTGTGGGTTTTCGGGTTAAATTCCAGAGATGCCGTACGACTGATGATGCATTTTATCACCACAATAACTACCGTTAATACGAAGACGTGAAATGAGAAGCATTGATCGACATTAGCATGAATCGTTTCTTATGTTATAAAATTATCGCTCTCACTCAAAGGACGATGAGCGTCTTGTAACCGGAAGAAACAGCATGAAGACCTATATGTGTGTAGTTTGTGGCTTTGTATACGAAGAAGCAAAAGGCTTGGCGGACGAAGGTATCGCGCCCGGAACCCGCTGGGAAGATATCCCCGACGGCTGGCGTTGTCCGGAGTGCGGTGTAGGCAAGGAAGATTTCGAGATGGTCGAGATTTAGATTTTTTCCACCCCGGCCCGAGTATCCGGCCGCAAAAATAATAAAGCCAGCCGTACGGCTGGCTTTATTATTACCAAACGGCCGTACTAGCAGGATGTTGAAAAAGTCCATCCATGGCCTTTTTCAACGCGCAAAGCAAAAAAACGCAGCCTGTTTTTCAACAGCCTGCTAGAGGCCGAGAACGAAATCTACCAGTTTTTCAATGTCAGCATCAGCGACACGTGGTGCATAGGGAGGCATCGGAACGCCACCGGTCACCTCGGTCCAGTTACCTCTGCCGCCAGCCTTAACCTTGGCAACCAGCGCATCTCTCGCTGTAGCGTCGCCTTTATATTTAGCAGCGACATCTTTCCATGCCGGGCCGACAACTTTGGCCTCAACGCTGTGGCAGGCGAGACAACCGCTTTTCTTGGCCAGTTCCAGGTCGGCACTAGCCTGACCCGCGCCAAACAGAAACGCAGCTGCGACAGGAATACTCAACCAACGTGCTTTCATTGCATTCTCCTCATTGAATTTTTGACAACAACTATCGCCCTTGCCGTTCCCCTAATGGACAGCAAAGTGCAGCGCAAACGACGAGCCTAGCAGAACAAATCCACGGACCCTGCCGAACAGGCAAGACTACGGGGTAGTCGCAGTAAACTCTTTCAGAGCGCACACTTTATGCCATATCGTCGGCGAACCAGTCAAGACGGGCGCGCCGCGCCGGCCTGACAGGCAGCACCTAATAACATAGCGTGTTACTCCGGGAATCGGCCAGGCACGCTGCAGAGTATCTGCTTTGCATCCGCGCGCTAGAAATGATTACACGGCAATCCGCGGCTTATTCGCTATCGTCACCGCGCGCGTTAATCGCATAGCCACTGGCGGTCGAAACGAACGGCAGGATCAGCAGCCGCGGTAATGTCAGGCGCGCCGGATCACGGAACTGCCGCAGACCAATAGTAATGTGGCCCTGGCCCGACGCTGGTTGGTTGCGATAGGTGCCAAACAGGCGATCCCACCAGGGAAGGTTGAAACCGAAGTTGCTGTTCGTTTCGTTTTTGACGACAGAATGATGGATGCGATGCATATCGGGTGTGACGATGATCCACCTCAGGTAACGTTCAAGCACACGCGGCAGGCGGACATTGCTGTGATTGAACAGCGACGTCGCGTTCAAGGTGATTTCAAAAACCAGTACCGCCATCACCGGCGGACCGGCTAGCACGATGACCGAAAATTTAATGAGCATGGATAACAGTATCTCAATCGGGTGGAAACGCACCCCCGTGGTGACATCGAAGTCCATGTCGGAGTGATGCACCATATGCAGACGCCAGAACAGCGGTACTGCGTGAAACATGACGTGTTGAAGGTATATGGCTAGATCGAGCAGCAGCAGCGCGGCGATGACCGCCATGTAGTCGGGGAGGACAAATTGATTGAGCAATCCCCAGCAGCGCTGATCGGCCACAGCGGCGAGGCCGACCGCCGCCAACGGGAAGACAGCGCGAACTGCCACAGAGTTGATGACGACGATGCCGAGATTGCTGAGCCAGCGTTTCGCCCGCGATGCCACCATCGTGCTACGAGGTGCCCAGGTTTCCCAAACCGCAAACACGCAGAAAAATCCGACAAACGCGCCGAGGCGCAGGCTGATTTCGTGGTCCACTGACGGAAGCTCCCAATCTACTCTGGTTATCTTAACCGGATCAACGGATGCTTGCGGTCTACTGAACAACGCTGTATTTCTGCCAATGGCCGCGCGTGTTGCGGGTATTATGATCGTTGTGGGGCGCGCTTTCGACCGCTCGGGCGAGTCTTGTCCGTGCGGTGCTCGCCTGCCTATTGAAAACCTGTCGTGAGACCTTATATACAGGCTCAAAGGCCCAAGACTCGTGATTATGTTTGTCTCCGGAGCGGCTACCAACCCCCGTATTGCACCTTCCAGGAAGCCTGATGCGTAATGGAGCGTCGCCTAAACGTGGTGCGCAGGCCACTGTCTGGTTATGGGGGCTTGCAATCAACATGGGATTACGATGAAATGGCCTTTGGCAGTAATGACCAGCCAATAGACCGTCGACAGGTCGGCGACCGGTAACGTACAGCCCATCGCAAGATGTTTTTTACCCTGTTACAGAGCGAAGAAACCGGTTATTGGTTCATATATGGAGGCGACTTGTGAGTGACAATATTTTCCCCGTCACGGATACCGCGTTCGAAAAAGACGTATTGCAGGCAAATATTCCGGTTCTCGTGGATTTCTGGGCCGATTGGTGTGGTCCGTGCAAGGTGATCGCGCCGATTCTTGAGGATATCGCCCGGGATTATTTGGGACGCCTGAAAATTGCCAAGTTCAACATTGACGAAAATCCGGCCACGCCACCGCGTTACGGTATTCGCGGTATCCCGACGCTGATGCTGTTTAAAAACGGCAATGTGGAAGCCACCAAGGTTGGCGCCCTATCAAAGTCCCAACTCACCGCATTTCTTGACAGCAATCTGTGAATCGATAAACTGATCGCAAGAAAATGTTGGACGCGACCATTTTTTCGTGGTAGCGTCGATAAAAGAATAGCAATATCTACTGCTGTTGTCGGCATCCTTCCAAGCAATTAACCTGGGCTTAGCAAGCGCCCGCAGCTGTATCCGTCCCTCGTCTTAACGCTTATCTCTCCAAAACTATGAATGAAATGAACCTTACTGAACTCAAGAAACAATCCGCAGCCGAACTGATAGAAATTGCGCAGTCTACCGGTATCGAAGGCATGGCCCGGTCGCGCAAGCAGGACGTCATATTCTCGATTCTCAAAGCGCACGCCAAGAAGGGCGAAAGTATTTTTGGCGACGGCGTATTGGAAATATTACAGGATGGTTTCGGTTTTCTGCGTTCCGCAGACAGTTCTTACCTTGCGGGCCCTGATGACATCTACGTATCGCCGAGCCAGATTCGCCGCTTCAATCTGCGTACTGGCGACACGGTGTCGGGCAAGATCCGTCCGCCCAAGGAAGGCGAGCGTTATTTTGCATTGCTGAAGGTCAACGAAATTAATTTTGAAGCCCCCGAGAACGCGAAAAACAAGGTGTTGTTTGAAAACCTGACCCCATTGTTCCCCAATAAGCGATTCAAAATGGAGCAGGGCAACGGCAGTACCGAGGATATTACATCGCGCATCATTGATCTGGTATCGCCGATTGGCAAAGGCCAGCGCGGTATGCTCCTCTCGCCGCCCAAGGCCGGCAAGACGATGATGCTGCAAAATATTGCGCAGTCGATCGCGAACCAGCATCCCGAGTGTTATTTGATTGTGTTGTTGATTGACGAGCGCCCCGAAGAGGTCACGGAAATGGCGCGGTCCGTCAAGGGAGAGGTGATTTCCAGCACGTTTGATGAACCCGCCAGTCGGCATGTCCAGGTCGCCGAAATGGTGATCGAGAAGGCCAAGCGTCTGGTTGAACATAAACTCGACGTCGTGATTCTGCTCGATTCGATTACGCGTCTGGCGCGTGCCTACAACACGGTCATCCCGTCATCCGGCAAGGTATTGACCGGCGGTGTCGACGCCAACGCCTTGCAACGGCCGAAACGATTCTTCGGTGCGGCACGTAATATTGAGGAAGGCGGTAGTCTGACGATCATTGCGACGGCATTGATCGACACAGGCTCACGTATGGACGACGTCATCTACGAAGAATTCAAGGGCACCGGCAACATGGAATTGCACCTGGACCGAAAGATCGCCGAGAAGCGCATTTATCCGTCGATTAATCTCAACCGCTCCGGCACGCGGCGCGAAGAACTGCTAACCAGCCCGGACGAGCTGCAAAAGATGTGGATACTCCGCAAGATCCTGCACCCGATGGATGAGATCTCCTCGATGGAATTCCTGCTCGACAAACTCAAGGCGACGAAAACAAACGCCGAGTTTTTCGAGTCAATGAAACGCTAGATTGTCGTTGGCTATTGCGGACACCGGTGGCAAAGGGCGCTGGCTGGCGTTAGCGTTCTGGAACCGCGGTTGCTTCCGGCAGATATACCTTGACCGGGGACACGTGCCAGATATCTTCGGCGTATTCGCGTATCGTGCGGTCGCTGGAAAACTTGCCCATGCGCGCAACGTTTATGATGGCCTTGCGCGTCCACTCTTCCTGGTTGCTATATAGCGCTGCCACATCATTATGGCAGTTGATATACGATTCATAATCCGCGAGAAGCATGTACGCGTCGCCGTGGTGCAGCAACGCATTAACGACCGGCTCATAAAGCCGGGGCTGCTCGCGGTTAAAGAATCCGGATCCGATCATATCGATCGCAAGCCTCAGCGCGTTGTCCCGATCGTAATAAGTCCGCGGATCGTAACCGCCGTCACGTAACTGCGCTATTCCATCGGTCGTGTGGCCGAATATGAAGATATTCTCGTGTCCGACTTCTTCGCGAATTTCGATGTTGGCACCATCCAGTGTGCCAATGGTCAGCGCCCCATTCAGTGCAAATTTCATGTTGCTGGTCCCGGACGCCTCCATACCCGCCATCGATATTTGTTGCGACAGGTCGCAGGCCGGGATGATGTCCTCCGCCAGTGACACGTTATAGTTCGGAATAAACGCCACCTTGAGTATCTCCGATACCGCAGGATCGTGGTTCACGACGCCGGCAACGTCATTGATCAGCTTGATAATAAGCTTCGCCATGGCGTAGCCGGGAGCCGCCTTGCCAGCGAATATCACCGTACGAGGTGCCGTGTCGCCGCCCGAATTGGCGCGAATCCGGTTGTATAGCGTAATTACGTGCAGCAGGTTCAGCAGCTGGCGCTTATATTCGTGAATCCGTTTGACGTGTATATCAAATATCGAAAGGCTATCAACGCTGATGCCAAGCTGCGACTTGATCAATGCCGCGAGGCGCTCCTTGTTCGCATGTTTTACGGCGCGGAACTCTTCGCGGAACCTGGCGTCGCTGGCGAGCGGGACCAGCTTGTTCAATTCATCCAGGTTCTTGAGCCAGCCATCACCAATATGTCGGCGGATCAAGGTGGACAACTGAGGATTGGCCTGATTCAGCCAGCGCCTTGGCGTGACTCCGTTGGTCTTGTTGACGAATTTTTCCGGCTGCAGCCGGTAGAAATCCGCAAATATGGTTTTTTTCATCAGCTGGGTGTGGAGTTCGGCAACGCCATTCACCCGATGACTGCCAATGATCGCAAGATACGCCATGCGTACGCGGCGCCCGCCCTCTTCGTCGATGATGGACAGGCGGCGCAGCAGATCGGTATCGCCAGGGTGGCGGTGACCGACCTCGGTCAGGAAGCGATGGTTAATCTCGAAGATAATCTCCAGATGCCTCGGCAGCAGTCGTGAAAATGTCGCCACCGGCCAGGTTTCGAGCGCCTCCGGCATCAGCGTATGGTTGGTATAGGAAAACGTTCGGGTTGTGACCGACCATGCCTCGTCCCACGGCGTACGGTGTACATCGACCAGTAGCCGCATCATCTCCGGTATCGCGATAGACGGATGAGTATCATTGAGCTGGATCGCGATCTGGTCCGGCAGCTCGTCGAACAGCTCATGATGTTTTTTGTACCGGAAAATAATGTCCTGTAACGACGCGCTGACAAACAGGTACTCCTGTTTCAAACGCAACTCCTTACCCATATATGTGGTGTCGTCCGGGTACAGCACCTTGGAGATTGTTTCCGATCCGCTCTTGTGTTCGACAGCCTTGATGTAGTTGCCGCGGTTGAAGTCGCGCAGTTCGAAATCGCGCGACGATTTGGCGGCCCACAACCGCATGTTGTTAACCGTATGCGTGCCATAACCCGGGATCGGCGTGTCGTAGGCCATCGCCATGATGTCGTCCGTATCGACCCAATGATGACGGACCTTGCCGCTCTCATCGGGATACTGCACGGTGTGGCCGTAGAATTTTATCGGGTACAGAACCTCCGGACGCGGAAATTCCCACGGGTTGCCGTAACGTAACCAGTTATCCGGATGCTCCACCTGGTAACCGTTTTCGATGTACTGATAAAACATCCCGTACTCGTAGCGTATGCCGTAGCCATAACCCGGTATGCCAAGTGTCGCCATCGAATCGAGGAAACACGCCGCCAGCCTGCCAAGGCCACCGTTGCCCAGCGCCGCCTCCGGTTCCATATCGTCGATCTGTTCGAGAGTGACGCCGATACTTTCGATCGCGTGCTTGAATACATCAAGGATGCCCATGTTAAGCAGACTGTTGATCAACGTTCTGCCCATCAGGAATTCCAGCGAAAAATAATAGACGCGCTTGGTTTCTACGCGGTAGTAGGTGCGCATCGTTTCCATCCAGCGATCGACGAGGCGGTCGCGAATCACATAGGCCGCTACGTGATACCAGTCGCGCGCCGTGACCGTATTCAGGTCTTTGCCGATGAAATAGTGAAGTCGTGATGCGAGCGAGCGTTTAATCGACTCCTCGTCCAGCCCCAGCGGTTTGTTACCCAGCGTACCGGCATCCTTGTCTTTGGCCGCCATAATCTGCTCTCCCGGCTAAAACGCCGATCACGTCAGGCGTCTTTAGTATTTGATTTCTAAAGCGTCATTTGCGTCCAGCGACGGGCGGCCCCAGGCTCCGCCACGTTGTTGACAGATGGAGTAACATGCAAACAATACACCAAGCTTGCTGTTTTGACGCCGGTTTTCTAAAATGGCGCCCCTTCCGGCCAATTCCGGAAAATCAGGCAGGAATATCATCTACGTTATTTGAGGCTTTACCATGAAACCCGACATTCAGCCGGCCTACGAGGAAGTAAAGGTCTCCTGCAGTTGTGGTAACACGTTTACCACGCGTTCGACGACCTGCAAGGACCTCCAGGTAGAAATATGCTCGGTCTGCCATCCGTTTTACACTGGCAAGCAGAAAATTGTCGACACCGCTGGCCGGGTCGATCGTTTCCGTCAGAGGTATGGATTGAGTAAGTAATCGGGCGATGAGCCCGGTTGTACGCCACGTCAGGGCGCCCGGTACGGGCGCCCTTTTTGTTTCCCGTGTCCTGGTAAGGCATTTTGTGTTGCCAGTACTGCTGACAGTGGTCTGGTCAGCGGCTGGCTTCGCGTACTCGTGCCCACCAGATCGTATCGATGAAACAGTGCAGGTCGCCTACGTTAATGACGGCGATACCGTGGCCTTGGCCGATGGACGAAAACTGCGGATAGTCGGTATAAACACACCTGAGCTGGGGTTCACGGGCGCGTCTCCTGAGGCATTTGCGACAGAGGCCCGAGACGCATTGTGGGCACTGTTGGCGTCCCGGCGCGAAATCGGCTTACGTTTCGACCAGCAGCAAAAAGACCGCTATGGACGCGTGTTGGCCCATGTATTTCTGGAAAACGGCGTGAGCCTGACGGCGCAGCTGCTCGAGCAGGGTTACGGGTCTGCGCTCACGGTGCTGCCGAACCTGTGGAACGCAGAATGCTACCGGGCGGCGGAACGCGAAGCACGTACACGGCAGCGCGGCATCTGGGTGCTGCCGGCCTATCAACACACTGACGCCGCCGCGGTGGATCTTGACGCTTCCGGTTACAAGATCCTGCAAGGTCGCGTTAGCCGATGGGTCGTCAGGGGTGGCGCCACCTATCTGTATCTCGACGGTAAGGTCGTTTTGCGTATCCACGGCGACGACGCCGGGTACTTTGACCCACGGATCTTTCAGCGAGGTTCCGGATACTGTCAAGGTCGAAAAATAGAGGTCCGTGGCTGGTTGCACCGTTACAAGGACCACCTATATATGCGAATTCGCCATCCCGCCGCGTTGACGATCCTTGAATGAGTCGTCCTCGCAAGCGACCGGGAGACAGTTAGCCAGCCTTGTTATTCCGGTTTTCGCGGTGTTAGTGGTTACGCCGCGGTATGCGGAACCGTTCTGGACTAGGTGCCACGCAGGGGAATAACTACGGCCGCCAAACCATTTTTTTCCCAGAGGGTGGCCAGGAACACAGGGCATTGATCAAGATCGTAGCGTAAAATAGTCGGGCATTAGTACAACAACGGGTTATACGACGTTCCCGTGCAAGCCATAGTTCCTGCGCCAACTGCTTTCTGGAATTACGAAAAATGAGCGATGAATTGAAACGGGCCGCTCTGGAATATCATGCTTTTCCGCGGCCTGGCAAAATCGGTATCACGATCACGAAACCATGTGCGACCCAGTATGATCTGGGGCTGGCGTATACCCCTGGCGTTGCTGCGCCGGTACGCGAGATTGCGAAAGACCCGGAGGCGGCGTATCGCTACACCGCAAAGGGCAATCTGGTTGCGGTGATCACCGATGGCAGTGCGGTTCTGGGGCTTGGGGCCGCCGGCGCGCTCGCCAGCAAGCCGGTGATGGAGGGCAAGGCGATTCTGTTCAAAAAGTTCGCCGACATAGATGTGTTCGATATCGAGGTCAACGCAGAATCCCCGCAGGCTTTTATCGATACTGTGGTCAGGATATCGCCGACTTTTGGCGGCATTAATCTCGAGGATATCGCGGCGCCGCATTGCTTTGAAATCGAGCGCGCGCTAATTGAGCGTCTGGACATCCCGGTATTTCACGATGACCAGCACGGCACGGCAATTATCATCGGCGCCGCGTTGCTGAATGCGCTCGATCTGCAGGAGAAGCATATCGCTGACGTGCGTATTGTCTGTCTCGGCGCCGGAGCGGCCGGGCTTGCGTCGATGAACCTGTTGATTTCCCTCGGTGCGAAGCCAGAAAACATATTCGTCGTTGACCGCAAGGGTGTTATTCACAGTGGCCGTCTGGATATCAATACCTACAAGCAGCGCTTCACAACGGAAACGGATCGACACACGTTGGCCGCAGCAGTCGAGGGAGCGGATGTTTTCGTCGGCCTGTCCGGCCCGGATTTGTTGACACCGGAGATGCTGGCATCAATGGCGCCCAGACCGATAGTCTTCGCACTATCCAACCCGGATCCGGAAATCCAGCCGTCCATAGCTTACGCGGTGCGCAAGGATTTGATCATGGCGACGGGCCGCAGCGACTATCCGAACCAGGTAAATAACGTGCTTGGATTCCCGTTCATTTTTCGCGGCGCGCTGGATGTGCGTGCCAAAACGATCAATGAGGAAATGCAGATCGCCGCCGTTCGCGCCTTGATTGAGCTGGCGCACGAACCCGTACCCGTCGAAGTGCTGCGCGCCTACCGGCTTGATTCCTTGTCTTACGGTCCGGACTACATCATCCCTAAGCCGGTCGACCGTCGGTTGATCAGCTATATCGCCCCGGCAGTCGCACGGGCGGCGGTCGATTCCGGTGTTGCGCGGCTTGGTTATCCCGAGAATTACCGGGAGCACCTAAACGCCGGAAATCACGCGCAACTGCTTAAGGAAGCTGCAGTTTAGTCCGATACACTGGCTTGTCGTGGAAGCGGATAATCAGTGAGACGACGTACAAGGGAGTGACGATGAAGAAAATCACGATTGTCGGGGCGGGGCGCGTCGGCGAATCAACGGCGCAGATTCTGGCAAAGGAAGAGTTTTGCCGCGAGATTATGTTGATTGATGTCCGGGAGGGCGCTGCTCAAGGTACTGCACTGGACGTTCAGGAATGTGCCCCATTGTTTCATTTTGACACGACAGTCCAGGGCAGTGATGATTCTGCCGCAATGCGCGATTCTGACCTGATTATTGTCACGGCCGGGTTGCCGCGCAAACCCGGTATGTCGCGATCGGATGTGTTGGATGCCAATGTCGCGGTTGTCAATGGCATCGTAGATGACGCATTGAAATATGCCCCGGATGCGATGCTGTTGCTCGTCACCAACCCGGTTGACGTACTGACCTACCATGCGTGGAAGCGTTCCGGCTGGCCGCGCCATCGCGTATTCGGTCAGGCCGGCGTGCTCGATGCTGCCCGCATGGCCGCTTTCGTCGCGATGGAGACAGGCTTCTCCGCCAAGGATATTACCGCGATGGTACTTGGTGGCCATGGCGATCTGATGGTGCCGATGACCCGCTACACGTGCGTCAACGGCATTCCCATCGCGAATTTCCTGGGCAAGGCGGCAATTCAACGAATTGTCGAGCGTACACGCCAGGGTGGCGCCGAAATCCTTGCATTGAAGAAAAACAGCAGCGCGTACGACGCGCCGGCGGCAGCTGTCGCGGCGATGGTGGATGCGATCCGGAGCGATCGCAAACGTATTTTGCCGTGCGTATCGATTCTTGATGGCGAGTATGGTGAGAAGGATGTTGCGATGGGTGTGCCGGTGGTGCTGGGTGCCGGCGGGATGGAAAAAGTAGTCGACCTGACGCTGAATGATGAAGAACAAGCATGGTTTCGTCAGTCGGTCGCGCAGATCCGCGCCGATATCAGCAAGCTGGCATGACTGCATTATAATTAAAAACGGACTGACAACACGAGGTGCGAGATGGCCAAGGAAACCGTCACCATCATTGACAACGTGACCGGCAAAAGCATCGAGCTGCCGTTGCGCACGGGTACTATTGGCCCACCGGCAATCGACATCACGACCCTTTACAAAAAGCTGGGTTATTTCACGTATGACCCCGGCTTTATGGCCACCGCGAGCTGTCGCAGCAACATAACCTATATCGATGGCGATAAGGGTGTGTTGTTGTATCGCGGCTATCCAATAGAGCAACTTGCCGAAAAAAGTACGTTCCTTGAGGTGGCTTATTTGCTGTTATACGGGGACTTGCCGACGAGGCCGCGGCTCGATGAATTTACCAAAGTCATCAGTCGGCACACGATGATTAATGAAAGCCTGAAAAATTTCTATAGTGGCTTTTATCATGACGCGCATCCGATGGCGAGCATGGTGGGTGTCGTCGGTTCACTGTCCGCGTTTTATCACGACTCGACCGATATCCACGACCCAAAACACCGCGATATCGCCGCGCACCGCATGATTGCCAAGATGCCGACGATAGCGGGGGCGAGTTATAAACACTCCATCGGCGAGCCGTTTGTTTATCCGAAGAACAGTCTCAGTTATTGCGCCAATCTGTTGCATATGATGTTTTCGGTGCCCAGCGAGGAGTACCAGATCGATCCTGTCGCAGAACAGGCGCTTGATCTGATATTTATCCTGCATGTTGATCATGAGCAGAACGCCAGCACCTCAACGGTTCGACTGGCCGGGAGTTCCGGCGCGAATCCGTTTGCCTGCATATCGTCCGGCATTACGGCGCTTTGGGGCCCGGCCCATGGTGGCGCCAATGAAGCAGTATTGCTGATGCTCGAGGAGATTGGAGACGCCAAGGAAATTCCGAAATATATCGCCAAGGCGAAAGACAAGGACGACCCGTTCCGGCTGATGGGCTTCGGGCATCGCATTTACAAGAATTACGATCCCCGTGCGCGCATTATCCGTGAGATGTGTCACCGAGTGCTGAAGCGGCTGGGCGATGAAAATGACCCATTTTTCGAATTGGCGTTGAAGCTCGAAGAATTGGCGTTGCAGGACGACTATTTCATCGAGCGCAAGCTATATCCCAATGTCGATTTTTATTCGGGCATCATTTATAAGGTGTTGGGTATCCCGACCAACATGTTTACGGTGATGTTTGCTATCGCCCGTACTGCTGGATGGGTTGCGCAGTGGACGGAAATGATCGCTGAGCCGGACCAGCGCATTGCCAGGCCGCGTCAGGTGTACGATGGCTCTCCGGAACGAGACTATGTGCCTATAGAACAGCGCAAATAGCGGGCTGCAAGCCGTGCGGGTTGGTTGTCAGGTTCCATATGGATGTTTCAAAAAAGCTGCTCGGGCATGCCGCTAAACCCGGTCGCGCCTGAATCCTTTGCCGCAGCGGGCCCTGTCTGAGACTTGGGAACGTTGTCCGCTGGAAACGTCTCATAAATCGCTTTCTTGTTGTCGGTTCCGGCGAGCAGGCCGGTATCTGCGTCAATACGAACGGTAACCAGCCCCGGGGGCCGTTCGATCGTGCGCTCAGCAGAATCCTGCAGCGCCACCTTCATAAAACCGATCCACATCGGTAGCGCCGCGCGGCCACCGGTTTCCGTACTACCAAGTGACCTCGCCTGATCGAAACCGACCCAGCAGATGGTCACAATATCCGAGTTGAATCCGGCGAACCAGGCATCATGCGCTTCATTGGTCGTGCCCGTCTTGCCCGCGAGATCATGACGATTCAGTTGCCGCGCCCGTCGGGCCGTACCTTCCTGAATAACGTCCCGCATCATGCTGGTCATCATGTAGGTATTTTGGGCGGTAATCACGCGCGGCGCCGGCCGTATCAGCGGTTTTGATTCGTCTGGCGGAACTTGCCCGATACCGGTATCAACATTCGGCGCATTCTCATTGCAGTCAGGGCAGACCTGTAACGGATTTGGCTGCATCACGATATTTCCGCCGATATCTTCCATGCGGTCGACAAAGTACGGACTGATCAGGTGCCCTCCGTTGGCGAACGTCGCGTACGCCCTGCCCAGATCGAGCGGTGTTATTGCAGCACTGCCCAGTGCCAGCGATAGATTGCGAGGCAACTCATCTTTATTGAACGCGAAACGGGAAAGATAATCTACGGCATATGGAATCCCGATCGCGCGTAACAGGCGCACGGATACCAGATTTCTAGACTCGGTCAACGCGACGCGTAAGCGCGTCGGCCCTAAAAATTTTCCGCTGTAGTTTTCCGGGCGCCAGAAGCTTTCCAGTGTCGAGTCTTCAAAAACGACAGGCGCGTCATTGATGAGTGATGCCGGCGTGAAGCCCTTTTCCAGTGCGGCGGAGTAAATAAACGGCTTCAGCGCAGAGCCAGCCTGGCGTTTTGCCTGAATGACGCGATTAAACTTGCTGCGCTGGAAATCGAAACCGCCAGCGAGCGCGACTATCGCACCGTTATTCGGGTTGATGGACACCAAAGCGCCCTCAACCGTTGGTATCTGAGCGAGGCGCCACTGATTGTCGGGTAACGCCACCAAGCGGACAATATCGCCCTTGTGGAGAATATCGCCAGCGTTCTGCGGTGCCTTGCCTACGCGATCGTCGTCGATATACGGGCGAGCCCAGGAAAGTTGATCCCATCCTACCTCGACCGATCGCCCATCCCGCGTGTACGCGACGATTGATTGCTCGTTAACTCGCGTGACGATGGCCGGTAACAGATTTCCGACCCGGGGATACCCGGCGAGGATGTTCTGCCACGGTTGTTCATTGGTATCCTCGCCAAGCTCTACGTGACCCTCGGGTCCACGATAGCCATGGCGGGCATCATACTCAATCAGGGCGCCACGTAACGTGTTGTTCGCGGCCCGTTGCAGGTTGGCGCTTACGGTCGTAAAGACGTTATAGCCATTAACATACGCGTCCTCGCCATAAATGCTCACGAGCTGCGCGCGTACCATTTCCGCGACATACGGTGCATTGACTTCGATGTCGAGGCCATGATGTTTCGCAGTGACGGGTTCGCCACTCGCCATCTCGTAAACCTCGTTACTTATGTAGTTAAGTTCCCGCATACGTACCAGCACATAGTTTCGGCGAGAAATCGCCCGCGCCGGATTTGCCAGCGGGTTATAGGATGACGGGGCTTTCGGCAGGCCGGCTATCATCGCCACTTGCGCAACACTGAGCCGATCGAGCGTCGTACCGTAATAAATCTGGGCGGCAGCGGCAACGCCGTAGGCACGTTTGCCCAAGTATATTTTGTTCAGGTAAAGCTCAAGAATCTCCTCTTTGGATAATTCCTGCTCAATCTTGAGCGCGAGGAAAATTTCGTTAAGCTTGCGCAGGTAGGTTTTTTCGTTGGTCAGAAAAAAATTACGGGCCACCTGCATGGTGATCGTACTGCCGCCCTGGCGCTTTTCGCCGGTGCGCATAAGTTCGAACATAGCCCGCAGAATACCCTGATAATCCACGCCGGGATGTTTAAAGAAGCGGTCGTCCTCAGCCGCCAGCACGGCCTTGATCATTAACTCTGGAATTTCGCGATAAGATACGGGGGTGCGCTTCATCTCGCCGAATTCCGCGATGAGCTGACCTTCCCGGCTGAACACGCGCAATGGCACCTGCAAACGCACATCCCGGAGGCTCTCAGCCGAGGGTAACGAAGGTACGATGTACAGATACGCCGCAAATGTCATGATTGCACCGACGGCAGAAAGAATTACCAGCGTATACAGGCCCGCGCGTGCGATTCTGACTAAAGAGTTCATTTCAGTCGGTAACTGTGATCTGGTTCAAAGGTTTGATTTCTAATGTTTAGTATAAAATTTCCGATAACGAGAAACGAATTCGCGGGTGGCAGAGAAAAATAACATCGGGAAACGCAAACTTATTGTGTTTTAAGGAGTTATTGTTCTATATTTGGCGCTAAAGGCGTCAGGTGGCCGTGTCGCGAAGCCGGATATTAGCGCCGAATCGGGGACCAAAGGAAGGAAAAACGTGGAAATTTTCAAAGGGAAACTCCCGTCCATCTCTGAAAAGCTTTCGCTGGGCAGTGTGTCTTTTCTCAAAAAAAAGGCATCGGCGCTGATAGGCATCGATATTAGTTCTACTGCCATCAAGCTCCTTGAACTAAGCCGCAGTGATTCAAGGTACCGCGTGGAAAGCTACGCGGTCGTGCCACTGCCGCCACAAGCCGTCGTTGAAAAAGGCATCGCCGATGTTGAGGCAGTCGGCGCAGCAATCGAGCGAGCCGCCAAAAAGGCCGGAGTGCGTACGAAGAACGCCGCCGTCGCCGTCGCCGGTTCATCGGTGATCACCAAGGTTATCACTATGTCGTCATCGTTATCTGACGATGAGCTGGAGAGCCAGATCGAGCTCGAGGCGGACCAGTATATTCCCTACCCTCGCGAGGAAGTCGCGATGGATTTCGAAGTGCTTGGGCCTAACGAAAAGAAACCCGAGCTGGTCGACGTGTTGCTTGCCGCATCCCGCAGCGAGAACGTCGATATTCGAGTTGCTGCCGTCGAACTGGCCGGGTTAACCGCCAAGATAGTGGATGTCGAGGCGTTTGCCATGGAAACCACGATGACCTTGCTGGGACATCAGTTGCCGGATCGAGGCATCGGCAAGACCATCGCGGTTGTCGATGTTGGCGCGACCATGACGACGCTTAACGTATTGCATGACTTCCGCACGATCTATACACGCGATCAAATTTTCGGCGGCAAGCAGTTGACCGAAGAGATTCAGCGCCGTTACGGTCTTTCGTATGAGGAGGCCGGGCTGGCGAAAAAGCAGGGTGGACTGCCGGATAACTACGTGCCGGAAGTGCTGGAGCCCTTCAAGGAGGCCATGGCGCAGCAGGTGAGCCGGTCATTGCAGTTTTTCTTCTCATCAAGCCAATACAACAGTATTGATCACATTGTTCTTGTTGGTGGTTGCGCGTCGATCCCAGGTGTGGACGAGTTAATCGAATCGAAAATCGGTACCGGAACGTCGGTTGCCAACCCGTTTGCAAATATGTCTCTCGCGTCCAAGATACAGCCACATATTCTGGCCAGCGACGCGCCCGCGATGATGATAGCCTGCGGGCTCGCCATGAGGAGTTTTGATACCCGATGACCCAGATAAACCTGTTACCTTGGCGCGAGTCGCGCCGCAAGGAGGCCCAACGACAATTTGCGTCAGTCGCCGCCGGTGCGGTTGTGCTGATGGGTTTAACAATATTCTATGTACATTGGCACGTCAGTGGACTGATGGAGCAGCAACAAGCACGTAACGAATTTCTGAAAAAAGAGATTGAAGTCGTAGATAAAAAGATCGGCGAAATAAAAGAGCTCGAATCGGCGAGAAAGAAATTGGTTGCGCGCATGGAAGTCGTACAGCAACTGCAGAGTCAGCGGCCACGCATCGTCTACCTGTTCAGGGAGATCGTTAACGTTCTTCCGGACGGCGTGTATCTAACGAGTGTTAAGCAGGTTGAAAATGCGCTTACCGTCGAGGGTATTGCGCAATCGAATGCACGCGTATCGACAGTGATGAGAAATGTGGATGCCTCCGAGTGGCTGGACAAGCCACGGTTGGAGGTAATCGAAACGGCTCCGAAGCTAGGGGATCGGTCAAGTCGATTTCAGTTAAGCGTCAAACAAACCTTGAAAACTGACAGCCAGAATACAGGCACGAACTAAGCGACCATGAAACTTTCGGATTTACAGAACCTGGATTTCAGCGATGTCGGCGGTTGGCCGCTGGCAGCGAAAGCTGCGGCGATACTGGCGATATCTGTAGCGGTGCTTGCGGCAGGCTTCTGGTTCGATACCCGCACACAGCTGGAGGATCTTGACAGACTGCGCGCCGAAGAGCCGCAGTTCAAGCAGACGTTCGAGTCGCGGCAGAACAAGGCGGCCAATCTCGATCAATACAAGTCTCAAATGGAGGAAATGGAGCGTTCGTTCGGTGCGATGCTGCGGCAGTTGCCAAGTAAAACCGAGGTCGCGGAATTGCTGGTGGACATCTCTCAGGCGGGACTGGCGAACGGACTGCAGTTCGAATACTTTAAACCGCAGGAAGAAAAACCCGCGGAATTTTATGCGGAGTTACCAATCACGATTCGCGTGACTGGCAATTATCATGAGTTCGGTAAATTCGTCGGCGATATCGCTGCCTTGCCACGTATCGTCACACTGCATGATTTTTCGATTACGCCGTCGGGCGACAAGCTGGTGATGGACGTGACGGCAAAGACCTATCGTTATCTCGAGGTCGACGGCAGTCAATAATAGAGCAAAAACCGGTGCGGGATAATTCCGAGTCATTGTAACGGACAAAATGATTGACGATATGTTGACGGTAACTAAGGGAATCAAACGTGGCGCATTAACGTTCGCGATAGCGCTCGTTTTGCTAACCGGGTTGACTGCTTGCAGCAGCGACAACCTGGGTGATTTGCGTTCCTATATAGATGAGGTCAAGGCCAGAAAAGGTGGCAGGATCGACCCGGTTCCCGAGTTCAGGCCTTTTGAAACCGCCGCGTATGGTCTGGAAGGACAGCGCGACCCGTTCACGCCATCGGTGCTGAGAAAGCCGGATCAGGTAGCGGCGAGCACCGGTCAGGGCCTGCAACCTGACTTGACCCGGCGCAAGGAGGCGCTCGAGGATTTTCCGCTCGATTCGCTGAAAATGGCGGGCGTGCTTGAGTCCGGAAATCAGCGATGGGCGATTATTACAGCTCCTGACGGTGTTATATACCGCGTCAGGAACGGCAACTATATCGGGCAAAACAACGGCAAAATTGTCGAAGTGACCGAACAAAAAATGTCAGTCACCGAAATTGTGCCTGATGGCTTAGGCGGATGGCGCATTCGTGAGTCCACGGTGGCGTTGATCCAATAATCCCAGCGAGGTCAAAGAATAATGTGGACGAGTAACATGCTACCGATCGCTTTAAACTCATCAGCGCAGCGCGATAAAGCGAGGCTCGTGACCAGGCAAATAACCTGGTTGCTGGTATCTTTTGTGTTGCTGGTGACTTCAAACGGGATATTCGCCGCCGAGGGGGATGCGACGTCTACCGCCGGACGCTCGCTTAAGAGCATTTCGTATTCATCTTTGGGTGGAGATCGCGTCCAGATCAAGTTGACATTCTCGGGCGCTGCGCCCGAGCCGGTTAGTTTTACCGTCGATAATCCGGCGAGAATAGCCCTTGATTTGCCGGATACCGCGAGCGCGATACCAAAGAAGGCACAGGATATATCGATGGGAGTTGCCCAAAGCATCAGTGCCGTCGAGGTCAAAGGCCGTACCCGGGTGGTGTTGAATCTGGTGGAGCTTGTTCCTTATCGGGCGCACGTCGAAGGCAATGATTTATTTCTGACGCTGGAAAGTGGATCGTTAGGGCAGCAGAAGATCCAGGGTGCGCCGGTGGCCGCTGCCGCCATGGCAAAGCGTGGTGATACGACGCAAAGCATCTCCAAAATTGACTTTCGTCGTGGTAAGGACGGGGCCGGCCAGGTGCTGGTGTCCGTGTCTGACCCCGCGGTTAATATCGATGTCAGACAACAGTCGAACCGCGTGATTATTGACCTGCCGGGCGTTACGTTGCCGGACGCCCTGCTACAGCGTTTTGACGTAGTTGATTTTGCGACCCCCGTGCAAACCATGGACGTGACCCGGCTTCCCGATAAGGTTCGGGTTGTGATTACTGCCACCGGCGATTTCGAATATCTGGCGTATCAGACTGACAAGCTGTTGACCGTTGAATTACGCAAGGTTTCGAAGGAAGCGGCGGCAGCACTTTCTGCGGAAAAAGAATATACGGGCCAGCGTCTGACGTTCAATTTCCAAAGTATCGAGATTCGCGCCGTTCTGCAGCTGATCGCCGATTTCACTGACCGGAATCTGGTCGCCAGCGACAGCGTTCAGGGCACGATCACGCTGCGCCTGAAGAACGTACCATGGGACCAGTCGTTGGATATTATTCTGAAAACCAAAGGTTTGGCGATGCGCGAAACCGGTAACGTAATGCTGGTTGCACCAGCGGCGGAGCTGGCTACCATCCTGCAACAGGAACAGAAGGTGGCCGAAGCGGCACCCCTGAAGTCGGAGCTGATTCAGATCAATTACGCGAAGGCGTCGGAAATTGCGGGACTGCTGCGGTCGGAAAGCAGCTCTGTCATGTCGGCGCGGGGTAGCATTGCGATCGATGAGCGGACCAACACCCTGATTGTGCAAGACACCACTGACAAGATTGAGGAGATGCGCCAGCTGGTTGCCAAGCTCGATATTCCGGTACGGCAGGTGCTCATTGAATCACGTATTGTTATTGCGAATAACGACTTCAACAAGGAGCTGGGAATAAGGTTTGGCGGCTCGGCTGTGAACACAACCAGCAGCGGCGCGAATGTGGCGACCGCGGGAAATATCGGCGCCTCCGCGTCGGCAGCAGCACTTAACGCGCCTGTTGGCGGCATGAACGTTAATCTGCCGGTGGCTTCGCCCTCAGGCTCAATTGCGCTGTCAGTGCTCGATACGAAGTATCTGCTGGATCTTGAGCTCTCGGCACTTCAAGCGGAAGGCAGGGGCGAGATCATCTCCAGCCCGCGTGTAATTACCGCAAATCAAAAAGAAGCGACCATCCAGCAAGGTGTGGAGATTCCGTATCAAGAGGCTTCATCGAGTGGCGCGACGTCGGTCTCGTTCAAATCCGCAGTACTCAGTCTGCAGGTAACGCCGCAAATAACACCGGACGACCGTATCATCCTGGACCTGACGGTGCATAAAGATAGCGTTGGTGAAATATTCACGGTTGCGAATGGGAGCGGTGTTCCCAGCATCGACACGCGCCAGGTGGTGACACAGGTGCTTGTCAACAATGGTGAAACCGTTGTTCTCGGTGGTGTCTACGAGCAGCAGCGGCGGACCGACACGACAAAAGTCCCGTTTTTTGGCGACCTGCCGATTATCGGCGCGCTGTTCAGAAGGACCGGGAACATCGATGACAAGGAAGAATTACTAATCTTCGTGACGCCGAAGATCCTGAAGGAAAATCTGACCACTAAATAGTTGAAAGGGAGATTGCAAAATCCCGCTTCCGGTGCCCCGGCGCGAGGGGCGCATGGGCGGTCAGTGATTTCGATGGTGAAATTGCCAGTGGCCGCTTTTATATTGCTTTAAACTGCCGGCACTATAAGATTCGCGGCGATGGCAGGATCTATTAACATTTTTCTTATCGGTCCGATGGGGGTTGGCAAAACTACTATCGGCCGCAAACTCGCCAAGGCGTTGAAGCTGGAGTTCGTTGACAGCGATCACGAGATCGAGCAACGGACCGGTGCCGATATTCCGTGGATATTCGATATCGAAGGCGAAGCGGGATTTCGCAAACGCGAGCGCGAGGTCATCAATGATCTGACGCGCCGTGACGGCATCGTGCTCGCCACTGGCGGCGGTGCGGTGCTCGACAAGCGCAATCGGCGTCGGCTGGCGGAGCGCGGCATCGTGATTTATCTCCAGGCCGACATCGAGCGCCTGCTTACCCGTACAGCGCGTGATAAAACCCGGCCGTTATTGCGCACCGACGACCAACGTAGCCGCCTTGAAGACATCATAACGTTGCGTGATCCGCTGTATCGCGAGATTGCCGACGAAATCATCAGTACCGACAAATGCACGGTGCCGATGGCTGTTCGGACCATCCAGTCCAAACTGGAATCCCTGGCCGAGAAGAAGCGTCTCAACGCGTAGCCGCCGCGGCTGCCTGGTGTATCGGTCTCGCCAAAGTTTGCGTTTTATCTGCCCAGTTCATACCATCACCGGATGTTCCGGAATCCTGTCGATCACGCGCCATGAAGACGTTACAAGTCGATCTCGGGGCGCGTAGTTATCCGATCCATATTGGCCGACGCCTGCTGGGCAGTGAGCCTTTGCTGTCGCCGCATATCGTCGGCCCGCAGGTCATGATCGTCAGCAACGAGACCATCGCGCCGTTGTACCTGGACAAGGTGCTTGCCGGCCTGGCGAATTATCAATGCCATGCCCATGTGCTTCCCGACGGCGAGCAGTATAAGACGCTGGATGTTCTAAAGACGATTTTCGACGAGCTGCTGGGGCGGCGTTTTGACCGGACCGCCACGTTGGTGGCGCTGGGCGGCGGTGTGATCGGCGACATGACCGGTTTTGCGGCAGCGTGCTTCCAGCGTGGTGTGCCGTTCCTGCAAATCCCGACGACATTGCTTGCCCAGGTCGATTCTTCCGTCGGTGGCAAGACAGGCGTCAATCATCCGCTCGGCAAGAACATGATTGGCGCGTTCTATCAGCCACGTTGCGTCGTCATCGACACGGACACATTGAGTACGCTCGACGACCGCCAGTTACGGGCTGGACTCGCGGAGGTGATCAAGTACGGCATTATCCGCGACCCGGCGCTTTTCACCTGGCTGGAGCACAATATCGGTAGTCTGCTGGCCCGCGATGCGTCGGCCCTTGCCCATGCGATTGAGCAATCCTGTCGCAACAAGGCGGAAGTCGTGGTGCTTGATGAACGCGAAGGCGGGTTGCGGGCGATTCTGAACCTCGGTCACACATTCGGTCATGCGATTGAAACAGCGATGGACTATCAGGGCTGGCTACACGGCGAGGCGGTGGCGGCGGGCATGAACATGGCTGCCGACCTGTCGGCGCGGCTCGGTTGGCTGGCAGCGTCCGACCAGAAGCGCATCGCCGCGTTGCTCGAAAAGGCCGGTCTGCCATTGGTACCGCCGCCGCTCCCGCGCGATCGGATCATCGAATTGATGGCGGTCGACAAAAAGGTCCAGCAGGGCCGGCTCAGGCTGGTGCTGTTGAAGGGGATAGGCGAGGCCGTGGTTACCGCGGAGTATGGTGTCGATCACTTGCGCGCAACACTGGCAACGTATTTCGAGGCCTGAACATCGCGTGCGGAGTACTGTCGGCCGGAGTGGCCGGTCTGCCGAATAAAGGCGGTTTTTCAAGGCGCGAAGACATGGGTGACAAACCGACCGTTCAATCACTGCCGACGCTGGCGCCCTACGCGGCGGATCCGCTGAGAACACGTGGCCGGCGCTTCAGCGAGCCGCCGCCGGCGTATCGCAACGAATACCAGCGCGATCGCGATCGCGTCGTACACTCGGCCGGGTTCCGCCGCCTCGAGTACAAGACGCAGGTGTTTGTCAATCACGAAGGCGATCTGTTTCGTACGCGGCTGACCCATTCGATCGAGGTCGCCCAGATCGGGCGGGCGATTGCGCGCACGTTGCGGTTGAATGAGGATCTGACAGAAGCGATAGCGCTGGCGCATGATCTTGGCCACACCCCGTTCGGCCATGCGGGCCAGGGTGCGTTAAACGAATGCATGCGTGAATTCGGCGGGTTCGAACACAATCTTCAGTCGCTGCGCGTCGTTGACGTGCTTGAGGAGCGGTATGCCGAGTTCGAGGGTCTAAACCTGACGTTCGAGGCGCGCGAGGGCATCCTCAAGCATTGTTCGCCGAAGAGTGCCCGCGAACTCGGCGAGCTCGGTGAGCGCTTTCTCAACTCGCGGCAGCCGGGGCTGGAGGCGCAGCTTGCCAATCTGGCCGACGAAATCGCCTACAACAATCATGACATCGACGACGGGCTGCGTTCGGGTCTGATTACCGTCGATGAGTTGCGTGACGTCGATTTGTTCGCGGAACAGTTCCGCGAGGTTCGCAACAGCTATCCCGCACTGTCCGAGCGGCGCTCGATACATGAGGTTGTGCGGCGCATGATCAATCGCCAGGTGGTGGACCTGACCGAAACCAGCCGGGCGCAGCTGCTCACGGCCGCCCTGGACGACAGCGATGCCGCCCGCGCCCTCACCGAGCCGCTGATCGGCTTCAGCGCGCCGATGTGGCAGCAGAATCGTGTGTTGAAACAGTTTCTGCGCAAGCATCTTTACCAGCATTACCGGGTTTGCCGGATGACCGCAAAGGCCGAGCAGGTCATTCGCCGGCTGTTTGACGCGTTTTTCGGTCAGCCGCGGCTATTGCCGCCGGAGGCGGCGCAAAAGGCGCGCAAGTACGAAGCCGCCGACGGCGAGACCGGGCGGGCGCGGGCCATTGCCGATTACATTGCCGGGATGACCGACCGTTACGCGATCGGCGAGTACCAGCGGCTGTTCGATCCGTCGCAGCTGGCCTGACGCCTATGTCAGCGACGACATGAACCAATCGGATAAATTGTGGTTAAATCATTGTTTAGCGACTAGCTGTCAACCAGAGCATGCGCATCTACATGCAGATACCGGCGGATGATCAGCACTCCCCCCGTTTTTACCATTTGCTGCTGCAACCGGACCTGTTGGGCGGGTGGACGCTGGTGCGCGAGTGGGGCGTGCAGGGGGCGGCGGGGCGCATAAAGAAATCCTATTTCGAAACGCGCGAGCATGCGCAAGCAGCATTGGTCAACGCGCGCGATGCGCAACTCGGCAAGGGTTACCGGGTCGTGTTTGTTCAGGGGCAGGAGCAATCGCTATGAAAAAACGTGGCGCGCCGGACGAGCCGGACTACATCGTCAACCTCTCGTCTCTCGAGCATGGCCGCGAGCCTTTCGCGGAGACCATTGACGACGAACTGTTTTGTTTTGACTCAGGCCGCAATCAGCGACTGAATCTATTGCTGCATCTGGCGCCGTACAGTGAGCTGCTGCTCGTCACCGGCGAGCCTGGTAGCGGCAAGACCAGCCTGTTGCGCCAATTCGCATTGCGTGCCGCCAGCCGCTGGAAAATCGCCCGGGTGGTTGCCGATGCGACGATGAGTGTCGGGATGCTGGTACGGCGCATCTGTGACGAAGCCGGCGTTGTCCTGAACGACGTCGGTGAGGAACCGGTCACGCTGCTGGCCGACCATATACACCTGCTCGGGTTGGGCGACAAGTCACTCATTCTGATCATTGATGATGCGCACGAACTCGCCGGCGAGGCCCTGGCGATCATCGATCAACTGCTCACGGTATCGGATTCCTGCGGCCGGCCGTTGACGGTGATACTGTCCGGAGGGCCGCAGACGCAAGACCTGATTAATCATCCTGATCGCAAGACGCTCGCCAGGCGTTGTTCTCATACGCTCGATCTCCCGCCATTAACGGAACAAGAAACCGGCGACTACGTCCGGCACCGGCTGACGGTCTGCGGATACGATCCAGCCGCCTTGTCGACGGCGACGATCAGGAAGATACATAAAGCGTCGGGCGGCGTTCCCGCGCGCATCAATCAATTTGCCGGTGCAGAGCTCGCAAAACTGGACAACATGCCGCTGGGGCTGGTCCGGCGTACGGTGGCTACGCCGCGCCGCGCATTTGGCCGTTTCCATTGGCTGGCGCTCGCGGCCGTGCTGGTGGTGGCGTTCTTTTACTGGCCGAAGGGTGTCGACGAGCCGCCATCGCCGCCGGCCAGCACCGCGCGCATGCCGGAACAGGCGCGGGTCGAACGCCCGGGTAGCGCGCCGGTCGTCGCGGATCGGGATCAACCGGTCGCGGCGCAACCGCCTGACCCATTGACGGCCGCTGGCGACGCCGATAGTGCAGCCGCGACCGCCGGGGAAGATATTCTTGTCGAAGTACCACCGGCGGTTGAAGTAACGGCCGTGTCCGAGGCAGAGCCGCTTGACCCCGTCGAGATCACGCCGGAACCGGTGTCGCCGCCACCGCCGGAGGTCGCGGCAGCGCCGCTAATGGCGAGCAGCGAAACCGCGGCGGCGACGGAGCCAGGTGTACCGCAGCCAGCGGTTCGCCAGCCGTCCGTTCCAACCGTTACCGAACCCGCGATCCCGGCACCGACCGCAGTCGTCACGGCAGCCGCGCCGGTCACGCAAGCGCCCGCAATACCCGATACGGTACCCGCGCTGCAGGGCGCGATACCCGAGCCATCCGGGGCAAGGACCGAGAAACCCGCTGTTACCGTCGCATCGCCGGAGCCGCCGCGTTCGGCCACGGCAGGAGCGCCGAACCGCGAGGCCTGGCTGTTACAGCAGCTGCCGGGCCACTTCACACTGCAACTGATGTCATCGGGTAAAGAAGCGTCGATTATCAGTTTTATCAAAAAACGCCGGCTGGAATCCGATACGGCCTATTTCCGTACACTACGTAACGGCAAAGACTGGTATGCGGTGGTGTACTCGATATATCCGTCACTCGACGCGGCCGTCGCTGCGGCGGGCCAACTGCCCGACAGCCTGTCCGACATCAAACCCTGGGTCCGGGGCATGGATAGTATCCACGCCGATATTACGGCGGCGGGCCCGGCAAGATAGATCACTCTATTGATCCCGGTGGCGATGCTCTAAAGGCATGAATTGGCATTAGAAAACATACGGTCGGCTGCGCCGTATCGACCACGCTGTCGATTGAGGCCGGCAGGATGTTTCGGTATACTCCTTCCCCCTTTTGCCACTGATTTATGGAGGCCAAAACGCTTCCAGGCTGTTGCATGGTCATGACATGAACGATACGCGCACCAACAAACACGTTTCCGGGCAGGGCCTGTATCGCGCGGCCTTCGAGAAGGCCAGCTGTGGTTTCGGTCTGATCGCTCAGATGGACGGCGTGCCGAGTCACTGGCTGGTTAAGACGGCGATCGGCTCGCTGGGCTGTTTGACGCACCGCGGCGCGGTGGCGGCCGACGGCAAGACCGGTGACGGTTGCGGCCTGTTGATGAAGAAGCCCGACACCTTTTTCCGGACAGTTGCACACGATATCGGTATTGCGCTGCCGGCCGATTACGCCGTCGGCATGGTCTTCCTGAATCAGGACAGCGCGCTCGCCGAGCGGTCGCGGACGGTGCTCGAGACGGAATTACAGGCGCAGGGCCTGACCGTCGCCGGCTGGCGTGATGTGCCGACCGATCCGCAGGGCTGCGGCGAAGAGGCGCTTAAAACCTTGCCGGTGATCAAGCAGGTGTTTGTCACCGCGCCGCAAGATACCGACACCCCGGCGTTCGAACGGCTGCTCTACGTCGCGCGCCGGCGCACCGAAAAACGTATCGAGCCCGATGACGATACCTTCTACGTTCCCAGCCTGTCGGCGCGGCTGGTGTCGTACAAGGGACTGATCATGCCGGCCAATCTGCCGGTGTTTTACACCGACCTGCAGGATGAGCGGCTGGCCTCGTCGCTGTGCGTGTTTCACCAGCGGTTTTCCACGAACACCTGGCCGCAGTGGCGGCTCGCGCAACCGTTTCGCTATCTCGCGCACAACGGCGAGATCAATACCGTGCAGGGCAATCGCTACTGGTCGATCGCGCGCGGTCACAAGTTTGCGACGCCGTTGATACCGAATATGGAGGATGTCCGGCCCGTCGTGTCGATGAGCGGATCGGATTCATGCAGTCTGGACAATATGCTTGAGGCGGTACTTGGCGGTGGCGTCGATATTTTCAGGGCGATGCGCCTGCTGATACCTGCCGCCTGGCAGAACAATGAAACCATCGACCCGGACCTGCGTGCTTTCTATGAGTACCACTCGATGCATATGGAGCCGTGGGATGGTCCGGCAGGTATCGTGCTGACCGACGGACGCTATGCCGCCTGCATTATGGATCGCAACGGTTTACGCCCGGCACGCTATGTGATCACGCGCGATCGTCATATTACGCTGGCGTCCGAGATCGGTGTGTACGATTACCGGCCGGAAGACGTTGTCGCGAAGGGCCGCCTGCGGCCCGGTGAAATGATCGCGGCCGACACCGAAACCGGCGAGCTGCTGTTGCCCGCCGATATCGATAACCGGCTCAAATCCCGCCAGCCGTATCGTCGCTGGCTCAGTGAACATGTGCGCCGTATTGGTTCGAATTTCAGTGGTGAAGCCCTGACCAGCAGCCCGCTGGATAACCATGCGCTGCAGGCCTATCAGAAACTTTTCCAGGTCACGTTCGAGGAACGCGACCAGGTGCTGCGTGTGCTGGCCGAGTCCGGCCAGGAGGCCGTCGGCTCGATGGGCGATGACACGCCGATGCCGGTGCTGTCGCGTCATGTGCGTTCGCTTTACGACTATTTCCGGCAGCAGTTTGCGCAGGTCACCAACCCGCCGATCGATCCGTTGCGCGAGCAGATCGTCATGTCGCTCGAGACCTGTTTCGGGCGCGAATACAATCTATTCGAGGAAACGCCGCTGCACGCCAGACGGCTGGTCGTTGAGTCGCCGGTGCTGTCCGAGGGCAAGTTCCGCAAGCTGCTGTCCGAATTTTCGGACGACTATGCGCACGCCGTTATCGATATCAATTACGCTCCCGATGAGGGTCTGCAGGCGGCGATCCGGCGTATCTGCGACGCGGCCGTCAGCGCGGTTCGCGATGGCAAGGAGATCGTCGTGCTGTCCGATCGCGCGATCGCGCGCGATCGGCTGCCGGTGCATGCGCTGCTCGCGACCGGCGCCGTGCATCATCGGTTGATCGACGAAGGCTTGCGTTGCGACGCGAACATTGTCGTTGAGACGGCAACCGTGCGCGATCCGCACCAGTTTGCCGTGTTGGTCGGTTATGGCGCCACGGCGATCTACCCGTATCTCGCCTATGAGTGCCTGCACAACATGGTCACTACCGGCGAGATCGCCAGTAAGGAGTCTGCGAAACTTGCGGAAAGCTACCGCAAGGGCATCAACAAGGGCCTCTACAAAATCATCTCCAAGATGGGTATTTCGACGATCGCCAGTTATCGCGGCGCCCAGTTGTTCGAAATCATCGGCCTGCACAGCGAGATCACCAACCTGTGCTTTGCCGGCACCACGTCGCGTATTCAGGGTGCCGGTTTCGCGGAGCTCGAGAGCGACCAGCGTCTGCTGGCCAAGGCGGCATGGAATCCGCGCAAGACCATCCAGCAGGGCGGACTGCTGAAATATATCCACGGCGGTGAGTACCACGCCTATCACCCGGACGTCATACAGTCGTTGCATGCGGCCGTGCAGAGCGGCGACTACGCCAAATATCAGGAGTATGCGGCGATCGTCAACAACCGCCCGGCGATGACGCTGCGTGATCTGCTCGATATCGATCCCGGCGTAGTGCCGGTGCCGGTAGACGAGGTGGAGCCGATCGAGGCGATCCTGCCGCGCTTCGATAGCGCCGGCATGTCGCTCGGCGCGTTGTCGCCGGAGGCCCATGAGGCGCTCGCGATCGCGATGAACCGGCTCGGCGGACGGTCGAATTCCGGCGAGGGCGGTGAAGACCCGGTACGCTACGGCACCGAGAAGATGTCGAAGATCAAACAGGTCGCCTCCGGGCGCTTCGGCGTCACGCCGGCCTATCTGGTCAACGCCGAGGTGTTGCAGATCAAGATCGCGCAGGGCGCCAAGCCCGGCGAGGGCGGCCAGCTGCCGGGTGACAAGGTCAACGAGATGATCGCCCGGTTGCGCTTCTCGAAACCCGGTGTGTCGCTGATTTCGCCGCCGCCGCATCACGATATCTATTCCATCGAGGATCTGGCGCAGTTGATTTTCGATCTCAAGCAAGTGAATCCGAAGGCGCTGGTGTCGGTCAAGCTGGTGTCGGAGGCCGGCGTTGGCACCGTCGCTGCGGGCGTGGCCAAGGCCTATGCCGATCTGATCACGATCTCCGGTTACGACGGCGGTACCGGCGCCAGCCCGCTGACCTCGGTCAAATATGCGGGCACGCCATGGGAACTTGGCTTGTCGGAGACGCACCAGACGCTGCGCGCCAACAATCTGCGCGATCGCGTGCGCCTGCAGACCGACGGTGGCCTGAAGACCGGCCGCGACGTCGTCAAGGCGGCCATTCTCGGTGCCGAGAGTTTCGGTTTTGGCACCGGCCCGATGGTGGCGCTGGGTTGCAAGTACTTGCGCATCTGCCATCTGAACAATTGCGCGACCGGCGTGGCAACGCAACACAAGGTGCTGCGCGTCAAGCATTTCATCGGCCTGCCGGAAATGGTGATGAATTACTTCCTGTTCGTCGCGCGCGAGACCCGCGAATGGATGGCCAGGCTCGGCGTGCGGCGCATGAAGGATCTGATCGGGCGTGTGGATCTGTTGACGATACTCGATGGCGAAACCGCCAGGCAGCGCCGGCTGGATCTGACGCCGCTGCTGTCGGACAACGGTGTCCCTGCTGACCAGCCGCACTACTGCGAAGTGCCGCATAACACGCCGTTCGACAAGGGCGAGCTCGCCGAGCAGATGGTGCACGATGCGCTGCCGGCCATCGAAACAAAGCGCGGCGGCGAATTTCTTTACCGGGTGTGTAATCGCAACCGGTCGATCGGCGCGCGGTTGTCCGGCGAGATCGCCCGGCGTCATGGCAACCACGGCATGGCGGATGCGCCGATCACGCTGCGTCTTGCCGGCACGGCCGGCCAGAGCTTTGGTGTCTGGAATGCCGGCGGCCTGAACCTTTATCTGGAAGGCGACGCCAACGACTATGTCGGCAAGGGCATGGCCGGCGGCAAGATTGTTATTGCGCCGCCGGCAAAGTCGACGTTCGTTTCGCGCGAGACCACGATCATCGGTAATACGTGCCTGTACGGCGCGACCGGCGGCAAGCTGTTTGCGTCGGGGCTCGCCGGCGAGCGCTTCGCCGTACGCAATTCCGGCGCCTGCGCGGTCGTCGAGGGCGTTGGTGATCACGGCTGCGAGTACATGACCGGCGGTGTCATCGTCGTGCTCGGCGAGACGGGCGTGAACTTCGGTGCCGGCATGACCGGCGGCTTTGCGGTGGTGCTGGACGAGCGCAACGTGTTTGTTGACCGCTATAACCACGAACTGATCGACATACACCGCGTCAGCACGGAAAGCATGCGTGCCTACCAGGCCTATCTGCACGCGTTGATACAGGAATTTGTCGACGAAACCGGCAGCCGTTGGGGGCAGACCCTGCTGGACGACTTCGCTGCCTGCATCGGCCGTTTCTGGCTGGTGAAGCCGAAGGCGGTCAATCTCCGGGAACTGCTCGATACCTTACAGGAAGCGGCCTGAGCGGCGGGCCTGTTGACTCACCGACGGCTACCAGCATAGCAATGGCAAACGATTTCCAGTTCATAGAAACCTCGCGTCAGGAACCGCCGAAGAAGCCGGTCGAGGTCCGCATCCGCGATTTTCGCGAGATATACGGCGATTTCAATCAGGAGTCAGCGGCGCTGCAGGCGGGCCGCTGTCTGGCCTGCGGTAACCCGTATTGCGAATGGCAATGCCCGGTTCATAACTACATTCCGAACTGGTTGAAGTTGATCGAAGAGGGCAACCTGTTCGAGGCCGCCGAGCTGTCGCACCGTACCAATTCCTTGCCCGAGATCTGCGGTCGTGTCTGTCCGCAGGATCGCCTGTGCGAGGGCGCCTGCACGCTGAACGACGGCTTCGGTGCGGTGACGATCGGCAGCATCGAAAAGTACATCACCGACGAGGCGGTAAAGCTCGGCTGGCGGCCGGATATGTCGAAGGTCATTGCTACCGGCAAGCGCGTCGCCGTCATCGGCGCCGGCCCGGCGGGCCTGGGTTGCGCCGACGTGCTGACGCGTAACGGCGTCAAGGCCGTGGTATTCGACAAGTACCAGGAAATCGGCGGTCTGCTGACGTTCGGCATACCGCCGTTCAAGCTCGAGAAAGAGATCGTGTTGACGCGGCGGCGCCTGCTGGAGGAGATGGGCGTCGAGTTCGTGCTGAACACCGAGGTTGGCAAGGACATCGCCTTCCGGAAACTGGTCGATGACTACGACGCGGTGTTTCTTGGCATGGGCACCTACACCGCGTTGAAGGGCGAATTTCCGGGCGAGGATCGGCCGGGTGTTTTTGAGGCGCTCCCGTATCTGATCTCGAACGTGCGCTATACCACCGGCATGGACAAGGACAAGTCGTCCTTCATCGATATGGCTGGCCAGCGCGTCGTCGTACTCGGCGGCGGCGACACGGCGATGGACTGTAATCGCACGGCGATCCGTCAGGGCGCGCGCAGCGTTACCTGCGCCTATCGACGCGACGAGGGGAATATGCCGGGCTCGCGGCGCGAGGTCGCGAACTCCAAGGAAGAGGGCGTGCGGTTTTTATGGAACCGCCAGCCGATTGAGATCGTCGGCGACGGCCATGTCAAAGGCGTGCGCATGGTGGCGACGCGTCTTGGCGAACCCGATGCCAAAGGACGCCGCCGGCCCGAGCCAGTACCGGGCAGCGAGGAGATTGTGCTGGCTGACCGCGTGATCATCGCGTTCGGCTTTCAACCGAATCCGGCGCCGTGGTTTACGGAATTCGGCATCGATGTCGATGAGCGTGGCCGCGTCAAGGTCGCCAGGCAGGGCGAGTGCCAGTTTCAGACCGGCAACCCGAAGGTGTTTGCCGGCGGTGATATGGTGCGCGGCGCGGATCTTGTCGTTACCGCGGTGTTCGAGGGCCGCGAGGCGGCCAGCGGTATCCTCAATTATCTGGATGTATAAAAGGCAGGCTCCTATGACAACGCTAAAAAACGATCGACTGTTACGGGCCCTGTTGCGTCAGCCGGTCGATGTCACGCCGGTCTGGGTGATGCGTCAGGCGGGCCGCTATCTGCCCGAGTATCGCGCGACGCGTGCGCGGGCCGGCAGCTTCATGCAGCTGTGCACGACGCCGGAACTGGCGTGCGAGGTGACGCTGCAACCGCTGGAGAGGTTTGATCTCGATGCGGCGATCCTGTTCTCCGACATACTGACGATCCCGCACGCGATGGGTCTTGGTCTGCATTTCGTCGAGGGCGAGGGCCCGCAGTTCGAGCGTCCCGTGGCATCGCCACAGGACGTTGCGCGCCTCGGCGTGCCCGATCCGGAAACCGATCTCCGCTATGTCATGGACGCCGTGCGCGTGATCCGTCGCGAGTTGTCCGGTCGCGTGCCGTTGATCGGTTTTTCCGGCAGTCCGTGGACGCTCGCAACCTATATGGTCGAAGGCCGTGGCACCAAGGAATTCGCCAAGGTCAAAGGCATGATGTTCGAACAGCCGGCGGTAATGCATCGTCTGCTTGAGGTGCTGGCGCGTTCGGTCACCAGCTATCTCAACGCGCAGATCGCTGCCGGTGCACAGGTCGTCATGGTGTTCGATACCTGGGGCGGCGTTCTGACGCCGCGCGACTACCGCGAGTTTTCGTTGCGTTATATGGAGCAGATCGTCAGTGGCCTGACGCGCGAAAGTGACGGCCGACGCGTCCCCGTCGTGCTGTTTACCAAGGGTGGCGGCGCGTGGCTGGAGGCGATGGCAGACACGGGTTGTGATGCGCTCGGCATCGACTGGACGCAGGATATCGGCGCGGCGCGCGACCGCGTCGGCGACCGCGTTGCCCTGCAGGGCAATATGGACCCCTGTGTTCTGTACAGCTCGCCGGAACGCATCAAGAGTGAAGTCCGCGCGATACTCGACAGCTTCGGCGCCGGGCCCGGTCATGTGTTCAATCTCGGCCATGGCATACACCAGCATGTGAATCCTGACCATATGAAGGTGCTGGTCGATGCTGTGCATGAACAGAGCGCTGCCGGACGGCGGGGGCACGCGGCGAAAACCCGATGAGTTTCGAGAAACTGCGTGACATGGATACGTTTACCGATGCGATGTTCAATCGCATCGTTGCCTTCCAGGAACGCAAGCATCCGGCCTGGGATCAGTCGTCACCGTTTGATGAGCGCATCCGGGATTTGCCGCTGCATTACCTGATCTTCAGCAATGCCGATCGTGACCCGGCCAGATACCGTCAGACTGTCGCGCCGTACTATCCGCTGAGTGACGAGATCCGCCGGATTGCGGGTTATGTGCGTCTGGTGGCGGACGCACCCGTCGTCGCGGATATGCACGGCGGCAACGGATTTATCGGCAGTCTGATCGGGCGCGAGGGCGCGAAGGTGATTGGGGTGCGTGATCCGTCCGCCAAGCCAAACCAGATAGAAGATTTTTACGATCCGGCTTGTTACGAGGTTCGGCAAACGACGATCGCCGGAATCGATTTTTCGTTCGATGTCGCGTTCTCGTCGTGGATGCCGGCAGGGGTGAATCAGACGCCCGACATAGTCAAACACAGGCCGAAGTTGATCGTGTTCGTTTTCACTGATCATGTCGACAATGATGGCAAACCGCAGACCGGTGTGCCGGCGGCCTTTACTCACTTGCCCGAGCCGTACCGGATGATAGAGGAGTGGTCGATCACGCGTCCGCGGAATATCCTGCATGACATCTGGCCCGACCTGACGCCGAGCCTTGAAGAAATACGCCATACGCGCATCTATGCCGACACGCCTTACCACGCCATTTGTTTGCCGGACGAGCAGTCTGCCGGCGGGTCGTACGACTGGGAAGGCGAGCTCGAAATGGCTCTGCTCGCGCTGCAAGCGAAACACTCCCTGCGGGCGACCGGCCTGGTAAGTTAGTGCGAGGACTTAGCGCGAGTCGCCGCGCGTCGGATACAGCGGCGTCGGAAACGGCGTCACCTTGTCGCCGGCAGCGCCTTCGATGATCTTGTTGGCGCCCTCCTTTTCAACCTCGTCGACGCGTATCACCGCATGCATTGGCACGTAGGTGCGCGTAACGCCCGAGAACTCCGCCTTCAGGCGCTCTTCCGAGGGATCGACGACGACGGCGGATCTTTCGCCAAAGATCAAACCTTCGATCTCGACGAATCCGAGCATGGCGCTTTGATGTACGCCGCGCGCATACAGCTCGTAAATCTTGCCCTGATTGTGAAACAGGATCTTGTATACCCGCTTGCTGCGTTTGCCTGCCATGACGTTGACCTGTTTTCCTCAGTACAACAGTGTATCCATCATATGTTCGGCCTGGGAAAGGTACCCGCCGCCAAACAGATTCAGATGGTTCAAGACGTGATACAGATTATAGAGCGTTTTCCGGACGCCGTAGCCGCGATTCAGCGGATACTCGTCCTCGTAGGTCTCGTAGAAAGCCGCCGGGTAGCCGCCGAACAGTTCGGTCATCGCCATATCGGTTTCGCGGTCACCATAATAGACGGCCGGATCGAAAATAACCGGGGTTCCGTCGGGCGTGATGCCGTAATTGCCCGCCCACAGGTCGCCGTGCAATAGCGACGCCGCGGGTTCATGATTTACAAAGAAACGGTCGATGTCGGCCAGCAGGCGTTCACCCTTGCGTTGCAGATTGCCTCCGTAGCCGTTGTGTGCAGCCAGTTGCAGTTGAAATCCGAGCCGCTGTTCGCGCCAGAACCCGGCCCATTGGTTAGACGGTGTATTCGGTTGGCGCGTCGATCCGATCGTGTTGTCCATGCGCCAGCCGTAGGTATCGCTGGTTGTTCGGTGCATGCGTGCAAGTTGCCGGCCCAGTTCAGCAACGCCGCCGGGACCACCCTTGCCAAATTCGATGTGTTCGAGAACCAGAAAGGCCGTGTCGCCGGTGGTGCCGTGACAGGCAGGGAGTGGCACTCGGATCGTTTTGGATCGCGCGATTTCTTGAAGTCCGGCGGACTCCGCGGCGAACATCGATACCTTGTCCGCTGTATTGGTTTTGACGAAATAGCGGCGCTCGCCTTGCTCTAGCCTGTAGGCCGCATTAATACACCCGCCGCCGATGGGCGTAGGATGTTGTGCCGAAAATCGTCGGCCGGTAGCCTCGCTGATGCGATCGCTGATGACATTCCACATGACGTGTCGCTGTCGACTGGATGGCGAAACTGGTTCGGACCGGGGAGAACCCGGACCGTCATTTTATTTCATTGAGGATATTATGCCACCGGGCGTGAGTCCGGGGCGGTACTGCGGGGCCAGGTCGGTCAGGAAGATGTGCCGAACTGCGTCTTCAGTTTTGCCTGCGCGCTGGTATAGGCGGCCTGATTGATCGCGATCGCCTTGCTTTCCATGGCGCTCAGCAAGGACTGGAAAGAATCGGAAAAACTGGCCATGCCCTGGGTGAGCAACTCAGCGGTAACCGTATCCATATCGATGCCCAGTGTCTTGAGCGAGGCGAGCTGGTCGCGGGCCTCCTGGACGTTGCCGGGTAATGAAGGCTGCGGTTCGCCATGATCGCGAAACGCCTGGTAGGTGGCCGGCGGCAGTGTGTTAACCGTGCCGTCGCCGATCAATGACGAGACGTACAGAATGTCGCTGAGGGCGGGGTTTTTGGTACCAGTGCTCGCCCACAACAGCCGTTGTGCCTGCGCATTGGACTCGCGCAGCGTTGCGAACCGGCTGGAGGCGAACTGCTCGCGGTATAAGTCGTAGGCGACCCGGCAATTCGCAATGGCAATCTTGCCTTTAAGTTGCTCCAGCGACTTGCGCTCTGTCGGGGACGCGGACGTGAGCTTATGGTCAAGTGATTTATCGACGGCCTGGTCGACGCGGCTGACGAAGAAGCTGGCAACGGAGGCAACATTGTTCAATACCTGCCCGCGTTTGACCCGCGATTCGAGTCCCAGCAGGTAGGCGTTAATCACCTGTTTATATCGCTCGACGGAGAACAGCAGTGTGACGTTGATATTTATACCGTCCGCAATCAGTGCCTGAATGGCCGGCAAGCCTTCCTGTGTCGCCGGTACCTTGATCATCAGGTTTGGGCGCGCTACACGCCGCCACAACTGACGTGCTTCCGTGACCGTGCCTTTGGTGTCATGGGCCAGGTCCGGCGATACTTCAAGGCTGACGTAACCATCGACACCCTTGGTATCGGTATACACCGGCTCCAGCAGGTCGGCGACGGCTCGTATGTCCTGAATCGCCATCTCGAAGAACAGGTTCCTGCCGTTGAAATCAGGGTGTCGCTTTAGAATATCGTCGAGTATGGCGTCGTAATCGTCAGTGCCGTTTATGGCCTTTTCGAAAATGGTCGGATTCGACGTCACGCCCGTCAGGCCGTCTTCGCTGATCATGCGCCGAAGTTCGCCAGAGACAATCATTGAATGTTCGAGATTGTCGTACCAGATGCTCTGATTGAAGCCCTGAAGTTTCCGAAGAGGATTCATGCCTTAAGCACCACCGTTGCGTTGTTGTATCACCGTGGAGTATAGGACGGCCCAGTACAGATGCCGTTATCGGCCGGAATGTCCGGTAGTTTACTTCCTGATGTCGCGGAGAAAAAACTTATCCGGATTTCGTTCACCCGGCACGAATTGCGTCGGCAAACGGGCGGGAGTAAGATCAAATCAAAGGAATACAACCACCATCCGGCAGGTTATTGACCCCAAGAACTGCGGAATCAGCCACCTGCCTGTCTGCAATACAAGGAGGCGATATGTACCTCAAACACATACCCAGCGGCGACCTCGTCGAGATACTCAATGTGGGGATTCTGACCAACCCATCGGAGCCGTCAGTGTCCGGCCGGTTTCATGTTGGCGAGGAAATGCAGGAGCCGGCCAAATTCGCCAAAAGGGAACTGGCATTTCCGTCGGACGAACGGTTGCCCCAGTGCTGGCTTGATCCTGACTACAAGCATTAGGTGGCCGTTGGTGATCCGCTCAGGCGCCGTGTGGTCGCACCGGGCGGCGCAGAGATGGTAGCTGTTCGTTTATAAAAGCACGACCCGCCAGTCTTCCCGGCCCAGTCCTCCCGTTTCGCGACAAGTGGCTGAAACTGTGAGCAAGCTCGCGGGCCGGTGCGTGCCGATTACCGATACCTAGTACAAGTGCACACCCCCTAGCTGCACTTCCTCAAACCGATATACGCCAGGGACGGCTTAAGGCGCAGTCGCGAAGATAATGCAGAAACGAAGCCCCGATCTGATAGTAATACTGGCCCTGTTTGTAGGGATCGGCGTCGTGGTAACGGCGACCGTGCAGGGCGCCGAGTTTGCGCCGGCGGGATTCGGCCACACGCAAAACGAGTTTACACACGCACCGCATCACCGTCGCGTGACGTCCGATTTTTCCGCGGGCGATCCTTTAAAATGGGTGTTGAGCGCTTTGCCGCTAAGGCCGACGCTAATGCCCGGTGAAATCAGCGTCGACCTGTATGGCGTTGATATTGGATTCCGCGACGACCAAAACTTCACCCAGGCAACGGGCGGGTCATACTGGTTCGTCGGCGTCGAACACCGCTGGTAACCCTGCTTGATTCCGTGACGTTGTGACGTCTGGAGGAATCGGCAATATCAGCGTCCTGTCTTCTGTCCCTGCTGTCCGCAGGTAGACGCACCGAGCAGAAAATACGCCGGGCACCATCCGGCAAACGCGGTGAAAAGAAAAACCAGTCCGATGGCGCCCCACCCGCTACCGAAGTAGATACCTGCACCGATAACCGCAAGCCCTGCGACGATTCGTATCACGCGATCCGTTTTTCCGACGTTGCATTTCATGATGGTTCCCTCTTGCTGTCCGTAACACAGCATGGAAAGGCTGTATCCATGCTTTGCGTTACTCTATTTTAAAAGTGCCTTTTCTTGTTGGCTTCATTTCAACGTACAAAAAATATCAGTCCGTTCGTTAACGCCTAACAGGCTGTTGAGAAACAGCCTGCTAAGGAAGCTCTGATTTATTCTGCTATTGTTATTCCCGTACCCTCCGGGCATAAACTTCGCGGGAATCCAGTAAACCGTTGAATTTGTAGCCGGACAATAAATTGACTGCAGCGCCTTGATGACGCGCTTGAAGCCGGGCTGCGCCAGGCGATAGTAAACCTGTGTTCCGCGCCGTTCCGGCACAACGATGTTCAGCAGCCTCATCTTCGCAAGATGTTGCGAGAGGTTGGACTGCGATGTGCCGGTCGCCTCGACCAGTTCGCTGACATTCATCGGCCGGTCGGCGAGATAGCACAGAATTGCCAACCTGACTTCATGGGCGATCGCACGCAGACCTTCCGCTGCGTCTTCGATGCTGCGTTCCGGAAACTGCTTCATTAGCTGTTGTGATCCACTCAATGCTGGGTGGCCGTGTCTGCGCAACCCGACTTGACACCGAGCCGCAGCAGAATCTTCTCCATCAGGCACCAGCGCGTGAAGCCGGATTGAAACAGATTCAATCCAACAAATGCGGTGAACCACAGCCAGGTCGGTTGTGTGAGCACGACATCGTTATAGATAGCCGCGAGCGCCAGTGACAGCAGGACGATGCTACCGGCAATGATGCGTATCAGTCGTTCGGTATTCATTGTATTTACCTCTTGGTTGACGACAAATTATTTTCAGATTTTCCGGCGTTGCCATAAGTAGTAGATCAGCGGAATCACGAACAACGTCAGCACGGTTGACGCCAGTGTGCCGAACGCCATCGATACACCGAGCCCGCCGAACACGGGATCCATGATCAGGATGGAGCTGCCGGCGATAATGGCCAGCGCGGTCAGCAGGATCGGCCGCGCACGCACCGCGCCTGCTTCGCGCACGGCATCCTCCAGGCTCGCGCCTTGCGCGCGATAAGCCAGAATGAAATCGATCAGCAGAAGAGAATTACGCACGACGATACCGGCCAGCGCGATCATGCCGATCATCGACGTCGCCGTGAACGGCTGTTGTGTAATCCAGTGACCGGGAAATATGCCGATCATCGTCAACGGGATCGCGCCCATCACGATCAACGGCAGGATGAAGCCGCCATAGTACGCAACGAGCAGCAGATAGATCAGTACCAGCGCGACGATGAACGCGGCACCGAGATCACGGAATACATCCAGCGTCAGGCGCATCTCGCCATCCCATAACAACTGGTAACCGAAGGTGTTGTCGGGAACCGAGCGCGTGAAGCCCATTCCGCCAGTGGTCAGGCGTGAACCCGCGGCGACATCCACGCCATCAAGCTGCGCGTCCATCGCGAGCAGCGGATAGACCTGCGAACGTGTCGCCGGTTCGGCGCTGACATAGGCGACCGGGTTCATGTCCTTGGTATATATCGGCCTGTCAGCCACAACTTCCTCGATCCGTGCCACGGCTGCCGCAGGAATCTGATCGCCCCTGTCATTGGTGATGAAAAGGCGGTCGAAGTCGCGCGGCGCGATACGAAAATGCCGCGGCATTTGAATGCGGATCGGCACCGGTTCACGTGCGGTGGGTACCTGAAGCTTGCCTATGTCATGGCCGCCGACGAAGTTTCGCATGAGCTCGCCGAGCTGACCGGCGTCCACACCGGCAAGCGCCGCCTTTTCCTTGTCGACCATCACGCGGTATTCGATCTGGTCGTCGCCCACGGAATCGTCATGATCGACGACATCCCATGTTGCGGAAAACTGCTGTCTGACGCGCCGGGCGATGTCGCGTATCCTGTCATAATCCGGCCCGTAAACTTCAGCGAGAAAGGTCGCCCGCACCGGCGGGCCAGGCGGATCCTCGACGAGTTTTATGTTCGCGTCCGGCCATGCCGCGTATACCGGTTCAAGCTGTCGACGCAACTCAAGGACAATATCTTCCGATTGCATCCGGCGATCGCGTTTATCAACCAGGTTGACGCGTATTTCAGCGACATGCATGCCGCGTTTGTTGACAGCGCCTCTCAGCATGCCGTTGAAATCGACCGGACCGGCGATGCCGACGTAGGTTTCGTAGTCGGTGATCACCGGTTGACGGCGCAGCACATTACCCACGTCACGGGCGACGGCGTCGGTAATTTCAAGCGGCGTGCCTTCCGGCATGTCGATGGTGATATTGAATGTGTTCTTGTCCGCCTTCGGCAGCATCTTCAATTCCACGGTGCCCGGTGTCGGCGGTCCATTGACACCGGCGGGCCGGACGAACTGCCACACAACCTGCCACATGGCGAGCATCATCAACACGCCGGTCACTGCGAAAAAGATCGTGCGCCGGCGTCGCGAATCAAACAGCGGTGAAGATAACCGCGTATAAAGACGTTGCAACCAATCCGGTCCGCCGGCTTGCGTTGATTCGTGGCGAACCGTCTGGACAGGCAGCCAGCGCAACGCGATCCACGGCGTCAGCATGTAGGCGATGATCAACGATGCCAGCATCGCGACCGGTACGTTGAACGGAATCGGCCCCATGTACGGTCCCATCATGCCGGTGACGAACGCCATCGGAATAAACGCAAGTATCACCGTTAACGTTGCCATGATGGTCGGGGGGCCGGTTTCATTGGTCGCCTCGATAATGACACGGGCCTTGTCTGCGGCCGTGTCTGTTATCGTCGTCAGGCTCTTGGCCAGGTGCCGGTGGATATTTTCGACAACGACGATCGCATCATCCACGAGCAGGCCAAGAGACAGGATCAGCGCGAACAGCGTGATCCGGTTGATCGTCTGGTCGGCAAGCAGTCCTGCCGCGAGCACAATAAACAGTATCAGGGGAATGTTCAGCGTGACTATGGAGGCTTCGCGCCAGCCAAGAAACACCAACAGGATGACGATAACGCTGGCGATCGCCATGCCCAGATGCTCGATCAGCATGTTGACGGCGGCGTTGGCCTCCGCGCCGGAGTCGCGTGTGACGGTGACCATCACGTCATCGGGAATGAAGTCGCCCTGCAGCGCAGCAACGCGATCACGGATACGCCCGGCGATCGCCACGGCGTTTGTGCCGCGCTTCTTGGCCAGCGTCAGCGTAACGGCCGCATGTTCCGGCTCGCTGGCGGAAGCGAGACCGGTTTTGGATGCTCCACCGAAACCGATACGATGCACATGCCCGATTTCCCCGACGCCGTCGCGTATGTCCGCGACATCACTTAGATACACCAGTCGGTTATTGCGCGCGGCGACCACAATGTTCTCGATGTCACTGACCGAAGCGAGAGCGCCCTTGAGCCGGATGGTTTTTACGCGATTGGCGTCAACCGCGTAACCGGTAGGCAGGTCGCTGTTCTCCACGCCGAGGCGCTTGTGCAGCGTGGTCAGTGATACCTCGTGCGCCTCAAGCCGCGCGGGATCGATCTCGACCGTGATCTGACGGTTACGCCCGCCGATCACGTCCAGCACCGACACGCCGGGCACCTGGGCCAGCTGCTCCCTGACGCGGTCGGCGAGTTCCTTGAGGGCTAGTTCGTTATGCGTATCGCTCGATAATGTAATCGCGACGATTGGCACGTCATCGACGTCGAGCGGTTTGACGAGCGGCTCGGATGCGCCCGGTGGAATCCGGTCAAGGTTATGCATCATGCGGTCATAGAGTTTGACGAGGCTGGCTTCCTTGTCCTCGCCGACATTAAATTGCACCGTCACGATGCCAAGTGAATCCAGCGCCATGCCGAACGTGTGATCGACGCCTGGCATTTCACGCAACACCATCTCCATCGGCCGGACCACAAGATTCAATATTTCCTCTACGGTCGCGCCCGGCATCGATACAGAAACATTTGCCGTTGGTACATCGATCTGCGGATTTTCCTCGCGCGGCGTTACAAACAGCGCGACGAGGCCGACCAGAAAGATCACGAGGCTCAATAGCGGCGTGATATGCGAGCTCATCGCGGCGCGCCCCAGCCGGCCCGCGATGTTGAGTTTGTCACTCATTGCTGTCCTGTCCAGGAACTGGCGTTGCGCTCTGAGGTAATGGGGCGGGTATCGCTGCTTCTATGCGATCGCCGGTACGCAACGTCGCGGTGTTGGTGATCGCAATGCGATCGTTTGCGCTCAATCCAGCGACGATTTCTGTCTGATCCTGCCAATGGCGTCCGGTGCGCACCATGCGAAAGTGCGCAATGGCGTTTTCGTCGACGAGATACACACCCGGGATGTCCGAGCGCTCGATGATCGCGCTGTTCGGTATTGCGATGCCGGTCTTTTCGCCAACCGGGAATTCCACGCGGGCGAACATGCCGGCGCGTAGATCGCTGACATCACTCAGTACCACCTTGACCAGATAGCGGTAAGTCCCCGTCTCGCCGGAGCGCACGACACGGGTTACCGTGCCGGAACCCTGTTTTCGCAGCGCGTCTATCGAAACCTGGACCTTATCGCCGGGGTTGATCTGATTGACGTAACTCTCCTTGATAAATGTCTCGACCTCGATGTTTGACGGATCCTCAATAGTCAGTATCGGCGCGCCCGGTGTTGCCATGTCGCCATTTTGCTTATGCTTGGTTACCACGACGCCGGTGACGGGCGAGCGGATGTCCGTGTACTCAAGTTGTGCGCGTATCTGGCTGGTGGCGGCGTCGGCGGCATGGACGCTTTCGCGCGTGACGTCATAACGCAGCCGCGCCTGTTCGACGGCGCGTTCGGATATCGCCTTTTGGGCAAGCAGCTTCTGATGACGCTCAAGATCGGCACGCGCTTCTTCAGACTGTGCGCGTGCCTCCGAAAGGCGCGCCTGCACTTCATTCAACCGGTTGGTAATTTCGGTGGCATCGATCGTCAGCAGACGCTGTCCCGTTGTCACAGCCTGACCTTCGCGCACCGCAAGATTGCGTATCTCGCCGAGTAAGCGTGACGCGATGTCAACGCGCCCGTTGGCTACGAGCGTCCCGGCTGTCGTATAGGTTTCCGGGATTGCCTGCGCAATAACGTTGATGACGTCGGCTGTCACGGTTATTGCCACCGGCTTACTTTCGTTGTCCGTCCCGGTGCCGCATCCGCCGGTCAACAACGTGACGACGATAACGGCGGCGAGGCCGGCGATCGCAAGTCGCCCCGGGGAGTGTTGATCCGGATTTCTCGTTGAGCCGGAGAATTCCTGTTGCCTGTCAGAAGCTCTCATGGCCGGGGTTCCCTGTTGGATATGAATTGAAAAACTGGCGGACCAGATCCACTATATTAGTATTATCTAATATAGTAAAGCGTGATTTTCGATAGCGCTGCTACCGGGCAGGGTTGTTTCGCGCGATCTTCCCGATCGTATAACGGAGGTGCCGCAGGTTGACGACCCTGCGCCGATCTCGTTCTATCGCGAGGGCGGAATGTTTACAGCGTGGCTGCGGCGTGCGCCGAAATTCTGCCGAATCGTTCTCGTGCCCTGACTGGCGTTAATGCCGCGCGGAGTCATCGATGGTGAATGCCGGGAAACCCTTGTCATAGGCGGCATGGTGACGAATCTGCCGGGCGCCTTCCTCGTAGAAAAAAATGTCCAGCCCCTCGGACAGCAGTTTGACGCAGTCGTCCAGTGACGCATAACCGAAACCGGACGTCGCATTTACATCAATCAAATACCACTCTGCCCCGATGACCCAATCCAGTCCGCCCCAGACCAGGCCGAAATCACCCAGCACTTTTCTGCCAAGCGCGGAAATAGTGTCGGGAATGTCGATACTCTTGCGCGTCAGTTCGTCTGCGCCGATAAACTTGCCGAGCTGTATATGGCCGTAGCATTTTACGACCTGCCCGGTGACGCGTTCCTGCGCCAACAGGTCGGCATGCGCGAAGGGATTAACGACGCTGTTATTGCTGCCCGAGGTCCGCTTGAAGACAAAGTCTTCGAGCAAATCTTCGGCACGTACGGTGTCCGGCGTCGGAATTTCGTGCTCCAGGCAGTAGTTGTGCAACATCCACTTGTTCTTGCTGCGCTGCCTGACCTGTTCGCTTGGATAGACCGAGTATTCCTGTTCGATCAGCGCCGTCGGTAATTCCGAATTCCGGACCAGGATCAGCGAGTCCTTCTCCGGCCGGTGTTCGGCACGTAGCGGGTAGGTAAAGCTCTCGACAGCATACTGCTTCTGCCGGGCGATAACGCCGATCGCCCGATCGAAAACCGAGTCTCTTACCTTTCCGTGATAAAGCAGCGAAATGGGTCGCATCAGGGCCTCGCTGGCAGTTGTTTTCATGGCGTCGTCCTTGTCACGCGGTATTCGCACAAGCGGCGCACCGCTCTGCTGCGAGTATACGTCAGCAGTGGTATTACACGATACGATGGTCCGTGTTAACGTGTTATCCGTCTGGACACAATACAATATCGGTCGAAATGACACGCATTCTCCATACTGTGATCGACATCTGCCTGCTGCGCGCCGGCCCGCAGGATTTGCCGGGATCGTCGGCAGTGTTTGGGCCGACGCTGGCGGCGTACGCCTGCACCAGCTGGCTGGTAGCAGCGATTGAACTCGGCGGGACGAACGCGTTATGGCTCGCCGTCGCCGATGTCGTCATGCTCATCGTGCTGGTGCATTTCGTACTGTTGGTGCGGAATTTCCCGCATCGGCAGCTTCAGACGCTGACCGCGTTGATGGCGTGTGGCGCGTTGTTCGGCGCCATCGGCTGGATTTTGCTGCTGTGGCGCGACGGCGTGGGTGACGAGATCGAGGCCTTGGTCCTGCCGACGTTGCTGTTGATGACATTGACCTTGTGGAATCTCATCGTGACAGGCCATATTCTGCGTCACGCATTGTCGACTTCGCTGTTTAACGGTATCTTGCTGTCCATTCTGTATATGCTGATTTCACTGACGATCTACGAAACGGTGTTTACGCCCCCGGCCTGACATGCACATACATATTCTCGGCATCTGCGGCACATTCATGGGCGGCCTTGCGATACTCGCACGTCAGCTGGGGTATCGCGTTACCGGCTCGGATGCGAATGTCTATCCGCCGATGAGCACGCAACTCGAACAGGCAGGCATTGAGTTGATGGAAGGGTATCACGCTGCTCACCTCGAGCCGGTGCCTGATCTGGTGGTGATCGGCAACGCGTTGTCGCGCGGTAATCCGGCCATCGAGCATGTGCTCGCCAACGGTCTGGCCTATATGTCCGGGCCCGAATTCCTGTCGCATCATGTGCTGCACGGTCGCTGGGTGCTGGCCGTGGCGGGGACGCACGGCAAGACGACCACCTCGACGATGCTGGCGTGGATACTGGAATATGCCGGGTTGTCGCCGGGTTTCCTGATCGGCGGCGTACCGCTGGATTTCGGCCTGTCGGCACGCCTCGGCGAGGCGCCTTTTTTTGTCGTCGAGGCCGATGAATACGACACGGCCTTTTTCGACAAGCGTTCAAAATTCGTTCATTACCGGCCGCGCACGCTCGTCATGAACAATCTCGAATATGATCACGCGGACATATTTTCGGATATCGCCGCGATCAAACAGCAATTCCATCATCTGGTGCGTATCGTCCCCGGTAACGGACTGATTATCACGCCCGCTGCCGATGCCAACCTGAACGATGTACTGGCCAAGGGCTGCTGGACGCCTGTCGAACGGTTTCTGGCGCCCGGTGGTGATATCACGCCAGGCGCGTGGCGGGTCGACAACTTCACACCGGATGGCGGTGCGTTCGATGTCTGTCTGGGCAACGACAGGCTGGGCCGGGTGAACTGGCCACTGACTGGCCATCACAATATGGAGAATGCGCTCGCCGCAATCGCTGCGGCGCGGCATGCGGGCGTCGCGCCAAAGCACGCGATTGACGCATTAAGCCATTTCCGCGGCGTCAAGCGACGCATGGAAGAACGTGGCAACGTCGACGGTATCACCATCTATGATGATTTCGCGCACCACCCGACGGCCATTGCGAAGACCCTCGACGGCCTGCGCAAGCGTGTCGACGGCGCGCGCATCGTCGCGGTGCTGGAGCCGCGCTCCAACACCATGCGTCTCGGTGTGCACAAGCATACCCTCGCACCGTCGCTGAACGCGGCTGATCGCGTGCTGCTGTTCCAGCCCCCCGATCTGGGCTGGCCGCTGGACTCTATCGCGCGCGAACTGGGTGACAAGGGGCAGGTATTCGAAACCGTACCGGCGATCGTCGATCACATCAAGGCAATCGCACGTCCGGGTGACCATATACTCATCATGAGCAACGGCGCCTTCGGCGGCATTCATGATCTGTTGATAACAGCACTGGAAAAGCGATGAGCCGCAAACCGATCGCCCTGGCGATGACCGGCGCGTCCGGTGCGGCGTACGGTTTACGGCTGCTCGAATGTCTGTTACGGGCGGGCGAGCCGGTCTACCTGATGCTGTCGCAGCCCGGGCAGATCGTCATCGGCATGGAGACCGATCTGAAACTGCCGGCACGGCCGAAGGAAATCGAGGAGTTTCTGTCGCGCCTTTATCAGGCGCAGCCGGGTCAACTGCGCGTCTTCGGCCGGGACCAGTGGACGGCGCCGGTCGCGAGCGGCTCGCACGCGCCCCGCGCGATGATTGTCTGTCCGTGCACCAGCGGTACGCTGGCATCGATAGCCAACGGCGCCAGCAAGGATCTGCTGGAGCGCGCCGCCGATGTGGTGCTGAAGGAACAGCGAAAACTGATATTGGTATTGCGCGAAACGCCGCTATCCGCGATACATCTGGAGAATGCGCTGAAGCTCGCCCGGCTGGGCGTCACCATCATGCCGGCCTGTCCGGGATTCTATAACCTGCCGCAGTCGGTCAATGACCTGGTCGATTTTATGGTGGCGCGCGTGCTCGATCATCTGGACATCGAGCACGCGCTGATCCCGCGTTGGGGTGGCGAGACTGAAACGTATCTCGCCTAGACGGGCCGCGACCTATTCGCTGGGCCGGAACGACAACGCCATCTGGTTGAAGCGCTGCCATTTGCCGGCGCGTAGTTCCTGTTCGATACGGTACGATTGCGCCGGGTCCACCCTGGCCATGATGTTTGCAGCGCCGGCGTCGTAATTAATCAGGCAGAATACCAGGTAGTGACGCGTGGAACCGGTCATCGTCATGTCGTTCAGTTCCAGCGAATCCAGCGCATAGACCGCATATATCGCCGCCTTGCCATTGATCCAGGTTTTCTTGAACGTCACTTGCTGTGGCGCTATGTTCTCGCTGCCGGCGATGGTTTGCATCTGGTTGTCGAAGACCCGTTGCGCCCATATCGGCAACAGTTCGCTTTCAAAATTTGCCGGGTGCTCAACGAACGTCGCGCTATAAAGATTGTTATCCGATATCTGTGGCCCGATCACCGGTCCCTGTACCGGGCCGAATTCGACATAGGTCAGCCGTCCGCCGTCTCGCCCTTCGTTGACCTTCATGTACTGCCACTCGGGAGATTTTTCCGCATAGGGCAGCGCGACAGTGAAGCTTTTGTCCGGCGCGGTATAGCGACCGTTGGCTACCATGCCCTTGAGATTCTTGCCGGCGGTTGCCACATGGTTTGCGCCGCCGGAGCTGGCACAACCCGCGACAAACAGAATTCCCAACCACATCAATACCACTGCATAACGATGCATCTGCTCCCTTCCCCTCATCACCAACAAACTCGAATATGCCAGTATCGGCACCGGAAATTTTTATTAAAGCATTCTACGCAATGCGGCTCCCATGCGGCAAAATTTGCCGCATGGGAGCGATAACTGTATGGGTCGGAAGAAAAAATCAGTTCAGATCGGCTGCATAGTCACGCAGAATTTCCAGCGGCACAATACCCAGCGCGCGGATATGCGTGCGCGACAGGAACACCTTCGGCGCCATTCCGTCCCGCTGCGCCTCCAGCCAGCGGGCGGCACACAGGCACCAGCGATTGCCCGGCTTCAGTCCGGCAAACCCCCATTCCGGCACCGGTGTCGACAGGTCGTTGCCCTTGAAGCGCGAATATTCAAGGAACTCCTGCGTGACTTCGATGCAGACGGTATGGGAGCCGACGTCGTGATCGCTGGTATTGCAGCAACCATCACGAAAAAACCCGGTGACCGGCTTGTCACTGCAGGTCTGCAGCGCCTCGCCAAAGACGTTGATCGATTCATCCTGTTCGACAATTTTCATAATGCAGTCATTATAGCGGCGAAGCGGCCCAGCGGCAGCTATTGTTTGCGTTAAAAATCGCAAGCCCGCCGATAGGGAAACCCGGACACGCCGTTGCGACGCACACACCGAAAGCCGTAGGTATAGTCCGGGTTGCTGTCGGGTTAAATGCTCAATACGACCCGTTATCGAACACGGAACGGTAACGGGCGTACCGGTTTTCACACCGGTTACCCGAGAGCGCTGAATTAATGGCTATGACTACCTGCGAGGTGCCGAGCGTTTTCTAATATGCGGGATATGCCCGGCAGCAAGGTTGGGGTAATTTTCATGGCGAGGCATCATCGCTGCTGTAGCAACAGTACAGTGCCGTCCCATCGCAGAGGCGGTCGTACGGCATTGGTTTCCGCTAACGGGCGTAAGGCCTCGCGTGAAACAAGACCGCTGACATCCTCGCGGAACATGGTGAGCGGCGTGTCAAAGTCGTGGCCGGTATATGCGGTCGTAAACAGCGGCATCGGAGCAAAGCGCTCATAGAACGAGACGTTGCCTATCCATAAAGGCGCGGTTTCATTGTTTTCCGTGCCCAGCTCGACATACGACGGCCACAGGCGCAATACCAGTCCGCGGTCGGGCGATCCCGTGTCGCGTACCAGCACCAGCGACTCGTACCAGCCGTCATGTACCTGCGGCAGTACCGGCAGTTGATTGATCGTGGCGTCGGAACTGAACCAGTAAAGGCCCGATGTGAATGACAACGGTAGGCGCGGTTGCCAGCCGTGTTGTTCCAGCTGCGTCCGCAACGCGTCCAGCTGTCCGGCGTATTGCACGGTCAATGGATGATGATGGCGCGCACGCAGGTCGGCGCGGTAAGCCGGCAATGTCTGCCAGCTGTGATTCCACCACTGCTCCAGGTCCATGACCTGTGTTTCGATTACCGGTGTGTAGCGTCGCAGCTCATCGGCATGATGTTGGTTGACATGCCACGTGCCGGAAATCAGAAACGTGCTGGCGACGAGCATCGTGAGCTTGCCGGCCGAGACCGGCGGCGGCCGGTGCCGCCGGTAGGCGATGCCGAGCAACGCCACCCAGGCGAGCCCAAGCGCGATGCCACCGAGCACATCGGTCAGCCAGTGCGCGCCGAGATAGAGCCGCGACAGCGCCACCATCGCCACCCAGCTGCCGGCGGCAACGTATGGCAGCCAGCGCACCGGGCCGGCGCGTTCGCGGGCGATCATCACCGCAAGAAAACCGTAGATGACGACACTCATCGTCGCGTGGCCGCTGGGAAATGCATAGTCGGCGATTTCCGCATAAAGCGTCGGCGGACGTTCAACGTGCAGCAGCGCCTTCATTGCCGATGCCATCAGCGTGCCGAAAATTACCGCACCCATCCAGTGTCCGGCGGCCAGCCAGCGCCGCTGCCACGCCAGCCAGCCGAGCACGGCGATAAATACCGGCACATTGACGCGCGAACTGCTAAGTTGGGAAACGGCGACCATGATCCCGTCGGCAAACGGCGTGCGCAGGCCTTCGAAGAAATGAAACACCATCGTGTTGACGCGTGTGATCGAGTCGCCGCCCAGACTTTCGACGACAATAAAAAATGCCGTCGCCGCGACAATCAGCACCGTGCCCAGGATCAACAGTCCGCGCAGTTCCGGGTGATTCGGATCGATGACCGACGCGGTCAGCGGACCCAGCACGCGGCGCGAGCGGCTCCATGCCAGCGAGCGTTGCAGCATGTCATTGGCGCGCGGCTGGATGAATATAGCCACCTTGCGTACCATCCACTGCACGAGCCACAGCGCCGCCACCAGTACGACCACCAGGATAGCGAGCCGCGCGGCCACCTCCGAGGCGAGACCGAGTGACGCGCCGAACGCCATGCCGGGCAGGATATTCGCGGGAGCCCACACGAGGGCCGATGACACATTGATGAGTAGAAAATAGCCCGGCGACATGCCGGCCATGCCGGCGACCGCCGGGATGATCGGGCGTACCGGTCCGACGAAACGTCCGAACAGGATGCTTTTACCGCCGTGTTTTTCGAAAAACCTTTCGCCGCGCTCCATCAGCCGCGGATAGCGGCGAAACGGCCACATTGTGCGCAGTCCCTGTTTATAGTGATGACCGATCCAGAAACTGATGCCGTCACCGGCGATCGCGCCGGCGATCGCCCAGGCCAGCGTGCTCCACAGATTCATGCTGCCGGTGGCGATCAGCGCGCCAACACCGAAGATCAGCGTTGCGCCCGGAACGAACAGCCCGATGATTACCAGCGACTCGGTCAGCGCAATCAAGAACACGAGCAGACCGGCCCAGGTCGGATGATGCGCAACCCAGTCGAGCAGCGCCTGGAGAAAGGAGGTGTCCATCGGGCGGCGATTATACCCGGTCGCTCAGCGAACTATAGCCGCCAGCCCCAGTATTCAAGAAAGTCGGCGAACGGCCACATGTCCGACGCGTTGCGCCGCCAGGGCTTGAGGCTGGTATAAAACACGCTGCCGGTCTCGGCGGCGGGTCCGTAGTCCTTGTCGATACCGACGCGCGGGTCCAGCGCCCACCAGCTCATCAACAGAAACTCGAACGGTTTGCGCGCGTTTTTCACATAGCCCTGGTTCCGGCCGGACGGTTCGTAGAACGAGGTGGTTCCTTGCCCCAGCGGTAACTGCTGCAGCGTCGCCATCGGCGCGATAGTCGCCGGAATGATCCGGTAGTTCGCGGCGACCTGTGCCGGTGATACGACCTGGACATCCATGACCCGGTGTGTGCCACTGCGCAGATAAACGACGATACGCTGGTCAGGCGTGAACGCTGCCGGGTAATCCAGACGTGCCGGCAGCACTTCGCCGAACACCGGCTGCGTGTAGGCCGGCCAGTCCGCCGGGTAGGCGCGGCGATCGAGGTAACTGGTCGGGACGAAGGCCAGGTAACAGCCGCAGGTATGCACGGTAGTAATCAGCAACGGCTGTTGTTTTTCATTCAGGGTGACAATGACGAACAGGCCGCCGTTGCTGCCCGCGGTCAGGTGAAACGGCCACAGGCTATAGGGCACGCGCTCGAAATGCACGCGGTAGATCAGGTTGATGTAGGTGCTGTTGCCGGCGGTGAACTCGCGCTGCTGCACATAGTAGACCGGCTGCTGCGGATCGACGTACACCTGTTCCGTGCCATCGTCATCGGTACGCGCGCTGGCGCGGCCGATGCGATTGAACGATTGCCGCTGATCCTGCGGCACGATAAGCGGCGCGTAAAGCGTCAACAGATCGCGGTGATCGGCCGCGTCATAGGCGGCGGCGGGGCCTGTCAGCAACGGCGGCTGCGATGCGCATGCCGACAACAGCACCAGCCAGGCGAGCACCGCGGCGGCAAGCGCCGCCCGGCCCGGGTAGCGCAGAGCATTCGCCGGCCCGGGGGTGACTGCCCGTCGTGTGGTGTTTAACATATTGCCCGAAAATTCAGTGGTGCGGTTGTTGTATATCGTTATGCTAGATTACCTTACCATGTTATCGCGGTGTCGCCGGGCCGTGCGCAAGGGCGCGTCTGATCGGTTTTCGGTCCGTCATTCCCGAGCATGCGCGAGCCCATGGATGGGCGAGATTGCGTCCTGCCGGGAGCAAGGACCGAGACCATGTCGGGAACCAATGGTCGAGACCCGGAATCCAGCAACACACTGTTTCGAAAGCGCTGGATTCCCGCGAAGTTTATGCCCGGAGGGTACGGGAATGACGAAAAGGTGATTAATGTGAGAGGCTGGATTAACAATATCAAGCAGGTTTCCCTGGCGGTAAACCGAAGGAATGACGTCCGTGGAAGATCTGGTCTATGCGCTGGTTCAGGTGGCACACAATTTCGGTGCTGCGATGGTCGTCGGCGGCAGCGCGGCGGCGGTCTGGTTTGTCAGTGACGACGCGATATTGCGCCGCCTGGCGCTGCTCGTCGCCGTTGGCTGGGCGCTGCAGGCCGCCAGCGGCGCCGCGTTCGGCGCGACCAGTTTCTACTATTATGGCGAATTTCCGGATATCCATGGAACCGCCATTGCCGCGCTGGTGATCAAGGTGCTGTGTGCCATGACCGGTTTTGTTCTCGCGGTGGTCTATATGAAATGGGCGGCCGACTGGGAGGAATATCAGCGCTACGTCGCGCGGCACACGCTGTTCGGTCTGGGCGCGCTGGCATTCACCGCCGCGGCATTCCTGCGCTGGTTTTCGTAATCGTCCGGCAGGCGGTTTCTCAACAGTCTGTCAGCGGCGCAGTACGGCGATCCAGCGTGCCATATTGAGCAGGCCGGCGAGCGAGCTTGCCACATAGGTGAACGCGCAGGCGCGCAGTATGCGGCGGACGTGACGTTCCTCGTCGTCATTGATATACCGGCCGCCTTTCAACAGCGGCAGCGCCCGCGTGAAGCTGGCATCCCATTCGGTCGGCAGCGTGACCAGATGCACCAGCGAGCTCACGCCGATCGACACCAGCCCGATCAGAAACATGGCCAGACCGGCGGATGGTGCCCGTGCGGCGAGCGCCACCACCGGAATCGCCAGCATCGCGACCGAGCCGATCTTCTCGGCGTGCCGGGCGATGATCACCAGCCGGGTACGTGCCCGCAGCGGCGGATAGCCGGCGTGGTCCTGGATCGCATGGCCGACTTCGTGCGCGGCAGTGGCGATCGCCGTCAGTGACTTGCCGTTGATGTTTTCCGGCTGCAGGCGCACACACCTGGCGATGGGATCGTAATGATCGCCGGCCGCGGTGGTTTCCACGCCGACGTTTTGCAGGCCGCACTGGTTCAGCAGATGGCGCGCGAGCTCGCCGCCTGTCCCCGGGAAATGCGGTTGCGGCTTGCTGTACCGCGCGAGCACGCGGCGCACCCACCACTGGGGCCCGAAGATCAGCGCGATGACGACCAGGAACAGCAGTACGAAATGCATAGCCGACAGGGTAAACCGGCAGGTTCCGGTTTTACCAGCGCTGCGGGTTTTTAAAGGGAGCCTATGGGCCGGGACTGCGCCGCGTTACCGACGGCGCGCATCCGCTTGGTCAGTTTTTTCGCAGCGTCGAGATCGATCGCCGTCGGCACGTAATGTACACCGCGGAATTCACCGTCGACCATGGCGATATTGATCAGATAGGTGCGTCCCGCGGCAAAGTTGAAGGTCCGGGTTTTCGTCTTTTTCGTAAGCTTGTTAATGCGGCCGAACGCGGTATCGTTGTGGACCGTGATCTTGGCGCCTGCGGTTTCCTTTAGAAAAACCAGCAGGTACTCGCCCTTGTCGATCTGCAACAATTCCGTGTCGTTAATGTCGACCGTAATGATGTTGTCCGCCGCGCCCATCGGCTTCTCGGTACGCGGCCGGATGAAGTAGACCGTCGCGCCGCTGCCTTCACCGACAACATATGGATTGCCGCTGACGACCTCAGAGCGCGACAGGCTATCGGTTTTTTCCAGGAAGGAACAGCCAGCGAGCAGCCCGAGCAAGGCCACCACGGTGACAAACGTTTTTGCTATCGCATTGAAATTCAAACGCTTACCCCGGTCTATCCGATAGACCTGTCGTGACGCAAACCCGGTATCGTCCGAATAATCGCATTCCTCTCGAGCGAACTCAAGCAATCCGGCGACTTTTCGTCAACGCCTGACGCGGCGTGCGAGGATTTTTCCGCGCTTGTTGCGATGCGGGTGGGGTATACTGCGTTCCCTCGTGATCGCTTGCCCTGACTCTGGGAGGGGTTCGCGTGCGTTATGCACGCCGGGCCGGGCCGATCCTTGGCTTGCCATTAGTTTTCGATTCCAGGCTTTCGTGTAGCGTGTAGAAGGAGACAGTTATGTCAACCAGGCACCCCATTATTGCAGTGACCGGTTCCTCGGGGGCGGGAACCTCGACAGTCAAGGCGGCGTTCGAACATATCTTCCGGCGCGACGACATCAAGGCCGAGATCGTCGAAGGCGACAGTTATCATCGCTATGATCGCGTCACAATGAAAAAGAAGATGGAGGAATACGCCAGCGAAGGGAGAACGCTGAGCCATTTCGGGCCGGAGGCCAACGTGTTCGACAAGCTTGAAGAGCTGTTCCGGGCCTACAGCGAAACCGGTACCGGCGAGAAGCGTTACTACCTGCACAACGAGGAAGAGGCGAAACCGTATAACCAGAAGCCCGGCGAATTCACGCCATGGCAGAAACTGGCCGCCGGCGCCGACCTGCTGTTTTACGAGGGGCTGCACGGCGGTGTCGTGACTGACACGGTCGATGTGGCGCGCTGGGTGGACCTGCTGATCGGCGTCGTGCCGATCGTCAACCTGGAGTGGATACAGAAGATCCATCGCGATACGTCGGCGCGCGGCTATTCCGCCGCGGCAGTGACCGACACGATCCTGCGCCGCATGCCGGACTACGTGAAAACGATCACGCCGCAGTTCTCGCGCACCGATATCAATTTCCAGCGCGTGCCGATCGTCGATACGTCGAACCCGTTCATCGCGCGCGATATCCCGACGCCGGACGAGAGTTTTGTCATCATCCGTTTCCGTTACCCGAAAAAGCACGATTTTCCGTATTACCTGCAGATGCTGCATGGCTCGTGGATGTCGCGCCATAACACGCTGGTGGTGCCGGGCGGCAAGATGGGTATGGCGATGGAGATCATTATCTACCCGGTCATTCACGATATGATGGAAAAGAAGCGCAAGGCCGCCGTCTGAGCGGCCATGCCAGTCACAATACGGGGGGTCCGGACTGCCGCCCCCCGTTGCTTGCTCACCGGTCTGCCGCGGCGGTACTTCCCTGCACCGCACGGAACCCCTGAATAAATCTGGATGCTCGTGAACCAGCCGATGGCAGCCCGCTTATGACCGACCATTTTCCCGCCAACCATCTCGCCAACGAAACCAGCCCGTATTTGCTGCAACACGCGCACAACCCGGTACAATGGCACCCGTGGGGCGCCGCCGCGCTGGCAACCGCGCGGCAGCAAGACAAACCCATCCTGCTGTCCATCGGCTACTCGGCGTGTCACTGGTGTCACGTGATGGCGCACGAGTCGTTCGAGGATGAGGCCACCGCGGCGTTGATGAATGAGTTATTCGTCAACATCAAGGTCGACCGCGAGGAGCGCCCCGATCTCGACAAGATCTATCAGCTCAGCCACAGCCTGCTGACGCGCCGCAACGGCGGCTGGCCGCTCACGGTATTCCTGGCGCCCGGCACGCATGTGCCGTTTTTCGCGGGCACCTATTTTCCGAAGGAGCCGCGTTACGGCATGCCGTCGTTCCAGGAGCTGCTGCGCCATATCGACCGCGTCTACCGCGAACATCGTCCGGAGATCGACGAGCAGAACACGATGTTCCTGAACGCGCTGCAACAGGTGAGTACCGCGCCGTCAGACGCTGACGCAGCGATCGGGCCGGCAGTACTCGACATGGCGCGCAACCAGCTTGAGCATAGTTACGACCCCGCGCATGGCGGCTTCGGCGGCGCGCCGAAATTCCCGCACCCGCCGAATCTGGAGCGGCTGTTGCGGCACTGGTCGGCAACGGCGGTCGCCGGCAACCCGGACGGCAAGGCGCTCGACATGGTGCTGAACACGCTGATGAAGATGGGCGACGGCGGCATCTTCGATCAGCTCGGCGGCGGCTTCTACCGCTATTCGGTCGATGAACGCTGGATGATCCCGCATTTCGAGAAAATGCTGTATGACAACGCGCTGCTGCTCGCCGTCTGCGCGCAGTCGCTGCAGATCAGCGGCAATCCGTTATTCGAGCGCCTCATCACCGAGACTGCGGACTGGGTGATGCGAGAGATGCAATCGCCCGACGGCGGTTACTATTCGACGCTGGATGCCGATTCCGAAGGCGAGGAAGGAAAGTTCTATGCGTGGACGCGCGACGAGATCGCTGCGGTACTGTCCGGCAATGAACGCGCGCTGATCGAGCGCCGCTTCGGTTTCGACGGGCCGCCGAACTTCGAACACCAGTGGCATCTGCACATGCAGGCCGGCCTGAGCCAGCTGGCCGGTGAGTTCTCGCTGAGCCGTGAACAGGTGCTGGCGACGGTCGATGCCGCGCGGCGCAAGCTGTTCGCCAGGCGCGAACAGCGCGTGCGCCCGGGCCGTGACGAAAAAATCCTGCCGGCCTGGAACGGCCTGATGATCAAGGGCATGGCGCTGGCGGGGCGGGTGCTGAATCGCGCGGACATTATTGAGTCCGCGCAGCGCGCTGTCGATTTTGTCTACCAAACGATGTGGCGGAACGGTCGCCTGCTGGCGACCTGCAAGGACGGTCACGCGCATCTGATGGCGTATCTTGACGACCACGCGTTTCTGCTCGACGGCCTGCTCGAGTTGTTGCAAACGCGCTGGCGGCGCGCCGATCTCGATTTCGCCGTTGCGCTGGCCGAGGTGCTGCTGAGCCATTTTGAAGACAACGCCGACGGCGGGTTCTTTTTCACCGCCCATGATCACGAGCAACTGATCCAGCGTCCCAAACCGTACGCCGACGATGCGCTACCGGCCGGTAATGGCGTTGCGGCGCTGGCACTGCAACGGCTCGGACATCTGCTCGGCGAGACACGCTATCGGGCGGCAGCCGAACGCGCGATCAAGGCGGCGTGGCCGGCGGTCATGCAGGCGCCGTATGCCCACAACGCGATGCTGGCAGCAGTCGAGGAATATTTGTATCCGCCGCAGGTGATCGTGTTGCGCGGCGTATGGCCGGATATGGAGCCATGGCTGACGCGCTGCAATACGCCTTATGCACCGCGGCGCAGCGCGATGGCGGTGCCGGACGATGCGAGCGGATTGCCCGGGTTGCTCGGTGAGCGCCGCGCGGCTGACGGTCACGTCGTTGCCTACGTGTGCAGCGGCACGGTATGCGCGGCGCCGGTCACGTCATTGGCCGGACTCGATGCCGCGCTACGCGACGCCGAGGCCCGGGCGGACTGAGTGGCCGCTTTTGTTCTCCGCTGTATCCTCTGTAGCGCATTGCTGGCCGCGCCTGCGATCGCGGCGCCGGTATGGATACCCGGCTGGTTGCCGGATGCACCGCTGACGACGCCGCGTGTCGGCGCGGCAGTGATCGCGGTACGCGGCGTGATCTACGCGATCGGCGGTATTGACGGCAGCGATTTTCTGTCATCGACAGAATACAGCCGGATACAAGCGGATCAATCGCTGGCGCCGTGGCGCATCGCCTCGCCACTGAACGAGCCGCGCGGTTTTTTTGCGGCGGCGAACTTTGGCGATTATCTGTATGTCGCTGGCGGCGGCAACGGACCTGGCGGGCATAATCTGCTGCGCAGCGTCGAGCGTGTCCGTGTGCTCGCCGACGGCGGCCTCGGTGCCTGGGAGACCGAGCAGCACACGCTGAACCTGCCGCGCCGGTGCAGCAAACTGGTCGTCGCCGGGCGTTATGTCTACGCGTTGGGTGGCTTCGGCGGTACCTTGCTGGATTCGATCGAGCGCGCCGAGATCCTGGCCGACGGTCATCTGGGCCCATGGCGGATGCGGGAGGATCGCCTGACGGTGCCGCGTTATGTCAGCGCGATTACCACCGCCGGCGATCAGGTGTTCATCGTCGGCGGTCATGACGAGCATGGCGGCGCCGGGATTTCCGGTGTCGAGTACGCGACGATCGCGGCCGGCGGCGATATATCAACGTGGCGGACGGCGCCACCGTTGCTCACCGGGCGTTATGGCCTGTCCGCCACCGCGTGGCGCGGCCATGTCTATGCGCTGGGCGGACTTGCTGGCGCGACCTATGTCGATGCGATAGAGCAGGCGTTAACGAGTGACGCGGGTGCCGGCGCATGGCGCGTGACGACGCCGCTGCCAATGCCGCTCGCCAATCTCGCCACCGTCGTGTCCGGGGATGCCATTTATATCATCGGCGGCACCAATCGCGACGGCTATTACAAGCGCGTTTATCGAGCGAGTTTCGACGCGCAGGGGGATATCGGTTATTACGGCAGCGCCGCAGACGCCAGACAGTTCGAGGAGCGCCGCCAGGCGCCGTCGACGCCGGCGCGATCCGCGTTACCGTTTCACGGCCGGGTACTGGAGGTGGTGCAGACCGGCGCCTACACCTATCTGCGTATTGCCGGCGACGATGGTGAGCGGTGGCTGGCCGGTCCACAGATCGATCTGGCGGTCGGTGATCATGTGCAGTTCAGCCGCGGTGTCGAGATGGTGAATTTCTACAGCAGAACCCTGCAACGCGACTTTGCCGCGATCCGCTTCGTCGAGCGCCTCGAAAAACTACCGTGACGCCGGTCCGTGCGACTACAGGCGCTGGCCGAAGTTTTCCTCGAAACGGTCTTCGAACTCGGCGCGCGTGAACCGGTGGTTTTGCGTGCCGGGGTTTTCAATCTTGATTGCGCCCATCATCGAGGCGATCCGGCCGGTGGTTTCCCAGTCCATCTTGTTCATCAGCCCGTACAGCAACCCGGCGCGATAGGCATCGCCGCAGCCGGTCGGGTCGACCTGGGCGATCGGTGTCGCGGCGGGGATGTCGATACGATGGCCTTCGGTATAGATTTGCGAGCCCTTGGCGCCGAGCGTGACGATCAATGCGTCGACCCGTTCGGCGAGTTCATGTGCGGACAGCCCGGTGCGCTGTTCGAGCACCTGCGCCTCGTAGTCATTGACGGCAACCCAGCTTGCCTTGTCGATGAAGGCCAGCAGATCGTCGCCGTTAAACATCGGCAGGCCCTGGCCGGGATCGAACATGAACGGAATACCGGCGTCGGCGAACTGCCGGGCGTGCTCGATCATGCCGTCGCGGCCGTCCGGCGCGATGATGCCGATGGTCACGCCGCGTGTATCGGTGACGCGGTTCTCGTGCGAGAAACTCATCGCGCCGGGGTGAAACGCGGTGATCTGGTTGTCATCCATGTCGGTCGTGATAAAGGCCTGGGCGGTGTAGCTGTTCTTGATCGGCTTGATGCGCGACATATCAATGCTGTGGGTTTCCATCCATTGCGCATACGGTGCGAAGTCGGTGCCGACCGTGGCCATCGGGATGCCATCGCCGCCGAGCAGTGTCATGTTATAGGCGATATTGCCGGCGCAGCCGCCGAACTCGCGGCGCAGCTTCGGCACCATAAACGACACATTCAGGATATGGATACGCTCGGGCAGGATATGGCGGCTGAACTGGTCGGGAAACACCATGATGGTGTCGTAGGCGACAGAGCCGCAGATAAGTGCTGACATTGTGTTGGTCTCCAGCCGTTTTCGGGCAACCAGATTGTTATACCAGAACCAGCCACCAAATGGCGGCGGCATTGACCAGCGCGATAAATACCGCGGCCGATCCCATGTCCTTCGCGCGTCCTGACAGTTCGTGACGCTCGCTGCCGATCCGGTCGACAATCGCCTCGATTGCCGAGTTGATTACCTCGACGATCAGCACCAGCAGCAGGCTGCCGATCAACAGCGCGCGCGCGATACCGCCGTCGCCCAGCCAGTAAGCGAGCGGCGCGAGTATCGCGAACAGCACCAGCTCCAGCCGGAACGCCTCTTCATGACGAAACGCGCTGACCAGCCCTTGCCACGAATACACCGTCGCGTTGACCAGCCGCTTCAAGCCGCGATCGGGTGAGCCGGCCATCGTTCAACCGGCCGCCGGCCGCCAGACCAGATCCAGCTCGCGGGCGGCGCGCACGTCATCGAGCCGTCGTACCGGTAACTTGTGGGGCGCACCTTTGAGCAGTGCGGCATCGGTGTTTGCTTCGGCGAGTATCTTGAGCATCGCGACGATGAAGGCATCCAGCTCCTCTTTGGTTTCGGTCTCGGTCGGCTCGATCAGCAGGCATTCCGGCACCAGCAGCGGGAAATAGGTCGTCGGCGCATGGAAGCCGTAATCGAGCAGGCGCTTGGCGAAATCCATGGTGGTGATGCCGAGCGCCCTGGCCTGCCGTTTGAGCGTGACGATGAATTCGTGTGTTGCGCGCCGTTGCGGATAGGCGAGGTCAAAACCATTCTTTTGCAACTGCGCCATCAGGTAGTTGGCGTTCAGCGTCGCGAACTCGGCGACGCGATGCATGCCGTCGCGTCCCAGCAGCCGCGCATAGATATAGGCGCGTAACAGAATACCCACGTTGCCGTTGGACGCGGCGAGGCGGCCCATGGTCTGCGGGCAGTCCTGCTCGGTCAGCCAGCGATAGCCCCCGTTGTCGCGCGCGACCATGGGCACGGGCAGGAACGGTATCAAACGCTCGTTGACACCGACCGGCCCGGCGCCGGGTCCGCCGCCGCCGTGCGGCGTCGAGAAGGTCTTGTGCAGATTCATATGGATCACGTCGAATCCCATGTCGCCGGGTTTGACCTTGCCGAGGATCGCGTTCAGGTTCGCGCCGTCGTAATAGAGCAGGCCGCCGGCCTGATGGACGACCTTCGCGATTTCCATGATGCGCCGCTCGAACACGCCGAGCGTCGACGGATTGGTCAGCATGATGCCGGCCGTCTGCGGACCGACCGCGCTGCGCAGCGCGTCCAGATCGACGTCGCCCTGGTCGTTGGTCGGGATTTCGCGGACCTTGTAGCCGCACATCACCGCAGTCGCCGGGTTGGTGCCGTGCGCCGCATCGGGGACGAGTATTTCCGTGCGGGCATGATCGTTGCGCGAATTATGATAGGCGCGGATCATCGCCACACCGGCGAACTCGCCCTGTGCCCCGGCCATCGGCGCCATCGACACGGCACGCATGCCGGTGACGTCCTTGAGCATTTCCTGCAGTTCATACATACAGGCGAGCAGACCCTGGCCGGTGTCGTCAGGGGCCGCCGGATGACGCGCCAGGAACTCCGGCAGCATCGCCAGCGAGTTGCAGGCGCGCGGGTTGTATTTCATCGTGCAGGAGCCGAGCGGATAGAAGTGCGTGTCGATCGAGAAATTTTTCTGCGACAGCCGTGTGTAGTGACGCACTGCCTGCATCTCGGAGACCTCCGGCAGCAGCGGTCTGTCGCTGCGCAGGAACTGCGCCGGAATGTCGCTGCAGTCGGCCTTGTGATGTGGCGCCTGTCCGGGGTTGCGTCGTCCTGTCTGTGACTGTTCGAAAATCAGCATGTCGTGTTACCCGTGTGTGAGCAGCGCGCCGGTGGCGGCGACAAAGGCGTCGATATCCGTCGCGGTCTTGATTTCCGTGGCGCAGACCAGCAGTGCGTTGCCGAGCTCGGGATAATCCCGGCCGAGGTTATAGCCGCCAAGAATCCTCTGTTCGCGCAGCCCGTTTAGCAGTCCCGCGACCGGTTGATTGAATAGCAGCACCGTTTCATGGAAGCACGGCCGGTCAAACATCTTCCTGACCCCGCCGAGCGCAGTAAGCTTGTTCGTCAATGCCACCGTGTTCGCGTGGCAGGCGCGCGCGACGCGCTCCAGCCCGTCAGGACCGAGCAGCGCCATGTGTATCGTGGCCGCGGTCACCAGCAAGCCCTGGTTGGTGCAGATATTCGACGTCGCCTTGGAGCGGCGGATATGTTGTTCACGCGCCTGCAACGTCAGCGTATAGCCCGGATTGCCGTCGAGATCGACGGTGCGGCCGACGATACGCCCCGGCATCTGCCGTACATGTTCCTGTTGGCAGGTGATGAAGCCGAACCACGGTCCGCCGGACGACAGCGGGATACCGAGCGGTTGGCCGTCGCCGCAGGCGACATCCGCTCCGTGCGCGCCCCACTGGCCGGGCGGCTTCAGCAGTGCCGCCGCGACGGGGTTGATCAGGCCGATGGCCAGTGCGTTGTTGGCATGCGCCCAGTCGGTCAGCGCGTCGACATCCTCGATCACACCGAAAAAGTTCGGCTGCGGGATCACCACGGCGGCGACATCGTCGCCCTTGAGCCGGTCGAGCGCGTCGATCGTGACATGACCGCCTTTCGGATCGAAATCGACATCGATGATCTCGATGTTCTGGTTGCGCACGATCGTCGCCACGACCTTGCGGTAGTTAGGATGTACCGTGCGCGGCATCAGGATGCGTTTGGATTTCGATTGGCGATTGGCGCGCACCGCCATCAACACCGCCTCGGCCAGCGCCGAGCCGCCCTCGTAAAGCGACGCGTTCGATACGTCCATGCCGGTCAGGCTCGCCATCATGGTCTGGTATTCGTACAGCAGTTGCAGCGTGCCCTGGCTCGCCTCGGCCTGGTATGGCGTGTAGGCCGAGTAGAATTCGCCGCGCGTCGCGATCTGCCAGACCGCCGCCGGGATGTGATGCTCGTAGGCGCCGGCGCCGATGTAGCACTGGTAGCGGCCGTCCTGCGCCGCGCGTTGCGCCATCAGTCGGGTGATTTCCATTTCCGTCGCGCCGGGCGGGATTTTGGCGAGACTGCCCTTGCGCAGCTCGGCCGGAATCTCGTCGAACAGTTCTTCGATGCTGGACGCGCCGATCGCCGCCAGCATGGCGGCGATATCGGCCTGGGTATGGGGGATGAACGGCACGGCTAACCTCGGTCGCGATCAGTGTGATTCGGATTCCGCCACCGCGGCGTAGGCGTGCGCGTCCAGCAGCTTGTCGAGCTCGCCCGGGTTCGACGGCGCAATTTCAAACAACCAGCCATCGCTGTAGGGCGCCTGATTGACCGTTTCCGGCGCGTCGGCGACGGTACCGTTGGTTTTGATGACGGTGCCGCTCACCGGGCTGTAGACGTCGGATGCCGCCTTGACGGATTCGACGACCGCGATCTCTTCACCGGCGGCCACTTGACGACCCACCTCCGGCAGTTCGATGAACACCATGTCGCCGAGCTGGCCCTGCGCGTGATCGGTGATACCGACGCGCACATTACCGTTATCGAGGCGCTGTGCCCATTCGTGGCTCTTCGCATATCTGAGATTTCCCGGGGTCTTGGTCATCGTTGTAGCTCCGTACGGCTGGTAAACAAGGTTTAATACTCTATTGCGGATGAATCTGTGCCCGCTATAAACAGGATTGGCCGGCGCGGACAAACGGCGGTTTGACGATGGTTGCACCCAGCCGTTTGCCGCGTATCTCGACCTCGCAGTTGCCGCTGACCTGCCCGGCGATGCGCGCCAGGGCGATCGATTTGCCCAGCGTAGGTGAGAACGTGCCGCTGGTGATCTCGCCGACGACCTCGCCATTGGCGAATACCTGTTGGTGGCCACGTAACACGCCCCTGTCGTTCAATACCAGGCCGACGAAGGTGCGCTGTGGCCCGCGTTGCCGGTTGATTTCGAGACTGCGGCGGCCGATGAACTCGCGGTCTGTCGGGTCCCAGGCGACGGTCCAGCCCAGCCCCGATTCCAGCGGATGTGTCGTTTCGTCCATATCGGTTCCATACAGGTTCATGCCGGCCTCCAGCCGCAGTGTATCGCGGGCGCCGAGACCGGCGGGTTTCACGCCGGCCTTCAGCAGTTTGCGCCAGAAGGCGCTGGCCTGTGTCGCCGGCAGCATGATTTCATAACCGTCCTCGCCGGTATAGCCGGTGCGGGCGATGATCATGTCGCGGATGCGCGCGGCGCTGAACGGCGTCAGCAATGCGGTCGCGGCGCGCTGTGCCTCGTCGAGAATACCGTGTACGCGGTCGCGCGCCGTGGGGCCCTGTACCGCGATCATCGCGGTGTCGGCACGCTCGCTGACGATAACATCGCGATTTTTCGCATGCCCGGTGATCCACGCGAGGTCCTTGTCGCGTGTCGCGGCATTGACGACAAGCCGGTAGTGGCGGTCATCGAAGTAATAGGTGATCAGGTCATCGATCACGCCGCCGTGATCGTTCAGCATGCAACTGTAGAACGCCTTGCCGGACACTTTCAGCCGGTCGATATTGTTGGCCAGCAATCCGCGCAGGAAATTTTTAACGTCGGCGCCTTCGAGGTCGACGATGGTCATGTGCGATACATCGAACATGCCGGCGTCGCGGCGCACCTGATGGTGTTCGTCGATCTGCGAACCGTAGTGCAGCGGCATGTCCCAGCCGCCGAAATCGACGATCCTGGCGCCGGCGTCCAGATGTTCCTGATAGAGCGGTGTGCGTTTTCCCATGGTTCCTGTGCCGGTTGGCTCGCCTTTGGTTCCCGTTATTTTGTGCTTTGCGCCGGGGCCGCACATAAAAAAAGCGACAGACCGGATGCCGTGTCTGTCGCTCCTCTGTCCGGATACCTGAGAGCTTGAGCCCCTTCGGTGAGCATCGTCGTGAACCGCGGTTCCGCGAAACCTCTCTCCAGAGTCAACATACCCGTGCGGTCCTTTTGCCTGAGCGATTCCGAGCGAGGTTGCGCCTTCGGCGCCCCTGAACACTTTAGCGTAAGCCGGATCAGGGGTCTCTCCCACAGGGGGATAACGTTGAGCGGGTCACTATACCGGCGGCATCGGAAAAATCCAAGCTGTACGCAATCACGGCGGGTCGGGCGATGCCGTGGAGCGCAGCGCCTTATGGCGGTCGAATCGGCACAGGTTCCGCTGATTTTCAGGCAGATTTCGCCGATAACCTGAATGACAGACACGTACGGTGCCAGGGGTCGCCGGTGACCGACCCGGTGCCCGATCGGAGGTGGCAAATGCGATCGCTGGAAGGCGGTGTTCTGTACCGGACAAGCGGGTCCCTGAAGTCAGGGTCCTGGCTGGAATCGCTGATTCTATCCGGTTGTCTGCTGACGTCGCTGTTCGCGCTGTCGGCGCCGGCATTTGCCGCGGAGCCTGCCGAGATCGATGACGTCCTCGAGCCCCGCAACCGGGAGTGGAAGGACGTGCGGCTGGACGGCAGTCTGCGTGTGCGCGGTGTCGAGTTTGGCGACCGGGCCTACATCGGGCAGACGAAGGTCGGCGGCAAATGGGGGCTGGGCATCGTCGTCGACCGTGGCCACTACGCCTACGGCGCAGCCAATCACGGCGTTCTTTTTCTGAAACGATTCTGACGATTCATTGTTTCCCGGCCGGCCTGGTGTTGGTGGCGCCGGTTGGACTTCCCGGGGTGCGTTATATACCATCGGCCGAACACTGTTTCTTGACTGCCGATGACGTTATTCACTGCGATTATCTTCACCACGGGTGCGGTCACGCTGGCACTTGAGTTGCTCGCGTCGCGCATCATGACGCCGTATTTCGGCGTCAGTCTCTTTATCTGGACGGGAATCCTGTCGATTACGCTACTGTCGCTGGCGCTCGGCTATTACCTGGGCGGTCGACTTGCCGTACGCGCGGCGCAGCGCCCGGACTACACGGAGCGGTTACGGTATCTGTTTCTGGGCATGCCGGCCGTGTCGGCCATCAGCATCGGCGCGGCCTGCCTGGTCTATCCGGCGACCTTCCTGCATCTGGCGAGTTTCAGCCTGGTGTGGGGATCATTCGTTGCGTGCCTGATTCTGTTGTTTGTGCCGTTGGTCACGATATCGGCGATGAATCCCCTGCTGATCGCGTTGCGCTCGTCCGGGCAGGGCGACCGTGGCGTGGTCGGGGACAGCGGTTCCGGGCTGGTATTTTTTATCAGCACGGTCGGATCGGTACTGGGCGTCTGGCTTACGGCGTTTCTGTTTATTCCCAACCTTGCCAACGCCACGTCAGTATTGATGCTCGGCGCGATGTTGTCGAGCATGTCGCTGCTGGCCGGTTTGTTCGCGCCGCAGTTTGGCGGCGGGTTGAAAAAGCGCCTGGTGATGATTGCCGTGGTCGGGCTGATGATCTGCGGCGGCATACTCGCGGGCCGGTCGCTGCTGTTGAAAAACGACCGGGAAATCGTATTCAACAATGCCACCTGGACCGTGGAGAGGGAATATTTGTCGTTATACGGCAATATCAAAGTGCTGGCGCGAACGCGGTTGATGCCGTCGGGCGCCGGCGCGCCTGGCCCGTATGACCGGCAGATTATTTATTACCAGGACGGCATGGTGCATGGCGTAATCAATCCGCAGGGCGAGTCACAGGTGATGTACAGTTATGCGCTGGAAGGTCTGGCGAAGGCGTTTCTGTCGCCGGGTAACCGTGCGCTGGTGCTCGGGCTGGCGGGCGGCGTGGTGCCGATGCGTCTGGCGCGACAGGGCGTAGTCGTGGAGGCGGTTGATATCAATCCGGACTCGGTGCGGGCCGCCGAGGATTTTTTCGGCTACGACGCCGCCATCGTCAAGACGCACCGGCAGGATGCCCGCAGCTTTATCAATCAATGTACGCAACGCTACGATGCCATCATCGTCGACCTGTTTACCGGTGATGGTATCCCGGATTATCTGCTCACCCGGAATTTCTTCGCTGACATGCGCCAGTGTCTGCAGCACGACGGCGTTATCGTCATCAATGCCTTCACCGTCCCGGAACATTTTAAGGCGTCGTACCACATGTTCAAGACCTTGCGCTCGGTGTTTCGTCACCTGCTGGTGTTTCATGACGACATCCAGAAGCGGGATGAGCCGATGCATCTGTTCATGGTCGCAACCGACCGCGAAGCCGTCGGGAATATTTCGATTTCAGTCGGCGGCGTGCCACCGGGGCTGCTCAAGGATCTGCAACGTATTTTCGCTGCCCCCCGGCCGCTGGACGCGGCCATCCTCGCGCAGGCAACGGCGGTGACGGATGAGTTGAATATTTTTCCGTTACTCAATCTCGATATCTATATGGCATACCGGCGCAAGCTGCTCGAGATCATTCCGCCGGCGTATCTGGTGAACTGAGCCGCGCCCGAAACGCGACGGGCCGCTCCATGGGCGGCCCGTCGCGTCACCCCGCTGGTGAGCGCTAGTTGGCGATGTTTTCATTCAGGCGGTCGATCCAGTACTGGGCGTACACCATGTTCTGCGGCAACCCGAACCACCCTTCGGTGTAGGCGACCGCCAGGAATTGCTGCGCTTCCGGTACGCCGTTCTCCGCGGCGCGCTGGTACCAGGTCAGGGCCTTTTCCTCGTTCGCTTCGACGAACAGGCCGCCGTGGTACATCAACCCGAGGTTAAACTGCGCACGAGGATCGCCGCCTTCCGCCAGCGACTGCCAGGTCGTGAATGCGGAGCGGTAGTCTCCCTGGAGTGCCGAGGCGGTGCCTTCTCCATAGGTAGTGCCGGCGACGGAAACCGACGCGGCGGCGAACAGGGAAGCTGCCAATAAGCACTTAATCGAACGGGTAAATTTCATACATCCTCTCCGGATTACAAGCGACAAACTCGGTAATGTGGTTATCGGACGGAGATCACGATGAATGTGTGATACGGATCACAAATCGGTAAGTTTTGCCGGACAATCAAGACGTCCGGGGGGGCTTTCGCAGGCGCAGAACCGGCCATCAGGCGGGCGTATCTCCGACCGTGATCGGACCCGCCTGCCTAGCGACAGTCCCTGCACGAGAATCGAGAACACTACGACGGCGTAGGTCATCGTCAGAATGACCTCGCGATTTGTTCCGGCCGGTAACGACGGCGTCAGCGCGACCGATACGCCTCCTCTGAGCCCTCCCCAGGTCATGATGCTGACGACGCCGGGCGCACTCGCGGAAAGGCGCGCATCAGGCCGATGGTCGTCAGCGGGGCGATATAGCGGTGATTGATGTCGCTGAACAGTGCCGACAGCGTGATGAGGATGGCAACGATGTCGAACAGATTTATTCGCGGGGGATCACCGCAACGGCTGTTGCGCGAGCCGTGGCAGATCGCCGTGCGTGCCCATGGCATGCCGCGCGAGGAAATTTTTTACCGGTACGGCCCTGTCGGTGACCGTCAGGCCGAGGTTGCGCAGCCACACCACCGGCGGAGCCGAGGTACCGAACAACCGCTTGAAGCCATCCATCGTCACCATGGTCAGCAGGTTGTCGCCCTTGCGCCAGCGCTCGTAACGGCGCAGCACATGCATCGCGCCGAGTTCCTTGCCGGCCCGGTGCGCGTCGCACAACACCTCGGCCAGTGCCGCGGCATCGAGCAAGCCAAGATTGACGCCCTGGCCCGCCAGCGGATGGATGGTGTGCGCCGCATCGCCGATCAATGCAATGCGCGGACGGACGTATTGCGTGGCGGTCTGCAGATGCAAGCCGAACGCGGCGCGCGGCCCGGCGCCGCTCACTACGCCGAGGCGCTGGTCGAAGGCCCGGGTCAACGCGTCGAGAAAATCGGCGTCGTTCAGCGCGACAAGCTGGTCGGCATGGTCAGGCGATGTCGACCAGACGATGGAGCTCGCGCCGCTGGCTAGCGGCAGAAACGCCAGCGGCCCGGTCGGCAGAAACCGCTGCCAGGCCGTTTCACGATGCGGCAGTTCGGTCGTTACCGTGGCGACCACGGCCTTCTGCCGGTATTCCCAGCCGCGTGTTCTGATGCCGGCCAGCTCGCGCACGCCTGATCGCGTGCCGTCGGCGCCGACGACCAGGCGCGTCTCGATACGCCGGTCGTCATCGAGCGTGAGGACGGCGTGCGACTCGCTGACGGTGAGTGCGGTCAGCCGCGCCGGGTGGATCATGTCGATGTTATCGAACGCGCCGATGCGTTGTGTCAGCGCGCGCACGATCACGCGGTTTTCGATGATATGGCCAAGCAGCGGCTCACCGATATCGGCGCTGTTGAAATGAATCTCGCCGCTGCCGCCGGCATCCCAGACGTGCATGTCGCGAAACGGGCTGACGCGATCATCGGCCATGGCCTGCCATGCGCCCAGTGACCGGAAGATATTCTGCGATGCGCGTGTAATCGCCGACACGCGCAGATCGAATGCGTCGCCTTGCCAGGCGGGCGGCGGATTGGCGTCCACCAGCGCTACACGCAAGCGGCTGCCGCCCAGTGCGCAACCGAGTGTGGCGCCGACCATGCCCCCGCCAATGATGACCACGTCATAGCGTGGTGGCGTCACAGCGGCAGGCCTCTGGCGAGCCGCGTCTGGCGGCCGGCCAGCCCCATCGTCTGGCGCGTCAGCAGATGTTTCGCCGCGGGCAATATATCCACGGCGAGCAGCCCGAGGTTACGTGCCCAGGCGATGGGTGGTAATGGACTGGAGAATATGCGCACCAGGCCGTCGGTGAACGCGATGACCCGCTGCTGATCGCCGCGCCGCCACTGTGCATAGCGTTGCAGCGCCGTCAGCGCGCCCGGATCCGCGCCACCGGCGCTCGTCTGGGCGACGATTTCGGCAAGTACCGCGACATCGCGCAGGCCAAGATTGAATCCCTGGCCCGCCACGGGGTGCAGCGTATGTGCCGCGTTACCGATCAACGCAACGCGCGATCGGACGTGCGCGGCGACACGATTCAGCGACAACGGATAGGCGTGACGGGTGCCGATGCGTTCGAACCGGCCGAGCCGGTAACCAAAGCGTTGCTGCAATGCACTCAGGAACTTGATGTCGCCTAGCCCCATTAGCGCGTCGACGTCTTCATTGCGCGCCGTCCAGACCAGCGCGCAGCGGTTGTCCGTCATCGGCAGCAGTGCGAGCGGGCCGCTATCGGTGAAGCGTTCATAGGCCGTGCCAAGGTGCGGCCGACCGGGGGTGACGTTGCTGATAATCGCTGTCTGACCATAATCCCAGCGACGTGCGGGTATGTCGAGTAAGCGGCGCACTGCCGAGTTGGCGCCATCGGCGCCGACCAGCAGCAACGTGGTGACGGTGCGTTCGGCGCCGTTGTCGTTGATGGTCACAGTGGCGGCGTCACCGTCAATCTGCAACCCGGTCAGTGTCGCCGGGCTGAGCAGGTCGATATCCGGCCGGGCGGCGAGCATAGCGCCGAACAACGCTCCCAGTATGCGGTTTTCGATCACGTAGCCCAATGCATCGACCCGTTCACGTGCCGCGTCGAGACGCGTGATGCCAAAGCGGCCGCGGTCGGAGATATGGATGTTTCGTATCGGTGTCGCGTAGTCCGCAAGCGGCTGCCATAGCCCCATGGTTTCGAAGATACGCCGCGTACCGTAGGCAAGGGCGATCGAGCGGTCATCGTAGCCGGGTTGGGAGGCGGCGCCGAACGGTACCGCCTCGATAACGCCGATCCGTAACCGCCGGTCGCGCAGCGCGCACGCGAGACTGGCACCGACCATGCCGCCGCCGACGATCAGGATGTCGTAGTCCGTCTTGCGCGGCGTCATTCAGCGGCCGCCGGCGGCCATCAGCGCCTCGATATCATCGACCGTTTTCGGCGCCGCCTCGGTCAGTACCTGGTTGCCGGCACGGGTGACGAGTACGTCGTCCTCGATCCTGATGCCGATCTTCCACCACTTCTTCGCGACGCCGCGCGTGCCGGACGGTATATACAATCCGGGTTCCACGGTCAGCACCATGCCGGGTTTGAGCTGGCGCCATTTGTTTTCGGTCTTGTAATCGCCGACATCGTGCACATCCAGCCCCAGCCAGTGGCCGGTGCGGTGCATATAGAATTTGCGGTAGGCGTCCTGCCTGATCAGCGTCGTCACGTCGCCTTTCAGCAGGCCAAGCTCCACCAGTCCCCGGGTCAGCGTGCGCACCGCTGCGTCGTGCGGGGCGTTCCAGGGGTTGCCGGGCCGAACCTGCCGAATGGCGGCATGCTGCGCCGCAAGCACGATTTCATAGATCGCGCGCTGTTCCTTGCTGAAACGGCCGCTGACCGGAAAGGTCCGGGTAACGTCGGCCGCGTAACCTTGGTGCTCGGCACCCGCGTCGATCAGTAACAGATCGCCGTCGCGCAGCTCGGCGTCGTTCGCGGTGTAGTGCAGCACGCAGCTGTTGTTGCCGCTGGCGACAATCGGCGGGTAGGCCGTCTCGCGGCAGCCGCCGTACATGAATTCGTGGCGCAGCTCCGCCTCGATCTGGAATTCGGTCATGCCGGGCCGGCACAGCCGCATCGCGCGCCGGTGCGCCGCGGTTGTCACCCGTGCGGCATGACGCATCACGTCGATCTCGGCGCGATTCTTGATCAGGCGCATTTCATTCAGCACATGATCGAGCGCGACGAAATCGACCGGCGTATGAGCGCCGGTGCGATAGCGCTTGCGCACCTCGTTCAACCAGTCCGTCAACCGGGTGTCGAGATCGCTCTGGTAGCCCATCGCATGAAACACCCGCTTCGCCTTTTCCAGCAGACCGGGCATGATCTTGTCCACCTGATCGATCGCAAAGGCCACATCGGCGCCGTAGATCCGGCACGCGCCGTCCTGGCCGGCGTAGCGTCCGCACCAGCGCTCCACCTCCGGGTTATGTTTGCGGCAGAACAGAATATATTCGCCTTCGGGGCGACCGGCGACGAGCACAGCGATCGCGTGCGGTTCCGGAAAACCGGTCAGGTAAAGAAAACTGCTGTCCTGGCGATACGGGTGCTCAACCTCGCGGTTGCGCATCTTCACCGGGGCGGCCGCGATGATCGCGACGCCCCCCTTGCCCATTTTTTTCAGCAGTTTCTGCCGGCGACGGGCGAACTCCTCCGCGTCGACGGATACGCTATCGCCATGTGAACTTATACCCGGCGAGGCCGAGTGATCGACCGTCACCGCATCGGGCCGGCGCTTTCTGTCAGTGGATGACCGGTTCATCGGGCGCCTGGTCGCTGTTCAGATGTTGTAACTCCGCATGCAGCAACAGCACGCCGATGCGCAGGTATTCGACGATTTCCACGTAGGCGTTTTCCTCTTCCTCATCCTCGACTACGGCCGCCGGATCGGTGCGGGTGAGATCGATCAGGTCCTGCATGAATTCGTTGATTTCGTCCGGCAGACGGTCGAAGTCCTCGAAGCCCGCGGTGCCCAGTCCGTAGAGGAATCCCTTGCACCAGTTCATCAGCGCTTCCATGCGGATATTCAGGGGCAGTTCGTCAGCGGGCAGTAACAGCCGGAAGCTTAGTTCCGGATCACGCAGCTGGCGCAAGGTCTCCTGGCGCAGCGCATCCAGTAGCGGGTCATGCCCGGGCGCTACGGTGAGTTCCGGGTCAGGCGGCATGTCTGTGCCGACAATACCGGAAATGTGCGGTGCCAACGCCGCCTCGTACTCGGCGCTGTTATCGACGCATAGCAGGCCGCAGAGCGTGCCATGATGTCCGGCGGCATCTTCGTCGCTGCCGATTTGCTGAAGGGCTGCTGATATTTCCGCATGATTCGCCATCGCAAACTTGGTCATGATGTTATACAAGGTTGGCGGAGAGAGTGATGGAGGGCGCCCGCTTCTTATTTGAAATCAGTAAATTAAGATCGGCATAACATCGCTTTGCAGGCTGGCCCCGATGCGCCTGTGCCGACCATCCTACCACTTGTCGCCGCCGATACTCAAAGTATCGCCTGACGCGCAGCCGTTGACCAGTATTTGGGCGCCATCTATATTGAACGGATGAAACCAGTAAAAACCAGAGCCCGCGCGCCGAAGCACGCGTCATCGGCGGAACAGGAAATGACCAAGCTTGAGTACTGGGTCGATGAATTGCTCAAGACCTGCGAACGTCTTGCCAAGGAAAATCGTCTGTTGCGTGCACAGGAATCGGAGTTGTTGTCCGGCCGTGAACGCTTGACTGAAAGGAACGAGCGGGCACGTGATCGCGTTGAAGCGATGATCATGCGGCTTAAAGCATTGGAAAAGAATTGATGAGCAGCAAGCTGGTGCCGGTGTCGGTACAAATACTCGACAAGGAATACCGGGTCGCCTGTCCCGAAGAGGAGCGCGACGAATTGCTGGCGTCCGGACGCCATCTCAACCAGAAGATGAAGGAAGTCCGTGATGCCGGCAGGGTTGTCGGGGTCGACCGGATTGCAGTGATGGTCGCGCTCAATATGGCACATGATGTGTTGTACCGTGCGACTGATGACGACGCCGACGTGCCGAACAGAAGGGTACAGTTATTGCAGCAGAAAATTGAAAAGGTGCTGCACAAGCTCAATCAAATCGAGCTATGAATGTCGGCGGTTGCCGATATAGAATGGGGTACAGGCGTCCCCTGCGACGTTCGAGAGCAGACTGGGTATTATCTTGAGCCTAACTGCGTACCCTGGGAACGAAATGTCGATGTTGTTGTGCATGTCTGCCTTCGGCGGAAAGCCTGATACATCGCAATGAGTGCCCACTTGAGCCCTTGGTTCAAGAGCGAAGGTCTGCAGCGGCGTAGGCGGGGGGCGCCTCTTTATATCTGCCTGCTCCCGATGCCGTTATCCGCACTCCATTCGTTGCATTCGTTGCATTCGTTGAAACCCCGACGGTAGAAATCGCCACCCGTGTCGTCCAAGGCCGATCTCCGCAAACAGATGCGCCGCCAGCGGCGTGATCTGTCGGCTCAGCAGCGTCGGGCGTCCGCCGAACAGATGGCATATCACGTGGCGGGAAGCGCGTTGTTCCGCCGTAGTCGGCATATCGCCGGTTACGTCGCCAACGATGGTGAACTCGATCCGATGCCCCTCGTCGAGATCGCCTGGGCCATGCAAAAGACCTGCTATCTGCCGGTGCTGGACGCGTTGCACCCCAGCCGCCTGTGGTTTACCCCCTATTTCCCCGACAGCGAACTGGTGCCAAACCGGTTCGGTATACCCGAACCGAAAGTGTTGCGGCGCCGGCGGGTACCGCCATGGCGACTGGATCTGATGTTGGTGCCGCTGGTAGGTTTTGACGCTGACGGTAACCGGCTCGGCATGGGCGGCGGTTTCTATGATCAAACACTGGCGTTTCTGCAGCGCCGCCGCTGTTGGAAGAAGCCCCGGCTGCTGGGGGTCGCCTACGATTTCCAGCAGGTGAACCGCCTGCCGGCGGAATCGTGGGATATTCCGCTCGATGGCATTGCAACCGAGTCATGCATTCACGTCATCGATCGCGGTCGAACGGGGCGCTCAGGAGTCTGATGGATGCGCTATTGGCTGCTGAAATCCGAGCCGGAAACATTCAGTATCGACGATCTCAAAAGCCGTTCGGATCGCACTGAGCACTGGGACGGCGTGCGGAATTACCAGGCGAGAAACATGTTGCGCGACGGTCTGAAGAAAGGCGATCTTGCGTTCTTTTATCATTCGAATTGCGATCAGCCCGGGATCGCGGGTGTTGTTGAAGTTGTCAGAGAAGGTTATCCCGACTTTACAGCGTTTGATCCGGACTCCGACCACTTTGATCCCAAAAGCACACCCGATACGCCGCGTTGGTACATGGTGGATGTCCGGTTCAAGCGCACTTTGAGGCGCGTCATCACCCTGGCGGAACTCAAGCGACATCCGCTGTTGCACGAGATGCCGTTGCTTGCACGTGGCAATCGTCTGTCAGTAATGCCGGTTACCAAGGTGCAGTGGAACTACATTCTGTCGCTCGTCCAGCGTTGATCGAAGGTTGTTTCGTATCGCAACCGGTGATTAGTTTTTACATTCGAGCCGCGGTTAACACAGTCGACGCGTTGACCGATTGATTGCGCGGGTCACCGGGAAATCGTAGTTACACGCATGTTTTTTGCCAAATTTCGTAAAAAAATCGATCATTCACCAGGTTTTTGTTGTGCCCATACAACATTTTTCTGTTTTTCTGATTGGCGCAGTTCATGTCACATGATCATCGCATGAAAGATTTTTTTGTGATCATGTCGTCATGCGCAAACGTTCGCGCAATCAAAAACTGGTTTGCCGAATACGCTGTCGTGCATGCAGATGCGCAATCGCGAATTAAAAAAAATCCTAAACTCTTTTGTGATGTCGACGATATAGCGAACTAGACAATGAAAATGGAGTGATGTTAAAAAGTAGATTGCTGGAAAAAAAACTAGCAATATATAAAAAGACGTTTATACTAATTTCCGGACCAACACCCTGGAGGAAAGAAGATGGCAAAGAAACGAGCCACCTCTAAAAAGAAGACAGCAACAAAGAAGAAAGCAGTAAAGAGACGCACCGCCAAGAAGAAAGGCGGCGCAAAGAAGAAAACAGTAAAACGTACCGCGAAGAAGAAAGCGGCCAAAAAGAAAACCGCTAAGAAGAAGGCAGCCAAGAAGAGAAAGACTGCCAAGAAAAAAGCCAAGTAGTCATTTGGCTGACTAACCACAGGCCTCATCGGGGTCTGTGGTTTTTCAAAAAAAGGCGAAAAGGCACGAGCTTTTCGCCTTTTTTTTCGCCTCGCGATCCGGGGCCGGGTATCGCTAACTACTGCTTAAAAACAGCTGATAGGCGGGGTTGCCGGTTTCATCGCGACAGGTGTAACCGAGCTTATTGAGGAACGCATCGAACTGCTTGCGATCCGCCGGCGGTACCTGAACACCCATCAATACTCGGCCGTAGGCCGCACCATGATTCCGGTAGTGAAACAGGCTGATGTTCCAGCGTTCGCTCATGCAGGTCAGAAATTGCAGCAGCGCGCCCGGCCGTTCGGGAAATTCGAACCGGTAGAGAATTTCGTTCTCTATCCCCGGGGCGGTGCCGCCCACCATGTAACGGACGTGCAGCTTGGCCATTTCGTTGTCGGTCATGTCGACCACCTGGTACTTCAGGCGGCGCAGGTGTTTGACCAGTTCTTCCCGCTCGTTTTTGCCGGCGGCCAGCTCGATGCCAGCGAACACGTGTGCCTGACGGTTATCCATGTAGCGATAATTGAATTCGGTAAAGGCGCGTTTGCCGATGGCCTTGCAGAACTTGTAGAAGCTGCCGGGCTGCTCCGGAATGGTCACGGCCAGCAGTGCTTCGCGCCGTTCGCCGAGTTCCGCGCGCTCGGCGACGTAGCGCAGCCGGTCGAAATTGATGTTCGCCCCGCTGTCTATCGCCACCAGGTGCTGGTCCTTGACGCCGCTACGCTCGACGTATTTCTTGAGCCCGGCCACGGCTAGCGCGCCTGCCGGTTCGGCGATCGAGCGGGTATCCTCAAATATATCCATAATCGCCGCGCATATTTCATCGCTGCTGACCAGGATGACTTCATCGACGCACTTGCGGGCGAGCCGGAACGTCTCCTTGCCGACCTGCCGCACCGCGACGCCGTCGGCGAAGATGCCGATCTGATCCAGGACTACGCGTTTGCCGTGGCGCAACGCCTGTTCCATGCTTGGCGCGTCGTCCGGCTCGACACCGATCACCTTGATATCCGGTCGCAGGTATTTCGCATAGGTGCCGACGCCGGCAATCAGGCCTCCGCCACCGACGGGCACAAAGAGGGCGTGCACGCTGCCGGTATGCTGGTGGAAGATCTCCCGGGCGATGGTGCCCTGGCCGGCGATGACATCCGGATCGTCATAGGGATGGATAAACGTCAGCTTCTTCTGCTTCGCGAGTTCCTGGGCGTGCTGGTACGCGTCGTCATAATAGTCGCCGAACAACACGATTTTTGCACCGAAATCGCGTACCGCGGACACCTTGATCGGCGGAGTCGTCGTGGGCATCACGATCAAGGCCTTGATGCCGAGCCGTTGTGCCGACATGGCGACGCCCTGGGCATGATTGCCCGCCGACGCGGCGATAACCCCGCGGCGGCGCTCGGCCGGCGTCAGATTGACCAGCTTGTTGTATGCGCCGCGCAGCTTGAACGAAAAGACCGGCTGCAGATCCTCGCGCTTCAGCAAAACGTGGTTGCCAAGATTTCGGGACAGCTTGGGCATCGGATCGAGCGGGGTTTCCACGGCAATGTCGTAAACCCGTGCGTTCAGTATTTTCTTGATGTATTGGTCAGTCATGGCGCCAAATCTATCATCAGCATGACGCCGCTGTCAGTGTTTGCGAAGAATAATCGCGTTTTTCCGGTAGCGACGTGCCACCCGTATCGGGACAGGTAAACGATTGCCGGCTCTTTTCACGCATTAGTGGCGAAGGGTATGATTCGATGAACGGGTACGGTGATTTCGGGGGAGCGAATGACTAAGGACGAAATGAAAAAGGCGGTTGCCGAGGCGGCGCTGACCTATGTCGAAGCAGGCACCGTCATCGGCGTCGGCACCGGCTCCACGGCCAATTTCTTCATCGACGCGCTGGCGCGCATCAAGCACCGCATCGACGGCACGGTCGCCAGTTCGCTCGCCACGGAAAAGCGGCTCAAATCGCACGGCATCCCGGTGCTCGAACTCAACGAGGTCGACGGCCTGTCGGTCTACGTCGACGGCGCCGACGAGTCCAACCACTACCTGCAACTGATCAAGGGCGGTGGCGGGGCACTGACGCGCGAAAAGATCGTCGCCGCCGCCAGCCGCACGTTCGTCTGTATCGCCGACGAATCCAAGCTCGTCGACATGCTCGGCGCGTTCCCGCTGCCGATCGAGGTCATCCCGATGGCACGCAGCTTCGTCGCCCGCCAGATGGTCAAGCTCGGCGGCAAGCCGGCATTGCGCGAAGGCTTCACGACCGACAACGGCAACCTCATCATCGACGTCCATAACCTCGAAATCATGGAACCCGCCAAGTTCGAGGCCGAGCTGAACAACATTCCCGGCGTCGTGACCAATGGATTATTCGCCCTGCGCCCGGCCGATGTACTGCTGCTCGGCACGCCGAACGGGGTCAGAACGATTACCTGACCGTCCAGCGACGCCATCGTCGCGGTGAGCGAAGGAAGAAGCCAGCGCGGCGCCCCGTTTTGGTTGAGTGAGGGACTTGGGCCAGGTCTTGCATTGCAACATCACTCACCGATCTGATCAAATTGGACCGGAATGCGGACCCTGAGCGCCGACCTGCGGATTGCTCGCTCTGCCGGGGAACTTTGGTGAGTCCGGTCGCGTCACCGTTTATTCAAGGACGGAGTCATTGTTCAAATCGAATTATTTACTATTGTCTTTGGTGGTGATCCTCTGTGCGGGATGTTCGACGATCCGGGTCAGTCAGGACTATGTTCCCAACACTGACTTCGCGAGCATGGGCAGCTTTGCTTGGCAGAGCGACAGTCAGCCCGAAACAGGTGACATCCGCCTGGACGATCCGCTTCTCAATGAGCGTATACGAACCGCGATCGAGCGGACGTTTGCGAGCCGGTATGCGAAAGCCGAGCGCGCGTCCGCCAACTTTCTAATTGCCTACACGCTCGGTCTTCAGCAGAAGATCAAATCCGATGACACCCAAACGGGCGTCATGGTCGGCACCGGAAGCCGGGGGACGTTCGGCGGATTCGGTATCGGCACGGGCAGTGGGGTTGAGACGTACGATCAGGTGATATTGTTCATTGATGTGCTGGATCCGCAAAGAGGCAAGCTGTTGTGGCGGGGGAAGGGCACGGATATTTTTTCCGAACACGCCGAACCGGAAGAAATCACCCGGCAGGTCAATGAACTGGTGGAAAAAATTCTGGCGAAGTTTCCGCCGTAATCCAGCCGGGGAGGGTGGGCGCGTTTTCTGTGCCCACGCGGAATAGCTATCCAACCAACAGAGTTCAGGAACAGGATCCAGAACAGAACCATGAGCAACTTTCCCAAGTGTCCCAAGTGCGGGTCGGAATACACCTACAGCGACGGCAGCATGTACGTCTGCCCGGAATGCGCGCACGAGTGGTCGATGGAAGCGCAAGCCGTCAGCAGCGATGACGCGCGCGTCATCAAGGATGCCCATGGCACCGTGTTGCAGGACGGCGATACGGTCACCGTCATCAAGGACCTCAAGGTCAAGGGTTCATCGCTGGTGGTCAAGGTCGGCACCAAGGTCAGGAATATCCGGCTGGTCGACGGCGATCACGACATCGATTGCAAGATCGACGGGATCGGCGCGATGAAGCTGAAATCGGAGTTTGTAAAGAAGGCGTGAACCGGTATGGCCGGATGCAAGTAGTTGTAGGGCGGATTAGCGAAGCGTAATCCGCCGAATGGAAACGGAATGGTGACTAAGAGAGTGATCGTTGTAACGAAAGCCTTGACCGGGATTGCACCCGGCGCAATGCGCTTTGCTTATTGCGCCCTATGCTAGCTGGCGGTGATATTGACGATATGACGGTGGATGAACAGGAATAAAGCATGCGGCGGAATACGCTGACGCTATTCCGCCCTACGTGAACTTAGCTATTGTGGCCAGAATGTATTTAGAAAACCGTTTGATTGCGATGCTCGACGTGTTGGGGCTATCAGCTCAGATTTCAAATGAAAGCGGGCTGCATGCGACAATGGAAAAGTATGGCGAACTTATTGTGCACGCAAGGGATAAGATTTTTGTATCAAGATCAACAGCCTTTCCTGAGCATGACGCTCATCATTTCGAAGCAACAAATTTCGTTTTCGATACTTTGGTTCTTGTGTCGCATAGTATAGATCGGCGTGGAAAAGCAGCCGGGTTTATGTCTGCGGTGAGCAATATTATGAGCGTTTTTTCCCTTGCTAATCTTCCTCTGCGGGGTGCGATCGGAGTTGGTGATTATCTTTATGACGATAAAACCGGTTTATTTTTAAGTGATGTATTCAGGAAATTGGACGACGCGATAAAGCAGCAAGAGTGGGCGGGATGTTTTTTGCTGCCAGAATACGAAGATTACGTGATGCCGCTTGTTCTAGGCCGCTATACGCTAGATGAATCTAACCAGTCATCAGGTCTATATCGATATCCCGTCCCTCGAAAGGACGGATCGAGGAAGGAAGCTTGGTGCTTAAACTGGTTGGACATGTTTGTAGATGATGATTTCAGATCGATTTTGAACTATATGCGCGCCGACGCTAAAAAGGCTATGCATGTCGAAAGGTTTATCACTTTCTATCGACAGCTACCGCGCGACGACAGCCTCGTGCCGAGCGAATTTGTTCCCGCAAAATATGCCAAAATAATTAACTTCGGCGAGAGTAAGCGCGTAAGTTTTTGGAATGAGAGGCACGAATCGGTTTGGCCAGTCTGTAAACATTTTATTTTCGACCCTAAGCATAGGCAAAGTATTGGTGGCGGGTTCGTTGGATTTGATACTGAAGAAGAACGAATACAGAGAGAAAGGGAGAGGTATACGTAGCGTATCGCCCGGATGAGATGTAATCCGGGACGTGCCCGGTCGTGCAGGGTGCCACTTGCACTGTGTGTTCAAAGCAATTGAAGATGAACATCCAACGTCTGCTGATCACCATCGGAATCGTACTACTGATCCTCGGCCTGGTCTGGCCGTTATTGCAGAAACTGGGACTGGGCAGGTTGCCGGGCGATATCGCCATCGAGCGGGACAATTTTCGGTTTTATTTTCCGATCGTCACGTCGATCGTCATCAGCCTGGTGCTGACGCTGTTGTTCTGGCTGTTCCGGAAATAGGTGCACCGGTTTTGCCGGTGCACCCGATTCACATCAGTTGCTCGCGGCCGCCGTTTCGCGGGACTTCTGCACGGTCACGCGCGGCGATTTGTCGTTGTCGTCGACCGACAGCACGAAGTGACCGTCGGTTTCGAGACTGCCGGCCAGTTTGCGCGCGGACTCGGGGGAGTCGACGATGAATTCGACGACCTCGCCGGTCTCCAGCGTCTTCAGCGCATTGCGGGCCTTGATGTAATGCAGCGGGCAGCCGTACGTGGACAGATCGATCTCGCGCGGCGCTGCGCTCGGCGCCGGTTGCGTTTTGGGCAGTGAGGCCGACAGATCGAGTTGCTTGTCGATGTTCTGGCAAACCGCCGCCGCGTCGCGCATCCACTGATCAGTATCGGCGGCGAGCTTCAGATAGGCCGCATTGTCGAACGATGCCTTCAGCTTTTCGACTTCGGCGACGATCGCGGCCAGCCGTCGGCCCATGTCGGCGCTCGCTGGCGCGGCGGTCTGCAACGACGCGGCGATGTCCGCCGCCGCCTGTCCCTGCTTCAATCCGGACACGAACAGCAGCGACTGGCCGACCAGGCGGCCGATCTGTTCGACGCACTCGATGGCTTCAGCGAACTTGCGTTGCGACGCAAACGAGTTGCGGCAATCGCGTTCGTAGCTCGCTTCGGAGAAATTCGATGCGACCAGATCCTGCGCGGCGCCGGCGCATTCGCCGCCGCCGAGTTGCAGCACCTTGAACGCGGCCTGGTCGCCGTGGTCGAGCAGCACCGAGGCGATCTCCTCGGGCGCGACGGCGGTCAGGTCCCGCAGCAGTTCCGAGAAGTATTCCTTGCCCTTGCGGCGCGTCCATTGAAAGAACGTCTCGTCTGCGCTGCGATCACTCGCGAACGTGTCCTCGACGCGCTGGATCGCGGTCTTGATGCGCACCGACGGTATTGACGGGCCCTTGAAGCCGATGCCGCCGCCGTTGCGGCCGTCGCCGCCGAAATACATCTGGTAATGCGGGACCAGCTTGCCGTGCAGGCGGCTGCCTTCGCCGTAGATACCGATGTCACCGGACTCCGGTTGTGCGCAGCCGTTATGGCAGCCGCTGACGCGCACGCGCAGGTCGTGCTGGCCGCCGCTCAGTTGCGGGCCGAGTATGGTTGATGAGGTGATGCCAAGGCGGCAGGTCGACGTGCCGGGGCACGCGACCACGTCGTCGCCGGTTTTCGGTTCGCCCAGACCGAGCGTACCCAGCGCGTTGCGGATCGCGGCGACGCGGGCCGTCGGCACGTTGCACAGCATCAGGTTCTGGTCCTGCGTCGCGCGAATATCGTCCAGTCCTTCCTGTTCCATCATGGCCGCGACACCGCGCAGTTGCGCGACGGTGATGTCACCGATCGGCAGGCGGATCGGAAAGATGTTCAGGCCGTTCTGTTTCTGGCCGAGCAGCTTGCGCGGCGCGCCGGCGACCACGCGCACGTTGCCGTCCGCGCCTTTCTGCCACGCGCTTTTCATATGGGGCTGGTTGGTGTAGGCGAGCCGCGTGCGCGCGACTTCTTCCTTGTACTTCTCGATGAATCCCTCCGGTCCGAAGCGGTCGACCAGGAACTTGATGCGCGCCTTGGCGCGGCGCTTGCGATCGGAATAGCGGTGGTGCAGTGAAATCACCGCCTCCATCACTGGCAGCAGATCTTTTTCTTCGATGAACTCCTCAACGGTGACCGCCTCGTGCGGCTTGTGACCGAGCCCGCCGCCGGCCATGACCTTGAAGCCGAAACGGCCGTCTTTATGCCGTGCGACGACGGCGAGGTCGTGAATCATGCCCTGCGCGCAATCGGACTCGCAGCCGGAGAAGCTGATCTTGAACTTGCGCGGCAGATGTTGCGTCAGCGGATGGCGCAGAAAGCGGTTGGCAGCGCCATGCACCAGCGGCGTGACGTCGGTATGTTCATGCGGGCAGACGCCGGCCAGCGCGCATGCGCTGATGTTGCGCACCGTGTTGCCGCACGCCTCGCGCGTGGTCAGGCCGGCCTCGCCGATGCGGCGCATCACGGCCGGCGTGTCTTTCAGCGGGATGTAATGAACCTGAAAATCCTGACGGGTCGTGACATGCGCGGTGCCGTGCTGTGAATATGTCTCGACGACATCCGCCACCGCCCGCAGCTGATCCGGTTTGAGGCCGCCGCCCGGCAGTTTGATGCGTACCATCTGTACGCCGTCTTGGCGCTGGCCGTAGATGCCGTGCTGCAAACGAAACGCCATGAAGCGTTCGCCGTCCATGCCGCCGTTGAGGAACGAACGGACGTTGTCCTCGTAACGATCGATCTCGTCGTAATTCACCAGGCTGACTACTTTTTCATCCATCACTGAATCTCCGGGGACTGACGGGCGCGGAAAAGGCGCCGATTATACGTCAATTGCTGTTCATGCCAGAACAAATTTGAAGCCAATCAACATCAAAACGCTGGCCAGTATCGGCCGCGTCACGCGCTCGGGAATCACCGATCCGAGATGGCTGCCGACGTAAATGCCCGGCAGCGAACCCAGTAACAGCGCGCCCAGTAACGAAAAATCCACATTGCCGAGGTGCAGGTGCCCGAGTCCGGCGACCAGCGTCAGGGGCACCGCATGGGCGATATCCGTGCCGACAATACGGATAACGGGCAGCCGCGGATACAGGAAAAACAGGATCGCGACCCCCAGCGCCCCGGCGCCTACCGAGGATATCGGCACCAGTATTCCTAATAGAACGCCGGCGAGGACGGTGATCGCCGGGCGACGGGCGGCAAGCCGCGGTGCCCCCGCCGCGAGCTGCGTACCGAGTTGCTGAATGCGTTGCTTGAACAGGATCGCAATCGCGGTCAGGATCAGCGCCACTCCCAGTCCGCTCGTCACCAGCGTGTCGACTTTCCAGCCCTTCGCGTCAATAACGCTCAGGAAATAGACGGTTACGAGCGCAGTTGGTACGCTGCCGCTGGCCAGCAGCCGCACAACAGGCCAGTCCACCGTCGAGCGGCGCGCGTGCGCCCAGATGCCGCCGGTCTTGGTGATCGCGGCAAACAACAGGTCTGTGCCTACGGCAAGCGCAGGTTGGATGCCGAAGACGAAGATCAGCAACGGCGTCATCAGCGAACCTCCGCCGACGCCGGTCAATCCGATGAGCGCGCCGACCAGGAATCCGGACGCGGTATAACCCCAATCGATCATAGGTCCAAGAGATCCATGAATTTCCGTAATAACGGGTGGCCGGTCACGTGATCGGACCCGCTTGGCGCCGAATATAGCAAAGTGCCTATATCATAGGAACTGCCAATAACTGCTATATTAATCATCTTTACGTATATCGGTCAGGGTCTGCGATTATGAAACTGCAACAACTGAGGTATATCCGTGAGGTTGCCCGTTGCGGCTTGAGCGTATCCGCCGCCGCCGCTGCGTTGCATACGGCTCAGCCGGGCGTGAGCAACCAGATACGTCTGCTGGAGGACGAACTCAACGTCCAGATCTTCGAGCGTAACGGCAAACGTTTTGTCGGCGTCACGCAGCCGGGGCGCGCGATACTCGCCAAGGCCGAGCGGATATTGAGCGAGATCGATAATATCCGCCAGATCGGTTTCGAGTTCACCGACGAGGCACAGGGCAATTTGTCGATCGCGACGACACATACGCAGGCACGTTATGCGCTGCCGCCGGTGATCAAGCGATTCACGGAGCAATATCCCAACGTGCGGCTGAGTCTGCATCAAGGCAGCCCGACGCAGATTTCCGACATGGTGGTATCGGGCGTGGCGGACATCGCGATTGCGACCGAAGCGATCCATCTGTTCGAGGATTTGGTGATGCTGCCATGTTACGAGTGGAATCGCTGTGTGGTTACGACGCCCGGTCACCCGCTGCTCGACGAACAGCCGTTGACGCTGGAAGCGATCGCGAAGTATCCCGTCGTGACCTATGACTTTGCGTTTGCCGGCCGCTCGAAGATCAACCAGGCGTTCGAGGAACGTCACCTGAAACCCAACGTCGTGCTGACCGCGATCGATTCCGATGTGATCAAGACGTATGTGGAACTGGGGCTGGGCGTCGGGCTGCTGGCGTCGATGGCGTTTAATCCGCAGAAGGATACCGGTCTGCGCGCGATCGACGCGGGTCATCTGTTTGAACCGAGCACGACGCGAATCGGTATACGCCGGGGCGGATTTTTACGTGGCTATATGTATGCGTTTATCGAGCTGTTTGCGCCGCACCTGGATCGCAGGACGGTCGACGCCGCCACGCACACCTGATCGAAAACATCGCTTCAGCCGGTCTCGGATTCCTCTTCGGCATCATGCGGCACGGCGTAGCCGCATTCCTTTTGCGGGCAGACCTTTTCAGTGCCGCGGCGTTTGGTGGTTTTGATGGTCAGCATCGGCCAGCTGCATGACGGACAGGCCTCATTGACCGGTTCGTTCCATACCGCATATTTGCATTTCGGATAGTTGGCACACGAGTAAAAGATCTTGCCGTTGCGCGATTTGCGTTTCAGCATGTTGCCCTTGTGGCACTCGGGGCACTCGACGCAGGTATCCGACGGCTTTTCCAGCGGCTCCATGTGATTGCAGTTCGGATAGGCGCTGCAACCGATGAATTTTCCGTAACGGCCGTGGCGCACTACCAGCGGCGCGTTACATTTGGGACACGTGCGTCCCTCTACGACCTCGGCCTCTGGGGCATTGGAGTCGTCGCCCAGATTACGCGTGTAGTCACACTCCGGGAACGCAGAGCAACCGACGAACCGGCCCCGGCGGCCAAGCCGTATGGTCAGGGTCTTGCCGCACTTGGGACACTGCTCGTCGAGCGCTTCCTGAGTCACGTCCTTGCGCTGGACGTTTTCCTCGGTGGTATCGACGAGCTTCTTGAACGGGGCCCAGAATTTCTTGAGCAGCGGCACCCATTCCTTTTCGCCACGCGATACCGCGTCTAGCTCGTCCTCAAGCCGTGCGGTGAAGTCATAGTCGACATAGTCGGAAAAATAGGCGGTCAGAAACTTGTTGACGACATAGCCGACGTCGGTGGGCTTGAAGCGCCGCTTGTCGAGCACCACGTACTCACGCGCGAGCAGGGTCGAGATGATCGATGCATAGGTGGATGGCCGGCCGATGCCATACTCTTCGAGCGTCTTGACCAGTGTCGCCTCCGAAAAGCGCGGCGGTGGCTCGGTGAAATGCTGCTCCGCACGGATCGCCTGTAACAGCACCTGCTGCCCGGTCTGCAGCGGTGGCAGCAGGTTTTCCTCCTCGCCGCCCTTGCTGTCATCGACGCCTTCCTGATACACGGCCATGAAGCCGGGGTCGGTGATGGTCGAGCCGGTGGCACGGAAAATATTGTCCTTGCCGGCGCCCAGGTTGACGCCGACCGTATCAATCGTTGCGTGGATCATCTGGCACGCTACTGTGCGCTTCCAGATCAGCTCATAAAGTCTGTGCTGATCCTTGGACAGATGGTCCTTGATGTCGTCGGGCTGACGCTCTATCGACGTCGGACGGATCGCCTCATGGGCTTCCTGGGCGTTCTTGGATTTTGTCTTGTAGAGATTCGCTTCCTTTGGAAGATTGGTGTTGCCGTAGCGTTTCGCGATGTAGCTGCGGATTTCCTCGAGCGCTTCAGTCGCGAGATTCAGCGAATCGGTGCGCATATAGGTGATCAGACCTTCGGCGCCATTGCCGGTATCAATACCTTCATAAAGCTGCTGTGCGGTGCGCATCGTGCGCTGCGCATTGAAGCCGAGTTTGCGTGAGGCCTCTTGCTGCAGCGTGGAGGTCGTGAACGGTGGCGCCGGCTTGCGTTTGCGCTGTTTTTTCTCGATGTCCAGTACCGTCAGCTTGCCGCCGGCCGCCTTCAGCAGCGCATCTCTGGCCTGATGTGCATCATCGGTTGCGGTGATGCTGAACTGGGCGATCTTCTCGCCACGGTACTGGCTGAGCTTCGCGACGAACGCGCTGTCTTTCTCCTGCGCGTCGGCCTCTATCGTCCAGTATTCACGCGGCTGGAATTTGGTTATTTCCAGCTCGCGCTCGACGATCATCCGCAACGCCGGGCTTTGCACGCGGCCAGCCGACAGCCCCGTGCGGATTTTTTTCCACAGCAGCGGCGACAGGTTGAAACCGACCAGATAATCCAGTGCGCGACGCGCCTGTTGGGCGTCGATCAAATCCACTGACAACTCGCGTGGATGCTCAATTGCCTCGCGGATCGCCCGCTCGGTGATCTCGTTGAACACGACGCGGTAGACCGTCTTTTTATTAAGGGCCTTCCGGTTCTTCAAAATCTCGTAAACATGCCACGAGATCGCTTCTCCCTCGCGGTCAGGGTCGGTTGCCAGGTAAAGTACATCGGCGCTCTTCATCGCCTTGATGATCGCATCGACATGTTTCGCGTTTTTTTCGATCAACTGATACTTCATCGCGAAGTCATGTTCGGTATCAATGGCGCCTTCCTTGGGCACCAGATCGCGGACGTGGCCGTACGACGCCAGAACCTGGAAATCATTGCCAAGATACTTCTTCAGCGTCTTGGTCTTGGCCGGCGATTCGACGATGACGAGATTCTTACTCATAAGAAGTCTACGAGTGGGTTTACCAACGGTTTACGAGCGGCTAGTGAATGCTGACGACGGACTCTTCGAAGAAGAGATCCTCCATCCAGGCGATGGCGGCTTCCTGGCCGGGCTGGTTGAACAGCACCATCAGGACGATCCACTTGAGTTGGTCGAGACTGATCTCCAGCGATTCGAGGGCCATGACGCGATCGATAATAAGTTCACGGGTGGTGGTATCAACGATGCCGTTCTGTTCCAGGTAAAGCATGAAACCGCGGCATTCCAGATTGAGCTTGCGCATTTCGTGCAGCGTATAGATGCGGGTGGACTGGGCCGCAGGTTCCGGTTTTTTCAGAATACCGTCGTGCACGATCGACAGGCCTTCGAGCCAGTTGAAGGCCTTGGCGATCTCCGCGTGCGGGAAACCGGCCGCCGTCAACTCGACCTTGAGGGTCTCGCGGTCCGAGCCGATCTCGAGGTCGCCATCGATATAGTTCTGGAACAAATACATCAGTACATCTATGACGGTTTCTTTCATCTCACCTGCTCTTATGCACGCGACAATATCTGCCGCCTGCCGCGGATGATACCTGACCCAGCAATTCCAATGCCACCAGCGAGGCCGAAACGATTTCCGGCGCCATGCCGCTCTTTGCCACCAGTGTATCGATGGACAAGGCCTCAAAACCCAAGTGTTTCAACACTATATTTTCCGGGCCAGAAAATTCCGGCGTGGGTTCAACCACGTCCTGCCGCGGCAGATTCGCTGCCGCCACGCCCGCGAGCGGCCCCAGTTCCTCGAGGACATCGCCCGCGTTTTCAACGAGTTTCGCGCCCTGGCGTATCAGCAGATGGCAGCCCTTGGCGAGCGGATTGTGGATCGAACCCGGAATCGCGAACACTTCGCGTCCCTGCTCGGCGGCCAGACGTGCGGTCACCAGCGAACCGCTGGATATGCCGGCTTCAATGACCAGTGTGCCGAGGCTCAACCCGCTAATTAGACGGTTACGGCGCGGAAAGTTCTCCGGGCGTGGCGCCGTGCCGAGTCTGAATTCGGATACCAGCGCGCCGTTATTGGCAATCTGGTGGGCCAAATCCCGGTGACGAGCAGGGTAGACGCGGTCGAGACCGGTACCCATCACCGCGATCGTCATCCCGCCGCCGGCAAGCGCGCCGCGGTGACTGGCGGCATCCACCCCCAACGCGAGGCCGCTGCAGATCGCGAGACCGGCACCTGCCAGAAAGCGCGCGAAATCGTGCGCGGTGTCGACGCCGCCCGGTGTCGGGTTACGGCTGCCGACGATGGCGAGTTGCAGCGCGCTGAGTGCAGCGGGATTGCCGTGCAGGTAAAGCAGCGGTGGCGGATCGGCAATCTCGCGCAGCAGCGCCGGGTAGCGTGGATCACGAAACGTGATGACATGGTTGTCCGGTTGCCGGGCCCAGGCGAGTTCCGCGTCGACCGCCTGCCAGTCGGGGGCGGCCAGGTAGTCCAGTGTCTGGCGCCGCCAGCGGCCCGTGGAAAATGCACCGGCGCCGGACTCGAATGCTGCCTGAGGGCTGCCGAATTGCTGCAGCAACTGATGGAATGCCGCCACGCCGACGCCGGGCGCGTGATGCAGCGCGAGCCAGTAGCGTAGATCGCCGGGGGCGGTTGGCGATATCTGGCGTTCGTTTCGGGCTGTCTGTTGACCGGCGGGGTCAGTCAACCTGGGGTTCCTTGCGTGGCCAAGGCTGATCGATGGCGGCGTTCAGGGATTTTTAACCGCGTCGTTCAGCCGGATATCGTACGCGGCCTCCATCACCAACGCGTAGCTGACGCGCTCAAAGGTACGGAACACCATTAACTCACCGGCACGCCGTTCCGGCAACGTCACCTGTTTGCCGCCGGAAACCACGTCCCGGATAGTATCGCCCTTCTGGAAAATCGCCAGCACATGACCACTTTCGAGGCCATCGTTGGCGCCGAGATCGATTACGACAACCTGATACCGTCCGACGCGAGACACGGCGTCACGTACCGCAATGATGTTGCCGTTGACAATGCGGCCCGGCGCGCGCGGCATGAAATAGGCCTCGAACGGCTTGGCATCGACCTGAACCAGACGGTCGCCGATCAGTACCTCGCGCTTTGCATCCACGATCTGCAGGGTCGCCGGATCGCCGAACGCCTCGACCACGGCATCACCCGCGTGGATCGCCTCGTAGCCGAGTACTTCCTTTTTGCCCGGTTGACGCAACGCTTCGCCGATGTGCACGATGCTGTAACGGCTGCCGGCCGCCTCATTGAGGCCGCGCACATAGATCTTGTTGGAGGTGCCGCTGATCAACCGGCTTTCTTCGCCGGCGACGACGTACGGGGCCTTTTCATATTCCGTCTTGGACAACACCTGTGGCTGTTCAAGAAACGGCTTGATGAGTCCCGGCGTGATGGTCGGAATCGCCTGGGCGATATCTTCCGTTCTGATCTGTGGTGACAGCTTGACCGTCGTCGCCTGGCCGCGCTCGACGGATAACACCGGTGTGCCGTCTTCACGGAAACTCAGCGCGATAACGTCACCGGGATAGATCAGATGGGGATTGGCGATTTCGGGGTTGATATGCCAGATTTCCGGCCACAGCCATGGCTCGCGCAAAAAACGCCCCGCAATATCCCACAGCGTGTCGCCCGCGACGACGACGTAACGATCCGGATGATCAGGATTGAGTTTCACCGTATCGGCGAACGCAATACCGGCGAAGATCACGCCGAATAACAGGCTCAATAATGTTCTTTTTGTTAACATGGCCGCTCCCCAAGGTCACGTGTGCGCGAGTTTAGCCAAATTGCCGTCCTGGCTCCAGCCGTCTGGTGCAGGACGCCGGTAATCATTAATATCATGCTATCAGTCCATGCGCTATATATTAGGTGAAACGGGTCACATGTCGATACTTCACGTCTTGCATTATCCGGATCCGCAGTTGCGGATAATCGCCGAGCCTGTTCCGGAGGTCTCCCGGGACATCCGTACGCTGATCGACGACATGCTGGAAACGATGTATGACGCGCCTGGCGTCGGGCTTGCCGCCCCGCAGGTCGACGTCGCCAAACGGGTTATCGTGGTCGATATTACGGACGATAAGAGCAAACCTTTAGCGCTGGTCAATCCGGAAATCGTGCAGCGGCAGGGCACAGTGCAGATGGAAGAGGGCTGCCTGTCGGTGCCGGGAATCTACGAACCGGTCGAGCGCGCCGAGTGGATCAAGGTGCGGGCGCTGGATCGCGGCGGCCATGTACTGGACATCGAGACCGGCGGCGTGCTGGCGGTGTGTATTCAGCACGAAATCGATCATCTGGATGGCAAATTGTTCGTCGACTATCTGTCGGAACTCAAGCGCGGGCGGATACGCAAGAAGATGGAAAAACTGCGGCGTCAAACGATGTGAGCGGTGCGGGCGATATTTCCTCGCGGGTCAGCCGGACGGGCTGAGCGGAATGACAGCGACGCGGACCGCGATGCGGTGGTATGGAACGCCATGAAGGTGATTTTCGCCGGCACCCCGGAATTTGCCGCAACCGTTCTAAAGAGTCTGTTGTCTTCATCGCATCACGTGTGTGCGGTGCTGACGCAGCCCGACCGGCCGGCCGGCCGGGGCCGCAAGCTGGCGCCGTCGCCGGTCAAGCAACTGGCGGCTGTCGGGCGTATCCCGGTTTTGCAACCGGACACGCTAAGGAGCCCGCAAATTCAGCAAACCTTGCGCGAACTGACGGCGGATATCATGGTGGTGGTCGCCTACGGGCTGATATTACCGGCGGCCGTGCTGGACATACCGCGCCACGGTTGCATCAACGTCCACGCCTCGTTGTTGCCGCGCTGGCGCGGTGCGGCGCCGATCCAGCACGCGATTCTGTCCGGTGACGCGATGGCCGGCGTGACGATCATGCAGATGGACAAAGGCCTGGATACCGGCGACGTGCTGGTCAGCGCGGCCTGTCCGGTGCTGCCGGACGATACCGCGCAAACCCTGCATGACCGGCTGGCGCTGGTTGGCGGCGATGTTCTGTTGCAGGCAATGACCGACATCGAGCACGGTTGCGCTAACGCCATGCCGCAGCCGGAGGACGGTGTTTGCTATGCCCCGAAAATCATCAAATCGGACGCGATGCTGGACTGGACCGTCGCCGCGGCGGATCTTGAGCGCCGGGTCCGCGCGTATAACCCGTGGCCGGTCGCGTACACCCGCGCGGGCGACGTAATCTTGCGCGTGTGGCAGGCGGTGGCGATAGAGTGCGAGCTCGCCGCGCCGCCCGGTACCGTGACCGGGCTGACGCGGGACGGCATCGATGTCGCCACCGGCCACGGTATGCTGAGAATAGCGGAGCTCCAGCTGCCGGGCGGCAAGCGCATGCCGGTCGCCGATTTCCTGAACGCGAACCGCGATCGCATCCGGCCTGGCATGCGTCTGGCGCCGTCGTCCCCATAGCGGGACGATGCAGTTCTTCCGGCGCATAGAAACCGATGGATGCCCGCACCCTTGCCGCCACCGTACTGACCGACGTTATCGCCGCGCGCCGCAGTCTCGGCACGACACTGACCGCGCGCCTGGAGCTGGCGGCATCGCCGCGTGACCGCGCGCTGGTGCAGGAACTTTGTTACGGCGTGATGCGCTGGCACCTGCGGCTCGCCGCCGTGATCGGTCGTTTGCTGGACCGTCCGCTCAAACCGGGCAACGATGACATTCATTGCCTGCTGTTACTCGGTCTCTACCAGTTGATCTATATGCGCGTGCCGCCGCACGCGGCCATTTCGGCAACGGTGGATTCCTGCAAACATCTGAAGAAGTCCTGGGCGACCGGTCTGGTCAACGGGTCGTTGCGTGCGTTCCAGCGCAACGCGGCGGCGCTGCTCGCGGAGGTCGACCGTGATATAACCGCGCGCACCGCGCATCCGGCGTGGTTGCTCGATCGTCTGCAACAGGCGTGGCCGGACGACTGGCAGGCGTTGCTGGATGCCAACAACCGGCACGCGCCGATGACGCTGCGCGTCAACCGCTGCCGGATCAGCCGCGACGATTATCTCGCGTGTTTGCGGCAGGCCGGATACGAGGCGCGGGCCGTCGTTCACGGCAGCACCGGTGTCATTCTTGAGAAACCCGTTGATGTCGCCAGGCTGCCCGGCTTTGGCGATGGCCTGGTATCGGTGCAGGACGCCGCCGCCCAGCTCGCCGCGCCGCTGCTGGCGGTGCGAGCCGGCCAGCGTGTGCTGGACGCCTGCGCGGCGCCCGGCGGCAAGACCGCGCATCTGCTGGAGGCGCAACCGGGGTTGACGGAGCTGGTGGCCGTCGACAACGACGCCGACCGCGCAACGCGCATCGACGACAACCTGCGCCGGCTCGGTTTGCATGCACGTATCGTTGTTGCCGATGCCGCGCAGCCCGATGCCTGGTGGGATGGCCGGCCGTTCGACCGGATACTGCTCGATGCGCCGTGTTCGGCGACCGGCGTGATACGCCGCCATCCGGACATCAAATACCTGCGGCGACCGGCGGATATCAACGCCGTCCGTGACGAACAGCAACGCCTGCTGGAATCCCTGTGGCCCTTGCTGGGCTCCGGGGGTATGCTGTTGTACGCGACTTGCTCGGTGCTTCCCGAGGAAAACGTCGCCCAGACAGCATGGTTTCTGCGCACTCACGGCGATGCCGTTGAGCGGCCGCTCGATGTTTCCTGGGGACATGCATGTGATGCAGGGCGCCAGATCCTGCCGGGGGAAGACGATATGGACGGATTCTATTATGCATGCCTGCAAAAGGCCTGATTAAGCGACTACCCGCGTGGCGTCCGCGCCTGACACGATATGCAGCGACTGCGTCATAACCTTCGATGGATGTTGCTACTCGGCGGCCTGCTGCCGCTGGCCGTCATGCCCGGTTTCGCCGGCGCGGCCGATTTCAAGATCAAGCACGCCGAAACGACGCTGGTGGACTCGGTCTACTGGCTCGACGCGACGATAGATTACGCTCTGAGCGAGCAGGCACTGGAGGCGCTCGATAACGGTGTGCCGTTGACGTTCTTGCTGGAAATCGATGTCATGCGTATCCGCGATTACGTCTGGGACGAGGATGTCGCCAGCCTGCAGCAGCGCTACCAGCTGCAATACCACGCACTGACCGACCAATATCTGGTCAAGAACCTCAACAGCGGCGCCCAGCACGCGCTGCCGACGCTGGGTATCGCCCTGTCGGTGCTGGGGGCCGTCCTCGATCTGCCGATACTCGATCGAAAATTGCTGGTACCGGGCGAGCGTTATATGGTGAGCATGGGCGTCTCGCTGGATATCGAGGCACTGCCGGTGCCGATGCGCGTCATCGCCTACTTCAGTTCTGACTGGCGTCTCGCCAGCGCAAGGTATACATGGCCGCTCCCATTTTAAAGCGTTTCGGCAGCGAGGCCGCTCCGGTCATTGTGATCGTCGCGCTGCTGCTCGGGTCGCTGTACCTGATGAGCGTCGCGACCGAGAACTCGGAAAAGTTCGGCCGCCTGTATTCGCTGTTGTTCATTTTCAATCTGGCGGGGTTGATCCTTCTCGTCTGGCTGATCATCGTCAACATGCAGCGCCTGGTGCGCCAGTATCGTCTCAGGGCGATGGGTTCACGCCTGACGGTGCGCCTGGTGGTCATCTTCGTGCTGCTCGCTCTCGCGCCGGTGACGGTCGTGTACTACTTTTCACTGCAGTTTCTGCATCGCGGCATCGACAGCTGGTTCGACGTGCGCGTTGAGCGGGGTCTGCATGATGCGCTTGAGCTGAGTCGCGCCGCGCTGGATATGCGTATCCGCGAATCGCTGCGGCAGACGCAACAGATGGCTGAATCACTTTCCGGTCTGCCGGAACGCCAGCTGGCGCCGCGGCTCAACGATTTGCGCGATCAGCGCGAGGCGAACGAGTTGACGTTGCTGACGCCGAGCGGCCATATCATCGCGTCCAGCAGTGTCGATGCCACCCGGATCGTGCCTGACCGGCCGAACAGCGCGATACTGTCGCAGCTGAAGCAGGGCCATCCGTTTGCCGGACTGGATCCGGTCAGTGATACCGGTCTGGCCATCCGTGTCGTCGTGACCGTCGACCAGTCCGACACGATCGCCGAACAGATCATCCTGCAGGCGCTGTACCCGGTGGCGCAGCGGCTGAATATACTGGCCGAAAGCGCGCAGGCGGCGTTCGCCGACTACGAGCGGCTGTCCTATATGCGCGGTCCGTTGAAGTTCAGCTTTACCGTGACCTTGTCGCTGGTGTTGTTGTTGAGCCTGCTCGCGGCGGTCTGGACCGCGTTCTACGCGGCACGGCGCCTGGTGGCGCCGATCCGCGTGCTGGCGGTCGGCACCCGCGCGGTAGCCGCCGGCGACTACGACCGGCGCCTGCCGCTCACCAGCAATGACGAACTCGGGTTTCTTGTCGAATCGTTCAACGACATGACGCGCAAGATCGCGATCGCACGCGATGACGCGGAGCGCAGCCAGGCGCAGGCGGAGCGCCAGCGCGCCTACCTGGAGGCGGTGGTCGGACGACTGTCGTCGGGCGTGCTGACGCTCGGCGCGGACGGGACGTTGCGCACCGCCAATGCGGCGGCCAGCCTGATCCTCGGTGTCGACATGGAAGACTGCGTCGGCGGGCCGTTGCACGGCTTGCTCGACGCCAATCATTATCTCGGTCACTTCGTCGATTCGATCGAGAATCATCTGACTGGCCGTGCGCAGGAGTGGCGCGAGGAGATCACGTTCTTCGGTCCGGGCGGGCGCCAGGTGCTGATGACCCGTGGCGCGCCGCTGCCGAATGTCGGCGACATGACGGCCGGCCACGTGATCGTATTCGATGACGTGACCACGCTGGTGCAGGCGCAGCGCGATGCCGCCTGGGGCGAAGTGGCGCGGCGTCTCGCGCACGAGATCAAGAATCCGTTGACGCCTATCCAGCTGGCCGCCGAACGTCTGCGGCACAAGTATCTGGGTACGATGAGCCCGGCGGATGCCGACGTGCTGGACCGCGCCACGCATACCATCGTCCAGCAGGTCGAGGTGATGAAGGAAATGGTCAAGGCGTTCAGCGACTACGCCCGGGCGCCCCATCTGAAGCTGCAGTCGCTGAACCTGAACCGCGTTATCAATGAAGTGCTGGAACTGTATCGCGGCGCCGAGCCGCATATTCCGATTGAGGCGCGCCTCGACGGGCAGCTGGCGGATATCCAGGCCGATCCGGGGCGCATCAATCAGTTGCTCCACAATCTGGTCAAGAATGCGATCGAAGCGGTCGGCGAAGTCACCGACGGCAGGATCATCGTCACGACGCGCGCCATCGATGAGGATGGCTTCCGCATCGCGGAACTGTGCGTTGAGGACAATGGCCCGGGATTTTCGAGCGGACTCGAGGGCAAGATGTTCGAACCGTACGTCACCACCAAGCCCAAGGGCAGCGGGCTCGGGCTCGCGATCGTGAAAAAAATCGTCGAGGAGCACGGCGGCGTGGTGCTTGCCGAGAGTATCACCGCCGGCGGCGCGCGTATCACGGTGCAGCTGCCGCATGCCGCCACTGGTGTTGACGACGCGGATTGGGATTACAATGACGAACCACAGCCAGGTAATTGGACTCATGATGACCCGCGAAAGAAACAGTCGCATCGTTAGGGAGTGATCGTTATGAGCGCACCTCATATTCTCGTCGTCGACGATGAACCCGATATCCGGCGCCTGATGCGCGAGATACTCGAGGACGAAGGGTATGTCGTCAGCATTGCCGAAAACGGCGAGACCGCGCGCGAGGCGCGCCGTACCCGCCGACCCGACCTCGTGTTGCTGGATATCTGGATGCCGGACATCGACGGCATCAGTCTGCTGAAGGAGTGGGCGCCCGAAGGCAAGCCGGAGCCGCCGGTCATCATGATATCCGGCCACGGCACGGTCGAAACCGCGGTCGAGGCGACCCGCTACGGCGCCTATGATTATCTCGAAAAGCCGCTGTCACTGGCGAAGCTGCTGATTACCGTCAAGCACGCGCTGGAGGCCGACAAGCTGCGGCGTGAAAACGTCGGTCTGCGCAAGACCACGCAGCCGCTGATCGAGCCGGTCGGCCGCAGTCTGGTCATGAAAGAGCTGCGCGATCAGGTCGAACGCATCGCGCAGACCGAGGCCTGGGTGCTGATCTCCGGTGAGGCGGGGTCCGGTAAGGAGCTGTTCGCGCGCTATCTGCACAGCAGGAGCGCGCGTGCCGATGGGCCGTTCGTCGATGTCGTCGTCGCATCGATCGCCAGGGAAAACGCCGCGATCGAACTGTTCGGCAACGAGGACGGCGGGAGGGTCCGCTACGGGTTGCTGGAACAGGCCAACGGCGGCATCCTGTTTCTGAGCGAGGTCGGCGATATGGATGCGGCGTTACAGGCCAAGCTGCACGCCGCGCTGCAAAATCGCTCCTTCCTGCGCGTCGGCGGTCATGAGCCGGTTGCCTTTGACGTGCGCATCATCTCCGCCAGTCACCGCGACCTCGATCAGGGGATTCAGTCCGGCCGATTCCGCGAAGACCTGTTCTACCAGCTCAACGTCGTACCGGTAAAGATCCCGCCGTTGCGCCATCACGGCGAGGACGTGTCGGACCTGCTCAGCTACTACGTCGACTATTTCGTGATGCACGAGCGTCTGCCATACCGCGAGTTCTCCGTTGCCGCGCAGAACCGTTTACGGAATTACGGCTGGCCGGGCAACGTGCGCGAACTGAAGAATCTGGTGCAGCGGTTGCTGATACTCGGCAGCGGTGACGAGATCGGCGTCGATGAGGTGGATGTCGCGCTGGGCACCGCCATCCAGCACTCGCCGGGCGCGGCATCGGATTTCGATCTGCCGTTGCGCGACGCGCGCGAGCGTTTCGAGCGCGCCTATCTGGAACACCAGTTGCGTGCGACCGGCGGCAGTGTCGGTCAGGTGGCCAAGCTGGCCGGCATGGAGCGCACCCACCTCTATCGGAAAATGCGCGCGCTGGGCATCAACCCCAAGGGTGAATGGCAGGAAAAGTAACCCCGAAAAGACATATAATCGGCACCGCGCTGCAAACGTTGCGGCGCACGCAGGCGGGGGGAGGGTCGTATCATTGGTTTGCACAGTCGTACCAGGCATGGGTGGCTCCGTGGTATCCGGTGATCGCACGGTGTCGCCGGAGTCCCGGCCGCCGTTATGAAAATCATTATTCTCGGCGCCGGCCAGGTGGGTGGTTCAATGGCGGGTCATCTCGCCAGTGAAGCCAATGACATTACTGTTGTCGATCACGACGTCGACCGGCTGCGCGAGCTACAGGACCGGCTGGACCTGCGTGTCGTGCACGGCCAGGCCTCCCACCCCGAGGTGCTGAAGCGCGCCGGCGCCGAGGACGCCGACATGATTCTCGCTGTGACCAGCAGCGACGAGACCAACATGATCGCCTGCCAGGTCGCCTACACGCTGTTTCATACCCCGACCAAAATCGCCCGGGTACGCGGCAGCGAGTATCTTTCTTTTCCGCAGCTGTTTACGCAGGAGGCGCTGCCGATCGACGTGCTGATCAGTCCGGAGCAGGTCGTCACCGACTACATCACCAAGCTGATCCAGAATCCGGGTGCGCTGCAGGTGCTCGACTTTGCCGGCGGCAAGGCGCAGCTCGTGGCCGTGCGCGCCTACCATGGCGGGCCGCTGGTCGGCAACAAGCTGCGCGCGCTACGCGAGCACATGCCGCGCGTCGATACGCGTGTCGCCGCGATCTTCCGGCGCGGCGAGCCGATCTATCCGACCGGCGACACGGTCATCGAGGCCGACGATGAGGTGTTCTTTATCGCCGCCGCCGAGCATATCCGCGCCGTGATGAGCGAGCTGCGCCGCCTCGATCGCCCGTACAAGCGCGTCATGATCGCCGGCGGCGGACGCATCGGCCTGCGTCTGGCGCGCCGGCTGGAAAACGACTACCAGGTGAAACTGATCGACCGCAACCGCGAGCGGGCGCGCACCATCTGCCAGACGCTGGACAAGGCGATCGTGCTGGCCGGCGACGCCGCGGACGGCGAGTTGCTGCGCGAGGAGAACATCGAGAACACCGATGTGTTCTGCGCGGTGACCAACGATGACGAGGCGAACATCCTGTCATCGCTGCTGGCCAAGAAGCTTGGCGCGCGCAAGGTGATCGCACTGATCAACCGCGCCGCGTACGTCGATCTGGTCGAAAGCGGCTCCATCGATATCGCGGTGTCGCCGCAGCAGGCGACCATCGGCAGTCTGCTGGCGCACGTACGCCGCGGTGACGTCGCCGTGGTACATTCGCTGCGGCGCGGCGCCGCAGAGGCGATCGAGGCGATCGCGCACGGCGACCGCAATTCTTCCAAGGTTGTCGGGCGCACCGTCGAGGAGATCAAGCTGCCTAAAGGCGCCAGCATCGGCGCTGTCGTGCGCAAGGACCAGGTCATCATCGCCCACCACGACACGATGATCGAGGCCGAGGATCACGTGATCCTGTTTCTGATGGACAAGAAGCGCATCGTCGAGGTCGAACAATTGTTCCAGGTCGGTATCACGTTCGTCTGATGCATTACCGGGTAGCGCCTTTGGCAGACGAGAACACCTGACACGCCGCCATGCAACTCTTCGTCATCCAGCGCATCGTCGGCATCCTGTTAATGTTGTTCAGTGTTACGCTGTTGCCGCCGATGGCCGTTTCGTTGTTATATGACGACGGTGCGATGGCGCCGTTCGTTGTCGCCTTCGGCGTCGTGCTGCTGACCGGTGTGATTTTCTGGATCCCGGTGCAGTCGCGCCGCGGGGAGCTCAGGCTGCGCGACGGTTTTATCGTGGTGGCATTGTTCTGGACCGTGCTGGCGCTGTCGGGCGCGTTGCCGCTGGTGCTTGGCACCGACCCGCACATGTCGTTCACCGATGCCATGTTCGAATCGATGTCTGCGCTGACGACGACCGGCGCGACCACCATTGTCGGCCTTGACGGGCTACCGGCGTCGCTGTTGTTCTATCGCCAGGAACTGCAATGGCTGGGCGGCATGGGCATCATCGTGCTGGCCGTCGCCGTGCTGCCGATGCTCGGTATTGGTGGCATGCAGCTCTATCGCGCCGAAACACCCGGGCCGATGAAGGACAACAAGCTGACGCCGCGCATCGCCGAAACCGCCAAGGCGCTCTGGTACATCTACCTCGGACTGACAGTCGCCTGCACGATCGGCTATTTTTTTGCCGGTATGAATATGTTCGACTCGATCACGCACAGTTTTGCAACCGTGTCGACCGGGGGGCTGTCGACACATGATCTCAGCTTCGCGTACTTCGACAGCCCGGCGATCGAGGCAGTCGGGGTGGTGTTCATGTTGCTCGGCGGTGTCAATTTCGCGTTGCACTTCATCGCGTTCAGATCGCTGAGCGCGCGGCCCTATTTCGGTGACTCTGAATTCAGGACCTATCTATGGATACTGGCGGTGACATCCGTCATTACCACGGCTTACCTCTACTACTCCACCACGTTCAGCAGTTTCGGCACCGCACTGCGTCACAGTGTATTCCAGGTAGTGTCTATTATCACCTCGACCGGATTCACAACGACCGGATACGCCGACTGGCCAGGTTTTTTGCCCGCGATGCTGTTGCTGGCAAGCTTTATCGGCGGTTGCGCCGGTTCGACAAGCGGTGGCCTGAAAGTGATCCGTGTGATGTTGCTGATCAAGCAGGCGATGCGCGAGATCATGCGCCTGATCCATCCGAATGCCGAGATACCGGTGAAGATCGGTGGCAAGACGCTGCCTTATCGGGTCGTCGACGCCATCTGGGGATTCTTCTCGTTGTACGTGATCTGTTACTGCCTGATGTCCCTGATGCTGATGGCAACGGGTCTCGATCTGGTGACCGCGTTTTCCGCAGTCGCAGCCTGCATGAATAATGTGGGTCCAGGTCTCGGTGACGTCAGTGCGAACTTCACCAGCGTTTCGCCCGTCGGGAAGTGGGTGCTCACTTTCGCAATGCTGCTCGGGCGCCTTGAGGTTTTCACGTTACTGGTGTTGCTGACCCCCGCTTTCTGGCGTCGTTGATCAATTTGTGGAGTCCGGATTATGAATGATATCGCCACGCAGGAAAAATGGGACCGCATCTATGCTGCGGCCGACAAGCCGCCTCAATCGGTCTGCCGCGTGCTCGAGGAGAATGCGCATCTGCTGCCGGCGAAAGGCACTGCGCTGGATCTGGCCTGCGGCCTCGGCGCGAACGCGTTTTTTCTTGCGGAGAACGGGTTGAAGACCCTGGCCTGGGACATCTCGCCGGTGGCGGTGCGGCGCGTCGAGGAATGGGCGCAACAACGCACGCTGCCAGTGCAGGCCGAGGTGCGCGACGTGCTGGTCGATCCGTTGACGCAGGACGAGTTTGACGTGATTGTCGTGGCGCATTTTCTCGACCGCTCGCTGGTGCCGCATCTGATCAACGCGCTCAAGCCCGGCGGCCTGCTGTTCTACCAGACCTTTACCCGTAACAAGATCACCGCGTCCGGACCGAGCAACGCCGAGTTCCTGCTCAGCGAAAACGAACTGCTGCGGTTGTTCGCGCCGCTGAGCGCGCTGGTCTATCGCGACGAAGGGCGTGTCGGCGATATCACGCGCGGTATGCGCAGCGAGGCGATGTTTGTCGGGCAGAAGGTCGCGCCGCGCTAGCAGTCCCCTCCCGCGATAGAAGTTTCCCTCTCCCTCCGGGAGAGGGTTAGGGTGAGGGGATCAACTCGTGTCGCCAGCGGCGACGCCTTATTCAATGCGGGCTCCCGCGCCCGCGCGGCGTGTTTCTTTTCTTTGCGCGGCCAAAGAAAAGAAACCAAAAGAAAGGCCGCCCGCAGCCTCGCCCGCTACGCGGGTCCCCTCGCGCCCCGGGCATTTTGAGCGCTCACGCAAACTCGCCCCGCTACGCGGCGCTCAGACACGCGTGAGCTTCATCTCAAAATGCCCGGGGCGCTCGGCGGAGTCTGGACGGGATTTAAATCATAGCTGATAGCGTATATGGCAGGTGGCTCTGGAAGCTCCTTGCCAACTGCTCATCGATCCATAACAATTTTACAACCATTCCTAATGTCGCGGCCCATGAAACCTTTGTATCAGCATTGCACTATCGTTATGTGTCAATTGTAAAAATGATAATCCATCAATCACGAATTAAGCTGACAGACCTTCAGCGAATGCCCGGCGACGAGCGCGCTTTGTTTGTGTTGCTTGGACACTTGATAAACGAGATCAACATTTTGAACAAGACGTTCTATTTGTGTTCACAGTTCGATGATGAGCCACAATGGAGAGCTCACGCTCACACAACGCAAGCGCTCGTTTTCGCAAAAATGCTTGTTGGTAAATTGTATGAAGGCTGGGAGCTGATACGAACGGGATATCATGGCACTCATATATCTAGGCGCTACGACAGTAAGTTAAATGACGATGCAAAGGATAGCTTGGCAAAACTTAAGCAGTACTTCGGGAAGAAGAATCTTATAAGAGACGTGCGGGATCGCTTTTCATTTCACTACTCGATGGAGGAAGTAAAAACTGTTTTTGGACTGGATTTGGATGAGGAAGAGCTCGTTATGTACTTGGGAGAAAATAACGGCAATACACTTTTTTATTTTTCTGAGTATGTCGTTAACTACGCGCTTCTCGAGGTTGTAGATGCCGGTAATCCTAAAGAAGCTATAGAGCGCCTTATTGATGAAAGCGCACGAGTGGTAGGGTGGCTTAATGATTTTTCTGCCGGTGTTTTGGCCCATGTTGCCGATGAGTATTTGTTGGATGGTGACCGAAAACTTCCAATGGAACCGATAGACATAGGGCAAGTTTCCGTCGCTGAGCAGATTGAAATGCCGTACTTCTTTACTGCTACCCTTGAAGATCGCAGCTAACTGTATTCGGCTAGAGTCAGAGTCGCTTTCCCCCGGCCCCGTCCAGACGCTGCCGAGCATCGCAGCCGGCATTGGAAGAAGCTCACGCGTGTCTGAGCACCCGAAGGGTGCGAGTTTGCGTGAGCGCCAATGCTGGCGAGAAGCGCAGGGGAGTCGAGCGTAGCGAGACCAGGTCTGCGGGGTGGCTTTCTCTTTGGTTACTTTCTCTTGGCCACGCAAGAGAAAGTAACCGGCCGCCGGGCCGCCCCGGTAGTTGAATCAAGGCGTCGCCGTTGGCGACATCCTTGTTGGGTTTCGCTTCGCTTCACCCAACCTACAAATAGTATTTTGGCCGTGACAAGAAAAGAGCCTCGCCGGGCGTGGGGGCAATTGAATAAAAGGCGTCGCCGTCGGCGACGGGTTGATGGGTTATGACGTGATGCGTCTAACCCATCCTGCAACTAATTTCTGGTGGTGCCCGGACAGGGCGGTAGTGCACTCAATCCTTGGGTTTCCGCAGGCGTCTCAGAAACACCTCCATCTCCTTCACCGCCTGCCGGTCGCCGCGGGTCTCGGCGACACGAATGCCCTGCTCGTACACCGCTATCGCCTGGTCCGGCTGATCGAGTGCGACCAGCAGGCGGCCGTGGAGTTTCCAGGCCGCCGAGTAGGTGGGATCGATAGCCAGCGCGCGTTCGATATGCGCCAGCGCCTTTTTCGCCTCACCGTTTTTAAACAGCGCGTCGGCGAGGCCATAGCGCAACGGCGCGGTATCGGCGCCGGCGGCGAGCATTTTTTCGAGGTTGGCGATCAGGCTCATAGGTCAGGTCGTGGGTAGATCGCTCTTGTTGTAGTGAAACAGCTGACCGCCGGGGCGCATGTAGAAACGGCGGTAGGACCATTGATATTGCTCCGGCAGTGAACGCACGCACTGCTCGACGCCGCGGTTGAGCGCGGCGACTGCCTTCAGCGGGTCGGGATCGCCGATTTCCGCATCGGCCTTGACGAAGTGCAGATGAAAGCCGCGCCCGCGTGGCAGCCGTTCGGCGTAGGTAAAGAACACCGCCGCGCCGGTCTTTTGCACCAGCCTTGGTAGCAGCACCATGGTATAGGCATCGTTACCGAAGAACGGGGCGAACAGGCCGTTGCCGGTGTTCGGTATCTGGTCGGGCAGTATGCCGATCAACTCGCCGTTGCCCAACGCCTTGTACAACGCGCGCACGCCGCTTGCGTCGGTCGGCACCAGCGTCGCGCCGGCGCGCTCACGCGACTCGCGGATCATCTTGTCGAGTTCAGCCATGCGCGGCGGGCGGTAGAGGCTCGTCATCGGATAATGCGCCGAGCAGTACAGGCCGACCATTTCCCAGGCGCCGAGGTGCGGTGCGGCGATAATCGCGCCGCGGCCTTCGGCCAGCGCCGCCTTCAATGCGTCCTCGCCGCTGACCTGTTTGACCAGCGCCAGCATGCGCGGCTTGCGCCACAACCATAACGCGCCTACCTCGAGCGCGGTCTTGCCGGTCTCGATCAGACTGCGCCGGACTCGCTGCCGACGCGCGTGGTCATCCAGCTCAGGAAAGCATCGCTGGACATTGATCGTCGAAATCAGCCGCTGGCGGTTCGGAAAAACAGCCATCAGCCAGCCGGTCATCGTGCCGATCAGATGGGCGACGGGTAGCGGTAACAGTGCGGAAATCCGCAGGACTAATCGGGCGATTCGGGCACGCATCGGTTAACTATCCTTGAAGCCGGTCAACCCAAATCGATTGCCGTTGTGCAGGGAAAAATATGATCCCCTCATCCCAACCCTTCTCCCAGAGGGAGAAGGGCGTTTCTTCCCTCTCCTTCCGGGATTTATGCCCTGTGGGTAGAGGGATCGAGGGTGAGGGGATACGATAGCGATCATCACGATAGGTACTTTGGCAATTCTCAATAATTCGGGATGACGATGCTAGAATACCATGCCCCGCGCACACCGCGCCGGGTGAACCTTATCGACAGTCAGGGACTATAATCCGCCGGCGACCACTTGGGGAAACTCGGATGAATGCGTCATTCCGGGCGAAGCGAAGCGTAGACCCGGAATCCAGTGTTTTCTACGACGTGTGTTACTGGATTCCTCGGCGGCCGTTCCCGACGCCGCTCGACCTCGCCCATCCATGGAATCTCGGGGTCGAATTATTCAGAGCTTCCTTAATCCGAAGCCCTTGGCTACACGGCGCTTGCGCCGGGAGAGAGAGTATTACCGTGAAGACAGACCGCACCACACAATTTAACGCGCTACTGAAATCCCGTATCGCGATTCTCGACGGCGCGATGGGCACGATGATCCAGAGCTACAAGCTCGGCGAGACGGATTATCGCGGGACGCGCTTTGACGGCCATGCCTGCGACCTGAAGGGCAACAACGACCTGCTGGTGCTGACGCAGCCGGACATTATCCGCGATATCCACACGGCCTATCTCGACGCCGGTGCCGACATTATCGAGACCAATACCTTCAACGCGACGTCGATCGCGATGGCCGACTACCGGATGGAGCATCTCGTCTACGAGATCAACGCAACAGCCGCGCGGGTCGCGCGCGAGGCCGCCGACGCGGTGACGAAGCGGACGCCGGACCGGCCGCGCTTCGTTGCCGGCGTGCTCGGACCGACCAATCGTACCGCGAGCATCTCGCCGGACGTCAACAACCCGGGCTTTCGCAACGTTAGCTTCGACGCGCTGGTCATCGCCTATACCGAGGCGATTAATGGTCTCGTCGATGGCGGCGCCGATGTGCTGCTAGTGGAAACCGTGTTCGACACGCTGAATGCCAAGGCCGCCTTGTTCGCGATCGAGAGCTGGTTCGATGCGAAGAAAAGGCGCCTGCCGGTAATGATCTCCGGCACGATCACCGACGCCAGCGGCCGCACGCTGTCGGGACAGACCGTCGAAGCGTTCTGGAATTCGCTGCGTCATGTCCGGCCGGCGAGTTTTGGCTTCAACTGCGCGCTCGGTGCTAAGGAATTGCGTCAGCATATCGAGGAGCTGTCCGGTCTTGCGGATACGTTCGTCTCGGCGCATCCGAACGCCGGGCTGCCGAACGAGTTCGGCGAGTACGACGAATCGCCCGAGGCGATGGCCGCCGAGATCGAGGAATGGGCGCAGAGCGGATTTTTAAATATCGTCGGCGGCTGCTGCGGCACGACGCCGGCGCATATCCGGGCGATCGCCGACGCGATGGCCAAGTACCCGCCACGGAAAATCCCGGACATCGCGCCGGCCTGTCGGCTGAGCGGCCTTGAGCCGTTCAATATCACAGCGGATTCGTTGTTCGTCAACGTCGGTGAACGCACCAACGTCACCGGTTCGGCGCGCTTCAAGAAGCTGGTGCTGAACGGCGATTACGATGCCGCGCTGGATGTCGCGCGCAGCCAGGTCGAGAACGGCGCGCAGGTGATCGACATCAACATGGACGAGGCGATGCTCGACGGCGAGGAGGCGATGGTCACGTTCCTGAGCCTGATCGCCAGCGAGCCGGATATCTCCAAGGTGCCGATCATGATCGATTCGTCGAAGTGGTCGATCATCGAGGCCGGTCTCAAGTGCATCCAGGGTAAAGGCATCGTCAACTCGATCAGCATGAAGGAAGGCGAGCAGGCGTTTATCGAGCACGCGCGCAAGGTGCGCAAGTATGGCGCGGCGGTCGTGGTCATGGCGTTTGATGAGAAAGGCCAGGCCGACACGCAGCAACGCAAGGTCGATATCTGCACGCGCTCGTACCAGTTGCTGACCGAACAGGTGGGCTTCCCGGCCGAGGACATCATCTTCGACCCGAATATCTTCGCGATCGCGACCGGTATCGAGGAACACAACAACTACGGCGTGGATTTCATCGAAGCGACGCGCAAGATCAAGCAGACCCTGCCGCACGCGCTGATCTCCGGCGGTGTGTCGAACGTGTCGTTCTCGTTCCGCGGTAACGACCCGGTGCGCGAGACGATCCATTCGGTGTTTCTGTATCACGCGATTCAAGCGGGCATGGACTTAGGTATCGTCAACGCCGGCCAGCTCGCCGTTTATGACGACTTGCCCGAGGAATTGCGCGAGCGCGTCGAGGACGTGGTGCTGAACCGCCGCGCCGATGCGACGGAGCGGTTACTGGATATCGCCGACAAGTATAAAGGCGACGGCGCGGCCGTCGAGAAGAAGGAAGACCTGGCATGGCGCGAGTGGCCGGTCGGGAAGCGGCTCGAGCATGCGCTGGTCAAGGGCATCGATACCTGGGTGATCGACGACACCGAAGAAGCGCGCCACCACTTTGAGCGGCCGATCCAGGTCATCGAAGGACCGCTGATGGACGGCATGAATGTCGTCGGCGATCTGTTCGGCGAGGGCAAGATGTTCCTGCCGCAGGTGGTCAAATCCGCGCGCGTGATGAAGAAGGCCGTTGCTCACCTGATACCGTTCATTGAGGCCGGCAAGGACGCCGGCAGCCGGGCGGTGGCGAAGATCCTGATGGCCACGGTCAAGGGCGACGTGCACGACATCGGCAAGAACATCGTCGGCGTTGTGTTGCAGTGCAATAACTTCGAGGTCATCGATCTCGGCGTCATGGTGTCGGCGCAAAAGATCCTCGACACGGCGAAGCAGGAGAACGTCGACATCATCGGCCTGTCCGGGCTGATCACGCCGTCGCTGGAAGAGATGGCGCATGTCGCGAAGGAGATGCAGCGCCTCGGTTTCAGCGTGCCGCTGTTGATCGGCGGCGCGACGACCTCGCGCGTGCATACCGCCGTCAAGATCGCGCCGGGCTACAGCGAGCCGACGATCTACGTGAAGGATGCATCACGCGCGGTCGGTGTCGCGCAGAATCTTATCAGCCCCGACCTGAAAGGCCCGTACGTCGACAAGCTCAAGGCCGAGTACGACTCGGTGCGCGAGATGCACAAGGGCAAACAGGCGAAGATTGTCTGGCTGTCGCTCGCCGACGCTCGCGCAAACAAGACGAAAATCGGCTGGCACGATTACACGCCGCCCCGGCCGAAGCTGCTCGGCGTCAAGAGCTTCGATAATTATTCACTGGCGGAGCTCAGCGACTATATCGACTGGACGCCGTTCTTCCAGGTCTGGGAACTGGCCGGTAGCTATCCGCGCATACTCGATGATGCGGTCGTCGGCGAGCACGCGCGGCAGTTGTTCGAAGACGCGCAAGCCATGCTGAAGCGCATCGTCAATGAGAAATGGCTGACCGCGCGCGGCGTCATCGGCCTGTTCCCGGCGAATTCGATCAACGATGATGATGTGGAAATATACGATGTACAGGGAGGGACGAGTGCCGCGGAAGACAGGACGTCGGGAGCGGCCGACGATACGCGCAACAGCGTGCGCCTGGTGGCGCACGGCCTGCGCCAGCAGAACGAGAAACCGCCGGGCCGGCCGAACCAGTGCCTGACTGACTTCATCGCGCCGAAACAGACGGGGCTGAAGGACTACATCGGCGCGTTTGCCGTGACGGCCGGTATCGGCATCGACGAGCACGTCAAACGTTTTGAAGCGGATCACGACGACTATAACGCGATCATGGTCAAGGCGCTCGCCGACCGGCTCGCCGAGGCATTTGCCGAGCGGTTGCACGCGCGCGTGCGCCGGGAATTCTGGGGCTATGTGCCGGACGAGCATCTCGACAACACCGCGCTGATCAAGGAGCAGTATCAGGGTATCCGTCCCGCACCCGGTTATCCGGCATGCCCGGAACACACCGAGAAGGAGGCGCTGTGGGCACTGCTCGATGCCGAAAAGAACGGCGGCGTGTCATTGACCGATCACTACGCGATGCTGCCGGCCGCGTCAGTATCGGGCTGGTACTTCTCGCATCCGGAGGCGCGCTACTTCGCCGTCGGCAAGATCAATCGCGACCAGGTCGAGGACTACGCGCGCCGCAAGGGCTGGGATATCAAGACGGCGGAGAAGTGGCTGGCACCAATGCTGGGATACGATCCATAGCAATTCCTTCTACCCTCCGGGATTTATGCCCTGCGGGTAGAAGGGTTGCGACAGCATGGATGCAGGAGGTGCGAGCCCATGGACGGGCGAGGCAGAGTCGCGCCGGGAGCAGCGACCGCGCGCAACGCAGGAGCGGTTGCCGAGGATGAGGGGGCATTTGTAGGTTGGGTGGGGCACCCTCCGGGTATAAACTTCGCGTAACCCGGCAAGGTTGTCGCCTGCGGCGACTCCGAACTATATGCTCTGGCCGTGTCATTCCTGCACAAGCATGAATCCAGTCGCTACCGATAATGTTCTGGATTCCGGCGCACGGGCCTGCGTCCCGTGGCCGGAATGACAGAGTAGCCAGGGTTTCGCTTACAATCCTTCTTATGCGATTCCAGTTCATCAATAGCCTTGGTCTTCCGGTCATTCTTCCCGGTCCCGCGTTTTGATATGATCGCTACCTTGCATTTTTCCAGGCGTTCACCCGGGGGGGAAGGCTAACGGCGGTTGATGATGACCCCGGGGTTGCCATGACCGGGGCGTCACATGGCCGGAATCGCAACGCCGATACTGTCCTGTGGTTTGGCGTGTAACTAAATGTCCGCGCCTTCACTGCCGCATTTACGGATAGCGAATGATATGGTCGTTGAAATAATCGTTGTATTACTGCTGACCTTGATAAACGCGGTGTTCGCGATGTCTGAACTCGCGGTGGTTTCGTCGCGCAGGGCCCGTCTGGTTCATATGGCGGATCGGGGGAATCGCGGTGCCAGGGTGGCTCTCAACCTAATCGACGATCCGGGCAGATTCCTGTCAACGGTCCAGATCGGCATTACGCTGGTCGGCATTATCGCCGGCGCCTACAGCGGTGCCACACTCGGGGATCGTCTGGGTGATTGGCTGGAGGGTTTTCCCTGGATGTCACACTATGGCGACACCATCGGTGTCACCGTGGTCGTTATCGCGATCACGTATCTCTCGCTCGTTGTCGGCGAGCTGGTCCCGAAACGGATCGCACTGACCAATCCCGAACGCATCGCTGCTTTCATCGCGGTTCCCATGCAGCTTGTTTCCCGCGCGGCGGCGCCGGCCGTATGGGTACTGAAGGTTTCCATAGAAGCGGCAATGAACGTGTTGCGGATCTCCGGGACACGCGATGCGACCGTCAACGAGGAAGAAATAAAGACATTGATCGCCGAAGGAACCCTGGCCGGTGTTTTCGCGCCGCAGGAGCGCGTGATGATCGAAGGTGTGCTGCGGATGGCCGACAGGCCGGTGCGGGCGATCATGACGCCGCGCACGGATATTGTGTGGGTTGATGTCAATGCGAGCCGGCAGGAGTTGCTCGCGGCTATCGAAGCAAACTGCTTTTCACGACTGCTCGTCTGCGATGGCGAGGTGGATCGGGCCGTTGGATTCGTCCATACCAAGGACATGCTTCCGATAGCGCTGCGCGGTGAGCAGCCGGATCTAAAGGCATTGATGATCCCGGTGCTTCATGTGCCGGAACATACGACGGTGCTGAAGATGCTCGATGTGTTTAAACGCGAGAGGATGCACATGGCGGTCGTCATTGACGAGTACGGGACAACGGAAGGACTGACGACCGTTACGGACGTACTTGAGTCGATCGCCGGCGAGTTGCCGCGGCGCGGTGAGGAAGCCGAGCCGCTGATCGTGCAACGAGATGATGGATCATGGCTGGTTGACGGGATGTTGCCGATCGATGAGTTCGGGAACCGTACCGGTCTGCGTGGGCTGCGCGAGGGCGGTGATTTTCACACCATTGCGGGATTCATGCTGCAGAAATTCGGTGACTTACCGCATTCTGGCGCAAGCTTCCACCACGGAAACGCGCGCTTCGAGGTCGTCGACATGGATGGGCGCCGCATCGACAAGGTGCTGGTCGAGATCAAACCGCCATCGGCCGATCGGCAGCCCGTGGACGACAAGGATCAACAGAACCAGCAGTAAAGTCCGCACGGCCCGCGGTCCGGCCGTTGTTGTCGCATGGTGCGCTTTTATATATGCTTGCGGCTCGTCTGATGTGCCGGGGATTTTTTTGATGCAGCGGTTTCGCGTTATAGCACTTATCATCTGCCTGTTGCTGGCGCAGTCGGCGTTGCTCGCGCATCAGCTCGATCTGTCTGCGCACAGCGATGGTCAGACGTGCGAGTACTGCGCACTGACGGGGTCGCTCGACAAACCTGTCGCCGATATTGCAACTTCCTTTCGTTTGACGTCCGATGCCGTTGAGGCCCAGCCACTGATCAGCCTGGTAGTTCTGGTCCGGACGCTAACGTTCAACGCCCGCGCTCCACCTCTCTTTTCCTGACACGTATTTGATCCCGTAACAGCAGGCGCATCCCGCGGGATTGCCTGCGATGTCTGTTCGGACAATTCGAGGAAACAGCAGAGATGAAACGCAAATTTCGTTCGTGGTATTTTGGCCGTGCGATTCTCGCGACGGCGGCAGCGGTGCTTGGCTTGACGGTGCAGGCCCAGGAGCCCGGGGCGCAGGCGGCGTCCAGCGCATTCAATCCGGCCATGAGTCTGATTATGGACGCGACGTTCGCCAGTTTCGACCAGAAACCGGCGACGTATGCAATTCCCGGCGTGGCGCTCGCCGACGAAACCGGACCTGGCGAGGAGGGCTTCAGCCTCGGCGAGTCCGAGTTGGTCGTCAGCAGTAACGTCGACGACAAGTTCTACGCGCTGTTGACCGCGGCGCTGACGCCGGAGAACGAGGTCGAGGTCGAGGAGGCATTCATCGAAACCACCGCTCTGGGTTACGGCGCGACGATCAAGGCCGGCCGGTTTTTTTCCGGCATCGGTTATCTGAACGAACAGCATACGCATGTCTGGGACTTTGTCGACACCGCGTTGCCGTACCGCGCGATACTGGGTAACCAGTATGGTGATGACGGCGTGCAGTTGCGTTGGGTCGCGCCGACCGATCTGTTCATCGAGGTCGGCGCCGAGATGTTCCGCGGCGATGGTTACCCTGCCGGCGGCGCGGCGAACGACGGCAAAGGCACGAAATCGATATTCCTGCATGTCGGTGACGACGTCGGCGCCAGCCACAGCTGGCGCGCGGGGATTTCACGGCTGAATACCCGGGCGATCAATCGCGAAACCGGAACCACGCCCGATCTGTTCACCGGCGACAGTAACGTGACGATCGTCGACTTCTTGTGGAAATGGGCGCCGAACCGTAGTCCGTCAGAACATTACCTCAAGTTGCAGGCCGAGTACCTGCGGCGCGACGAGGACGGCGCGTTCAATACGGTCGCCTACGATACCGGGCAGCATGGTTGGTACGTACAAGGCGTGTACCAGTTCATGCCGCGCTGGCGTGTTGGCGTGAGGCACGACACGGTCGAGGCGGACAATGTACCGGTGGCACTGGCAGGAACGGTGTTGGATAACCAGCAACACAAACCGGAACGTACCTCGTTGATGGTCGATTTCTCGAACAGCGAGTTCAGCCGGTTGCGCCTGCAGTACAACAATGACGATTCGCGGACCGTTAGCGATACGCAGTGGTATGTGCAGTATCTGATGAGTCTGGGCGCGCACGGAGCACACAAATACTAGGAGCGTGGATCGTGCGATACATAATGAGTGGTTGTCTGGTATTGCTGTTGACGTCGGCCATCTCGTGCGCGCAGGCGGCAGTGAAAGTTTTCACCTGTGAGCCGGAATGGGCGGCTTTGGTTACGGAGCTGGGTGGTGCGCAAGTCGATGTGTATGCGGCGACGAATGGTCTGCAGGACCCGCATCGCGTCGAGGCGCGCCCGAGCCTGATTGCAAAACTGCGGAACGCCGATCTGCTGGTGTGTACCGGCAGCGGTCTGGAGGCGGGCTGGCTGCCGGTGTTGTTGCGGCAATCCGGTAACGCGCGTGTACAGCCGGGAACCCCCGGATATTTCGAGGCGGCGAGCCACGTGACCATGCTTGAGGTGCCGGCGACGGTGGATCGCGCGATGGGGGATGTGCATCCGGGCGGCAATCCGCATATTCATCTCGATCCGCGCCGGATCGCGCAGGTCGCCGCAGTGCTTGCCGGGCTACTGGCGGAGATCGACCGTGACCACGCGTCGCTGTATCGCCAGCGTTATGCGGATTTCTCGTCGCGCTGGCAGGCGGCCATGGTGCGCTGGGAAAAAATTGCCGCGCCGTTGCGCGGCGCGGCCATCATCGCGCATCACAAGGACTGGGTCTATTTTGCTGACTGGCTTGGGCTGCGCGAGGCGGCGACGCTGGAACCGCTGCCGGGGTTGCCGCCGACCGTTCTGCATCTCGCAGAGCTGAAGGACCGCTACAAGGCGGGTGACGTGCTGGCGATTATTCGTACACCCTATCAGGACGCGAAGGGCGCCGAATGGCTGAACAGGCAGACCGGTATTCCGGCAGTTGTACTGCCCTACAGCGTCGGCGGCACGCCGGCCGCCACCGATCTGTTCGCGTTGTTCGATGAATCGTTACGCATGTTGCTCGAGCTGAAACGGTGAACGCCGCCGCGCTGGATATCGGCATTCTCGGTCCGGCCTTGCTCGCCGGCTTGCTGGTGACCGCCACGCACGTGCCGCTCGGCCAACAGGTGCTGGCGCGCGGCATTATCTTCATCGACCTCGCGATTGCGCAGATCGCCGGTCTCGGTCTGATGGCGGCGTACACATTCGGCTGGGAGATCGGCGGCTGGCACATGCAGGCCACGGCATTTATCGCGGCGCTCGGCGGTGCATTGTTACTCGCCTGGACCGAGCGGCGCTGGCCACAACTGCAGGAGGCATTGATCGGCACGCTGTTCGTGCTCGCGGCAACCGGCGCGATCCTGTTGCTGAGCGCGAATCCGCACGGCGGCGAGCACTTGCGGGATCTGATGGTCGGTCAGATACTCTGGGTCAGCTATGAGCAACTCTGGCCGGTTGCGATCCTCTATGCGGTGTTGCTGGCGCTGTGGTTCGGCGGGCGCTGTTACCAGCGCACCTTGCCGTTTTACCTGATCTTCGCGCTGGCCATCACCGCGTCCGTGCAGCTGGTCGGCGTGTTTCTGGTGTTTGCCACACTGATTATTCCGGCGATGTTTACCAGCCGTCTCGCGACACACCGGTTGCTGGCGGGTTACGTGGTGAGTTCGTTCGCCTATGGCACGGGTTTGATCGCGTCTGCATTATCGGACCTGCCGAGCGGCGCGCTCATCGTCTGGAGTCTGGCGGTGTTGGCGGTTGCCGGCGGCATGGTGATCAGACGGACGTAGCTGCGGCGCGGCGAATACGGGTCATCGGATGAAACAAGCGGCGACAGTGCCGGTGGCTCGGTCGGGCGGATTATCGGATCGATGCGCGCCCATGCCCGGGGTGTAGCTGTTGCGGTGATCGACGGCTGGCATCTGAACGCATGTTGTTACTCGTCAGGGCGAACCGCAGCGGTTGACCGGGCATTGTTACCCGATGGCGCCTGTCGTTCGGTTATCCTGCGAATGTATCGGCTCCCCGGAGCCATTGAATTCCTGCCTCTTAATACTCGCTTAATGATGATCCGGTAATCTACGCGGTCCCGCCCACCGTCGTGGCGTGAGGCGCCGCTGCCCCGATGGAACCTTTTCGAACCGGGGATCGTGTAATTGAGTGATGGGGAATATTCTGAAATTTAGTGATCGAGCGACGGAGCGCGTGCGCTTTGAGGCGCTGTTACGTCCGCACATGGCCCGGCTGTTCAAACTGGCCTGCCGGTTCACCGGTAACGTCCCGGATGCCGAGGATCTGATACAGGATCTGCTGATCAAGCTTTATCCGCGCTGTGTCGAGCTGGAGAAGCTCGAACAGCCGGCGCCATGGCTGGCGCGGGTGATGTACCGGATGTGGGTCGACCAGCGGCGACGTTACCACCGGTCGCCGGTCATCTTTGCAGAGGACCTGGTTCAATTCGCGCAAGCCGACGCGGCGGTCAACCACGTTGGTGCTGTTTCGGCCGACTGTCCCGCCCGGCTCTATGAGCGCGAGTATTCCCGGCGGCGGTTACAGCAGGCCCTGTACGACTTGTCAGACGATCACCGGACGGTGGTATTGATGCACGATGTTGAAGGTTACTCGCTGAACGAAATCGGCGATATTCTGGATTGTGCCGTGGGTACGGTGAAATCGCGGCTGCATCGCGCCCGCGCCTGTCTGCGGCAAGGCCTCGACGATGGAACCTTTTGACCGGTCTGCTCGTGTTAACAGGCAGGAGGATGCAACGATGAACTGTGATGCGACAATCCGCGATCTGGACGAATTTCTGGACGGTACGCTGCCACAGGAAAGCAGTGCCTCCATTCAGCTGCATGCCAACAGCTGCCCGGCCTGCCGTGGTCTGCTGGAACGTGAGCGGGCGCTGCGCGACGCATTGAGCGGTCTGCCTGCCCCGACCCTCGATACGGGATTCATGGAGCGTGCCTTTATGCAGGCGACACAGCAGCATCAGCAAAAAAGAACGCTAATGCGCCGCTGGACCTATGGCTCGGGCGGCGCGCTGGTGGCGGGGTTGGCCCTGTTCGTGGTGACCACCGTCATGTTCCCGGGCTCCGCCGACAACACCGGTGATCTGTCGGTGATCACCGTCGCACTGGCAGACCGGGCGGATGTACGTGTTGTGGTGAACTCGACGGCCGATCTTCAGAACGCAACGTTTACCGTGAGTCTGCCGGATAACCTCGAGCTGAAGGGTTTTCCCGGAACGCGGGTGGTCCGCTGGGATGGACGTCTCAACAAGGGCAAGAACCTGCTGGTATTGCCGGTGATCGCGCGCGGACCGGTGGCAGGAGAATTAACGACATTGGTGGAGCATGAGAACAAGAGCAAGGCGTTTCGTATGAACGTGACGACTGATGGCTATATCAAATCCATCAGTACGGAACGTATCAAGGTAATGATGTAGCGAACAACAGGAGAAAGCGATGAAGATTTCACGAGCAGCGTGTCTGTTGGCAGCGTCCCTGGTATTGGTTGCCCCTGTGGCAAACGCCGTTGACCGGGACGATCTCGATGTCACCATGGAGGTCATGGATCACGACATGAGTGCGGATGATTTCATGAACACGATCGAGCTGCCGGAGGCAGCATCGGATCGTGCCCGCGACAGTTCGCAGAGCGGCCTGTCGACCGCCAATGAAGCGCATGACCGCGAGCATGGTGGCGATCGCGCGCATGATGGCGACCGTGACCGTATTGACAGTCGTGACGACCACGCTTCGGGTGACGTCCGGGACGGCGCTGAAGACCGGTCTGACGATATTCGTAACGAATCCGGTGATCGCTCCGGCGATATGCGTGATGACTCCGCCGACCATGCCGATGGCATCCGGGACGACTCGGCGACCCGTGCGGATGAGACGCGGAATGATCTCAAGGACAGCTCCGCTGATGCGCACGCTGACGACTGATTGGTAAATGTCCGTTCGTCAGCGACGTATGTCAGGGCACGTCAGCCACGACGCACAAGGCCTTTCCTCAATCGGGAGAGGCCTTGTCTGTGCCGGCCGCGGCAGTAACGCCGGTGCGGAGAATGCGATCTCATAATCACCCGGGAGGAGGGCTACGCAATGCAGGCAGTCACGATATGTATTGCCCGGCCATCAAGGATGTTTCAGTACACCAGTCGATTGCCACGTGTTTTCCCGGTTTTGTTGTTAGTCTTCGCGATTCAGCTCCCGCTCTGCGGAGAGGCCGCTCCGAACAGCCTTGATCAGGGTGTGTCCGCGCTGCGGGCGGCGGATGATCACGCCGCTGTCCGCTACCTCGAGCAGGCGCGCGCCGCCGGGATCGATACCGCCGGCCTTCATTACAATCTGGGCGTTGCCTATTACCGGCTGGAGCGCTACCGCGACGCGGAAGCGGCCTTTGCCAAAGTGGCGCGGACGCCCGAAATGGCTGCACTGGCGCACTATAACCTTGGCCTGGTGGCGGCCGCGCAACAGGACACGCGCAAGGCAGAACAGCTGTTTGATCAGGCGCTGAAGGAATCGGATTCTGCAAAGCTCTCCGCGTTGGCAGCGAGCCAGCTGAAACGGATACGTCGGGAAGCCCCGGTCCGCCGTAACGGTTTTCTGGAATCCTTGAGCGGTATCATCAGCGGTGAGATCGGATACGACGACAACGTTACGCTCGATGCCAGCGACTTAAGCCTGGCGACAGGAAAAGACGATACCTATCTGTCGCTGTTCTTGTCCGGCGACGGAGTGATCGCGAAGAACCCCGATAACACGGTGCGCGCCGACGCCAGTCTCTACTCTACCCGGTACAACGACCTCGGTAGCTATAATCAGGATGATCTTGAGGCAGGTATCGGATTCGAGACGACGAAATTCCGCTGGAATCTGGATGCAGGGGCCCATCTCGGGTTTACGTATCTGGATGGCAACAGTTTCACTCGCGCGGAAATTATTCGCCTGCAGGGCAGCCGCAAGCTATCGGAGAAGCAAACGCTGCGACTTCGCTATGAGGCCAGAAGAATAGACGATATGGATGCGGCCTACGGCTATCTTGCCGGCTGGCGCCAACAGCTCGGTGTGGACTCCATCTGGAAGGACGGCGGCAGGCGGTTGCGTCTTGGCTATCGGCTGGAATTAAATGACCGCGAAGACCTGTTGTCGCCGCGTTTCACCAGTTACTCGCCCACCCGCCACAACCTGCGCGCGCAGGGCGTGCTTCCGGTTTCAGAGAAGCTTGATGCGGTACTTGAACTTCAGTATCGATACAGTCAATACAACGATGCAAATGCACAGCCGGACGGGAGTTTTGTTACGCGCGAGGAGCATCGTTATCGCGCCATCGCCAAAGCCGTCTACGCGTTTAGCCGCAACACGGATATGGCGTTGAAATATGTCTACACGAAGAACGATGCGAATCTCGCGGACAAGAACTACAGCGATAACCAGTATTCACTGAACATATCGTATCTATGGTGATGACTGTTCAGTTGGGGGGCTGCCATCGATGGTAAACGGAGATTATGCGGATTTTCGGCGGTTTTCCCGTGTATCAAATGAAAACAGGAAGGAATCGCTCCTTCCTGTTTCATATGCACGATACCGCTGATTTACGGCTTCGGTACGACGCCGTCCAGACCCGATGAAGGATTGGTGACGGTCGGATCCTGCGCACCCGGCACGACGTTAATCTGACCGAGGTGGTTGCCGTTGTTGGTCTTGTCCGCCGTCTGGCCGGAACCATTGTTGGTCTTCGGGTCATTCTTGCCATTAGCGAAACTGAACGAAAGACCGGTTGCCGACGTGCCTGGATCCTTGACCTGGCCCGGTGAAACGCCTGAACCGAACGCATTACCGGCATTCGCGGTACCTACGGCAAACATCGCGCAAACGCCCGCTGCAATTAACGACTTCTTCATTATCATCTCCTGAGGTTTCATAACGGTATCGCTCGTCATGCGCCCCGGACACCGAATGCGGACAATACCGCCGCAGGCCGGGACCATGTGAGCGCCTGATGGACATAACGGAGTGATCCAGATAAATATCCTTCACCTCCCCCTGCTGCAATCACGGAATCATGTGCCTGGGCAGATGGCTGATATCACCCGAAGCGGACGCGTGATCGACGACCTGACCAGCAATATTCGCGCCTGGATGTGGATAGTCAGTGACATCAGTGGCTTGGCGGATCTTCCCGTGGACGCTGCTGTTGCTCTGCGTCAAAAGTGTTAAATCCATCGACGCGTGCAGACATGTCCGTCGCGTGTAACAGCGTCGAGGCCTTGCGTCGCGGAAGCCGGCTGCTGCCTGCGCATAAATGACGTAGAGACAGCAGAAATGCAATATACCCCCGGACCACGCGACGGTCGCCGCTTCAGAACGGCAGAAACGTCGCGATGTTGTCGGCGTTTGGATCGATGGCGATGTTCTTCGTTATGCCGCCGGCCGATCCGGACGGCAATCTTGCCGGACTTGATTTGATGATGTTTCTGTTCATGCCATAGAGGTATCTGATATTTGCCTGTCCGTGCATCGTTGCGAGATGTTTCATCCACGATCCGTGCGGCGGCGCGACAGGCGTTTTCGAGTTCGCTCCGGAACACCCGCTGTAACCGTTACTCCCCGAAATAAAATCGCTGTTCCAACCGCTAGAAACGTTGCAGAATACGCACAGGTCCGGATCACTATTCGCTGAGCCGCTGGCCTAGCCGGGCCGTCATGGATAGATCTTTGTTGAGACACGACACCAAATCCACTCACCGTTCCTTTGCGTTAGTGCTGGCCGGCGGCGGCGTGCGCGGCATGGCCCACGCCGGTGTATTGCACGCACTGGAATACTACGGCTGGCGGCCGAGTGCGATCGTCGGCGTGTCCATGGGCGCGATCGTCGGTGCCACCTACGCGCTGAATCCCCACTGGTACGAGGCGCTGGTGAACATGGACACTGCTTTTTTTCCGGAATCGACGAATGCCGGAAATGGCGACCTGCGCGAACGTGTGCGCGCGTTGCTGGCCTCCGAGCGGGCATTCCGCGAGATGATACTCGGCTGGGGCGCTGGCAGCCGCAGTGTGAAACAGGGGCAGGCGCTGCTGTCGGGCCTGACGCTGGGAAAAAATCTCGAAAGCGGCCATATTCCGGTCGCTGCGGTTGCGACCGACCTTAACTCCGGCGAGCGCGTGGTTTTCGAACACGGCAGTGCGGCGGAGGCGATCTACGCGAGTGCGGCGTTGCCTGCGATCCTGCCGCCCCTGGTGCGTCCGGGTGACGGGCATATGCTGGTCGATGGCAGCTTCGTCGACAACGCGCCGATCGATATCGCGCGCGACTACGATGTCGATTTTGTCATTGCGGTCGATAGCAGCCAGATTAATGTGAAAAACGGCGTCCGCAACGGGCTGCAGGCCATGCTCCGCGCGTTCGAGGTCGGTCACCGCGCGCATACCAAGTTACGGTTCAAACAGGCGGACTACGTGCTGGCGCCGGTGTTTCCGATCTCGATGGATATACTCAGTTTCCAGCACAAGCGGCTCTGTATCGCATCCGGCGTGCGTGCGGTCCGGTGTCAGCGGGAGCAGTTGCGGATGTTGCTGGAGTAGCGGTTGCTGGTGATATTTCTGTTCCAGTCCTCGCGGAGGATCAGGACATGGCAACACCGCGCAAGGTGATCGGCATCGTCGGCAGCTACCGCAAGCGCGCTGAAATTTCTTGCCCGGCTGTTAGCAGGCTGTTGAAAAACAGCCTGCGTGCGGTGCATGGATGCACTGCCATTTTTCAGTTGGGCGCGAAACCGGTCGGCGTGCTGTGGATAGGCCAGGTCGATGGGAAGACGCGCCTCTCTCAAGTCATCAGATAGCCAAGGCGCATCAGCTCGGTCGGCGTTTAACCGCAGCCTGAACCTTAAGACGTCGTCGCCATGCGCGCGCACGGTTTACTCAAGGCGCTTGATAGCAGCGATCTGAAGGGCCGCAACGTCAAGGTAAACGAGGCGAAGCCGCGCGCCGGGCAGGCGCTCCGCCGCTCCGGATCGCGGCACTCGCTGCCGGCTTCTGCGGCTGCCGGGTGATGACGCGGAACAGGCCGCGTCAGTTCTGCTCGTTCAGGTGGTGATCCGGGCGTCGCTATTTACAGCCGCCGCGCGACGCGCTGACCTTCCCGTTCGTCGACAAAATACAGGATCACCGCACCGGCAACGAAAAACGCGATCAGGGACAGGATCGAGTAACGCGGATTGCCCGTCATGACGCTGATCGAGCCCATGACCGCCGGACCGAGGAAAGTGGCAAACTTTCCGATCATATTGTAGAAGCCGAAGAACTCCGCAGACTTGCCCGTCGGAATCAGGCGCGAATACAACGAGCGACTCAGCGACTGCACGCCACCCTGTACCAGGCCAATAATTGCCGCGAGTACATAAAATTCCTCCGCGGTGTCCATCTGATAGGCCCAGACGACCACGCCTATATAGACCGCGATACCGGCGAAGATACCCGTTTTTGCGCCATAGCGTTCGCCGATGACGCCGAACGCTATGGCGGCGGGAAAGCCAACCAGTTGTGTGATCAGTAAGGCGAGAATCAGCGTGCCGGAATCAAAGCCGATCGACAGCCCGTAATCGACCGCCATGCTGATAATCGTTCCGACGCCGTCGATATACAGCCAGTAGCCCGCCAGAAACAACGCAACGACACGCAACGAACGGATATGCCGGAACGTCGCGGCCATCTGGCGCAACCCGCCGGCGATGACGTTGCGGCGGCCCGGTGCGCCGGTCGCCGCCGGTTCCCGGACAAATACGAACAGCGGTATCGCGAATACCGCCCACCAGACAGCGACCATGACGAACGACAACCGCACCGCCTCGCCGGCATCGCTCAGGCCGAAAAACTGCGGCGACTGTGTCATCGCAACGTTGAGCGCGAACAATATTCCGCCGCCGAGATAGCCGAGCGCGTAGCCGAACGCGGAGACAAAATCCGCTCGCGACGGTTGCGTTACGCACAGGATCAGGGAATCGTAAAAAGTGTTCGCGCCGGAAAAGCCGATGATGGCGATGACGAACAACGCCGCCGCGAACGGCCAGTCACCCTGCGCAACGACATACATCGCGCCGGTCATCACGATACCCATCATCGTAAAAAACAGCAGAAACTTCCGGCGGCTTCCGCCGGTATCGGCAATGGCGCCGAGCAGCGGGCTGGCCGCCGCGACCACGACGCCGGCAATGGAGTTTGCCAGCCCGAGATAGAATGTACTGGTCGTCACGTCGGTGCCGACGCTCCAGTACTGTTTGAAAAATATCGGGAAAAAACCGGCCATCACGGTGGTGGCGAAGGCGGAGTTCGCGAAGTCGTACATCGACCAGGCGATTACACCCCTGTTCAGGACTCTGTCGCGCATTCAGAAGGGCCGCGACGCCCGCTCGCCTAAAGACGTTGCGTTATAATGGTCCACAGTGTTTTGCCGGGTGCGTGTGCCGTTACCGTTTCGCCTGCATCGCAAGCCACTTTATCTGGCGGCTATTCTACGCGTAAAACCACAACGAGGTGATTCTCATGGGTCTGGATCAGAATACATGTGTGCCGTGTCGCGGTGGAGCCACGCCGCTGACGGCGGACGAAGCCGGGAAATTGCTGCAACAGACTCCCGGCTGGGAATTGCTCGACAACGTCACGAAGATTCGCCGCACGTTCAAGTTCGACAAGTTCATGCCGGCGATGGCGTTCGCACGCAAGGTCGGTGAACTGGCCGAGAAAGAAGGTCACCATCCGGATATTACCTTTGGTTGGGGATATTGCACTGTGCTGTTCTACACGCACAAGATAAAAGGTCTGCATCAAAACGATTTTGTGATGGCGGCCAAGGTCAATGCGCTGGCGGGCTGACCGGTCGTGGCCGTACAGCCTGTCGGCGGTGGAACGCGCCACCGTTTTTTTTACGGGCCGGGTTGCACCGCGGGAAAATAGCGGCAGAACACAACAGCTGGTGTTGTGTGCCGGAGCAGACCAGGGGCGACGCGTCGCAACATCCGGTTAGTAGCTTTGCCGGTGTTGCTATATAATCTCGTTCCGCATCAAACAGACCAGGAAAGCAATCATGATACCGCGCAGTTATATCTACCGGTTGTTCGGCGCGTCACCGGTCCGGCCGTTGCAAAAGCATATGGCCAAGGTGTTTGCCTGCGTATCCGAACTGGCGCCGCTTTTTGAAAGCGTGTTTGCCCGTGATTTCGACAAGGTCGCGCAATGCCAGCAAAACATCTTGACGATGGAGCATGAAGCCGATGCCATGAAAAAAGCGTTGCGCCAGAAACTGCCGACAGGATTATTTCTGCCGGTATCCCGGCGTGACCTGCTCGAGGTGCTGACGATGCAGGATCGTATCGCGAATACCGCAAAGGATATCGCCGGGCTGATCCTTGGCCGGAAGATGATGATACCGGCCATCATGGAAGAGCGCTTCATGGCATTCGTCCGGCGCAATATCGATGCGACCGCGCAGGCGCAGAAGGCGATCGATGAATTCGACGAGCTGATCGAAACCGGTTTCCGCGGCGGCGAGGTAGCGCTGGTCGAAGGTATGATCCGGACGCTGGACGAGATCGAATCCGAGACCGACGCGCTGCAGGTCGAGGTGCGCCATATATTGCTGGCCATGGAAAAGGAGCTGCCGCCGATCGATGTGATGTTTCTTTACAACATCATCGACTGGGTAGGCGACGTCGGTGACACCGCGCAACGGGTGGGCAGCCGTCTGCAATTGATGCTCGCCAGCTAGAAGGGGACGTTGCAGTGGAACACGAGCTGATATTTATAGGTCTCGCCTGCCTGTTCGGTTTGTTCATGGCGTGGGGCATAGGCGCCAACGATGTCGCGAACGCGATGGGTACGTCGGTAGGTTCCGGCGCGATCACCATCCGGCAGGCCATCGTCATCGCCGCGGTTTTCGAGTTCGCCGGCGCTTTCCTGGCCGGTGGCGAGGTCACCGCGACGATCCGCAGTGGCATAGTCGATTCGGCGCTGTTCGTTGATATGCCCGAGGTGCTGATTTACGGCATGCTCGCGTCGTTGCTGGCCGCCGGTATCTGGCTGCTGTTCGCCTCCTATTTTGGCTGGCCCGTGTCAACGACGCATTCCATCGTCGGTGCCATCGTCGGATTTGGCGCGGTCGGCGTCGGCATGGATGCCGTCCACTGGAGCAAGATCGGCGAGATCGTGATGAGCTGGGTGGTATCGCCGCTGATCGCCGGCGTGATTGCCTACCTGCTGTTCATGAGCGTGCAGCGCATCATTCTTGATACCCCCAATCCGCTGGAGAGCGCCAGGCGTTACGTACCGGTCTATATATTCATCGTTGGTTTCATCGTCGCCCTGGTGACGATGTTCAAGGGCCTGAGTCATATCGGTCTCACGCTGAGCAATGCCGAGAGCTATGGAATTGCGGTCGCCATCGGGCTGGCGGTGATGGTGTGGGGTATCGTCGTGATCCGTCGTATCAAGATCGACGTCAACGCCGACCGCGAGTTTCATTTCGCCAACGTCGAGCGCGTGTTCGCCGTACTGATGATGGTGACCGCGTGTACCATGGCGTTTGCGCACGGCTCGAATGACGTTGCCAACGCGGTTGGTCCGGTCGCCGCGATCTTCAGCATTGTTGATAGTGGCGGTGTCGTGGGCCAGCAGGCGCCGACGCCGCCGTGGATACTGCTGCTCGGCGGCGCGGGTATCGTGCTCGGTCTCGCCATGTACGGCCGCCGGGTAATCGAGACGATCGGCAGCGGCATTACCGAGCTGACGCCCAGCCGCGGCTTCGCGGCGACGCTGGCGGCGGCGATTACCGTGGTGTTTGCATCCGCGACCGGCCTACCGATTTCAACAACGCACACGCTGGTCGGCGCGATACTCGGCGTCGGTATGGCGCGCGGCATCGCCGCGCTGAACCTGCGCATCGTGCGCATGATATTTCTTTCGTGGATAGTGACACTCCCGGCCGGCGCGTTGCTCTCGATCGCGTTCTTTTTCCTGTTCGCCGAGATTTTTGGCGGATAATTTTTCTGGCTCCCACAGGTTAACGATGTCATCGTATCTCGATTTTGATAAACCGGCGGAAAGCTACGCCGTCATGGGCAATCCGGTGTCGCACAGCAAGTCGCCACGGATACACGAGGAGTTCGCCCGGCAAACCGGCAAGCGCCTCGTTTACACGGCGATCCAGGTCGATCCCGGCGGGTTCGCGCAGGCCGTCGGCAATTTCCAGTCGAACGGCGGCAAGGGGCTCAACATCACGGTGCCGTTCAAGCGCGAGGCATGGGAACTGGTCGATGATCGCAGTGCGCGCGCCGAAATCGCCGGCAGCGTCAATACCATCCAGTTCCGTCCCGACGGCCGGCTCTACGGCGACAACACCGATGGCGCCGGACTGGTCCGCGACCTGAAGAACAATCACGGTTACCGGTTCGCGGGCAAACGCATCCTCGTCGTCGGCGGCGGCGGCGCGGTGCGCGGTATTATCGACACGCTGCTCGGCGAGGACCCCGCGGAACTGTATATAGCGAATCGCACCGTCGACAAGGCGATGGCGCTGGCCGATGCATTTGCGCGTCGCGGTCCGGTCAGTGGCGGCGGCTATAACGATCTCGACGGCATGCGCTTCGATCTGGTAATCAACGGCACGTCGCTGTCGATGCAGAACCGGTTGCCGTCGCTGCCCGAGACGATACTCGCGGCTGGCGGCTGGTGCTATGACATGATGTATGGTGACAAACCGACAGTGTTCGTGCAGTGGGGGCTGGAGTGCGGCGCGCAACAGTCGCTCGACGGTCTGGGTATGCTCGTCGAACAGGCGGCCGAATCGTTCAACTTGTGGCATGGCGTCATGCCGGACACGGCGCCGGTCATCCGCATGTTGCGCAAGCCGAACTGACGGCTGGACGCGGTGTCTCAGCGGGCGCGGCAACGGGGACTGCTACTGAACATCGGCGAGTGACCGATATAGGGATTATGCACACAGGCGACATCATTCAGCGTTTTATCTTCGAGCACCATCCGATTCGCGGCCAGATCGTGCGGCTCAACGCCACCTATCAGGCAGTGCTGAAGCGGCATGATTATCCGGAGCCTGTTCAGGTATTGCTGGGCGAGGCGATGGCCTCGGCTGCATTGCTCAGTGCGACCATCAAGTTCGATGGCTCGTTGATCCTCCAGGCGCAGGGTAAGGGACCGATCAACATGCTGGTGGTCGAGAGCACCAGCCAGCGCCATCTGCGCGGTCTGGTGCACTGGTCCGGCGACGTCGATTCCGACCGGCTCGATGCCATGTTTGGCGGCGGTAATCTGGTGATCACGATCAATCCTGCCGGCGGCAAGGAACGTTATCAGGGTATCGTCGAGCTCGGCGATCAGGGTTTCGCCGACGCGGTCGAACGCTATTTTTTACGCTCGGAGCAGTTGCCGACGCAATTGTGGCTGGCGGCCGACGGCACCGAGGCCTGCGGTTTGCTGCTACAACATATGCCGGGACAGGCGGCCGACACCGACAGCTGGAACCGCATCACCACACTCGGCGCGACGGTCACGCCGCAGGAGCTGTTGTCATTACCGGCGCAGGAAATCGTCCACCGGCTGTTTCACGAGGAAGACCTGCGGCTCTTTACCCCGGAACCGACCAGCTTTCGCTGCAGCTGCTCGATCGAAAGCATCGAGTCCGTGTTGCGCATGCTCGGCTATGACGAGGTCAAGGCGATTCTGCGTGAAGAAGGCAAGATCAGCGTCAACTGCGAGTTCTGCAACCAGCACTACGAATTCGACGAGGTCGATACCGAACAGTTGTTCGCCGCGTCATCGACATTTCACGTACCGCCGACCCGGCACTAGTTCCACTTTTCGTATTTTTTATATTTGTAGGGTAATGGAATGGACGCCCACTTTCTAAAACGGCATCTAGGTGCCAAAGTGTG
>VBWC01000040.1:0-771 GCA_006218035.1 Gammaproteobacteria bacterium
GTGGGACTCTTACATCGCTTACAGTCCCGCAATGAACGTCCCGCCGAATCAGCAGGACGAAGAAACGGAACCGGGTGTGTCTTCGCAACACGACCAACCGAATGTACCCGCCGACGATCAGCCGGTACCGATTCCGGACACCGGTTCGCCAGCAAGACGTCTTCTTCGCTCGAATTCGCAAGAAAAAGACTTGCTGAAGGGCTATTCACCACACCGGAAATGCTCTCGACGTCGTTCCACGTCCCTTTCGGGGCCAGTCGACACGGCCGACGAGTCCGACCAGCCGGTTCCGCCGGCGCAACCTCCGTCGGACGGGGAAGACGACGTGACGCAGCAAGATGACGATCCTCTAACCCGACTTCCGGCCGGACGAGTCCCGTCTTCGTCCGAGACAGACGATACGACTGCCGAGAACGAAGCCGACAGTGACATCGATCCCATTCCGCCGCCTACGGCTCCACGAAGCCGCTTTCCATTCGTGCTCCAGGCTCCCCTGCCCGATTACGACTCGGCAGAGTACCCGGGCATACTCGCCTTCCGCGGCTACATCAACCCGGAGAGCAACGCGGCGGCCATCATCGATCTCCTCGAGCCTCTCTGGGAGGATAGTAACGACCTATCGCTCACACCAGACTTTACGCAGTTCGACTATGTCAAACTCCTTCTTCATGCCCGCGACGCATCGCTCTGCAAGAATCACCTCAAAAGTTGGATTCACACGATCGACGGACAGCTCGGAGACCTCCTACACCGGGCGGCTCACCTCGAAGC
>VBWC01000040.1:805-3021 GCA_006218035.1 Gammaproteobacteria bacterium
TTCCATCTTCCGACGCGCGTGGGCGAAGAAACGGATCCTTGTCCATTGGCTCAAGGCAGTCCGCCGCTTTTCCGATCATTCGTCCGTGGCCGATTCAAACTCCGCGTCCGATCTGTCATCTGCCTCGGCTCATACCCGACGCCTCGCTTTGAAACGTGGGGTGCCGCAGTCTGCAACAGCGAATGCCGATAAGCTGAAAACGAACCAGCTCGGAGATACACTGACGAAGAACGGACAGCCGGATGTGCGTCCTACGTCAGCCGATGCCTCAAAGACGCCACCCGGAACCGAACAGAGCAACGCGGCCGCCAGTCCGAGACCGACGGCGAGACAGCTACCGGCGGCGAATTCTCCGACGAGACAACCAGAGGCGACCGCGCGGACAGCAGAACAACGTCCGACGCCACAGCCGACTCAGCAACCGGTCCTGATTCTGAAGACCGGACAGCGTCACCAACCAGCACCGATCATGAAGATCGGCGAGTCAGTGAAACCTGCTTCAGCAGCGGGCGCGTTTCTGACGACGAAGTACACATACCAGACTCAGCCGGCGGCTCAGCCGAAACTGCCCTCGGAATCGCTACTCGTGCGAACCGACAGTGCAGGCCGACCACCGACCGGGAACATCCTGACGGGGATGATGGTCCCGCAAGCAGGCATAACGCCGACCACCTTACGGACAATCACAACGTCCGGATCAACTCAGAGTACGAGCGGAACACGACAACAGGTCAGCCTACCAACGACCGCACGGCCGACTTCGGAAGACTCGTCCGCGAAACAGACCTTCCCGTACACTCGACCGACCGACTCCTTGTTCACGAAATACGGCCAGAATCTGGAGACTTCGATTCCGGTCTTCGTCGAACGAGTCGGAAAGTCATATGTGTACCAGGTCCCAAAACCGACGCAGTCATCCGTCGTAGCAACGTCAACAACGGACGGCGGTTCGTCCACGATCACCATCGAGAAACCGCCTCAAGCCGCTACCGTACAGTGGCGGATACCGTTAGCCGGTCCGTCCCGGTCGACTGAGACGATCGGAACAGGGGCGACGAAACAGCCACCTCCGAAAGTTCAGCCCGCGACGAGAGACATGCGACCGACAGCGGCCGAGATGGGCGTCGTTAGCCGCGAGTGGGAGCACGCCGAGCGGGAAGCCGGAATCCGACGAACACAAGCGATTGAATCGCAAGCTCGTCAGGACCCGAATCTGCGAAGTCTCCTCACGGCGACCGACGATCACCGAGATCGACCTCCCAGAACGAGCTACGGAGGTCAAAGCCAAGCAGCCCCTCGAGAGACTGCTTTCGCTACAGCCTCGACAAGCCTCAAACAGACTCAGCCGGACTCGAATACGGCTGTTGAGCGACTAGTCGACAAGCCGGCCTCGGACGAACTGCCGCCGAGTCAACCTCCGGCATCCAGAAGGTTCGTGAGAATGTCTGCGGCCGACTTTCCTACAACGATGCTGACCGGCAACTCCTATCAACACGTGACCGGGTCTACACGATATCCTGATCTGTCGAGCGATTCGAACCAGACGGAGGCGTCCGGTAAGAGGATGTATATGCTGCGCGGCACGCGGCAGTCCACCTCTCTGCGACCTTCGACGTACGCGCCTCGAATGGTGCGCGACCCAGAAGACGACGAGAACAGCCGCCTGCGTCAGTCTTCTCTGTCGACGATCGTCGAAGCTAGCGAGACGGTTCGCTCTCAGGGCAGACACCCCGACGAGTCCAATCCGGACGATCGCAGCGCGAACCAATCGAGACGCGGATCGGTGACTTTGTCCGAGTCGATCCAGCCGGATGCGGACCACGATCCAAGCGTCTACGAGTTCGCGAGAACCCATCCAGCGGTTCAACGAGCGTTGGATGAATCACACCGAATCCACGAAGAGACGGCTCTCGCACGAGGTAGACGTCCGCGAGCGGAGTCTAGCCGTAAGCCGTTGTACAACAGCTATCGTCGCCCTTCTCCGTTCATTCGCGTGGGGGGAACAACCGCGCGGTAGAGAGAGCGGCAGGTACTTCGAGAGGGACGACTCTCAGTACGAGTCCAGCCAGTTAGACGCAGCCGACAGAGTCGGCGGTCGGACCGCGCAGTCGACAGTCCTAGAATCGACCCAAGCTGGTCGACAGACGGGCGCTGCGTCGTCCGACGGCCGCGGCACTCGACGAGCCGGCGGCGGCGAAGGCGAGGCAGATGGTGAT
>VBWC01000029.1 GCA_006218035.1 Gammaproteobacteria bacterium
ATCGCCCTCCGCAAACTTCCCGACCGATTCGATGAAGCCTTCGAAGCGCAGGGAGACGATCGAGATACGTCGCGGGTCGAAGTCGATCCTGCCCGTCGCTCGAACAGGGACGCTCAGCGTCCGGCGTTGGACGGTTTCGGAGCGAACGCCGGTCTTTTGCAGCTTTCCGGGGCTGATCGTGATGGTCGCGCCGTACTCCGCCTCGTCCTCGTAGACGGGTACGTAATCCATTCCCATCTCGTCTTTCTTGGGAACGGGCGATGTGTCAGGCAGGCCCATTGGATGGCGGTAGAAGCGCACGCGTCGCTCGCCGCCTCCCTTGGCTGCGCCTGCAGGAGGCTTGTCCTCGAAACTCACATCCTGGCTGGCGCGCACCGGCAGATAATCTTTGCCTGCCGATGTCTTCTTGGGCGTCGAGGAATAGGCTGGGCGACCGTCGGGATCCCTGTAGTAAATGATCGGGCCTGTCGTTGCAGGCGCCTTGCCCGAGATACCAGGCCCGGCGTCGCCCAGCGTTCCAGTAGGTGTGACCCATTTGAAACGTCCCTCGACCAACCAAGCGAGGCTGGCCGCGACGACCGCAAAGCCCAAAAGAATAATGATGTGACGGCGAGTCATAGTGAGCCTCCCGCCAGACGTTCAAGCTCAGCGTATCGGGCTTGCTCTTCGACTCTAAGCTTAAGGATTTCGAGTTCGATCGCTTGCACGCGTCGTTCAGCTTCCAGAGACGTCGCCAAGTCGGCGGCTCCGGCCGCAAAGCCGCTTCGCGCCGTCTCTACCGACAGGCGCGCCGGATTGAGCTGGCGTTGTTCGACAATGCGGATCGCCTTGCGCACCGCTTCCAATCCGAACCATGCCTCGGCGACATCGCCGTCGAGCCGGATTCGGATGGCGTCGTAGCGCATCTGGGCGGCGCCGAGTCGTGAACTGGCGGCGCGCTGTTCGGCGTCCTTTGCCTCATATTGCAGCGGGACTTTGAAATTAAGCATGAATTGCCCGGTGTTGTCGCCGGTGGGACGCTGCACAAAGGTCGCTCCAACGGTAACGTTTGGGTAATAATTCAGATCCGTGAGCTCTTTAGTTCCGGTCGCCGCGCGGACCTGCGCGCTGGTCGTGGCGAGGGCTGAATTGGCGGCTCTCGCGAGCTCCTGAACGCTGACGAGCATCAGCTTTGTCTTCAGCGGCCGAAACCCACTGGGAATCGCGAGCGGCTCTTGCGAGCCGCGACCGATCAAGGCGTTTAAGCGCGCGGACGCCGACTTTGCCTCGCCTTGACGGCGTACGACCTCTGTTTCAGCCGTCGCCGCCTCGATCTCGGCCTTGATCACTTCCTGCTGGTCGACGGAGCTTGCCGCAAGCGCAACAAGCCGAGGATTTCATCGAGCCGGCGCTTTAATCCAAGCGAGAGGTCGATTGCCCGATACGCAGCGGCGTATTGCGCATAGGCGGCTTTGACGCGGGCGATCAAATCTGTGGCGACGGCGCGACTCTGATGCCTCGCAGCCTCGGCGTCGGCCTCTGCGACGCCGCGCTCCAGGTCGAGTTTGCCCCAAAGTTTGAATTCCTGTTCGAAGCCGATCCAACGTTGGCCGACACCGCGTCCATTCACGTCCCACGCCTGCAGCGTTACCGTCGGATCGGCCAGCACGCCAGCCGCGCCCACTCTATGCGCTGCCGCATCTGCATCCAGCGCGGCCGCAGCCAGTTCGGGGCTTAGCTGCTTCGCAAGCGCGACAACGCTTTCGACGGAGGCGCCGGGCAAGTTTCGTTCGGTCGCCGAAAGCGATGTTGAGCCCATCAAAATCGCCGCCGACCCTACAAATGAGAAAGCGCGAAGGCGCCGTCTTCGATTCATGGCGCCACCTTTAGAATTAGTCGGCCCTGGAGCGTGCCGCTCTCGCCCTGCACCTTTGCAGCGAGCGATATCCGCCACGTTCCCGCATCAGTCAGATCGACCTGGAAGCGATAAACTCCGGGATCGGGGCTTAGCGCCGGTTCGATCATGCCGGTCATCGACTCCATGCCATCTGGAGCCATGTCGAGACGCGTCGCGAAGATCACCGCGTTCGGCGCCGGCTTGTCGTCGGGCTTATGGACGAGACTCACCGATACGATTGCTTGCCCCGTCTTGAATTGCGCTTCGACGAGTCGGAACTCATAGTCGTTGATGTTGGCGCGAGCGCGCGACGCTGAGCTCAAGATGGCAACCGCGACCAGCGCGAATAAGCGCGCCTTGCCCGAGGTCACGAGCATCATCAGATTCTCTCCGTATCGCATTAATCCGCATGGTCGTCGGGCGGATCGCAGAGCTGCGCTCAATCCCGATAAGGGACATCATCGCGGCTCGCGCGATCGATGCGACAACGGCGCTGGTTCTTGCGGGAAGGGGAGCCTGGAATCGATCTCCCGTCGGGCTAGCCGCAGCGACCGCTTGAGGTCGCGCCAAATCTCGCTCCCGGCGCTACCGTGAGCGAGATTTGGACTTTCGGCTTTAGACGATTGGAGGTCGGAGAGCTGGCGGGCTTAGTAATCCGCCGCGCTCAATGTCGTCGGAGGGAATTAGCGGCGGCGCACACACCCAAAGAACGGCATCAACGAATGGTTGAAACTGCGGAAGCGCTGCTTGACTTGGTCCGCACAGGATCTCAGCGCACATGGGGAGTGCTGCGCCGTCATCGCCGCTTTGGCCGGGACAATCGTCCATGCCCATTTCAGTGCAGGCATGGTTCATCTTCGCGGCAAAAGCTCCGCCTGCTCCAGCTAAAGCTGTAGTGAGAATAACCGCAGAGATCAAAAGGCGAAGGCAGCGGAGCATTTCGCTACTCTGTCAGCCGCAAACGACCATGGCAAGCCCCAACTCATTTTATGATCGCGGCCAAGGTTACCCGGCCGTAGAGTAATTGCCGCGCCGCGCGGCCGGATCAGCAATAACGAGTTCCTCGCGGGTGGCGGCGCGGCGTAAGCCATCCCCCACCAGCTTTTTACCTTCGCCGCTTGTCTGAGCAGGGCGGCGAGGGCCGCCATGAATGTTGGCCTAAACGTGTTTCGTAAATTGTAACGGAAAGTACTAAATTGAAACTTCTGCACTGCCTGCCATGGCGTGATGTGCTCATGGCGGCGGCTACCAATCAGATCGAAGTCGGGCGCTAAGAGCGCGCTAAGGCTTTCAGCGCTGTGCCGCGCAACCGGAAGGCCGCTGCACTTCTCAGGGCCGTCGAGCGCAAACGTCCCGATAATCAAGTGACCGCCGCGCTTGAGCGCCTGCTTGAGCCGTTGGATGTAGGCCTGCTGTACCTTCTCGTTGGTCAGGAAGTGGAAGGCGGCGCGATCATGCCAGACGTCATATGTATCTGTCGGCTGCCAACATCTATGATGGCCGATGACGGCTGCGCGCCGACAAGTTGGAGCAATCGGAGGGATTCAGTGGGGGTTTCCTCGAACCAGCTAACTTCGGCCTCGCGCTTAGTCGTGTAAATGCTTTCCCAGTGCTTGCCGGTAACTCGTTGTCATCGCGATTCCCCGACGACGCTGTGCGTCTTCATGGGCGCGATGTCCGCGCGGAAGTTGGTACGAGCTTGTGCGCTCGTAAGCAAATAAGCGTGGGCCGTCGATCGCGACTTTTTTTGGACTGCCTTCAGCCGCCCCAAAGGCAAGTTTTTACTTGAGGGGACAATTGCTGGAGCGCGAGGGTGATGAAGCGTCTGGGTCTTGTGGACAGGAGGAGCGATCGCTTTGGCGGCGACGCGTCGGCCGCCGGACTGCATGCGCAAACATGGACCAAGATCGCCGCTCACGACGATATTGCGAATTTGGCCCTTCAGCGGCTCGTCTCCTGGACCAGAGCCTAGGCGAGATGTCTGTGGAGTCATCATCACCCAATTCGCTGCTGATCGAGATTCGGCTATCTGGTGTTCGACTGCACCTGCGACGACAGATTGCCGCGGATCCTTGCCGAGCCAGAGGACCAGGAAGAAGCGCTCTACTCGGTGCTGACAGCTTTTTTATATTGGCTTCGTCCGCCGCGCCCATTGACGCTCGAACTCGGGGAGCCAGATGACGCCTATCCACAACTCTGGTGAGCGAGAAGCGCCTCGCAGGAGAGGTTAGGCGCAACTCGCCGAAATGAGGAGGAGCGACCATGAGCAATGAAAGGCCATCTCGCGAAAAGGAACCAGCTAGCGAAAAGGAATGGGAGATCACCCAGAACACTTATATTTTCGCAGGCGCAGGCGCAGTCGTCTTGGGCGTTTTGGCATATTACAGCCTTGGCGGGGTTCCAAACACGATCGCTGCAGCCGTCGTGGGAGGGTTGGCGGGCGGCGCCTTGGGTCTTTTCTTCTAGTCGATGATCGAGTCGATGCGGGACAGGTTCGACCTCCGCATCGGCGAGATCAATGGTGTAGAAGAGCTTTGAATGGCCTACGCACCGTCTCCCGAGGTCAGCGCGCGTTACATCCTTTCTATATACGAGGCTCATTTTGCTAGGCCGGAACAAGGCTTGGCGGTTCAGAATTTATGATCCCTTTCACCAAACCGGGGTGGACAGCGACAGATTCGTTATGGGACTGCGTATGCGCTCGATCAAAAGTGGGTCAAGGCAAGAACGATTTCTTTCTTTTGACGGTAACCGGGTTCGGGGAGATAGAAATGTTAACCGGACCTAACGGCGAGAAGCGGTGCCGACGATGCGATAGCCCGCGTGGTGCGCTCGACGACACAGCAGCGCGGCAGGACTTCGAAGCCTCAAGGCGCCGGATCGATCGAACGTGTTCTGTGATGGCTTTAAGCGGAAGCTGAAGCTCGAAGACTAAACCCGCTGGGTCGAAATCGATCGTAGCTTGTCCACCGAACGGCTTGCCGGCCTCGAATAGCACGGAGCTGCCGAATCCCTTAGATGTCGGAGGCGATGGGATCGGCGGGCCCATTCTCCGCTGTCTTTGCATCAGCTTTTTGTCCCGCTCAACGCAAGCCCCTGGACGACATCCGTCCGCCGCTGATAAAAAAGTGTTTGTTCAACACGGATCAACCCCTTGGTTTCCTATCACGATAAACTGAAAGCCGTCGCTTCGGCTTGCCTCCACGTCAATCCGGAGCTCGTCAAAAGGATTGAAACGCGGTCACATTGTAATAAAAGCGCGAGCGACCTAATCCGTGCTGTCGACGTTAAGCTGTTATTTATGAAAGATGTCTCGGATCGTAGATGCATGTCAAATATTGCTGCGCTGTCTTGTTGGTGGAACCTAAAAAGTGACGCGCTGAGCGCTCAGTCGGACGAATGCATCGGCTTTTTATATGATGCGCTATCCGACCTGAGACGTTAAGATCAAACCCATCATTTTTGACCGTTCCAGCGACGTGAACGATGTCCGAGCGCGCCATACGGGGATCGCCTGCTTAGAGCAGGCCTGCGATTCTGTCGAAGGGTTTCTAAAGGACTGTAGCGCACTTTTGCTGGTCTGAGCGGAGCATGCGCCCGGCTCACTCAAGTGGCTCGATGCTATGCGCTCTCCGCGAGCATTGCACCGCCCGCCGGCGAGTCTAAGACGTAGTTGCGCTTCGAAAACTCCTAGCCATAGAGGAGTATGGCCTTTCCCTCAAGTGGTTGTTACATTCGGCTGTAATGCGCGCGTTCGTTCTGCGCTGGCGTCAATGTCGCATCAAGCCGTGATGGACCAATAATGCAACGATCGAATTCAGAGTGGCGGACGGCGCTCCAGGAAGGCGGGAGAGACCAACAGTCGGCGCTGGCGGACCTTCGAGCGCGACTACTGAGAGCAATTCGAGGCTATTTGGCAAGAAATCATGTCTCGCAAGATTTCTTAGCCTCGGACGAAGCGCGGCATTTGGCCGAAGATTGCACGCAGGAGTCCATTCGCGTCATTCAATCAAAACTCGAAGGCTTTCGCGGCGAAAGTCAGTTTATGACCTGGGCCCATTCGATTGCCATTAGGGTCGTGCTCGGCGAGTTGCGGCGTCGACGCTGGCGGCAGAAGACCATCGAGCGCGCTCAGCTCGGGCAGGCGGTGCCGATTTGGCCGATTGAAGAACGGGGGCCAGAAAACAGTCTGCAACAGCAGGAAGCGTGGACTCTACTGACGCGCCTCATCAATACCAAGCTCACGCCCTTGCAGCGAACCGCGCTCATCGCTCACGCTTTTCAGGGAATGCCCTTGGACGAGGTCGCTGAATGGCTGGGCTCCAATCGGAACAGTCTTTACAAACTCATCCACGATGCGCGCAAACGGCTGAAGCAGGCTCTCCTCGAAGAAGGCATCACACACAAAGATCTTATTGCCGTGTTTGACCAGCAAAAATCAGCGTCCCATCTTCAAGCAGAGGGTAAGACATCCTCCGTTCAACGCATCCTATAATTGGGCGCGCCGAGAACCGACATGAAACAAAAAGACTTTACTCGTCTGATCGACACCATCTTCGCCGCAAAGAGCGGAGAGGAGCTGCTGTGCACGCAATATTTTGATGAACTGCCCCGTTACGTCGACATCGAGATCTCCGGCCAGGACGCGGGGGCCATGTTGCCTGAGGTTAAGCATCATATGCATCAGTGCCCCGAGTGCGAGGAGGTCTATCTGGCCCTTCTCAGCCTCGTCGGCCAAGAAAAATCTTCTGATCCTTTGAAGTAAGACATCGACGTTCCATCGCATCTAAGTCGTATCGGATCGAATCGCCCAGCGCGCGATCGTCGGGATCGCGGGATTTCGCGCGGTTCTCGGCCCGAAAGGAGAATGTGCGATGACAAGAACCCGCCCGCAGTGTGGGCTTTCACTTTTTTTGGCCTTATCGCTCACGTGGCCGGGCGCGCTTCTGGCGGCGAGCGCAGCTTCTGCCGGCGACCAGCATTTGATCACTCTGAAGGCAAGCGCAATGCCGTCGGGTCAGCTGGCCTATGAAATGGTTAGTCACAAGGTCAAATCCTCTACCGGAAAAGAAAGCGACCTTACCGAGCGATACGCGAGCGGCCCCACTATCCCTGGACCCACTCTGGTTATGAAAGAGGGGGACGCCGCCGAAGTGACGCTTCAACATGGCATTGATGATGCGCAGCTGCCCGTCAGCATTCATGTCCACGGCGTGCACTACAAGATCGACAGCGACGGCACGATGAAGCTCTTGAATGGCGTCGCCGACGAAGCCGCGTTCCCTGGCAGGCCTTACACATACAAATGGACAGCCGCGCCCGGAACGGCGGGCACCTGGGCTTATCACGATCACGCCTTCGGCAATCCGATGCTCGGCGCCGAGGACAAAGGTCTCTTTGGGACGCTCATCATTAACCCGGCGAGCGGCAAGGTTCCCGCCCTGATCGATGGCAAGGTCGTTGACGTCGATCTCGCCGACATCAAGCGTGAGTTCATCCTGTGGATGCACGAAACCACCTTCTGGGGACAGGAGCTCAATCACATCATCGAAGGTGGCAAGGAAATCCCGCTGTGGACCAACCCAACCGTAGGAGCAAGGCTCGGGGAGAAGGTCCGCTTTCACGTCATCGGCATCGGCACCGCCTTCCATACCTTTCACCTCCATGCACACCGCTGGATAGAGGCTGGAACGGTCGGGGGAGCGGTCGATACGGTCAACGTCGGGCCCATCAGCCGCACCTCCTTCGTCGTGAAGGCCGGAGAGGGCGTTGGCCCTGGCGATTGGCACTACCACTGCCATGTCATTCAGCACATGCAGTCCGGAATGATGGGCGACTTCAAGGTCGTCGAATAAGCGAGAAAAAACAGGGAGACACAAACATGAACTACACATCTTTTCTTGCGCTCGCTCTCGTCGCCTTCCCACTGACGAACGCTGCGAACGCCGTCGAGCGCTCCAAGTCGGAAGACGTGATTATTAGCCGTCCTGGCGTCCTCCCATCGGCCGTCCTCGAAATGACGGACGAGCCGGGCAAATGGTTTAAGGACCCCAAGTCAGGCGGTTCGCTTGTGGTCATAAAGCCCGGGCAAGCGGTGCTCATCAAGATGACCGACACTAACACCGATCACACGATCACCAGTCTGCTATGGCAGCCAGGCGCCGCAAATTTCCCTGTCGATCAAGAGAGGCCTTCGAACGCGAGCGTGACGCAGACATTCGACAAACCCGGGCTCTATGTTTTCACCTGCAAGGTGCATCCTTACATGCTCGGCGCGGTAGTCGTCGACGATCCTACGACGGAAGGTCTGGACATCGGCGCCGAAATTCAGCTGGTCACAGGAGCCAAGGTTCCCACCACCAGCGACATCGCGAAGAAGCTGCTCCGAACTTTCTTTATCGGAACGACACCAGCGTTGTGGCGCGATTACCGCACGCCAAATTGGGAGGTCAAGCTTCCCGATTTGCCGATCAATCTCGCTGGATCCGTGCTCAAGCTGAGCGCGCTAAACTTTTCGGAACCGAACGCGCTCCTGCAGCCTCAGATTCCAGGCGTCGGCGAGGTCTGGGTCGACACCCAGTTCGAAGGGGTGAGCGGAAAGACCAAGCACGGGACAGCTACGCAGATCGACGCCTCCAATTGGACGATCAAGCAAAAGGTGAAAGGCGTCGAGCAGAATATGAACAACCCCCACAATATGTGGACCGACGCCACATACAAATACATCTACCAGACCGAATGGTTCGATAAGCGGCTTACCACCTTCGACCGCGCCAGCGGCAAGGTTTACAACACGCAGGTCGTCGGGCAGAACCCGTCTCACGCGATGTCAAACCCTCTCAACGGCATGCTCTATGTGGCGCTCAACGGCGAGGATCGGGTCCTCAAACTTTCGCCTGGCGAGTTTCCGACGGCTCTCGGCAATATCAACACAGGGCCGCATACGGGGCCGCATGGTCATCATATAACTGATGACGGGAAATATATGATTACGCCCAACGCATTGGCGTCGAGCGTTACAATCGTCGATCTGGCGAGTGAGCAGGCGACCGAAATTCCTACCGGAGGCGTCATTCCGATCGCGGCATGGAGCGATATGGATCATAAGGCCTATGTCGCGAATTTACTCGGCACGCCGCCAAAGATGCTGTCCTCGCTCACGGTCATCGACATCGACGGCAAGAAGAAGATCAAAGACATCGATCTTGCTGAGAACTATGACCCTATCAGCGGCGAACATAAAGGTGAGGCCTACGGGCTTGGGCCAATTCAGACCCCGGTGAGTCCAGACGGCAAATATGTGGTCAGCGCGAACTTTCTCAGCACGACCATCACAATCCTCGACACCAAGACCGACAAGGTCGTGAAGAGCCTGCCCTGCGAACCTGGCTGTCACGGGGTCAACTTCGGACTGAAGAAAGGCGGCGGCTACTATGCCTATGTCGCAAGCAAATTCGCAAACGACCTCCTCGTGGTCGACATGGACAAGCTCGACATAGCCGGCCGTATTCTTCTGGTCGATCCAAAGGATGGACAGATCACGGGCAATTATGGCATGGGCGGCCAGGGCGTTCTGCCGCTGCCTCTGGCCGACGCTGGCATGTTGGCCCCGACTCTCAAACTCGTTGGTACGGGCAAGTTGAGCCCTGAAGTTGAAGGTTGGCTTACGCTCGTCACCCAGCAACAGCGCGGTAACTGAAGCATAGCAATTCGGCTCCGATGGACAGTCCGAGCAGGGCTTCCATCGGGGTGATCAGTCGTCACCGCAACAGACGCAGCCCTCGCCGAATAATGCTAGGAGAAGCGCCCGATGATCGAGCGTCCGGCCAAGAAGACAGCACATCTGACTTCGCCCCATGCAGATCGATTCGGTTGCGCGTCGGGCCGTTTAATGGGCTTGGCGAAAGCCTCCGCAGGAATCCCAAGGTCGAAACCTACCCAGGCTGAAGCTGAAGCAGCCGTGCGGGTTCTCATCGAATGGGCGGGAGACGATCCTAATCGCGAGGGGCTGATCGACACGCCGGAGCGGGTGGCGCGTTCGTACCGCGAACTCTTCTCCGGCTATGACGTCGATCCGCGCGACTATCTCAAGCGCACCTTCGACGAGGTCGGCGGCTATGACGAACTCGTGGTCCTCACGGACATTCGCGTCGTCAGCTTCTGCGAACATCACATGCTGCCGGTGACCGGCCGCGCGCATGTCGGCTATCTGCCGAGCAACTGCGTGGTCGGCATTTCAAAGCTCGCGCGCGTCGTGCACGCCTTCGCCCGCCGTCTGCAGATTCAGGAAAAGCTCACCGCCGAGATCGCCGAAGCCATCCAGGATATTCTGGAGCCGCAGGGCGTCGGCGTCGTCATCGAGGCGGAGCACAGCTGCATGACGCTCTGCTGACGACGAGCCGCCTGCTCGGCGTCATCCGCGACGACCCGCGCACTCGCGAGGAATTCCTCGGCATGGTGCGGGCGAGGTGAGCACTGCTCTCCTGGAATGTGGAGGTCAGCGCCGCGCTCCGGCAGCGCTGCGAGACGCCTCAAGATGATTGTCATGGTTTGATGGCAAGGCCGCACGGCGTAGTCATCGTTCACCGATTGGAAGGCGCCGAAGAACAGGCGCGTTTCGCCAGGATGGGGTCTTCGTGGATCGCGCCGTCCCGATCCAGGACGAAGCGCCAGAGCAACATTCCGCGCCGGAAGGTGAGGCGGGTCTTGCCATGATCCTCCCCATCTCCCCGCTCGCAGATCACCACGATGGCTCCCTGCTGCAGTTCCGTGCGAAAGGCTTCGACGGGGAGTCCGAATTTGGGCGCGACTAAAGTCGCGTCGACAATGAAGTCTTCGCCCTCGCGGACAATTTGCGCACAGCTGGTGTTGCTCATCCTGTCCTCCCCTCACCGGGTCAAGGCCGGCGCGCCCAAAATTGGTGGCCGTTACTTATAGCCGAAGAGGCAGGGTCGTGTCGCGGTCCGCTGCTCAGGCTGGTTCTGAGCCGGTGATGCAGTTCGTCTCGACGCTCACCTGCCCGTCCTGCGGCCATAGGTCGACCGAAACTATGCCGGCGGACGCCTGTCAATTTTATTATGAGTGCAAGGCTTGCGGCGCGTTGCTCAGGCCCAAGGCCGGGGCCCCTGCCGCCGATACAGGAGGCGAGACCACGGGACCGAACGAACCATTCGATAAATTGAAATTGAGAGATATTCGCATTCGAATAAATATAGCGCCGTTGGCATATTTGCGGCAATTGCAGTCTTGCCTTCCCGACCCCGGATCGCGACGTCGAGCCGCTCGGGATCATGACGCCATGCTCCTGGCGCCGCCGGAAGCGCAAAAGGCGCTGCGCTCCGCGACCATGCCATTGGCTGCGCTATGTTGGGAGGTTGAGTTCGTCACAGATCGAGCAACTGTGCGAGGGAAGGAAAGCCCCATTCTTGAAGTGGGTTGGGCGACCTCTTGAAGGAACAAGAAAAGCAGCTTTGGGTTGGCGAGGCAGCGAATGTGGTCTGAACTACGCGGGCTGAAAGACGAGATCGATTTTGGCACCCCGCCACGAGATGGATCGCCCGTAACGCTTGATATCGACGACGTGACCGTCACGGTTCCCGCCGGCAG
>VBWC01000041.1 GCA_006218035.1 Gammaproteobacteria bacterium
GAATTTTCCCGTTGTGCGGCTGCGATGCGTGAAAAAGCCCGGTCGTCGCCGGCCGGGCTGGAGGTGCTGCGCAACCCTGGGAGGGTTGTGCCGGCACGGTGCGCCGACACTGAGGCTCGTAGAGTTAGTGCGGGGGCGACGAGCTTCAACCCCGACGCCCACAAAAACGCCCCGCCGGTACATCCACGGTCGGGTCAGTGCCCAAGCAAGAGCATCATGCCGCCCAAAATCTCGGCGACGACGATGGATGCGATCACAGCGTTCGCAATCGGTGCGCGGATCATGCGCGAATTTGTGCGCGCAGGCGCACCGAATTTCAATTAGGCACGTCGTCGCACGGACACTCGACGCTCAGTTAAGGCTCGTGGTCCGCAATCCATTGCTTCAGGATTGGCGTTTGTTGCGCGAGCGTTCGGCAATCGAAGTCGCCGGAGTCTGCGGCCACTCGGCCTTCGGGACAGTCCGACTTTAAGTGAACGACTACGACCGTGAATTTTTGCTCGGCCTGCCACGCTTCCCTCGGCGTTATCTGGCCGGCGTCGCCTCTCTAACGACTCTGTCAACTACTTGTCCGCGGTTCAGTGCCGCGGGCTTTTTATGGTTCATCCGCTGGCTTCGAGCCTCGCCCGTCGTCAGCTTTCCGCGCCTCTTCGATCAGGCGCGCAAGCTGCTTCTTTAGGACCGAACCTTGGATCTGACGCCCGTCGTATCCTTCGCGGTCAAGGCGTGCGACGATATCGCCGACCCTTCTGCAATCTCCGGAGCGAGCAAGTTCGAACGCTCGCTCAATTGTTGTCTTGTCGGCATCCATGGCAGTTATGGCTACCTAGCGCCGTTGTATGGGCGTCGATCAGTCATGGCATGCTCGCCCTTTGTTGACGGTTGGGCTATCCTGCACCCCGTAGCTGTTACTGCCGCACGACGAGCACGGAGCACTTTGCGTGGTGTACGATGGCGCCGGCGTTGGAGCCAATGAGAAACCGATCCATCCTTCTGATAGACGGGACCGAACAACACAACAGTCGAGATTCGGCCGGTCCCATGGTCGATGCTAGCCGCTAGGGCTGCGATCTCCTTCTCAAGGCCTAGCCGAATATCCTCGTCGAAATTTCCCTTGACGTAGTCGAGGAAGGCGACGGGAACAAGCGTCTGTACATTGACCAGCCGGAGTTCGCTATTGAAGGCCCTGGCGAGCGCCCCAGCCTTGTCGATTGCTTGCATGGTCATCTGAGATTCGGTGAGATCGATCGCAGCAAGAATCTTTTTGAACATCTTCGCCTCCTTGGCTCACCCTTTAAGTTAAATGCCAAGCTCTACTGCCGAAGCAACGGTCCCGTACGCACATCTAATGGTTCCGCGAAGACCCTCACCGTCTATCTTTCTTTACGCGCCCGTCGTGCTCTCCGCCGTTCGACAGCCCAACCGTGCCCGACGCCCCGACGGCGACCTTGAACAGATCGGTGGACAGGGTGGCGGCCCAGGAACATTGCACGGGTGTTATGCGTTCTTGGTGCAAATGACGCCGCTAGCTTTTTGCCTTGATGCGAGACGTCCAACCCACTCCCAACAAGAGCTGAGCAGGGGATGTTTGATATGGAATCGGGCCGCGTTCTTTACGCGGTCGTCGAATTTTGCGGCTACATGTGCCTGCATCCCGGCCATCATCCATTGCCTTGGACATCGCTGAAATACGACAGAGACTGTCGTGGATACTTCGCGGATGTCACCCAGGACTTGGTCGAGCGCGCGCCGGACTACACGGACGAAAGCTGGATGGATCGTGAGTGGGAGACGCGCGTGCATCAGCATTATAGCGCTCGGCCTTATTGGCAAGAAATCGGCGGGCAGCAATAATTGGCGGGACGGCGCCTCTCACAGAGACCATCGTTAGCCACCTTGCGCACGGCCGTGAATGCCGCGGGCTCTTTTTCAGCCTCGCGCCAGGCGCATCGCCATTCGTGAATTTGACGCCGGCGGCCTCAAGCGCGGCGCGGATGGCGGCCAGCTCCGGTGCGAGGACCGCTCGGCGATTTGTGCTGAAGACATCGACCATCTCACGAAAAAGCCCGGCCATCGCTGACCGGGCCAAGGCATTGACGCCCCCTACAGCCCTGCAAGGGCGAGAGCGCGAAGACGCGGCGTCAATCCGTCGTGAAAAGCAAAAACGCCCCACCGCCGTTCTCGGCGACGAACTCGACGCCGGCCAGCCGGGTTAAATCACTGACCGGATCATTTCTGTTTTGAAGAGTAAAGGCCTGAACTTGGGTCAGGCACCCCGTTGAGACGAGGATCATCTTTCGCATTGACATAATCGATGCCCCAAGGCCCTGTCGCATTGACCTGGACGATCGAGTCTTCATCGACGAAGACGTAATGGACTACTCTATGCGGCATAGACGCGAAACTGCCCGCCGGCAGATATTCGACGCTGACGCGGTCAGCCGACGGACCCATCCCTAATGTAATTTTGCCAGAGATGACCGTGATGGCTTCGGGGTTCGGGTGGGTGTGCGGAGCGATGCGATAGCCCTTCGGCGCCTTGAGCCGAAGCGCGAACATGCCCTCCTTGGACGGATCGCCATACAGCACCGCTGCCTCCGCACCTGTTGGCAGGTTAGGGGGCATCGGCCCCCACTTGATGTCCTGCGGCAGGAAAGCCTTATGCGTGCCCACCGTCTCGGCCACCGCCGCCGAGCCGCAAGCGATACCAACGCCGGTAATGAGCACGGCGGCGAGTCTTGAACGCGCCAGCGAGCATCCGCTGGCGCTGGCGATCGTTCAGGCGTGGGCCACTCGGTTCATCCTTCCTTGCGCCGTCAGAAGCGGCATCGTAATTGATCTAGGCGTCCTTTGCGCAAGGTCGATCGTCGTTGCTCACTCGGCAATACGGCCGCCCCGCTTCCAGAAATGGCGGTTCCTTCGGTCACGGCCTCGACACCATTGGCTGCGGAGGCTCCCGCTCGACCGATGTCGTCGTGTATCGTCGCTCGAAAAGATCAACAACGCAAAGTTTAACGGCGGAACTGCAAGTCACTGGATGCGGTCCGCCATTTTGCTCGACGGTTTATGAGGGGCGCGGACTCCTTGGATGATATCACGCCGATGAGACCTTCCGCGCCTCGTACTGTTGCCTAAGGAACACGGCCCGACAGCAAATCGATGGTCGGACCGTTCCATTATTGTCGACGACAATTACCGTACGTCAGCTTCGCATCGAATATGCGTTCAATCACGAAGCTCTCTCCATCAGCGACAGACCCACACCCATTTTCCATGATGGCGGTGCCAGCACACATTATGTCTGTGTTGGCCAGGGGTGCTCCAATCACGATGCATGTGCCGGCCATGCCCGCCGGGGACCATTCCGTGAGTCTGTGGATCTTGCTCCTGAAGCCCTTGGGCCACAGCAGGAACGGATAAGGCCAGCATCGTCGCTAAGGCAACAGAGAATCTAAGCATTGATCTTCCCCTTTTCTCAACGTTGTTGTGCATTGTTTATGGAGCTGCGTGAATGGTTCCATTCAGCTCCAGCTTGACCTCACTTTTTTGAGGCAGGCCAAACCCTTTGATCAGCGCATAGATCGCCGGAATGACGACGAGCGTCAGAGCCGTCGAAGAGACCATCCCGCCAATCATCGGAACGGCGATACGCTGCATAACTTCTGATCCTGCGCCCGT
>VBWC01000042.1 GCA_006218035.1 Gammaproteobacteria bacterium
AACGGATTCGATCGTCGATTTGGGCAGATTGACAGCTTCTACGGCGGACTGGGTGTCGCGAATCCGGAGGTTGGCGGCGGCGCCTGGGACTATCGAGCGAGTTTCTCGGTTGGCATTGGCGGTCGATCGGAGACCTTTTTCATCAATACCGACGGCAGCCTTGAGGCGACTCGTGGAGGCTCCTTGTCCCTCGGGTCCGGAACACCCTCGTCCTTTGTATGCGGTACCGATTCTGGCGTTTGGACTTATACTGCGAACGACGGAACGGTCGTGTTGATCGATACCAGCATGACCCATTACGTCGGTGGGGACTCCAGTAGCGCGGCGCCGGGCATGTGCGGCGTCGCCACCAGAATAACTTTGCCGGACGGGGTGATTATCCGGATCAATCTCCGCAAAGATCCGGCGAATCGAAACGCGCGGATTCAATCCGTCAGCCGAAATGACGGGTTTCAGCTCAAATACAGGTACGCTCAGAACGGCGCCTTCCCGGGCGCCAGTCCGCCCGGCGCCTATATCGGTTTCCTCATGCCCGAAGGTGTAACCGGGCTCAACAACGCCTTCGTCGGCTGTGACCCATTGGGCGACACGTGCAGCGTCACGGGTGCATGGCCACAGTCGAGTTATGTCTGGTCCAGTGCTGACACCGTCTTCTCGGTCGTTGATCAGGCTGGGACGTCGACCCGTTTCACCATGGACCGGCATCATCGGGTGGTCGCGGTGAAGCCCGCAGACAGCACGGTCGACAGGATCAACTATCAGTATTGTTCGCGAGCCTGGTATTTTGATCCATACGACGGAAGCGTAGTCAATCCAACGGCGGAGGAGGCGGCCCAGTTTTGCTCTGTGCAGGTCACCGCCATCGGGTCGCTTCCGATATTGGAGCTTTCGATAACGCACGATCGTGTTCGGCAAGTTGTTAGGGATGGCCAGACTTGGACATATAGCTTTCCATCGGGAAACTACGGATACTACTACCTGAAATATGATTCAGTGGATCCGAAAGGGCAGCAGGGTTACGCGTTGCGTACGGTCCTCGGAACTGGCGCGTTGTTGGTCTACGGCTCCCAGTTCGGCGTCGCCAACTATGAAAATTCGGCGCGCAACCGGATGATCAGCGCGCAGGCGCGTGGCGGGCCGCCGGAGACATACACTTACGACAGCCGTGGAAACCTTGTGTCGGACGGGATCACGACCGCTGGATTCGACGCGACCTGCGTCAACATCCGCACGTGCAACAAGCCGAACTGGACGCGGGACCCGAAGCTTAATCAGACAGACTATGTTTATGATCCTACTCACGGGGGCGTTCTTTCGATCACCGGCCCTGCGGTGAACGGCGTGCGTCCGCAGACGCGGTACGCCTATGTGCAGAGATACGCGTGGTATCTCACCGGCGCGGGCGCAATGACGCGATCCACCGAACCAATCTGGAAACTTTCGAGCGAGAGCTACTGCATTTCGAGCGCGGCGTCTGGCGCGGGTTGTGCGGCAGCGAATGACCAAGTCGTCACATCGTACGACTATGGGCCTGACAGCGGTCCCAATAACCTTCTGTTGCGAGGAACTGTCGTAACGGCGTCGGGACAGTCCCTGCGCACATGTTTCGGCTACGATCAATACGGCAACAAGGTCAGCGAAACGCGGCCGCGCGCGGGGGCGACATCATGTCCGTGAACCGGTCGGAGAGTTCTCGACGAGTGCTCGGCGCCTTGGCATTGAGCCCGACGGCGGCCGTATCGACGGTGCTCGGCGCGCTGTGCGTGGCATCTCCTTCGCCGGCGCATGCGCAGGCGTCGCCGTCGGGTTTCACGACGGGCTATCGTTATGATGTGGCGGGCCGCCAGACGGGCGTTCTGGCGCCGGATCCGGACGCGGCGCGGGTGCAGACGTTGCGCCGGCGAACTGGACCGGGTTCACGATTTTCCAGACGATCGATTATGCGTTCGACGAGCGCGGTCGCAAGATTTCCGAGAAATTGAGCGCGGGCGGCGCGACCTGGACCTTGACGCAGTACAGCTACGATTCATTCGACCGGCTTGAATGCACGGCGGTGCGCATGAATTCGGCGGCGTTTGCAAGCTTGCCGTCCAGCGCGTGCGTGCGCGGGGCGGAGGTTGGGGGCGTACAGGACCGGATCACACGCTCGATCTACGACAATGTCGACCAGGTGACGACCGTGCAGCGGGCCGTCGATACGCCGCTGCAACAGGACTATGTGACCTACACCTACCTCGCTGGTTTCGCCAACTACGGCAAGCCGGCGACGGTTCGCGACGCCAATGGTAACGTCTCGGCGATGGAGTATGGCGGGTCGGTTTTCAACCACATCACGAAGCTCACGTTTCCTTCGCCGACGACCGCGGGGCAAACGAATCCAGCGGATTTCGAGTCTTACACCTACGACGCGAACGGCAACCGCACGCAGTTGCGCAAGCGCGACGGGCAGCTGATCAACTACTCCATCGACGCGCTCAACCGGGTGACGCTGATGGATGTCGGCGGAGCGGCGACGGCGGGAGATGTGTACTACGGCTACGACCTGCGCGGTCTTCA
>VBWC01000043.1 GCA_006218035.1 Gammaproteobacteria bacterium
GCGCTAGCGCGAATTATTCATGGTCAGAGACAAAAATGGCCTCGTCGCGCATCTAAGTGGTTGAATTGATTGCCACTTCAGGACACGCACGGAGGCCGAGATGAGTTTACAGACTGCTTTGAAATTTGCATTCGAGTTTGGGGATCGGCCGATTCAGGTCGAGGTGTCGCAGTCGCCGCTGTCCAGCGATGCGGGGTTACTGATTTTTCGGCAGATGGATGAGCGGTTGCGGTACACCGAACAGTTTGCCGACGCGCTGCGGGGTGACTCGCGGGTGGGACCGACGCACTCGTGGTTGGACATGGTGCGGCAGCGAGTCTACGGGATGCTCGCCGACTACGAAGATCAGAACGATCACGATGCGCTCCGCAGCGATCCGATCTTCAAGGTCATCGCGGGCCGCGACCCCAGTGATCCGAAGCAAGACCTGGCCAGTCAGCCGACGTTGTCGCGGTTTGAGAATGCCGTCAGCATCGCCGATCTCAATCGCCTGCGCGAGTTGTTCGTGACGTTGTTCATTCAATCGTACAGCGAGTCATTGGGAGGCGCGGCACCGCAGCGGATCACGCTCGACCTGGATGCGTGGGACGACGAGACGCATGGGCAACAGCAGCTCTCGTTGTTTCATGGGCACTACGATCAGCACCAGTATTATCCGTTGTCGATCACCTGCGCGGAGAACGATCAGCTCGTGATGGTCAGCCTGCGGCATGGGACGGCAACGGCGTTTCTGGGGGCCGATGACGACTTGCGGTACATCGTTGAGCGCTTGCGTGCCGTGTGGCCCGACATCGAGATTCAGGTGCGTGCCGACTCCGGCTTCGGTGTGCCGTTGATGCTGGATTTGTGCGAGGAAATGCGGCTGATCTACACGTTCGGCTATGGCATGAACCCGGTCCTGATGCGACACACCGATGAGCTCTTGCAGCAGTTGCAGCGGCAATTCGCCGAGACTTTGTTGCCGCAACGCGACTTCGACTGTTGGCCGCATCAAGCCGGTTCGTGGTTGGCTCCGCGCTGCACGATCGTGAAGGTCGAGGTGAACTCGGAAGGAACCAACCGCCGCGTCGTGGTCACCAATCGTCCCGGCGGAGCAATCCTGCCAGGTGGCACCTACGACGAATACGCCGACCGTGGCGAATCCGAAAATCGTCACAAGGAACTCAAACAGGAACTGCACGGCGACCGCTTGAGCGACCATCGCTTCCTGGCCAACTACTTCCGATTGCTGATGCACGCGCTGGCGTACAACCTGCTGGTGCGACAACGTCAGTGGATCGCCGATCCTCCCGCCCCCGCGCCGGAAGTCTCGGACGATTCACCACCGCAACTCGTCCCCGCTGCGCAAGCGTTGCCGACGGAGGCGTTGCCGGATCTGCGCCGCCGTCGGTACTTCAACGCTCGCCGCCGACATGACCCGCTCGGCGAAGGTCACATCAGCACCTGGCGCACTCGCATCATCAAAGTCGCCGCGGAAGTTGTCGTCTCCACTCGCCGCATCGTGATCCGGCTCTCCTCGAGCTGGCCGTACCTGAACCTGTTCCTGAAAGTCGCGCAAGCCAATGCGACCTTGGCCACCACCTGACTCGCACCGCTGTCGCCATCCCGAACCCCGTCTGCCGATCTCACACCAAACCCACAGGGGAAAGGGGGAGGTCTCTCTCGCCTTCAACTCAACCACCCACACCCAGCACATGTGACTCGTGACATTCGCTTGCCGATGGCCTTCGGCCACTGTTTGATGTGCCATGAATAATTCAGGCTAGCCCCGGTTCGAACCGGACGCTAGCGCGTTCCGGCTGATGAATGTGTCATTCTCGCC
>VBWC01000044.1 GCA_006218035.1 Gammaproteobacteria bacterium
CGACGCGCAGCGACGTCCTGCTCTCGCACCGATCTCTGCGGTGCTTGCTGCGGCGCCGGAGGCCGAGGCCTCGCCGGGGCCGGTGGTTGCAGGACCTGAGCAACATACGGCTGCTGTCTCTGCCGGTAGAGATCAGGCTGAGGCCCTTGTTGCAACTGCTCGAACTGGGTGGGCTCTGCTGTTGACGACTGCACTGTCTGAACGAGGGGCATTTGCTGTGCCTTCAGATGAGTTTGTGCAGGTAACCTCGGAGCCGTCTGTTCCATCGGCACTGAATATCGAGTTTGTGCCGGCGGCGCGATCGACTGCTCATCAAGGGCAATCCGTTGCAGCGCCGCTTGAATCTCTGCGTCTGCGCGCTCTTGCTCCTCCGAAGCTCTGACTGATTGCTGACGCTCTCGCGGTGCAGCATTCGAATCGCGCGGCGGCGACTGGAAGTGTTGTCCATATCTCGAAGGACTCCTTTGCCGCGCACGATGTCTGGATCGGCTTCGATGCTCTCGCGCAGGGGCTACATCGAGCTCTCGAGTTCGATGTGCTTCTCGGACAGGCGACCTGTCCGGTAACTCTGGGATCGCCAGCACTGGTGACAGTGCTCTCGTAGCCTGTGTGGCTGGCTGCTGATATCTCGCTGCCGGCGGTGGCGCCGGCGAGTTCAGCGCCGGCGGCGAACTCAACGCCGGGGAGTTCGGCGCCGGGGGCGATCCTGGCGCCGGCGAAACACTTGGCGCCGGCGACAACTGTTCGGGGACCGGCTCGAACTGTCGTATTATTTGCGCGGGTGTGGGTACCAGCGGCTTAATCATCGTGTGAAGAGCTCGCACTGATTCGGTGTACTCAGCTGCTGATAGCTGGACAGGTTGTGGCTCAGACCACTGCCGTACTGGCTGCAAAAACTCGGTTTGCACTGCCAGTTGCTCTTCGGCTTCTCCTGGCGCGTGCCAGTAGACCGTCCTTGCAATAGTAGTGGCAGGAGTTGGAACTGCCGAAACTACTCTGATTCTCGAACCAGAACTCGCCGCGGCGGCGGGACTCGGTTGAGACTTGGTTGCTATCGCTAGATTCGCTTGCGTGAGCGGCGACGGCAACACTGACCGTGCTGAGACGGGAGTATGTGCCGTGTCAGCAGGTCTCGATTCGACTCGAGGATCGATAGAGACGAAAGGCATCTGTTGCGTTTGCGGGATGAGGTGGTTGCCGTACTGGCCACCAAGTATCAAAGCGCGTACTTGCTCCGGAGTCAACGTCATCTGCATCGTCAACGGCGCTAGTGCTGGAGGCACTGCAGGCGCGTTCGGTGCTGGGACGGTTTGTAGACTCTGCATCGGATTCGCTAGCAGGGCTGCAGCTCGTGCAGTGAGCACGCTACTCGCTGGACCCCAGCTGCTGAACGAAGGTCGCGCTGGCTGTGTGTTGGCAACAGGGTTGGGTGGGAGTGTCTGAAAGGCTGCTGGCTGACTGGCTTCCACTGGCCACGGTCTCGGCGGCGGACGCCGATCTAGCCGGGGAGGCGCCGGTGTCTGTGCTTTCGATTCTGCGATCGCGGCCTCAGCAATGCCTTGCATCTCCTCTCCCAACATTCCAAGTTTCGCTCTTTCGAAGACCTCAACTTCGCCTCTGCTGATCAACGCACCGCCGGGCATCAACGACTCGTAGATTCGCTCTGGGTGCCGCGGGTCACGCCGTGGATCAGTGAGCGCCACTTGAGGCGGGCGCTTAGAGATGCAGTGGAACGGCGTACTCTGCGCAGTGGTGCGCACTGTGCGGTTTGGCATGAGGTTGTTCAGTCCCGAAACAGAACCATGGTGAGACGCTGCGGCTGACGGAACTGCTCCTGGGGCCCGGGTCGAGTTCATCGGAAGGAACGCTCGACTGTGCGTACTTGTCGCGGGCGACAGCGAGACAGGCATTTGCATCTGTGCGGCCAATGAAGTGATCTGCTGACGGGCCGCGTCACCGACAATCTGTCCTCTCTCGAGAATTTCGGTGATCGCTTCCGAGTTGGACCCTTTGAGGAGCTCTTCCAACTGGGCGGATGCTGAACGCACTTCCATCAGTCGTTTGTGGACTGACAAACTCTCTGCTAGAGTGAGATCAGTTCTGCGCGGCGTCGCCCTTGCAGTCTGTGAAGCACGCGGTCTTCGCGGCGGTGAGGTTCGCGCAAAGAGAGCGGCATTGGAGGGAAATCGCGCACTAGACTGTACAAGGTTGGACTGATTCGGTTGAAGCGGCATTGCACTCGAGCTGGACAGGTTCGGCGGTTGCTGACTCCTGCTCGGGCCGGCGGCATTCGACTGATCGGCGCGCGCGGCGGGCGCGCTTGGCTGCAGGTCGATCAGGTTCGCGCCGGGCGGAGTAGCGTACTGCTCGTCCCCGGAGACAACAGTCTC
>VBWC01000012.1 GCA_006218035.1 Gammaproteobacteria bacterium
GCACCCGCCGGGCCGACACCACCGCTCGCGGACACGGGCACGGCACCGCCAGACCGGGCGGTTCCCGCGAACACCCCGCCCCGCCCGGATCGCGGCGACGCGCATCCGGCAACACTCGTTTCAGGAGCCGACACGGTCAGCACAACTACCGGGGCGCGGGTATACGCGGAACTTGTCGATGCGCTTGCCGGCCAGTTTGACTACCCGGGTGTCGCGCGTCAGCGCGGCTGGCAGGGCATGGTCAGGCTGGGCGTCCATGTCGCGCCCGATGGCACCCTGCGGCAGATCGCGATTCTGCACAGCTCCGGTTACCGCGTGCTCGACCACGCCGCGCTACTCAGTCTGCAGAAGGTCGCGTGGTTGCCGGCGGTCGCCAACTGGCAGATCACGCAGGGCTTTGATATGGTCGTGCCGGTGGAATATCGCCTCGTCGACGGTTAGGAGTGTTATGGGACATCGTTTAACCAGAATCTACACACGCACCGGCGATGACGGCACGACCGGCCTCGGCGATGGCAAACGCACGGCAAAAGACAGCGCGCGTGTCGAGGCCATGGGTACCATCGACGAACTCAACTGCGCCATCGGCATGGTACTCGGCGAACATATTCCGGTCGTCGTGCGCGATAACCTCGCCCGCATCCAGCATCGCCTGTTTGATCTGGGCGCCGAAGTGAGCATGCCCGGCCATACGCTGGTCGATGCCGATGACGTCAAGAACATCGAGAAGCTGATCGATGCCTTCAATACGGAATTGCCGACGCTGAAGGAGTTCATCCTGCCGGGTGGCGGCCGGGCATCGGCCACCTGTCATCTGGCGCGCGCGGTGTGCCGGCGCGCCGAGCGCCGCCTGGTCGCGTTGCGCCACGACTCGGACGTCAATAATCACTCGGTAGGGTATCTGAACCGGCTGTCGGATCTGCTGTTTGTCGTCGCGCGGATTCTGTCACGGGATACCGGCCAGCCCGAGGTGATGTGGGATCATCACTGACCCTGTCGGGCGCGGTTAATGCCGCGCGGCATCGAGCGATTCACACACTTGACCGATGCCGGCGAGCAGCCGCGGTGTGTGACGGGAAATCACGTCGGCATCGATCGCTACCAGCTGCCGCCGGCTGACGGCCTTCAGCTGCGGCCATTTCCGCCACCGCACAAAGGGATCGCTGGTTTGACCGGCGGCGCGCGTCGCAATGATCACGTCGGGATCGCGTGCAATGACCGATTCCTCCGACACCGTCGGCGCCAGCGCCTCGTTATCCGCGAAAATATTCCGCCCGCCGCACAGATGGAGCACGTCACTGATGATGTGCCGGTCGTTCACCGTCATGAACGGATGCTCCCAAATCTGGAAAAACACCGTGACGGGCGCGCGACCGGCATAGCGCGCGCGCAATTCGGCCAGACGGTCAGCATATTTCTGCGCGGCCGGCCCGGCACGCGCGGCGGTACCGGCGAGCTCGCCCAGCACGGCGACGAGCTCGCCAATCGACTCCAGCGTGCGCGGCTCGGTGGTAAACACGCGGATGCCCAGTGACTCGATGCGGCGTATGTCGCCCGGCGAATTACCACTTTGCCACGCGATCACCAGATCGGGCGCAAGCGCGATTAACCGCTCCACATCGATCCGCGACGCGTTGCCGATACCCGGTATCCGGCGCGCCTCGTCCGGATAGTCGCTGTACTCGGAGGCAGCGACAATACGATCGCCGGCGCCGGCGTGAAACAGCAACTCGGTGACATGCGGGGCAAGACTGACGATGCGCGCCGCCGGTGCCTCGAGTTCAAGCGTCTGGCCGCGGCTATCGATCACCTTGATCGCCGCGACTGCCGGTGACAACCCCAGCAAACCGAAGGCGCAGAACAAGGCGGCGGCGCGTTGCATCTAGAGGCCGGAGTTATGAAACACCAGGCCGGGCGGCATGCCCGGCTCGATCCGGATACGCGTGACGCCGGCATAGCCGACGTTGACGCGGAACACGTGCTGCGCCGGAAATCCCAGCACCAGACTGGTGACCGCGCGGATCACGCCGGCGTGACCGACCACCAGTACGTGCCTGCCGGCATGGCCGTCCTGCAGCGCGCGCCACGCACCCGCGATACGCGCAACGAACTGGTCAACCGGTTCGGCGCCGTCCGGGCGATTGCCGAGCGGATCGTTATAAAACCGCCGCAGGATATCCGGGTCCTGCCGACACAGCTCGTCCGGCGTGCGCCCTTCCCAGGCGCCGAAACCGATTTCCTTGAGGCGGGCATCCGTGGTGACCGGCACCGCGAGTCTCGCACCCAGCACTGTCGCAAATTCAGCGCAGCGTCGCAGCGGTGACGTCACGATATGTTGCCAGGGCGCGTGATCGCCGACCGCCGACCACATCTGCCGCCAGCCTTCTTCATTGAGTGGATCGTCACTTTGACCGCGGTAGCGCCGGCCGCCCTCGGGCTCGCCGTGCCGGATCAGATCGACCAGCGTGTCGCGACCGCTGTTAACCACGGGTATTACGCTCAGCGGGTCCAGCCTGCCAGCGTCAGGATCGCGATCATGGCCAGCCACAGCACGATGGTGCGGCGTGACAGCGCCTGCGCCGCGCTGATCTGGCCAAACCAGAATTCCCGGGGCGGCTCGTCGTCGGTAATCCCGGCAAGCGCCGCCTCCAGCTGCAGCGCGCCGGTGCCGCTGGCGATGACGATGGTGCGGTTGTTCGCCACCCAGTCGCCGTTACCCGCTTCGGCGACGTTGCGCCAACTATGCAGCGCATCGACGAAACTGCCGGTGATGCCATAGCCCAGCGCCGTCAGCCGCGACGGAATCCAGTCGAGTACTCCATGGAGCACCTCGGCGGCGTTGGTAAACGAACGCCAGTCATCGGAATAGTGACGCGCGGCCTGCGCCACCATGACGGAAAAACGGTAGGCCACCGCGCCGATCGGCCCGAGTACCACGAACCAGAAAATGATGCCCAGCAGCTGCGTATGGGTACCGGCAAGAATATTGTGAATGACGGCAGGCTCGCGCGGCAGGCCGGGCGCATGGCTATCGCCGGCCAGCCCGGCGAGCTGGTCGTTCACGGCGTCGGCATCGTTGCGGCCCCAGGCATCGAGCAGGTGTTCGACCTGCTTGTCGACATCGCGCGGCCCGATGCTTGCCACCAGAACCACCACGGCGAACGCGAAACCGAACATGCCCAGCCAATCCGACAAGGTCGCGTGCAGCCAGCCGGTAACGAACACCACCGGCGCAACGATCACGAACACGCCCAGCGGTCCGTTCCAGACCGACTCGCCCGCCATGCGGCTGCGCGCCCAGTCGGCGTAATTCGCCAGCCAATCCAGGCGACGCCAGCCGTGCGCCGCCTCGATCATTCTGCTGATCGCGAGGCTTAACAGAATCGCTATCAAAGTCATGGGTCAATTCTCCGGGCGATGCTGCGTTTTTCCAGCAGGCGCCGCAGCTTCAGCCAGTCAAACGACGGTCCGGGGTCGGTCTTCCTGCCCGGCGCGATATCGCTATGGCCAACAATCCTGTCAGACGTAATCGCGGGATACGCGCTCATCAGCGCTGTAATCAGCTCCGCAAGCCTGGCGTATTGTACATCGTTATACGGCCGGTCATCACTTCCTTCCAGCTCGATGCCGATGGAGAAATCGTTACAGCAGCTCCGGCCCGCCAGCGACGACTCGCCCGCATGCCAGGCGCGCCGCGAAAACGGCACGAACTGCACCACGTCGCCGGCACGGTTTATCAACACGTGCGAGGAAACACGCAGATGGCAGATTTCCTGAAAATAGGGATGCGCGGTCGCATCAAGCGTGTTGGTAAACAGCGCGGCTATCCACGCCCCGCCGAATTCGCCGGGCGGCAGGCTGATGCCGTGGACGACAATCGCATCGACCGCCGCGTCTGCGGGCCGGTCATCGCAGTTGTCCGATGCCACGCGTCGGACACCGGTCAACCAGTTGTTATCGGCTTCGAGCTGCACGGTCATGCGGGCGCACCCGCTCAACAAACGACGATAACGGACTGGCGTGCATGTGGCGGATATCGCGAAACCTGTTGCGAAAAAATGTACCAACGTCAGCGTTTCGATAACGCTTGGTGCCGGAGAGAGGAATCGAACCTCCGACCTACTGATTACGAATCAGTTGCTCTACCGACTGAGCTACTCCGGCCGAAAACAACCGGGCACGGATGGTTATGCGCTGATTTTTCGCGGTTTTATCGCGTAAGGGTCCGGATCGATCGCACTGCGTCGCTGCAACGCGATATCGGCGAGCAGGCGGGCCGAGGCCGGGCCTGTCGCCACACCGTTGCGGAAATGTCCGGCATTGACAAACAGACCGGCAGTTTCGGTCACCGCGCCGATAAACGGCACGCCGTCGGGCGAGCCGGGACGCAGTCCGGCCCAGTGTGCCTCGATCGGATAACTGGCCAGCTCCGGCACGCAAGACAGCGCGAACCGGTGCAGCGCCTCGCGCGCCTCGTCCGTGGTGGAGCGGTCATAGCCAACGTATTCCAGTGTGCTGCCGACCAGGATGCGGCCGTCACGCCGCGGTATCAGGTAATGCTCGCCGGCGAGAATAATGTGCGAGATCGCGCCGGGGCGGCCGCGCAACAACAGCATCTGGCCGCGCACCGGTTCCACCGGCAGAGACACGCCTGACGTCGACAGCAAAGCAGCGCTCCATGCACCGCCGGCGATGACGACATTGACCGCCGGCCGGTGTCCGTGTGACGTATCGACGCCGGTAACGCGCCCGGCATGCATTGTCACGCGCGCCACGTCGACGCCGGTTTCGACGGTGACGCCGAGTTGCAAAAGAGATGTCACCAGCGCCTTTAACAGGCGCGGGTTACGCACCTGTGCGATGTCCGGCAACAGCATGACGTCAGCGGCGGCCGTTTCCAGCGCCGGCTCGAGGTTATGCAGGGCCGCGGCGTTACATTGCCGCAGCGTTACGTCATGGCGTCGCGTCCATGCGGTCGCTGGCACGATTTCGGCGGCGTCAAGCACCAGCAGGCCGCTCTGTGTCCACTCAGGATCGATACCGGTTTCGGCGGCCAGCGTCGCGCACAGGGCTGGATAGTCGCGCTGGCTCCAGGCCGCCAGCGCGGTGACTGAATCCGGATAGCGCCACGGATAGAGCGGCGACAGGATGCCGCCCCCCGCCCAGGACGCCTCGCGGCCGATGTCGCCACGCTCGATCAGCGCAACGCCTTGTCCGGCGAGCCGCAATTCGCGCGCGGTAAGCAGACCGATCAGGCCACCGCCGACAACCACATAATCCACCGGCCGGGGAACCCGCGCGCTCAATCCACTGACCTGCCGGTTAACGTCGACACCGCAATGCCCATCAGCGGCCCCAGCATTGGGCGCTGGCGTAACCGGCATGGTCAGGCCCATCCTGAGTGATGGCAAAGACAGCGCAGGAATCGCCGGACTGGGGACCACCGGCCTTGGGTGCCGCCGTCGCCCGATACGTGGACGCCGTGGCGCTCTCGATGGCCAGTGTATAATGCCCGTCGGCGCTGTCGGTGTTGGCACGGCCCAAGTTGAATGTCGAACTACCGGAATTACAGACGCGGGCACCGTTCAGCTGGGTGGCGTAGCTGACGCAGGTCGAGCGATACCGCTCCTGCTCGGCCTGCACCGCCAGCAGGGAATTCACTGCATCGGTGCGCCGCCCCCGGTTACCGTAATCCTGGTACGCGGGCACGGCGATCACGAGCAGAATACCGATAATCGCCACGACGACGACCAGTTCCAGCAATGTGAACCCTTTGGAATGGCTTGATAATGACTCGAAATGAAACACGACGCTCCACCTGTGTGGCCGGGATGGATAGAATACTACTCTTTCGCCGGGCCGTTTACCGGCGCCACCGTCGTCCGTCAGACAGCGAATTCCGCCCGATTTGAATATGGCGCTATTGACCCGAGAGAAACCTCCGTCCTTCACGCGGCGTCCGTCCGGATTCACGCTGGCGGAAATGATGATAACGCTGCTGGTGCTCGCGATCCTGATCGCCGGCGCCGTGCCGGCGATGGGGATTTTTGTCGAAAAGAGCCGCCTCAAGGGCGCCGCCGAAGCATTATTCAGCGACCTGAGCTACGCGCGCTCGGAGGCGCTGAAGCGCAACCGGGACATATCCGTTCGTTTCTCCACCGACGGCGCGACCAACTGGTGTTTCGGCATCGACGAAACCACCAGCTGCAATTGCACGATCACCGATCCGACAAATGCCAGCGCCTGCGCCCTGAATGCGGCGGCCGACCTCAGCTCGTTGACTAACGTGTTAAAAAAAACGAGCGCCGGCGAATACCCGACCATTCGACTGATCAGCGCTGCCTTTTCTGTTAACCCGGTCACCACCTTTACGCCGCGGCGCGGCACCGCCAACGGCGGTACGGCCGTATTTCGCTCAAGCAGCGGCAAGGAAATTCGCATTGTGCTCAGTTCGCTCGGCCGCGTCATGATCTGCTCGCCCGCCGGCGCAGGAAAGATCGGCAACTACGGTGACTGTCCATAATGAACCGATTGCGATCCCAGGGTTTTACGTTGACGGAGCTGTTGGTGGCGGTGGCGATCGGGCTTATCGTCTTTGCCGGCGTAATAACCTTTTACGTATCGACCGCACGAACCGGCACGGAATCGCTTAAAATCGCCAAGCTGAACCAGTACCTGCGCACCACCATGGATTTGATGGTCAGCGACATCCGGCGCGCCGGCTTCTGGGCCGCACCGTCGAACCAGTACCGTAGCAACGCCAGCGGATTCCTGACCAACGCGTCCATACAGCCGGGCAACGACATCGCCACAGGCAATCGCGCTGGCGAACCGGCAAACTCATGCATTACTTACACCTATGATACGAACAAAAACGGCACCATAGGGACCGGTGGCTCACCACTTGAGAGGTTCGGATTCCGCCTGAACAGCAAGAAGCTCGAAATGCGCCAGAGCGGCACCAACAGCCCGTTTACCTGCAACAACGGTACCTGGAACAGCATGATTGACGATATCGAGGTATCCAGCCTTGTCTTCACGCTGAACACCTCGGCGTATAGCAACCCGTATGGCGAGCTAAGCACGAAAGACGTTCGTATTCGCACGGTGACGATCACGGTGACCGGCAACCTGAAGACAGACCCGGCCATCGCCAGGACACTCAGCGAAACGGTGCGCGTAAGAAATGACAAATTTGGAACGTGAGACCATGAGCGGGCAGCGCGCGTTTAACTCAGGCAGCGCGTTGCGACAACGTGGCAGCGCGACGCTTGTCGTATCCGTCGCATTGCTGCTGGCGATCACCGTGATGGTGTTTTTCACCGCGCGTACGAGCCTGTTGGAACAACGCATAGCCTCGAACGACTACCGTGGCCAGCAGGCGTTCGAGGCCGCCGAGGCCGGTCTGGAATATGCGATAGGCCGGATGAACGCCACTTCTCCGGTGTTACTTAACAGTGCCGCCACCTTCGCTGACGCCGGATTTGATTGCAATCCGTCCACGACGCCGATTACTGCCGACTGCCTGATCGCGACGCCGCTCGTCGGCGGCGCCACCTTCAAGGTATCGCTAACCAAGCTCGACGCAAACTTTATCGATGTGAGAATCACGTCCAAAGGCTACAGCGACGACCAAAGCGCGATGCGCGAAATCACCATGCAGGTATCGCGTGTGCCACTGGTCGGCAATCCCCCGCCGTATCCGCTGGTCACCCGGAAGAAAGTGGAGCTTAACGGAGCGGCCAACGTCACCCATCCACCGAGCGGCCCGACAGACAAATGTATCTGGTCAGGCGAAACCGCCCTGGCGCCGCCATCGGGCTGCCAAACCAATCAAAACGATGCCAATCTGAAAAATGCCACGGAAGACGGGTTCTTCACCAACTTCTTTCTGCTGTCCAAAACCCGGGTCAAGTCACGGTCACAGGTCATCGACTGGACCAGTAACGGTGGAACGAACTACAGCACAAAACTGGATGAGGCCTACGCTGCGTCCGCGCGAATAATCTGGATAAATGGCGAAGACAATGACGTCGTCATCGACAATAGTCACGGCGATCTGGGGACCGCCGGTGATCCGGTAATACTGATCATAGAAAAATTCACTGCCCTCACTATCCGGGACAATGTTACGGTCAACGGCCTGGTCTACATCGCCGGTGACTGGGACAACGGCATCCAGACAGCCACTATCAACGGCATCGCCCTCGTCGAAGGCGACGTAAAACTGGATGGATTCCTGATAAATTATGATACCGATGCGGCCGGGGTCATTAACCGGCTGCCAAATGTCGGGGATTATGCGAGAATTCCGGGCAGTTGGCGGGATTTCTGACGCTTGAACGCGCGGAGGAGGACAGAACGATGAATCGCCTGGCGAAACACACACAAGGTTTCTCGATGGTCGAGGTGCTGGTATCCCTGACGATACTCGGCTTCGGCCTGCTCGCGCTGGCAAAGCTCCAGGCCACCACGCTATTCGGGGCCGACCGCGCCAAGCAGATCACTGAAGCGATTAACGCCGGCCAGGCCGCGATGGAAAACCTGCGCAACTTTGCGACGATCGGCGATTATGTTGGTATCGTCAATGAATCGTATGACACTACAGCGACAGCGTCGTCATGGGACAACACGATATATTCCCTTGATTCGACCGTCGATGATACAGACAAGAACTATAAGAAAATACGGATGGATGTTTCCTGGACCGATCAGCGCAACGAACCGCAGACAGTGACGCTGTCCAGCACCATCAGTCGCAGCGATCCCGTGGTGGGCGGCAGGTTCATGCTGGCCGACAACATAGCGCCCATTACGCCACCCTAGACAAAACACACTATCCAACGCGGCGGCTACGACACACCACTGCCGCGCTTGCCATCGCCTGACTGCAACGTCTTCGGCAACGCGAACACCACGTTCTCGATAATCCCCGGCGATTCACGCACCGATGCCGCGCCCCACTGCCGCAACTGCGCGATCACCTGCTCGACCAGCAGTTCCGGTGCCGACGCGCCAGCGGTAATGCCGACGGTGTGTTTGCCATCAAGCCAGTCGCGCCGGATATCGGCGGCGCCGTCGATCAGATAGGCCGGCACGCCGATCGTCGCGGCGAGTTCCCGCAGACGGTTGGAATTCGAGCTGGTTTTCGAACCGACCACCAGCACCACGTCGCACTGGTTCGCGAGTTCCTTTACCGCGTCCTGACGGTTCTGTGTCGCATAGCAGATGTCATCCTTGCGCGGACCGGAAATGCGCGGGAAACGCGCGCGCAATGCATCAATGATCGTCGCGGTATCGTCCACCGACAGCGTAGTCTGGGTGACGAACGCAAGATTGTCCGGGTCGCTGACCTGCAACCGTTTGACATCGGCGACGTTCTCGACCAGATAGATGCCGCCATTGGCGGTGTTGCGATACTGCCCCAGCGTGCCCTCGACCTCCGGGTGACCGGCGTGGCCGATCAGGATGCATTCGCGGCCGTCCTGCTCGTGGCGCGCCACCTCGAGATGCACCTTGGTGACCAGCGGGCAGGTCGCGTCGAACACGCGCAGACCGCGCCGGTTTGCCTCCTCGCGCACCGCACACGCAATACCGTGGGCGCTGAATATCACGGTCGCGTCATCGGGCACCTCGTCGAGCTCGTCGACAAACACCGCGCCCTTGCTGCGCAGGTTTTCGACGACGTAGACGTTATGCACGACCTCGTGCCGCACGAAGATCGGTGCGCCGAACAGCTCAAGCACGCGCTCGACGATCTCGATCGCGCGGTCAACGCCGGCGCAGAAGCCTCGCGGTCGGGCGAGTATCACGTTCATCGGGCAATACCTCGGGGCAATATTGGCTGGATTGTACGCTCAGGCCGGAAGTCACGTCGACCGTTCGCGATGTGGCGGCCGGAGCGTATCGATGATCAGCAGCACCGCGCCGAAGGTAATGGCGGAATCGGCCACATTAAACGCCGGCCAATGCCAGCTACCGTAGTAGACGTCCGCGAAATCGACCACGTAACCATACTGGATACGGTCCCAGACGTTGCCGGCCGCGCCGCCCAGTATCAGCGCAAGCGCGGCAGACGCCAGGGTTTGCCCCGCGGGCAACCGTGTCAGCCAGATGACGATGGCGATACTGACCGCGACGGCGAGCGTTACCAGGAACCAGCGTGTCCAGTCGCTGCCATCGCTCATAAAACTGAACGCGACACCGGTATTGTGCACCAGGGTCAGGTTGAAACCCGGCACGATGGCCATCGGGTCGTGCAGATGCAGATACGTGCTGGCCAGATACTTGGTGATCTGATCGGCAACGATTACGACGGCGGAGAGCCATAACCAGGTCAGCGCCGCGGAATTTTTTGATGTGCTGTTGTCAGCGCGATCAGACATACCCGGTTACCCGCGATAGAGAACTATCAGGTATCACGGCCGTCCCGTTATCCTCCTCTCCCTCCGGGAGAAGGAACGCGCTGTTCACGAGCCCGGGCTGCGCACGTTCATCGCTGCCGCAACAATCGGAAACTCTGCCTGCGCGTGCGCTGACAGGGACGCGCACTTTGTCGGTGTAGCCCCGGTCATCACGCATAACGACGCTGCTCGCCCGGACCGGCGACGTTCGCCACGCATCTGCCGCACAATTCCGGATGCTCGGCATGACTGCCGACATCCTCGCGCCAATGCCAGCAGCGCACGCACTTGGTGAACGGCGATGCGGCGACCCTGATCCACATCGGGTTGCCGTCGCCGACATCCGCCGCCACGGCGTCATCCGGTTTTTCGGTCAGCGCGTGGACGCGGGCGTTCGAGGTGATCAGCACGAAGCGCAGCTCATCGTCCAGTGCCTGCAATCCCTGCTGCAGACTGCCATTGCAATACAGATCGACCTCGGCGTCGAGCGACGAACCGATGTTGCCCGCAACGCGCAGCTTCTCCAGCTCCTTGCCGACGAGCTCGCGCACGTCGATAATCCGCTGCCAGTAATCCAGCCCCATCGGCTCGCCCGCGCCAGACTGCGCCAGCGCCACCGACGGCAGCTCATACCAGGTCGCGAGCAGCACCGACTTGCCGCGTGTGCCCGGCAGGTGCTGCCAGATCTCGTCCGCGGTAAAACTCAATATCGGCGCCAGCCAGCGCACCAGCGCTTCCATCACGTGATACATCGCGGTCTGCGCCGAACGGCGCGCGCGGCTGTCGGCCTTGGTCGTGTACTGGCGGTCCTTGATGATGTCGAGATAAAAGCCGCCGAGATCGCTGGCGCAGAAGTTGTGCACGCGCTGATAGATCTGGTGAAACTCGAACGCGTCATAGGCATCGATCACTTGCTGTTGCAGCTCGGCCGTGCGCGCGACGATCCAGTGGTCCAGCGCCAGCAGCGACCCCGGCTCGACCAGGTCAGTGGCCGGATCGAAGCCGTCCAGATTGGCGAGCAGGAACCGTGCCGTGTTGCGCATACGCCGATAGGCATCCGCTGTGCGCTTGAGGATTTCGTCGGACACCGTCATCTCGCCGCGATAATCGGTGGCCGCCACCCACAGCCGCAGGATGTCCGCGCCGAGCATATTGACCACTTTTTGCGGTGCCACGACATTGCCGCGCGACTTGGACATCTTCATGCCCTTCGCATCGACGGTGAAGCCGTGGGTCAGCACCGCCTTGTATGGCGCCGTGCCGCGCATCGCGACCGACGTCAGCAGCGACGACTGGAACCAGCCGCGATGCTGGTCCGATCCTTCGAGATAGAGATCGGCCGGCACGCCGAGCTTTGTCGATTTCTCCAATACACAGTAATGCGTCACGCCCGAATCGAACCAGACATCCAGCGTATCGGTCACCTTGGTATAGTTTACGGCGTCGTCGCCGAGCAGCTCACGCGCATCGAGATCGAACCATGCATCGATGCCGGCCGACTCGACCCGCAGCGCAACCTGTTCGATCAGTCTTGCGGTATCGGCATGCAGCTCGCCGGTCTTGCCATGGACAAACAGCGCGATCGGCACGCCCCAGGTGCGCTGGCGCGAGATACACCAGTCGGGCCGGTTCTTGATCATGCCTTCGATGCGCGCCTGGCCCCAGCCGGGCTGCCACGACACCTGCTGTATCGCCTGCAACGCGCTGGCGCGCAGGCCGCGGTCGGTCATGCTGACGCCCTGGCGCTCGTTCCCGACGGCGCCGGGATACATCGCGTCCATGCGAATACCCTGGCGCTCGCTCCCTGCGGCGCCTGGGTACATCGCGTCCATGCGAATAAACCACTGCGGCGTCGCACGGAAAATAATCGGCGTCTTGTGGCGCCAGCAATGTGGATAGCTGTGCTGTACGCGGGCCTCGTGCAGCAATGCGCCGCGCGTCTTCAGCACCTCGATGACCGCGTCGTTCGCCTTGAAGACATGCTGGCCGGCGAACAGCTCGGTACCAGCGACGAACTTGCCGTCGCCGTCAACCGGGTTGTCGACCCGCAGGCCGTAACGCGTGCCGGCGATGTAATCGTCCTGGCCGTGACCGGGCGCCGTGTGCACGGCGCCGGTACCGGCGTCCAGTGTCACGTGATCGCCGGTAATGATCGGCACCTCGCGCGCATAGAACGGGTGTTGCAGCTTGAGCCCTTCCAGATCGGCGCCGCGGCAATAGGCGATCACGCGATAATCGTCGCATGCGTAACGCGCCATCGCGTCCTTCAGCAGGGCTTCGGCCAGAATCAGACGCTCCGGTCCGTGCTCGCCGTTAACCTGCGCGACAACGTAGTCGATCGCCGGATTCAGTGCGACCGCCTGGTTAGCCGGCAAGGTCCACGGCGTGGTCGTCCAGATCACCACTGCCAGCGGGCCTTTGCCCGCGTGGTCCGGCACGTGACGGCAACGCGCCATCAGTGCCTCGTCATCGAGCACGGCGAAGCGCACGTCAATCGCCGGCGAGGTGCGGTCTTCGTATTCGACCTCGGCCTCGGCCAGCGCCGACGCGCAGTCGATACACCAGTGCACCGGCTTGAAACCCTGCACCACGTGGCCGGCCTCGATGATGCGCCCGAGTGCGCGGATGATATTCGCCTCGAACGCGTAGTCCATGGTCTGGTAGGGATTAAACCAGTTGCCGATCAGGCCAAGACGGATGAAATCCGTACGTTGACTGTCGATCTGTTTGCGCACGTATTCGCGACAGGCGTTGCGAAACGCCTTCGCGTCAATCTTCACGCCGGGCTTGCCGACCTTCTTTTCGACGTTGAGCTCGATCGGCAGACCGTGACAATCCCAACCCGGCACATAGTCCGCATCAAACCCACTCAGCGTTTTCGCCTTGACGATGATGTCCTTCAGCACCTTGTTGACGGCGTGACCGATGTGGATGTCGCCATTGGCGTAGGGCGGACCATCGTGCAGCACATATTTCGGCCGGCCCGCGCATGCTTCGCGGATGCTCGCGTACAGATCCATTTCCTGCCAGCGCTTGAGCATCTCGGGTTCGCGATTGGCCAGGTTGGCCTTCATCGGGAAATCCGTTTTGGGCAGATTGAGTGTGTGTTTGTAATCCGTCATAACCGCATCTTGGTCAGTTCCTGCAAGGCCGTCAGCGACATCCTCGTCGTCATTCCCGCGAAAGCGGGAATCCAGTCACGCCGACAACCACTGGATTCCGGGTCTACGCTGCGCTCCGCCCGGAATGACGAGTAACCAGTTACCTTACATCGTATCCAGCAAATCTAGCCGCACGTGCCCGCAAAAAACTGCCGCGCCTTCATAATGTCCGCGGCAATGGTTTCTTTTAGTTTATCAAGCGAATCAAAACGCATCTCTTCGCGCTGCTTGTTCAGAAAATCCACCTGGACGTAACGTCCGTAGATGTCGTCATTAAAATCGAAAAGATGGATCTCCAGCAAACTCCTTGTACCGCCGACCGTCGGCCGCGTGCCGACGTTCGCCACGCCGGCCACCGGCTCGCGATCCAGGCCGAACACCTCGACAGCGAACACGCCGGACACCGGCGATGCCTGGCGGTGCAGATGAATATTCGCCGTCGGAAAACCCAGCTGCCGGCCGCGCCGGTCACCGTGCACGACGCGCCCCGACATTCGATACGGGCGCCCGAGCAACTTTTCCGCCATAGCCAAATCACCGCGCGCCAACGCCTCGCGTATCCCGGTGCTGCTGACCCGCATGCCGTCGACACCGAAACTATGCATGTTCACCACCTGAAAGCCGTGACGTTTGCCGGCGGCCTGTAACGCGGCGAAATCACCTTGCCGGTCGTGCCCGTAACGAAAATCATCGCCAACCACCAGGTACCGCACGCCGAGCCCGTCGACCAGCAGCGTGCGCACGAACTCATCCGCTGACAGCGCCGCAAACCCGGCATCGAAACGCGCACACAGCACTCGATCCACGGCGAAGCGTCGCAGCGCCTGCAGCTTCTCGCGCAGCCGCGTCAAGCGTGGCGGCGGCGCGTCGAGCGCAAAAAACTCCTGTGGCTGCGGCTCGAAGGTCACGACCGTCGCCGGCAGCCGCAACGCAGCGGCCTTTTCAGCAAGCTGGCCCAGCACCGCCTGATGCCCGAGATGTACGCCATCGCAGTTGCCTATCGTTGCCACGCAGCCACGATGGCGGGGACGCAGATTATGTAGCCCGCGTATCAGTTCCATCGTCACCTGCCATCCGCGCCGGCATTAAAAGGCGGGACATTATAAAGCACTGTGTTGCCAAGTCACGGTTTCCCGGGTATCGCCATGTGCAGGTGACGCCATCTCATACCGCTGAGCCACAGGCTCGCGAAAAAGGCGCAGGCGCCAGCGATAATCCAGATCGACAGCGACATCGCACGCTCGTGCCAGGACCACGCCAACCATTGATCGAGATCGCCGCTGCCCCAGTACAACACGCCGGTCATCACCGCCGTCGCCGCGACGACGCGCAGTAAGAATACCCCCCACCCGGCCTGCGGCGTGTAGCTCTGATCCTTGCGCAGGTGGTAGTACAGCAGGGCGGCGTTCAGGAATGCCGCCAGCGACGTTGCCAGCGCCAGACCGGCATGCGCCAGCGGAAATACGAACACGACGTTCATCACCATGTTCGCCACCATGGCGATTATCCCGATCTTGACCGGCGTCCGGGTGTTCTGCCGGGCGTAGAAGCCGGTGGCCAGCACCTTGACGAGAATGAAGCCGAGCAGGCCGAACGAATAGGCCACCAGGCTGCGCGTGGCCATGGCCACGTCATGGGCGGTAAATTCGCCGTAGTGAAACAGCGTCGTGAGCATCGGCCCCGCCAGCACCAGCAGACCCGCGGTCGCCGGAGTGCCGGCCAGCATGACCCAGCGCAGCGCCCAGTCGAGTGTCCCGGAAAAGATTTCCGCCGACGCATCGGCATGGTTGCGCGACAGACTCGGCAGCACCACGGTCGCCAGCGCGATACCGAAAATCCCCAGCGGAAATTCAACCAGCCGGTCGGAGTAGTACAGCCAGCTGACGCTGCCGGTCACCAGAAACGACGCGATCAGGGTATCGAACAGCAGATTGATCTGCGCGACCGACGAACCGAAGATCGCCGGCAGCATCAGCTTCTTGATGCGCTGCACGCCTTCGTTGCCCTTGCCGCGCCGTGGCCGCGGCAGCAAGCGCAGCCGGTAAAGAAACGGCAGTTGAAACAGCAGTTGTACAATACCGGCGATAAACACGCCCCAGGCCAGCGCCATCACCGGCTCAGCCATCAGCGGCGCCAGCCACAGCGCGCATCCGATCATCGCGAGATTCAGAAAAATCGGCGTAAACGCCGGTATGCCGAATCGGCCATAGGCGTTCAGAATGCTGCCCGCCAGCGCGGTCAGCGCAATGAACAGCAAATACGGGAACGTGATGCGCAGCATCTGCGCGGTGAGTTCAAATTTGTCCTCGATGTGGATAAAACCCGGCGCAAATACCATGACGAGCAGCGGTGCCGCGAACACGCCGATGGCTGTGACCGCCAGCAGCGTGACGCCCAGACTGCCGGTGACCCGATCCACCAGCTCCTTGACCTCGGCATGCTCGCGTTGCGTCTTGTACTCTGACAGCACGGGCACGAAGGCCTGCGAGAACGCCCCTTCCGCAAACAGGCGGCGCAGGAAATTCGGAATCCTGAACGCGACAAAGAACGCGTCGGCCCCCATGCCGGCGCCGAACATCCGCGCGATCACCACATCCCGGACAAAGCCGAGTATCCGGGACAGGAAGGTCATGGAACCGACATTCAGCGTGGATTTCAGCAGATGCGTCGGCATGGGTGTCTGGTCAGGATAGTCTTGAGATGATTGTTTTCGTTGAGGTATGCAAGTATAGGGGATTGGCGGGCAAATAATGCATCGCGCCGATTACCCGTGCGCCGACGACACCCGCATCGCACCGGCCGGTTGTTGACAAGCGAACCGGAACTACGCATACTTGCGCGCCTTTGATTTCCCCGGAGTAGATGATTTTGGCCAACACAGCCCAAGCCAAGAAACGCGCCAGACAGGCGGAAAAGCATCGTCAGCATAATACCGGCCAGCGTTCCGCGCTGCGCACCGCGACCAAGAAGGTCGTGGCCGCGATAGGCGCCAAGAACAAGGCCGGCGCCGAAGCCGCCTACAAGGCAGCCGTTCCGGTGCTGGATTCAATGGCGCGCAAGGGCATTATCCACAAGAACAAGGCCGCGCGTCACAAGAGCCGCCTCAGCGGCCATATCAAGGCGCTGTAGTCCGCTCGATCGCACTGCCAGGTGTTTGCAGCATTGTTCCCGACCTGCCCCTGACGGGGCGGTAGCGACTCCCTGCTGGTTTTACACCAGGATCAGGTTGTCCCGATGAATCATCTCCGGTTCGTCGACGTAACCGAGCAACGCCTCGATCCGATCGCTGGCCGCGCCCATGATCTTGCCGGCCTCTGGTGCGCTGTAGTTTGCCAGGCCGCGGGCAATCTCGTTGCCCTGTTCATCCACGCAGACCACCATTTCTCCGCGTGAAAAACTGCCGTCCACGGCTTTGACGCCGACCGGCAACAGGCTGCGGCCGGACTCTCTCAAGACCTTTACTGCGCCGGCGTCCAGCGTCAGCTTGCCGCGCACCTTCAGATGCCCCGCCAGCCATTGCTTGCGCGCGGCGACCGGGCCTTTCCCCGGCAACAGCAGCGTCCCGGTTTCGTCCCCGGCGGCAACGCGTTCGAGCACACCGGGTTCCCGGCCTGCCGCAATCACCGTCATCGCGCCGGAACGTGCCGCCAGCCGCGCGGCGCGAACCTTGGTCAGCATGCCGCCGCGCCCGAGTTCGCCGACACCACCGGCGGCGGCCATGCGCTCGAGGGCCGGATCGTCCGCCTGCGCCTCACGGATCATCGGCGAGGCCGGGTCCTGGCGCGGGTCGCGCTCGTAGACACCGGCCTGGTCGGTCAGCAAGACCATCAGATCGGCCTCGATCAGGTTCGCGACCAGACCGGCCAGCGTGTCGTTGTCGCCAAAGCGGATTTCGTCGGTGGCGACGGTGTCGTTCTCGTTGACGACCGGCAGCACGCGCAGTTTCAGCAGCGCGCGCAGCGTGCTGCGGGCGTTCAGATAGCGCCTGCGATCCGACAGGTCGTCATGCGTCAGCAGGATCTGCGCGGTGTGCATGCCATGATTTTGAAAACACGACTCATAGGCCTGAATCAGGCTCATCTGACCGACGGCCGCCGCTGCCTGGAGCTCATGGACCGCATGCGGTCGGCGCTTCCAGCCCAGGCGCTTCATGCCGCTGGCCACTGCACCGGAGGACACCAGCACCACCTCAATGCCGCGCCGCGACAGACTCGCCAGCTGTGCCGCCAACGCGTCGATTACGCCGAGGTCCAGCCCCGGCCCGTCGGCGGCGAGCAACGAGCTGCCAACCTTGACGACCCAGCGGCGGCTGCTCGCAATTTTTTGTCGTTGACTCATGGCGCGCAGTGTAATCGTTTGCCCGACGCCGGCGCTATGCCGCCCGTTGTTCATGACGGCGGGTAGGCGCGGTCCCGGCTAGGTGTCCAGATGGGATTTCTCAAGATGTGCCATGATCCGGAAGACCAGCGCTTCTGTCCCGTCGCGATTTATCGCCGATAGGCGGAACACCGGTCCGGTCCAGCCGAGGCGCGCAACGATATCGTCGCAGCGCTGCACGCGTTCTTCCGGCGGCAGCAGATCGACCTTGTTCAATACCAGCCACCGGTCGCGGCCAGCGAGTTCCGGGCTGAACTTGGCCATTTCATTCTCGATCGTCCGGATGTCGTTGACCGGATCGGACACGCCGTCCGGCGGGAACACGTCGACCATATGTAACAGCAACCGGGTGCGTAATAAATGCTTGAGAAACTGGATCCCCAGCCCGGCCCCTTCGGCGGCCCCCTCAATCACGCCCGGGATATCGGCAATGACAAAACTTCGGGAGTCGCTGACGCGCACCACGCCCAGATTCGGATGCAAGGTTGTGAACGGATAGTCCGCGACCTTCGGCCGCGCCGCGGACACCGCGCGTATCAACGTCGACTTGCCCGCGTTCGGCAGCCCCAGCAGACCGACGTCGGCCAGCACCTTCAGTTCCAGATGCAGTTCGCGTAGCTCGCCCGGCTTGCCCTTGGTCGTCTTGCGCGGCGCGCGGTTGGTACTGCTCTTGAAGCGGGTATTACCGAGTCCGTGCGCGCCGCCGCGCGCCACCAGCATCGATTGCCCGGCGACGGTAAGATCGCCGATCATTTCCTGGGTCTCGACGTCGATAACCTCGGTTCCGACCGGCACGCGGACGTAGCTGTCCTCACCGGCCTTGCCGGTGCAGTTCGCGCCGCGGCCGCCCTGGCCGGATTCCGCGCGGAATCGCCGTTTGACGCGAAAGTCCACCAGCGTGTTGATACCGGCATCCGCGACAAGATAGACGCTGCCGCCGTCGCCGCCGTCACCGCCGTCCGGTCCGCCGAACGGAATAAACTTTTCACGCCGGAAACCCAGGCAGCCATCGCCGCCCCGGCCGGCTTCGACGTGAATAGTCGCTTCATCAACAAATTTCATGATTCATCGGTATCCGGGAAAAATGAAACCCCCGGTGAAATTGCAAAAAAAACCCGTCCGGGGACGGGTTTCTTCGTTACCTGACCGGAAGCCGCCCTAGCTTGACTGGACGCTGATGTATTTGTGACTCTTCGGTCCCTTGACCTCGAACACGACGGTTCCGGCGGCCTTGGCAAATAACGTGTGGTCGCGCCCGCAACCAACATTGGTACCGGGTCGAAACCGGGTGCCGCGCTGACGGACCAGGATGTTGCCGGCCAGCACCTGCTCACCGCCATAGCGCTTGACGCCCAAACGTTTGGATTCCGAATCGCGGCCGTTACGGCTGCTGCCACCTGCTTTTTTATGTGCCATTGCTTGCTACCTCACCCTTAAAACTTAACCCGTCATAATCCCGGTGATTTTCAACTCGGTAAATGACTGGCGGTGCCCCATACGCTTGCGAAAGTGCTTGCGGCGGCGAAACTTGAGTATCTTGACCTTGTCGCCGCGCCCATGCGATTCGACCGTCGCCGTGACTTTCGCACCGCTGATAAACGGGGCGCCTACACTGATATTGTCGCCATCGGCAATCATGAGGACTTCGTTGAGGTCGACCGCGGCACCGGCGTCTGCCACAAGCTTTTCGACCTTGAGCGTGTCGCCCGCGGCGACCCGATACTGCTTGCCGCCCGTTTTGATTACTGCATACATGGCTGATTGATCCTGTAAATTCGGCTGAAAAAACCGTAGTCTGGCGGAAACCGCGGGAGTTTAGCCGTTTGCCCGGACGAGGTCAACGTGATGGGCGAGTTTTCGAGCTTTGCATGCCTGCAAAAAGAAAATATACTTGTCCGACCGATGGTTATCACGACCTCTGAAATTCACCCGTTTCCGCAGCCGCGCATGCACTACGTCGCCCAACAGCAGACCAGCACGACCGAGCCGATGGATTTCGCGGCAGTGCGCGCGTTGATCGCCGCGGACATGGATGCGGTTGACGTGCTGATCCATCAGCGGTTGCGATCCGACGTTATCCTGATTAACCAGCTCGGAAACTACATCGTCAACAGCGGCGGCAAGCGCCTGCGCCCGCAGCTGGTGCTGCTGGCCAGCCGTGCCTACGGCTACGACGGGCCGCATCATCTGGCGCTGGCAGCGATTATCGAGTTCATCCATACCGCGACCCTGCTGCACGACGATGTCGTCGATGCCTCCGAACTGCGGCGCGGCCAAAAGACCGCCAACGCGATCTGGGGTAACGAGGCGGCGGTGCTCGTCGGTGATTTCCTGTATTCGCGCGCGTTTGAGATGATGGTTGAGGTCAACAGCATGCGGGTGATGGAGATCCTTGCCCATGCGACCAACACGATTGCCGCCGGTGAGGTGCTGCAATTGCTCAACTGCCACGACGCCGACACCACGGAACAGCGCTACCTGGATGTGATACGGTCGAAAACCGCCAAGCTGTTTGAGGCAGCCACCCAGGTCGGCGCGGTGATTTGTAATCGCCCGGCCGCCGAAGAGCGGGCCCTGGCCAATTACGGCCTCCATCTGGGCACGGCGTTCCAGCTGATCGATGACGTACTCGACTACGGCTCTACTTCCGCCGAAACCGGTAAAAATGTCGGTGACGATCTGGCCGAAGGCAAGCCGACCTTGCCGTTGATCTATGCGATGCGCACCGGCACCCCTGCCCAGGCGGCGCTGATCCGCCGCGCAATCGAGAACGGCGGCCGGGACGACATCGACGCGGTCATCCTCGCGATTGAATCGACGGGGGCCTTGGCGTACACTGCGCGCTCGGCGCAGGAAGAGGCCCGCAAAGCCGCCGCAGCCCTGGCGGTGATTCCCGACTCACCGTATCAAGAGGCGCTGCACGCCCTGGCCGAATTTTCCGTCAATCGCAGTTTCTAGGATCGGGGTGTGGCTCAGCCTGGTAGAGCACTGCCTTCGGGAGGCAGGGGTCGGAGGTTCAAATCCTCTCACCCCGACCAATCTATGATATCTCGCCGCAGGGGCGTTCGGATTCCAGGCCGTTCGCTAACGCTACGGGCGTTCGCCGGGGAATTGATTCACCGGATCAATTCCGCTTCCAGCTCACCCTCTCACGTCGACCAATCTGTGCTAATCATTCGGCAGCTGTTTCCGATCCCCGCGCTGAACCGGCGTACCGGGCTTTCGCGGGAAAGTTGATCTACTGGAGCATATTCCGGTGCGCCGCTCACCGCGACCAACCGCAGTCCCCGATATTTCTCGTGCCTGGACTGACGGCGTGCCAATGATCACCACCATCATCGGATAGTGAATGGTAAACTGACCAATGTCAGTCCCGCCGGATCTGTAAATTGAATAAATACGTCCTCGGCATATCCGCCTATTACCATGACAGCGCCGCCGCGCTGGTCGTCGATGGCGTCATCGCCGCAGCGGCGCAGGAAGAGCGCTTTTCGCGCAAAAAGCACGATGCGCGCTTTCCTGTCGAGGCGACCCGGTTCTGCCTGACGCACGCCGGTATCCGTTTGCAGGACGTCGACTACGTCGTTTTCTACGACAAACCGCTGGTGAAGTTTGAGCGTCTGCTCGAGACCTATCTGTCGTACGCGCCGCGAGGATTTCGCTCCTTTATCGCGGCGATGCCGATCTGGCTGAAGGAAAAGTTATTTCTCAAAAAAACCCTGCGACGTGAACTGGCCGCGCTCGCCGCTATCGACGAACAAGCGCTGCCGCCACTGCTTTTTACCGAACATCATCAGGCCCATGCGGCGTCGGCATTTTTCGCCAGCCCCTTCCAGACGGCGGCGGTACTGTGCCTGGATGGCGTCGGGGAATGGGCGACGACCTCGGTCTGGCTGGGCGACGGCAATACGTTGACTCCGCAATGGGAGATCGATTTTCCGCATTCACTCGGACTGTTGTATTCGGCGTTTACCTACTACACCGGGTTCAAGGTCAACTCCGGCGAATACAAGCTGATGGGCCTCGCTCCGTACGGTGAGCCGAGGTACGCCGATCTGATCCGCGAACACCTGATCGATATCAAAGACGACGGCACCTACCGGTTGAACATGGCGTATTTCAATTACGCCACCGGGCTGACCATGACCAATCGCCGCTTCGATGATTTATTCGGCGGCCCGCCGCGCCGGGCGGAATCCCCGCTGACGCAGCGCGACATGGACATCGCGCGATCGATACAACAGGTGGCCGAGGAAGTGGTTCTCAAGCTCGCGCGCACCGTCCGCCGTGAACTGGACATTGATGCGTTATGTCTGGCCGGCGGCGTCGCTTTGAATTGCGTCGCGAACGGTCGCTTGTTGAAGGAAGAGGTGTTCCGGAACCTATGGATACAACCGGCGGCCGGCGATGCGGGCGGCGCGGTGGGTGCCGCGTTGGCTGTCTGGCATGAATATCTTGACCAGCCGCGTGTCGTATCATCCGGTGACGCGATGGCAGGGTCCTATCTCGGCCCGCGATTTACCAATGACGAGATCACCGCCTATCTGGATGCCGTCGGCGCCCGCTACTGCCGCCTGGAAGACAACGAGCTGATGCCCGTCCTGGCAGCCTTGCTTGCCGAGGAAAACGTCGCCGGCTGGTTTCAGGGGCGCATGGAATTCGGACCGCGCGCACTTGGCGGGCGCTCGATCATCGGCGACCCGCGCAGCGCGCAGATGCAATCGACGATGAACCTGAAGATCAAGTACCGGGAATCTTTTCGGCCGTTCGCACCCGCCGTGCTGGCCGAAAAGGTCTCCGACTGGTTTGATATCGAGACCGACAGCCCGTACATGTTGCTGGTGGCAGCAGTGAAAAATGACAAGCGCGTCGCCATGACCGCTGAACAGGAGCAACTCTTTGGCGTCGAAAAACTGAATATTCCGCGCTCGTTGATTCCCGCGGTCACGCATGTCGATTATTCGGCACGTATCCAGACGGTTCATCCGTCCACCAACCCGCGCTTTCATCGATTGATCAGTGAGTTTTACCGGAACAGCGGTTGCCCCATGTTGATCAACACCTCTTTCAACGTGCGCGGCGAGCCCGTGGTGAACACGCCGGAAGACGCCTACCGCTGCTTCATGCGCACCGAGATGGATTGCCTGGTGCTGGAAAATATCCTGTTGAAGAAAAGCGAGCAGCCAGCGTGGCATGAAGCCGGCGACTGGCGCAATGAGTTCGAACCGGACTGAGATGCGCGATACACCCCCCACCGCAAACACCCGGGAATTGCGCCATTTCGGCTTGATCACCGGGAGTATTGTTGCAGTGCTGTTCGGCCTGCTCTTCCCGTGGCTGTTCGACCGCGCCTGGCCACTCTGGCCGTGGCTGACGGCGCTGGTTCTGATGGTCACCGGCGCTGCGGCGCCGGCGGCGCTCGGCCCGGTCTACCGAGGCTGGATGCGCTTTGGCCATGTGGCCGGCGCGATCAACACACGGATCATTCTCGCGCTGACATTTTATGCGATGATATTTCCAATCGGCGCGATCATGCGCCTGCTCGGGAAGGATCCGCTGGCCAGGTCGCCGGACGACGATCTGACGTCGTATCGCATCGCCAGCAAAGGCCGCGCGAAGCGCAATATGGAGAATCCTTTCTGATGTTCGAGCTGCTGAAAGACCTGTGGGCGTTCATGAAGCATCGCAAAAAATTCTGGTTGCTGCCGATTATCATCGTGCTGGTGCTGCTCGGCACGTTGATCGTACTGGCGCAGGGATCCGCGGTCGCTCCTTTTATATACACGCTGTTCTAGACACACGTTCAGGTCTGCACGCCGCCAGCAATGGCAGCGCCTTGTCCATGAGCACGCGGATTGCCGGGAGGTTGAATGGGTATCCGTACCATTATTGTTATTCTGCTGATCGTGCTGGCCGCATACCTGATCAGATCCCGGTTGCGGCGCGGCAAGCCGCGTCCGGCGGACAGCGCCGACAAGGCCATGTCCCCCGATAATCTCGTGCAGTGCGAGTATTGCCGCACGTATATCCCGCGGACCTCCGCCGTCCAGAAAGATGGCGGGTACTATTGCGCCAACGGTCATCGAGCGGATTAGACCGCGATATTCCGGGAGGCATCGAAAAGGCCGATAATGATCCTGGCGTAGCGGCCGCTACCAGAGCGGTATCGACCCATGACATTTTGATCTCGCTGCCAGGAACGACACAAAACGCATGAGCAAAGACGTTCATCCGGCCCCCCTCCCGATTGAAGAACGCCACAGCGACCGCGCGCTGGACCGGCACACCTGGACACCGCTTCGATACCTGAATCTCTACCGGCTCGCGCTGGGGGGGCTGTTTGTTTTGCTGGCCGGTATGGACATCGGGCCCAGGCTGCTCGGCCAACAGGATCCCAATCTGTTTATTACCACGAGCGTGATATATCTGGCGGCGGGGTTCGTCAACGTCGTCACTATTTACCTACGCGTTCCGACGTTTTCCATCCAGGTGTACAGCCAGATACTGGTCGACTTTGTTGTGATCACGCTGCTGATGCATGCGAGCGGCGGTATCACCAGCGGACTAGGCATGCTGTTTGTTGTGGCAATCGCCGGCGGCAGTCTGTTGACGGTCGGACGTACCGCGATGGCATTTGCCGCCTCCGCGTCGCTATTTGTGTTGCTCGAAGAGATCTACGCCCAGCTGGAACAGTTATTCCCGACCACCCATTACACTCAGGCCGGACTGCTCGGCGTCACGTTCTTCGCCACAGCGACGCTCGCGCATCTACTGGCAAAGCGCGTGCGTGAAAGCGAGGAGCTTGCCGCGCGGCGCGGTACCGACCTCGCCTTCATGGAACAACTGGCCGAATATGTCATCGAACGGATGCAGACCGGCATCATGATTCTGGATGGAACCGGCGTCGTGAAGCTGGCCAATGATTCGGCGCGTCATCTGCTCGGCCTGCAACAGGCGGTTACCGACAACATAGCGCTGCCCGAGGCGCTGCTGACGCAGCTCGCCGGATGGCTTGATCACCCCGCCCACGAATCGAGGACATTCCGCGCCCTGTTAACGGGCGCCGACCTGTTGCCTCGTTTCGCGCGCATCAGTGCACACCCTTCGGGGGATATCCTGGTATTTCTGGAGGACACGGCGGCGACCGCCCAGCAGGCCCAGCAGATGAAACTGGCATCGCTGGGACGGCTGACCGCGAGTATCGCGCACGAAATTCGCAATCCGCTGGGTGCCATCAGCCACGCCGGCCAGTTGCTGGCGGAATCGCCCGGCATTGGCAGCGCCGATCAGCGCCTCACCGAAATTATTCGCGATCAGTCGAAACGCATGAACACCATCATCGAAAATATCCTGCGTCTCAGCCGGCGCGGCCAGGCGCATCCCGAGGAGTTCGAGCTGAAGCCGTGGCTCGTTGATTTCCTCAGCGAGTTCACGCGCAGCCGTCAAATCGATCCCAAACTGATCCGCCTGAATATCCACCCCGCGGATATCCGCGTACGTATCGACCGGACTCAGCTGCATCAGATACTATTGAACCTCTGCGAGAACGGCTTTACGCACAGCCAGCCGATAGATGATGCGCCGCGGCTAACGCTTGAAGGAGGATTCCTGAGCGATTCCAATAATCCGTTTCTGGCGGTTATCGATAACGGGCAGGGAATTGCGCCTGATATCGTGGAACATATGTTCGAGCCATTCTTCACCACACGATCCAGCGGTACGGGGCTGGGCTTGTATATCGCACGCGAGCTTTGCGAAGCCAATCAGGCCCGCTTGAGTTATGCCGCTGCAAAAAGCGGTGGCAGCTGTTTTCGCGTTACGTTCGCCGATCCGCGGCGACGGCAGGTGGCGTAAGCGATGACCAGACACCTTGCGCTGGTCGTCGATGACGAACCCGATATTCGCGAGCTGCTGGAGTTGACCCTGTCCAGAATGAATGTCGACACGCGCAGCGCCGAAAACCTGTCCCGTGCACGCGCCCTGCTGGTCGAGCAGACGTTCGATCTGTGCCTGACCGACATGCGTCTTCCCGACGGCAATGGCATCGAACTCGTCGCGCACATACAGGCCAGGTATCCGCGTATGCCGGTGGCCGTCATCACTGCACATGGCAACATGGAGTCAGCCGTCAGTGCATTAAAGGCCGGTGCCTACGATTTCGTCTCCAAACCGGTTGACCTGCAGATGCTGCGTCGCCTGGTCAGCACCGCACTGAAGCTCGCCGACAGACCGACCGTGGATGGCACGGATGCGGCGATCCGGTTGCTCGGTGTTTCCGATGCCATTCAGAAGACGCGCGCAACCATCGAGAAACTCGCGCGCAGCCAGACACCGGTGTATATCAGCGGCGAATCCGGGGCGGGCAAGGAACTGGCGGCACGCCTGATACATGACCAGGGACCGCGCTCGGACAAGCCCTTTATCCCGGTGAACTGCGGCGCGATACCGGAACACCTGATGGAAAGCGAATTCTTCGGCCACCGAAAAGGCAGCTTTACCGGCGCCGTCACCGACAAACAGGGCCTGTTTCAGGCCGCCCATGAAGGCACACTGTTTCTCGACGAGATCGCCGACCTGCCACTGCATATGCAGGTCAAGCTGTTGCGGGCCATCCAGGAGAAAGCGGTACGGCCGGTTGGCAGCCAGACCGAGGTAGCGATCGACGTGCGCATTCTGAGCGCGACCCATAAAATTCTCGATACGCTCGTCAAGGAAGGCGCGTTCCGGCAGGATCTGTTTTACCGCATCAATGTCATCGAGTTGCACGTGCCGAGCCTGCGCGAGCGGATCGATGACATTCCGGTCCTCGCGCAATACATCCTGAATCGTCTGGCCGGCCAGGCCAACGGCCCGCCTGCGATGCTGTCTCGGGAGGCGATCAATGCCTTGCAGGCATATTCGTTTCCGGGAAACGTGCGGGAACTTGAAAACATCCTTGAACGCGCCGTCACGCTATGTGAAAACCACTGGATAACGACCGAGGACCTGCAGCTACCCGACGTCAGGGAGGTTTCCGGCATGCGAACCGATGGCGAATTGGCGCTCGACCCTTTCCTTGATTCCATGGAAAAGGAAACCCTGCTTGAGGCGTTGAAGAAAACCCGGTATAACAAGACTGCCGCAGCCAAGCTGCTGGGGATATCCTTCGGCGCTTTGCGCTACCGGCTTAAAAAGCTGGGCCTCGATTGAGTATAATGCCGCTGGCCACAGGTGCTGGGTTTCAGCAGAATGTGCGCATTTTGAGCAGTTTTTATCCTACGCCTGTCACAGAGCGAGTGTATTTTCGATCACAGAAATCCGCCCTCAAGCCGTTCGACGGGCATGCCGATAGTAAATTTCGTGACAGACATCACGTTTTGCACGGAGAAACAGCGACAATTAAGGGAATAGCCGGGGAGCCAATACAGCTGGCACACAACATGCAGCGGGAGAAGTCAAGGCAGGCGTCCAACGCCCTGACCGACCACTCCAGGGAAGGAAGACTGTCAGGAAGACGGTTGGGACAAAAGGATTAACTCGGGGCGAAGGAACAGCGCCAACGTGATTAGATCAAGTTAACGTGTAGTAAATATTTCGTAACAGGAGAGCAACAATGAAACAGACACAACAGGGTTTTACACTTATCGAATTGATGATCGTCGTCGCGATCATCGGTATTCTGGCCGCGATAGCGATTCCGTCGTATCAGGACTATACGACGCGGGCCAAAGTCAGCGAGATGATCAACATGGCGGCAGCAGCGAAAACGTCGATATCGGAATATGCGATTTCGAACGGCAATACCCTGCCAGCTAACGCAACTCAGGCCGGATTTACTGCGGTGACGTCGAAGTATTTGACCAGCATGGCTTGGTCGAGCCCGACGCTGACGGTTACCGGCAACACTACCAACCTGGGGCAGGCTGTCGTTTTGACGTTAACTGCGGCCGCCAGCGCCAACGGCGTGAAGTGGACCTGCGCAGCGACCACAGGTGCGAAATACGCCCCGGCAAGCTGCCGTTAGTACTCCACTGGCGTAGTTAATACGCCGTAGATACCGGCTCGATCGGTTACTCGAACCGGGCACCAAATGGAAGGCCACGTAATGTGGCCTTCCTTATTTAGCGCACAGGATAGTAGCGCAGACATGATTAACGCACCGCTGTCGGCCGCACGAATCCCGGGGAGCGTCCAGCCCTTCATCGTTGCAGCCCTTACCGTCGTTTTACTTGCCGCCGTCGCGGCCATTTATTATCCAGGTCTATACGGCCCCTTCATGCTGGACGACCTGGGAAGCATCGGGCCGGCGAGACTGAACGAGTTTAAATTCGACAAAATCATTGGCGCCGTTTTCGGCAACGAAAGCGGCATTCTCGGCCGGCCGGTATCCGCGTTCAGCTTTGCGATGACGCATTACTTCCACGGCATGGATGCGTTTTATTTCAAGTACCACAATCTGATGCTGCACCTGTTAAACGGCGTTCTGCTGTTCTGGCTGGGCGGCAGGTTGTTGACCGAGAAATTTCCGGAAACCGAGCAGCAACGGGCGTGGCTTGCCGCAGGGATCGTGGCCACGATCTGGCTGATCCACCCGTTATGGGTAAGCACCGTACTCTATGCGGTTCAGCGTATGGCGTTACTGTCGACGCTATTCACGATCATGGCGTTGATCACTTACGTCACCGGCCGTCAGAAACTGGCCTCGAATCCGCGGTCCGGCCTGGCCTTGATGACCGGTGGCACAATCGTCTTTGGCACGCTTGCCGTATTCAGCAAGGAAAATGCTGCGTTGCTGCCCTTCTATATCGTGGCTATAGAAGCCTTTGTGTTCCGGTTCCATACGGTATCGACGACGGCGCGAAATCGGTTGTACCTATTTCATATTGTGTTTGTAGCGATACCCGTATCCGTGGGATCCATATATTTTATCAGTCACCTTGACGCATTCCTGTCCGGGTATGCGATGCGTGAATTCACATTACCTGAGCGCCTGATGACTGAAGCCAGGGTCGCCTGGTTCTATATGGCTCTATTACTGCTTCCCCGGCTCTCGAGCATGAGCCTGTTCCATGACGATTATCCCGTGGCGCACAGCCTGGACCCGATAATTCTCCTTGCTATCATGGGACTTCTTGCCCTGCTCGCCAGTGCCGCATGGTCTTTCCGCAGACATCCGGTACTAGGTTTCGGGATCACCTGGTTCTTTGCGGCGCATCTGCTTGAGTCGACGGTTTTGCCACTTGAACTGGTGTTTGAGCACAGAAATTATCTGGCGGCTTTTGGCGTATTCCTCCCGGTCGGGTTTTATTCCGTCAAGCTGTGCAACTTGGACAAGAACAAGATAATCCCAGGAATCATTTTTGCGCTGATCTTTGTCGGCCTTGCGGCCATGACATTTGTACGGGCGCAGTCATGGGGAAATGACAAGCTCTTTTACCGCATAACGGTGATGGAACATCCGAATTCATTCCGGGCTCACACGTCGATCGCCAACATAGATCTAGCCAATGGAGACCCTGAGTCTGCGCGGCAACATCTGGTGACAGCGCTGTCCCTTTCACCGGAAAATTCCGGAACAATGGTTCATTTGCTGTATACCTACTGTCATGCGGATACCATTCCGTCTGAATTGGTCGATCAGACCACGCGGCTGCTTGAGCACGGGCGACTCGTTGCCTATGGAATCGTCAGCGTTAATATGCTGGCGGCCAGTTATTTCCGCGGCGACTGCCCTGCCATGACACCGGAAACTATTCTGAACGTCACGTTTGCCGCCACCAAAAATCGGTCGGCGGGTTTTGACGACCAGTATTATTTGTTGGTTGTATATGGCCAGACCTTGCAGCTCCTGAAGCTGCACGAGGAGGCGATACGCGCCTTCAGCGCATTAATTGCCCTGGCCGGTTATGCACCGCCAACCAATCGCCCGTTAGGTCTTGTGGGTCTGGCTCAGTCCAGTCTCGCCCTCGGGAAGGATGACCAGGCACGAGATGCGATCCGTCAGCTGCGAATACTGGATGAGCACCCCCTGATCTCGATCGGGGAGCAGGTCAGTCAGCTGGAAGCTCAGCTGCGGATTGATAAACCCTAGAATTGTGTTTATAACCTAATAATCGTCTTCAGGAAGAAATTGTGGACCGCCATGCCGCAGCTTTCGATAGTTGTTCCTGCAAAAAATGAAGCGGGCAGCCTCGCGCACCTTTTACCGATATTGCGAAGATCCTATCCCGACGACGAGATTATCGTTGTCAATGACGGCTCGACAGACAACACAGAAGCTGTCTGCGAAGCAGCCAAAGTCACGGTTGTATCGCATCCGTATTCCATGGGTAACGGCGCGGCGATAAAAACCGGCGCTCGACGCGCCACTGGTGGCGTTCTCGTATTTATGGACGCCGACGGGCAACACAATCCTGCTGACATACCGGCCCTGCTTGCCAAGCTTGACGAGGGCTACGACATGGTCATTGGTGCACGCCAGATTGATACTCACGCCAGCCTCGCCCGGCGTGTGGCCAACACCTTCTACAACCGCCTTGCTTCATTAATGACCGGGCATAATATTGAGGACCTGACGTCGGGTTTTCGCGCCGTACGCGCCCGTCATTTCAGGCGATTCCTCTACCTTCTTCCTAACGGCTTTTCCTATCCGACCACCAGCACCATGGCGTTCTTTCGTTCCGGTCTGGCGGTGGCCTATGTGCCGGTTGCGGCGCGGCAACGGGAAGGCAAGAGCAATATACGCCTGCTCAAGGACGGCACGCGCTTTTTTATCATCATTCTCAAGATCGGATCGCTGTTTTCGCCAATGCGGCTGTTTCTACCGATAAGTCTTATGCTGTTCTCCACAGGCATAAGCTACTATCTTTATACTTACCTGACGGTGGGCCGTTTTACTAATATGAGTATGCTGCTGTTTGTATCTTCACTGCTCACTTTTCTAATCGGCATTCTTTCTGAACAGATTTCATCACTTCATTACAAAGGGACGGCGGAAGATCAGCGTCGGGTAAAACGTGACGCAAATTCCTAGCGGTACCAGGCGCCAACAACACCAGCGGCGGAATTGGTTGAATGAGTTCAAATAGAGAAAAGTTGGTCTGTACTGGCGAGCGCGTCATTGAAGATGACTACAAAGCCAGCCAAAGCTCCTACCTCATCTATCTGTTTCATATTGCCACCTATCGATTTTGTCTGCCGTTCGTAAGAAACAAGCGAGTTCTGGATTTCGGCTGCGGGTCGGGTTATGGCACTCATCTTTTGTCGGCCGACTGTGAGCAAATTACAGGTATCGATATTTCCGCTGACGCGATCGCTTACGCCAAAGATCATTATCGAAAGGATAATCTGGACTATCTCAGAGTCAGCAATATCGAGGATGAGTCGTTGCCATTCGAAAACGATACATTCGATACTGTAATATCTTTTCAGGTGATGGAGCACATTCGGCTAGTTGACAAATACCTCTCTGAAATTCGACGGGTCCTGCGGAAGGACGGTAAGCTTGTCATCGCGACGCCAGATCGAACAACACGGCTGTTTCCCGGTCAGAAACCCTGGAATGTGTATCACGTGACCGAATACAGCCCGAGCTCATTTGGCGCATTGGTGAGAGATTTCTTTCCCGGGACCGACCTTTATGGAATGTCTGGACGCAAGGATGTGCTCGATATCGAGCGTAGACGAACCCGCGCGCTCCGTATAAGCACGTATCTATTCACGTTCCCGTTCTGCCCGGAATGGTATCGGCAGTCGATGTTGCGACTCCTGAAGTACTGCGATGGATTAATCGGGCGCTTTCGAAAGGCCGGCACGACCCAAGACGTGCAGGAACAGAAGTACGAGTTTGACGTTGAGGACATACAAATCGAAAGAGAAGTGGACGCGAGCGTCAATATCGTTTCCGTCTCAACGAATACGAAGACGCGATCTCCGTAATGCACAAAGCTGTTGAGCCCCCTCCCGCGCAGCGCCAATCGCTTCTTGATCAGATAGCGGCGCCGGCGCCCCGCTATCTGATGAGGATTGCGCTTCTTGACAAGCTGATAGATCGGCTGCCTGCATCATTAGGGAGATTCCTGGAAATAGGGCCGGGGATGGGGGACGTGAGCAACTACCTCCTGCGCAGATTCGATGGTGTACGCGGCAATATTGTCGACATTTCAGAGGAGAGCATAGACATCGTTCGGCGCAGACTTGAAGGCTGTGATCGGGCTACACTATCGGTTGCCGATTTCATCAACCTGCGTGATTTGAAGAAGTATGACTTGGTAGTTGCGTGCGAAGTATTTGAGCACATTGACGACGATGCCGCCGCATTTGCCGCGGTTAATCGCTTGCTGGCAACAGGTGGACACTTCTTGTTTTCGGTCCCCGCGTTCATGAAAAAATGGGGCCCTGCCGATCAATACGGTGGCCATGTCAGACGTTACGAGAAAGAAGCACTAGTGCGGCAATTCCAGGAGCACGGCTTCGATCTGGTGCATTTCTGGTCTTACGGGTTTCCTGTAACCAACATCATCGGGCCTGTAAGCAGCCTGTACTATCGCCGAGCACAAATGAAGTCGCCGCTTCAACAGAAAAACGCCACCAAACGCAGCGGCACCGAGCGTAGCGTGGCGACGACGCTGCGACGCATTCCGTTCGGCAGCCTGATGAGGCCGTTTTTTTTCTGCCAGTTCTTGATGAAAGAGCGCAATGTCGGGGACGGTTACGTGGTCCTGGCAAGGAAGGCCCGTGATAGCCGGCTCGGATAGCGCTGCGTCAGCTGGTCGCGCCGTAAATATTTTAGGGGTTTACTCCTATTCGGATGCGTACCCGAATACGAAATTCGTTATCGACCTGATTCGAAATACGCGAGGCCTGGCAATCCGCGAAATTTGCAAACCTCTGCTGCCCAAACAACTGCACTTTCATCAGTATGCGGCGCGCTCTGGGGGAGTCTTTCGAAAGGTACGGATGGCGGCCCGCACCGTCTACTGCCATCTAAGCGTAGTAATCAGGTACTGGATTCGCGGCCGAGAGCAAATTGTTTATGCGCCGTACCCAGCCGTCGGAGTACTCGCGATTTTTTCGTGCCTGCCACGGTTCCTCCGGCCAGAACGCCTCGTCGCGGAGGCGTTCCTGTCCATTTACGACATGGCGGTAGTTGATCGAAAACTATTGAGCGCGTCTTCGCTTTCGGCCCGGCTGCTGAAATGGGTCGAGCGGCGCGCCTACAATACTGCGACCGTCTCAACTGTCGATACCGAGGAAAATCGCGTCTACTACGCTACGTTATTTGATCTTCCTGTGACGAAGTTTGCGGTCGTCCCGTTAGCGACAGACGAGACTGTGTTCAAACATTCGCCTTATGTGGGCGACGTCCATTCTTGCCATGTGCTTTTTGTGGGCACATTTGGGCCGCTACAAGGGACGGATACCATTGCGAAAGCGATTATTGCGCTGGACTCCCGGCGCGATATTCGTATTACGGTCGTCGGCTCGGGTCAAATGGCGCCAGCATTCAGTGAGATACTGGGCAACAATAGTCATCATAACCTGAACTGGATCACAGACTGGCAAGACTCGATTTCCGTAGCCGAGATGGTGGGATCAGCGGATCTCTGCCTCGGAATTTTTTCCTCGGGATCCAAGGCCGACCGTGTATGGCCCTTCAAGAATTACGCCTACATGGCATGCGGGCGACCGATTATCACCGGCGACACAGCCTGTGCCCGGCGAATGCTGGCGGAAGGCGATGGAGGTGCTTTTGTGACCGTCCGAACAGATGACCCGCAGGCGCTGGCTGACAAGATTGCCGAGTTGGCGGATTCCGTGGACGCACGGCGGCATCTTGCCAGTCAGGCGCGAGACTACTATCAGAAGTTTCTGGCTAATGAGACGATAAGCGTAAGACTGATCGATCAATTGCTCATAAATTAGAATTACGAAACTGAAATCAGTTACAGGCGATTGAGCAATGGCAGAAGAACAGCCGGATGAATGGTACGACGAAGAGTACTTCGACCAATACCCGAAGCACGAAAAAAGAATCAGGCAGATCGTCGATCACACGAACTTCGAGGCTTCGGATTCAGTCTGCGAGTTTGGCTGCGGTCTGGGTCATATTCTGCTCGCTATTGCCGATCAAATCCATCATGGCACTGGCATCGATGTCTCGGAGTATGCATGTTCGACGGCAACAGCCGCAGCGGAAAACTCGGGTATCCCAACTCTCGACTCCAACTCCGTCGACATCATCGAACTTCGTCACGAAAGCGAGTACTCCAATCAGTTTGATAAAGTTCTGATGATGGATATTTCTGAAAAATCTGCACGACGATATGCTGCGGGACTTTCTCGAATCCGCGAAAGCTGTTCAAAAGCCCAGGGGCAGCTGATTCTCCATACGCCGAGCCGAGCACATCTTGGGACGAATGAAGGCCCGAAGCTTCCTACTCAAGCAACTTGAGTCGCATATTGCCGTGAGAAATGTTGCGCAGCACATCCCGATACTCAAGGCAGCCGGTTTCTCTCGAATAGACGTAATATTTCTGCCGCATCACAATCGCATATTGAACCTGGTCGACAGGGCTTTAATGCGTATACCCATCGTAAAGCGTTTCTTCCAAGCCAGGATATTGCTGTCAGCGACGCCAGAATAGCGCGCCTGAAATAATGAGCGTAGCAGACTCTTACGCGGTGCTGTTCCTGTTTCTCAGATACAGCGTGCCGCCGACCAGTATTTCAAGTGCTGAGAGCCAAATGCGGAAAAAGAGTACCAGTAGTATCGCATCGGCGACCGGCATATAGGGAAAAAGTATTGCGGCAATGACGGCCTCTCGCACACCCACGCCGCCCGGCGAGAATATCGCGACGAAGCCGGCGATAATACCGGCGACGCACGCGAGCACCATCACTCCGGCCATGTGCATTGAGATTTCTGACGGAAACAGAGAGAGGTACAAGGTGTACATCACCATGCTCAGCGACAGCCAAGCGACGATATACAGCACAAACATCATTACCATGCGTTTTGGCGGCAGACGAAAGTCGCTTATCTTATCGACGGACTCGGATTTGTAGAGTCGCCGCATAAAATCAATCATGAAACTGATCGGTTTCTGGTAAATCATGGCCGCGAAAATTGACGCCGTGATTAGCAGCGCAAGAAACCATAGCTTGGCATCGGCGATGATAACCGCAGCCACTATAGATGCCAGAACCACACCCGATCCAAGAAGATAGATCTGCTCAATGTAAGTCGCCTGAATTATTCTGCCTACTTCGATGTTGTGATTTTGTTTCAGGTATGAGGCCCTGGCAACCATGCCCCAGATTTTGCCGGGTATGTATTTTCCAAGATTCCCCAGGCAAAGCTGAAAAAAGCTGTTCGTTAGCGGCAGCATCTTATCTGACACGGTGAAAAGGGCGGTCCGCCAGAGATGGCTGGAGACTACCCAAAACAAGGCCTGAAAGAGAGCGCTGCCGATCAATGGGACCAATTCAAAGCTGATACCCGTGCCAATTCCATTGAGCTGAGTGCGAATATAATAGAGAAGGTAGACCAAGCTACCCACCATGAACAGCGGCATCCAGTATTTCTTCAACAGTCCGGCGAGCCTGGTTCCGATTGTGTTCATTGGTTTGAGCGCTCGAGTTTATTAGGCTGGCAATGGCTTGTCCGCACAAACGAACGGCAATAGCACCGCACCAAGCAGGACGAACCCTGCGCCAGAGGCGATCGCCCTATTAGCCTATACGGACCGATAGTGAATCACCATTTCAGCCGCTGCAAGATCCCGTCACACTCCTCTTCCGAGTGATACCGAATCCGGACGTCCCCCTGCCAGCGCTTTCCATCGTGATCGATTTTCACAGTGGCGCCGAGCGTTGCCGAGAGCTCGTTTTCCAGAGCGGCTAAGTCCGCATTCTTGCGGGGCGCTGTTTTTCCCGTCTTGGCCTTTCGCGCCAGCGCCTCCAGTTTTCGGACCGTGGTCCCGTACAGGACGGCACTCGACGCCTGCTTCTCGCGCATCCCGTCCGGCGCACTCAGAATCGCCTTGGCGTGGCCCATGCTTAGCTGCTGCTCGTCCAGGAAGTCTGCACCCTGCGTGGCAGCTCCAGCATCCGCAGGTAATGACAGTCCGTCGTATGGGCGATTCCGAGCTGATCGGCGACAGCTTCCTGGGGTTCTGATTTTTCGCAGTATGCTCCCTATCTACCGATCACCTCGAAGCGAAATCGATCAAACGTATCGTTTGCCTGTCGTAAGTTAACATACGCTACATGCCAGTAACGAGTAGGGGCGGGTCAACGCCATAGCGAATATCTCCGCTCGCGCACTCCACGTACCAGGTACATTGGACGACTCACGTCTGTCCCGTCTGCCGGCGCGGATCGGCAATGAGCGGATGGCGACGGCGTGACTCACAGTACCACCGCGGATATTCACCAAGTCGGCCGTTCTTGTAATTAGCTCCATGGCGTGACCGCGGGACGGGCACCCAATAGCGGGATCGGCAGCGCATCAATGATGCGCCCGGTACAGCGGACATTATTGTTCCCGGCGAGTACGCCGCCGCTGCAGAAGGGCCATCCGGGAATAGACAGCCAAATCGCGCGGGACGCGCAGGCAACGGTTGGCCGCGCCAAACCGCCGAAGTCGCTACCGAAAATTTGACACAACTGCGTGCTTCAACTCGCCATGCACGCGTACCAGGCAGGCTTTCGCGGCAGTCCAGCGGCCAGATTGCATGACGACGCCACGAACCCAACCAAGGATCGTTTGTAAAATACAGACAAATCATTGTCTTAAGTTTCATAGCGCGCGAAAAAACCAGATGTGGCGTTTCCGTCACGCGCGGAGGGAGCGGCGGAGATTTGCTTCCTAAATCAATCCCTTCAAATGCCGCTAATACCTAGTGGCAGTACCGGGAGCATCAATGGTTACGACGGCCGCAAACAAAGACAAGTCCGTACTCAGCGGGCTGGCGCGATGCCTTGTTCAGGACGGGCTCCTGAACGAGGAAGCCGCCCTGCGTGCCAACGACGAAGCTCAAAAGGCGAAGCTGCCGTTAGTCAGCTACCTCGTCGAGCATAAAATCCTGGACAGCTATTCGATTGCCGAGTCGGCGTCACGCGAATTCGGCATTCCGCTTTTCGATGTCAACGCGATGGATCTGGATCTTCTCCAGACCAAACGCGTCGATGAAAAACTGATCCGCAAACACCATGCCCTGCCGCTGTTTAAACGCGGCAACCGGTTGTTCATTGCTGTCTCGGACCCGGCCAATCTCCAGGCGCTGGACGAGATCAAATTCAACACCGGTCTGAATACCGAGGCGATTCTTGTCCCGGTCGACAAACTCGCCGCCGCGATTGAAAAGGCACTGGATGCAGGCGAAGGCGGGGGCATGGATGACCTCTCCGGGGACGACGATCTCGATAACCTTGAGGTCACGGCGGGAGAAGAAGACCTCAAGGACGATGCGACGGATTCGGAGATCGACGACACGCCGATCGTCCGGTTTGTAAACAAAATTTTGCTGGACTCCATCAAACGCGGCGCATCCGACGTACATTTCGAGCCGTATGAGAAAATGTACCGTGTCCGCTATCGTATGGACGGTATCCTGCAACAGGTGGCCTCGCCGCCGGTCGCCCTGGCGAACAAAATTGCGTCACGTATCAAGATCATGTCCAGACTCGATATTTCCGAACGCCGCGTCCCGCAGGACGGGCGCATGAAAATGACGCTCTCGAAGAACCGCGCGATCGATTTCCGCGTCAGCAGCTGCCCGACGCTGTTCGGCGAGAAAATCTGCGTACGTTTGCTCGATCCCACCAGCGCGCAAATGGGTATCGAGGCACTGGGTTTTGAAGACGAGCAGCGGGATTTGCTCCTGAAGGTCCTGCATCAGCCATATGGTATGGTGCTGGTAACAGGTCCTACCGGAAGTGGTAAGACGGTCACGCTTTATACGGGTCTTAACATATTAAATACGGCTGACAGAAATATATCGACGGCCGAGGACCCAGCGGAAATCAACCTCCCGGGCGTCAACCAGGTCAACGTCAACGAAAAGGCCGGACTCACCTTCGCCAAAGCACTGAAGGCGTTTCTGCGCCAGGATCCCGACATCATCATGGTCGGTGAGATTCGAGACATCGAGACCGCGGAGATCGCCATCAAGGCGGCACAAACAGGACATATGGTACTGTCCACGCTGCATACCAACGACGCACCGCAGACACTGCAGCGTCTGGCGAATATGGGTGTCGCGCCATTCAATATCGCGTCATCGGTGTCGCTAATTATCGCGCAGCGGCTGAGCCGGCGCTTATGCAAACATTGCAAGAAACCGGTCGATATACCGGCCGAGGCCCTGCTGCGAGCCGGCTTCACGGAAGAACAGGTCAAAAAAGGGCTGAAGGTGTATGGACCCGTCGGTTGCGACCAGTGTAACGGCGGTTACAAGGGCCGCGTCGGCATGTATCAGGTCATGCCTATTTCAGAGACCACCGCGCGGCTTATAATGGAAGGCGCGAACTCACTCGAAATCGGCGACCAGGCGAGGAAAGAGGGGATATCCGACCTTCGCCAGTCGGGGTTAAAAAAGGTTGCGCAGGGAGTCACCAGTCTTGAGGAACTCAACAGAGTTATAACGGAATAGCCATGGCAGAAAAAGCGATCAAGCACGATGTGTTCGTCTGGAGCGGCACCGACAAGCGCGGAGTACACCAGAAAGGTGAGCTCCGCAGCGCCAGCGCCGCTCTTGTCAAAGCCGATTTGCGCCGGCAAGGCATCAACCCCGGCAAGGTCAAGAAGAAATCGGCGTCGCTGTTTGGCGCCGGTGGACCGAAAAGGAAGAGGATCAAACCCGGCGACATCGCTATTTTTAGCAGACAACTGGCGACGATGATGACGGCCGGCGTGCCACTGGTGCAATCGTTCGAAATCGTCGGCCGCGGCCACGACAATCCGGCGATGCAGGATCTGGTGCTGGGCATCAAGGCCGACGTCGAGGCCGGCGGCACATTGTCCGATGCGCTGCGCAAACGTCCGTTGTATTTTGATGACCTGTTTTGTAATCTCGTTTCCGCCGGCGAACAGGCCGGTATTCTCGAAGACCTGCTCCACAAGATCGCCGCCTACAAAGAAAAAACCGAAGCGATCAAGGGCAAGGTCAAAAAGGCTATGTTTTACCCGACGGCCATCATGATCACGGCATTTATCGTTACCGCGATCCTGCTGATTTTCGTCGTGCCGCAGTTCGCGGCGATATTCGCCGGTTTCGGCGCCGACCTGCCAGCGATGACGTTGTTTGTCCTCGCGATATCCAATATGTTCCAGGAATGGTGGTGGGCGATCTTCGGCACCATCGGCGGTGTCATATACGGTTTGTTGCAAGCGAAGAAACGATCGAGAACATTCGCGCAAAACCTGGACCGGATGTTACTCAAGGTACCGATCATCGGCAATATCCTGACGAAGGCGGCCATCGCCCGCTTCGCGCGTACCATGGCAACGATGTTCGCTGCCGGCGTGCCGCTGGTGGAGGCAATGGCCAGTGTGGCCGGCGCGACCGGCAATATCGTCTACAGCCAGGCAGTGATGCGCATGCGCGACGAGGTATCGACGGGCATGTCGCTAAACCTGTCGATGGCGCAAACCGGTGTGTTTCCTAATATGGTCTGCCAGATGGTCGCCATCGGCGAGGAAGCCGGCGCGATCGACACCATGCTCTCGAAGGTGGCGGATTTCTATGAAGAAGAAGTCGAGAATGCTGTTGATGGCATGAGCAGTTTGATTGAGCCATTAATCATGGCGTTTCTCGGTGTCGTCATCGGCGGCCTGGTCATTGCGATGTATCTGCCAATCTTCAAGCTGGGCGAGGTTGTTTAACAATACGCCAATAGGAGCGACACGGAATAGCTGGACGCGCCATTTCGGGTTTTCATCCGCCGGGTAACCGCGCCGCAGTCGACACCGGTAACGACGAATGGACGCAATCGAGTATTTCCGGAACAACACATGGTTTTTTTCAGTCACCAGCGGGATGTTCGGCCTGCTGGTCGGCAGCTTCCTGAACGTGGTGATATATCGACTGCCGTTGATGATGCAGCGCGAGTGGCGGGCGCAATGCGCCGAGGCATTCGGGTCCTCGACTCTATCTGACGAGATATCAGGCGTTCCGTCATCCCCCCAGGAAGAACCGGCATTCAATCTCGCGACACCGCGCTCGCGCTGCCCGCAGTGCGGCCATCCGATCAGCGCGATTGAAAACATCCCGGTGCTGAGCTATCTGGTGCTGCGCGGCCGCTGCAAACAATGCCAGACGCGTATTTCGGCACGTTATCCGACAATAGAGCTGCTGACCGGCCTGATGTTCGCCGTCGTTGCCTGGCACTTCGGTTTCAGCTGGGCAGCCGGCGCGGTATTGCTGTTGACCGCCGGCCTGATCTGCCTGACCTTCATCGACATCGATCACCAGTTACTACCGGACAACATCACGCTGCCGTTGCTGTGGCTCGGCATTCTCGTCAATCTGGGCGGGCTGTTTACCGACAGCGCGTCAAGCATCGTTGGTGCGGTTGCCGGTTACGGCAGCCTGTGGCTGGTCTATATCGTGTTCAAGCTTGTCACCGGCAAGGAAGGCATGGGCTTCGGTGATTTCAAACTGCTCGCGGCGCTTGGCGCCTGGCTGGGATGGCAGGCGTTGCCGGTGGTGATCTTTCTGTCCGCGTTTGTCGGCGCGGCCATTGGCATCGCCATGGTGGTGGTGCGCGGCCGGGACCGTAACATACCGATTCCATTCGGCCCGTATCTGGCCGCCGCCGGATGGATTGCGATGCTGTGGGGCGACGCCATCACGAGCGGATACTTCGCGTTTTTTAGCCTGACCGGGTAACGTCAGGTACAATCCCGTGGAGTCACGCGTGCGCGTGATTTCATGGACGGAGCTGGGCCTCGGGATCAGTATGCTGATTATCGGACTGACAGGTGGAATAGGCAGTGGAAAATCGTCGGTCGCGCGGCTTTTTGCCAACCTTGGCATCAGCGTCATCGACGCCGACACGGTGGCGCGCGACATCGTCAAGCCAGGCATGCCGGCGCTGTCACGCATCGCTCAGGAATTCGGCCCGGACGCGATCGGTACCGACAAACAGCTGGACAGGCAGTATCTGCGCGATCTGGTCTTTGAAGACGAGCCGGCGCGACGACGGCTGGAAGCGATCATGCACCCGTTGATCCGCACCGAGATGTTCCGCCGCGCCCGGGATGTGCAGACCCCGTACTGCGTGTTCGAAATCCCGCTGCTGGTCGAAACCCGTCAAACGGACGTCGTCGATCGCGTGGTCGTCGTCGATTGCCCGGAAGAATTACAGATCGAACGTATAAAACAACGCGATAGGCTGACGCAGGACGAGATCCGCGCTATCATGAACGCCCAGGCGACCCGTCACCAGCGACGTAACCAGGCGGATGACGTCATCGTCAATGATGCATCGACGGAACTGCTCGAACAACGCGTCCAGGAGCTTCACCAGAAGTATCTCGCACTCGCCGCTGACCAGTAACCTCCAGCGGTTGCCTTCCCGCCGGCAGATACGGACAATGTCGGCATTAATCACCTGTATCGGAATTGGTCATGTCAGTTATTATTGACCCGTCAACACGGAAAAAACCGGTCGCGCTTGTGAAGAACAATATCGTCTACGAACAACCCCTGAACGAGCGCATGCGGATATTCCTGCGGCTGGAGTCACTCACCTACGAGGCCGCGCATAACCTGCAGCGGCGTTCGGCGTGGGACAGCCGCGCGACGCTGCACAGCGTGCTCGATATCTCGGCTATCGTCAGCCGCGCCGATCTGAAAACCGAGGTCATCAAGGAACTCGAACGGCAAGCGGCAAATCTTTCCCGGCTGGAGGACAAACCCGGCATCGACCAACGGCGCCTGGCCGGCATCCTTGACCAGCTCGATATTCTGAAGGACCGGTTGCACTCGATTACCGGCCCTGTCGGTCAGGAAGTGCGCGAAAACGATTTTTTAAAAAGCGTGATGCAACGCAGCTCGGTTCCCGGTGGCACCTGTCACTTTGACCTGCCCGCCTATCATCTGTGGCTGCAGCAGCCGGCGGAACACCGGATACGGGATCTCGAACGCTGGATCGGCGCCTTCGAGCCGCTGACGCTGTCGATCGCCTTGATCCTGCGTCTGGTGCGCGACAGCACAGATGCCCGCGCGGCGACCGCGATTGACGGCTTTTATCAGCAGACGCTGGACACCTCGGTCCCCTACCAGATGATCCGCGCGTTCGTGCCGGCGGAATTTCCGTACTTCGCCGAGATCAGTGGCGGCAAACATCGATTTACCGTGCGCTTCATGCGCCAGAATCTGAACGAGCGCGCGGTGCAGGTCGCCGAGAATATCGATTTCGAACTGGCCTGTTGCGTGGTATGAAAACGCTGACGGTCAACTGCCCCACCTGTAGCGAGCCAGCACAATGGTCCAGCGAAAATTCGTTTCGACCGTTCTGCAGCGAGCGCTGCCGACTGATCGACCTCGGTCAATGGGCCGACGGCAGCTACCACGTTCCCGGCGAAATCATCGCCATTGAAGAAACCGGCGACGACACTGGCTAGCTACTGTGCCCCGACGCAGGGTGCCACCCTTGGCGACGCGTGTGCGATAGCCGGACCTGATCAACCAATCTGCCGCCGCAGGATCTGTTATGTTCAGCGGCGGATGGCGACCAACCGGTCTGACAGCAACGACGGCCTCCCCCTATGAATAATCAACCCGGCCTGATCCACGCGGCATCCGCCACGACGGCAACGCTGCTGGCGGCGTTGATGCTCCCCTTCGCTACCGTGGCTGGTGCCGACACCGGTGCAACACATGTCATCGGAAATTTCTCCGCGGGCAACCTCGCCGACTGGTCGGAACAGGTATTCAAAGGGCACACGGTCTATCAGCCGGCAACGATCGATGGCCGGCAGGCCTTGTCGGCGGTCAGTGCCGCGTCCGCCTCCGGCCTGCACAAAAAAGTAAAGATCGACCTCGCCGCCACGCCCTACCTGGAATGGTCGTGGCGTACCGACGACATACTGCGCGGCATCGATGAAACGACTAGGGCCGGCGATGACTATCCGCTGCGGCTGTATGTCATTTTTTCGCGCGGCTGGTTTTTCTGGCAGACCTACGCGCTCTGTTACGTCTGGGCCAGCAACAAACCGGCAGACGCCGCGTGGCCCAACGCCTACACGTCCAACACGATCCAGCTGGCGGTGCAGAGCGGTGAGGCGCGACTGGGCGAGTGGCTGGACTATCGCCGCGACGTGCGCGCGGACATCAAACGCTACATGGGCTTTGATGTCGATCATATCGATGCGGTCGCGATCATGACCGATACGGACAACTCGGCGCAGCGCGCCAGCGCGTGGTATGGCGATATTATATTTAGCGGAAACTAAACGAAGAAATCGACGAGACGGTTGCTGGCGTTGCCGTAATGCGGATCGACATTCGTCGTCTCGAGATACGCGGCAACCGCCTGACGACCGGAACGCACCTCGCGGAACTGATTGCCGGACGCCTGATAATCGAACGATCCCTCGACAAACGCCCGGCTGAATATCGTTTCAGTCGTGTTACCTGTCCTGAAGGGCTGCTCGATCAGTTCGCCTTCAAGCACCTTCTCCTTCTGCGGCGACGACCGCGCACCAGTCTGTTTGACCGGCACCACAACCGGCTGGGCAGCGTTAAACCGCTGCTCGGCGCGTAATGCCGTTACCCCGGGCGAATAAAGCGATAATGCCGTCCCTGATATCGCCACTCGGAACACTCCATTTCAAGGGCGCCTGGCACCCCGTCAGAATCCGTACTTGAACCCCAGATGGCCGCCCGAGTCGATCACCACATCGTTGCCGCTATTCAGGCCCATCTCCACCTTGCGGTACCCCAGGTAGACCGACGCCTCCGGCAGCACCTGGTAACCAATGCTGGCGCCCCAGTCAAAAAACTTGTCGGAGTCGAGGAAGGCGACGATATCCGGCGCGAAATAGCCGTAAATCCCGAACCCGACCCGGCGCAGCTGAGGGGCAATGTAGTGCAGCTCGCCACCCAGACCCACTGCCAGCGAACCGTTACTATCGGCCGACGCCGCGTAAACCTTGAAACCCAGCCCGGCCTCAAGGCCCGGGGTGGCGGCATCCGCCTCATCGCTGACGAGCATGCCATAGCTGGCGACGGCGTCGTCTTCGTCGGTGAACATGAAGCCGATGTCGAACTGGTTCAGCCCGAAGTTGGCGGGTTTGAACGGGGCGCTATACTCGACCTTGGCGCTGTCGGAACTGACAGCGACATCGAGTGACTGGGCCTGCGCGGTAATACATGTGCCGGCAAGCAATGCGGCGGAGACCGGACGCAACACGTTGAAATCCTCCTGACTGACGCTGAATCGGGAATTCTCGCGGACCACCGGCCATGAACGGACGGGGCAAAAACGAGGGTCCACTCTACCACACTCGCGACCGATATATCCCGGCATCCGGCCGCTGAAAAACCGGTCCGTTTACTGTGACACGACCCGGTCGGTTTTGGTTCCGGTCGACTCAGCGCGGCAATGGCGCATACGCGCATACCCAGACGTCGACACGCTCGACACCGGCCTTTTTCAGCGTGCGCGCCAGTTCAGCGGCCGTCGCGCCGGTGGTCATCACGTCATCGACAATCGCAACGTGACGCGCATTGATGGCGCCGCTCACATCAAATGCACCGCGGATATTCTTGCGCCGCCGATCGGCGGACAGCGTCGCCTGCGGCGCAACATAACGGATTTTTTTGCACGATGTGAAATCCACGGCAACACCCAGTTGCTTCGCCAGCGGCCGCGCCAGTTCCAGCGCCTGGTTGTAACCGCGCTCGCGCAGCCGCCGGGGATGTAACGGCACCGGCAGCAGTTTCTCGGGCCGATCGCCCGGCAGCGTGGCGATGTGATCCGCCAGCAACCCGCCGAGCGTGCGCGCCAGATGCAGCTTCGCATCGAACTTGAGCGCATGGATCAGGTGAATGACCGGCTGCTCATACAGATACAGGCTCTGTACCGAATCGAACGGCGGCGGCTTGACCAGACACCGGCCGCAGCGCCCGGCAACCGGCAGCGGCGTACCGCAGCACTCGCAGCTTGCCACCGCGCGCGGCATATCGGCGCGGCAACCGGCGCACAATCCGCCACCGTCCGGCACCCGCTCGCTACACAGCGCGCACCGCGCCGGCCACAGCATCGATTGGACGACTTTTAACCATTTGTTCACCTTCATCTATTCCCTTGGTTGACAGGCGCATGGATCATCGCCATATTTCCCTGCAATAGCGGCCTGCCGGCAAAGGTCTGCGTAACGTTAACGCGTCACTCCGGCGAGCGCGGAAATCCGGAACCTGTGGATTTCGGATCCACGCCGCGCGCCGCCCGGAATGACAATGACACCAGGCCGTGCGAATCACAGCGCACACATCATCCATCATGGAGAACCTCATGGACAACACCACTTACGAACGCATCGACGGCATTACCCGTGCCGCGCTGGCCGGCACGCCGATGAGTGCCGAGGACGGTCGCTGGATGATACGCCTCGATGACGACTACCTGCCATGGCTGATGGCCGGCGCCGACCGTATCCGCAAGACCTTCCGCGGCAACGAGATCGAGGTCTGCGCGATCTCGAACGTGCGCTCCGGCAACTGCTCCGAAAACTGCTCGTTCTGCGCGCAAAGCGGCCACCATAAAACCGCCGCGCCAACCTACAACTATATCTCCAGCGATCAACTGGTCGCGCAGGCCGAGCGGGCGCGCTCATGGGGCGTCGCCGATTTCGGCATCGTATCGAAGGGCTGGGGCGTACGCACCGACAAGGAACGCGCACAGCTGCGCGAGTATCTCGGCGAGATGAACCAGCGCTCCGACGTCGGCCGCTGCGCCAGCCTCGGTGCGCTCGACAAAGACACCGCGGTGATGCTCAAGGAGATGGGCCTCGAGAACTACCACCACAACCTCGAATGCGCCGAGAGCTTCTTCGACCAGGTCTGCACGACGCACACCTATCAGGAAAATATCGACACCATCCGCAATGCCGTCGATGCCGGGCTGCGCGTCTGCGCCGGCGGCATACTCGGCATGGGCGAATCGCTGGACCAGCGTATCGAACTCGCCGAGACGCTGCGCAAGCTCGGCGTCGAATCCGTGCCGATGAATTTCCTGAACCCCGCCAAGGGCACGCCGATGGGCGATAGAACGCCGCTGACGCCGCAGGAAATCCTCAAAGGCATTGCCGTGTTCCGCTACATGCTGCCCAAGGCCGAGATCCGTATCGCCGGCGGTCGCCAGTTCCTCGGCGACATGCAGTCGATGATCTTCATGGCGGGCGCGTCCGGCATCATGATCGGCGACTACCTGACGACCAAAGGACGCCAGGTCGAAGACGATCTGGCGATGCTCGACGCGCTGAAACTCAACCGCCGTGGCGACACGCAACAGCGCCGCGCCAAACACCAGGCCGACGCCGCTGCATGAGCGCGCCACCGGCGCAGACATTGCAGCGCCTGCGTGAACAGCACCTCTACCGCTCGCGGTTGACACTGGACAACGCCACGGGCGTGGAGGCGGTGATCAGCGGCCAGCGCTATATCACGTTCTGCAGCAACGACTATCTCGGCCTGGCGAATCACCCCGAGCTGATCCGCGCGCTGCAAACTGCCGCTGCCGACTACGGCGTCGGCAGCGGCGCGTCGCATCTGGTCACCGGCCACAAGACACCGCATCACGCGCTTGAGGAAGAACTCGCCACGTTTACCCGCCGGCCGCGCGCGTTGCTGTTCTCGACCGGTTACATGGCCAACATCGGCGCCATCACGGCGCTCGCCGGCCGCGGCGACACGGTATTCGAAGACCGCTTGAATCATGCCTCGCTGATCGATGCCGGACAGTTGAGCGGCGCAACACTGAAGCGCTACCAGCACGCCGACGCGGCATCGCTCGAACGATTGCTGCGCGGTCATCCCGGCGATACGCGCTTGATCGCCAGCGACGGCGTGTTCAGCATGGACGGCGATCTCGCTCCGTTGCCGGCGCTGGTGCGCAGCGCGCGGCAGCACAATGCGATATTGATGATCGACGATGCCCACGGCCTCGGCGTGCTCGGCGCTACCGGCGGCGGCATCTGCGAACATTACGGCGTCAGCGTCGACGACGTACCGCTGCTGATCGGCACGCTTGGCAAGGCGTTCGGCACGTTTGGCGCGTTCGTCGCAGGCAGCGAGAACCTGATCGATCTGCTGATCCAGAAGGCGCGCACCTACATTTATACAACGGCGCTGCCGCCGGCAGTCGCCGCGGCCACGCGCGCGAGCCTGCGGCTGGTGCAAACAGAATCCTGGCGGCGCGAGCGCTTGCAAACACTGATCGCACGCTTTCAACACGGCGCGGCGCAACTCGGCCTGCCGGTCAGCGCGTCATCGACACCGATCCAGCCGCTGATCATGGGCGATGCGCAAAGCACCCTGCACGCCGCCGAGCATCTGCGTGAAAACGGCATCCTGATTACCGCGATCCGCCCGCCGACCGTGCCCGCCGACACCGCACGGTTGCGCATCACGCTGTCGGCAGCGCATAGCGACGAACAGATTGATCTGTTGCTGGAAAAACTGCATGACGCGATCCGCGCGGCGTTACCCGATCAAGCCGTCGGCGACACGCGCAAACAAGCGGGTTCGACATGAACGATGACCTAGAGCCGTCATTACGGGCGAAGCGCAGCGCCGACCCGGAATCCAGACCCCGCACTTTAGTGCGACACTGGATCCCTCGGCGGCCGTTCCCGATGCCGCTCTACCTCGCCCATCCATGGGCTCGCGCTTTCGCGGGAATGACGTCATATAAATTTATTCCGCAATCCGTATGAAACTCTACGTTGAATCCCACGGCAACGGCCCGGAGCTGGTGCTGATACACGGCTGGGGACTGCACGGCGGCATATGGAAATCCATCACCGCCGATCTCGCCAAACGTTACCGCGTCACGATTATCGATCTGCCCGGCCATGGCCGCAGCCGCGTGCACGCCGATGACGACATGCTGGCAGCCTACGCCGAGGCGGTCGCACAAGTCGCACCGGAACAAGCCACCTGGCTGGGCTGGTCGCTCGGCGCCACGGTCGCAATGCGCGCCGCGCTGGATATGCCCCGGCGTATCGAGCGCCTGATACTGGTCGCCGCAACACCGCAATTCGTCGCCGGCCGCGACTGGCCCGCGGGCATGAAAGCCGCCGAGTTCGATGCGTTCGCTGACAACCTTGCGCATGATGTCCGCGCAACGCTGACGCGCTTTCTGGCGCTGCAAGTACGCGATGCCAACGATGCCGCGAACACGTTGCGCCAGCTGCGCGCGTTGATCGCTAACCGCCCGCTGCCGGGACTGAAGGCGCTGCAACAGGGCCTGGATATCCTGCGCCATACGAATCTGCGCGACGAACTTGCCGACATTCATTGCCCGGCGCTGTTGATCCACGGAACGAAAGACAGCTTGATTCCGCCGCACGCGGCGCAGGCGATGCAGTCCGCGCTGCCGCAAGCGACGCTCGACTTGATCCACGAGGCCGGGCACGCACCGTTTCTGTCACACAAGCAACGGTTTTTGCACGCCATCGACGGATTCATTGATGACTGACACCACGACCACCAACGCGTTTTACCTCGACAAGCAGCAGGTGCGCGCGGCCTTTGATCGCGCGGCGGCAACCTATGACGAGATCGCCGTGCTGCAGCGCGAGGTTGGCGAACGGATGTTGGAGCGGCTGGAGCTGGTCAAGATCGAACCCTCCTACATCGCCGACATCGGCGCCGGCACCGGCCGCTGCAGCGCCGCGCTGGCGAAGCGCTATCGCCACAGCCAGGTGATCGCGCTTGACATCGCACCGGGCATGCTCGCCGAGGCGCGCCGCCGCGACACACTGATGACGCGCTGGTTCGGCCACAAACACTATCTCTGCGGCGATGCCGAGGCGCTGCCGCTCGCCGATCACAGCGTCGACCTGGTTTTTTCCAACCTGACCGTGCAATGGTGCAACGATCTCGACCAGACGCTACGCGAATTCCAGCGCGTGCTCAAACCCGGCGGCCTGTTGATGTTCACGACGCTAGGCCCGGACACGCTGAAAGAACTGCGCCACAGCTGGATGCACAGTGACGGCTACAATCACGTCAACGCGTTCTATGACATGCACGATATCGGCGACGCGCTGGTGCGCGCACGCATGACGACGCCGGTGATGGACGTCGAGCATTTCACGCTGACCTATCCGGACGTGATGCACCTGATGCGCGACCTGAAGGCCATCGGCGGCCACAACGTCACCGCCGGCCGCGCGCACGGCCTGACCGGCCCGCGCCGCCTGAAGGCGATGACCGCTGCGTATGAACAATTCCGCCGCGACGGCCTGCTGCCGGCGACTTACGAAGTCGTCTATGGCCATACCTGGGCGCCGGAGATATCCGCGAACCGACCCGCACCAGGCGGCGACGTGCAGATACCGGTAACGCAGATCGGGCGAAGGCAACAGAAACAGTTCTAGGGAACCTCTGATTAATCACCTTTTCGTCATTCCCGTACCCGTCGGGCATAAACTTCGCGGGAATCCAGAGCTTTCGAAACAGCGTGTTGCTGGATTCCGGGTCTCCGCTACGCTCTGCCCGGAATGACGACACGTCAGAGGTTCCCTAGTAGAAGAAATATTTGCAGGGTGGGCTAGTGATGCGTGAGCATCGCGTAACCCACCCAACCGTTGAGCAGCAACACAACGCGCTAACTCACCCTGCAATGATTGGCTCGTCGTTATGATTGGCTCGTCGCACTGGCAGGAGCGAACTATTTCTTTTTCCCCTCTCCCTTAGGGTAATGGAATGGACGCCCACTTTCTAAAACGGCATCTAGGTGCCAAAGTGTGGAT
>VBWC01000045.1 GCA_006218035.1 Gammaproteobacteria bacterium
CCCGAATCAGAAAATCCACTCCAAATGATGTTAACACACCCACTTTTCACACAGCCTGGAACGCAGGGACCCATATTCTGCGGCCTGTCGATGAGAGCTGCGGCCCCAGCCGTTTTCCTCCACAAACACCGGTGGTTATGGGTCCCTGCGTTCCAGGCTGTGTGAGAAGTCGCGGTTTTTTTTGGATTAGGACACGGCGGCGTTTACGGAGGGCACAAGAATCTTCGTCAGGCGGTAGAGGGCTCCAGCGCTTCCAGCAGCGCCGGTACTCCGAGGATGCTGATCACCCGTTTGAGATTGTAGCACAGCACCCCTAGGGCCAGTTCGGCCTTGGCTTTCTTCAATCCCTTTATCAGGAACCGGGGGTGGGCCATGAGCCACTTCATCGTCCCGAACGGATGCTCGACGGTTTCCCGGCGGTGCTTCATCCATACCGGCTCGTCCGTCGCCCGGCGGTGCATCGCCTCCCGCGCATCTTCGTAAAAATCGCGCACGATGACTCGCCGCGCCGCCTCGGTACATTGCGGCTTCAGCGCGCAGCTGCCGCAGGACCGGCTGGTGTATTCTTTCTTCTTCTGGGTGTGGGAAGTCTTGAACAGGCTCAGCGTGGCGCCGGCCGGACAGCGCCAGCTATCGCTTTCGCGATCATAGCTGAACCGGTCACGGCTGAAGTATTGGGCCCCGTTCGGATTGACCGTCTCGGCACGTGGCACGATGGCGGTGATACCGTCCCGCTCGCAAAGTGCGCCATGCTCGCCGTTCGAATAGCCGGTGTCGGCGACCACCGTCACTTCGTCGGCACCTACGGCAGCCTTGCCCTGCACCGCCATCGGATGAAGCTGCCGGTAGTCGTTGCCCTCGTTGGTCAGATCGAAAGCCACGATCAGCTTGTGCTCGACATCGACCGCCGTCTGCGCGTTGTAGGCGACCGCGTGACCATGCGGCGTCCGCATCAGTTTTGCCTCCCGTTCGGTCATGACCATTTGCTTCAGCCCGCGCGCCGCCAGATCCTCCGCCTGGCCCTGCAGCCGCGCCTTTTGGGCCTTGAGTGCTTCGATCGCAGCCGCGATATCGGCGGGTTTGCCGGCCGATCCCGGCTCCTCCCGATCAGCCTCGTCCATCGAAGCCAGGTACTCCGCGATCTTACGGTCAATCGCCGCGTTCATCTTCTTGATCCGCTTTGGCGTCATGACCTGTTTGCGGCTTGCCACCGCCGCGATCTTGGTCCCGTCAATCGCCAGCAACTCGGCCCCGAACAGCGACTGCTCCCGACAGAACCGGATAAAGGCGCGGCATACTCCCACGATCGCTTCCACGTGGTCCTTGCGAAAGTCGGCAATCGTCTTGAACGCCGGCGTCAGGCGGTTGAGCAGCCACATCACCTGAACGTTGCGATGCGTCTCGGCCTCAAGCCGACGGCTGGCGCGAATCCGGTGCAAATAGCCGTAAATGTAAAGCTTCAACAGATCGCCCGGAGCATACGGCGGCCGCCCCATCTCTTCGGCCGCAACCTTGGAAAATCCCAATGCCGCAAGGTCCAGCGTCTCCACGAAGGCATCAATCACCCGCACCGGATCGTCTGGACCAACCACCTCGTCCAGAACCTCAGGAAACAAGGTCGCTTGATAACGCGACGCTCCGGTGACATGCGCCATCACGGCCCCCGAATCAGAAAATCCACTCCAAATGATGTTAACACACCCACTTTTCACACAGCCTGG
>VBWC01000013.1 GCA_006218035.1 Gammaproteobacteria bacterium
GTGACCGATCGTGCCTACGTTTACGTGCGGCTTCTTTCGCTCAAATTTTTCCTTGGACATCGAACTGTCTCCTCGAATTCTCGTTACCTGCCGTACCAATCAACGAATCTCGCGATATGGCAACTGCCTGCCCAACCTGTCATATCGCCAGACCCCTCGAGCGTTCGCAACCCCGCCTTTTCCACCCGCTATACCGACACAAAATCTGGAGCCCACAACCGGAATTGAACCGGTGACCTCTTCCTTACCAAGGAAGTGCTCTACCGACTGAGCTATGTGGGCCAAATTCCGCTAACGCTGCGCCGCCGGCATACTTCAACGCCACCTGGAGCGGGTGATGGGAATCGAACCCACACCATCAGCTTGGAAGGCTGAGGTTCTACCATTGAACTACACCCGCTATTTCGCCTTGGGGATAGCTTCTGGCGTTTCAGCCCCACCTGGTACTACTGGTGGAGGGGGGAGGATTCGAACCTCCGAAGGCTGAGCCGTCAGATTTACAGTCTGATCCCTTTGGCCGCTCGGGAACCCCTCCCAACGCATAAACATTTAATTTTGCGTTAGATATTTTCTAGTGTCAATAGAAAGACGAGCGAAGCCAAATACGCCTGCCAGACGTATACGGAACTTCGCTACCCTAACGCCAAATTTTCCCCGCCGTAACTCGTAAACAACGGGATTCCTTCCAGCCACCCTGGCCAAGGCGCGAAGTGTACCCGAAAATTTCCGGCAGTTCGAGTATTTTTCAATCGACCTGCACACTCCGCGGCCGGACGCCTGAATAATGACCAATATTATTGGGTTCCGCAACGTGATATCGGGACGCAACGTCGTCCAGGCCGGGATTGGAATCCATGGCATACCGCCGATACATGTCGACCGCGCTCGAACCCTTCCAACGTCCGACCGCCGCCGCATGAGCAGCCAAGGCAAACGCCTCGTCAAGATAATTTCCGTCTCCGGCACGGCGCCTGGGTCCGATCTTGATCACCTGCCAATCCTGATTACTTGCGGTTACGGTAAATTACGGCGTCTGCGCGCGCGGGATGGGGTACTTGGCCGCCCCGGATTTAGCGTAAAGCCGCCAACATATCGCAGCGTGTCGAGAAAAAATCCGCCTCGTCAGCGACAACACATTGGTTACATGCACGCGCCGGCATCAAATTTATGCTGTGCCAGCATTTTCGCGCGTCGGCGCAGATGACGAACACACGGGACAACGAAAATTAACCGAAAACAGATCGTGAAAAGTTTATTCAAGAACCTGAGTGCCATATAATGCGACCAAAGGCTACCGGGCGCCCGCTCGCAGCCACCTTGAGACAACACGCAAATAAAGGCGCCTTGTCAGCCTTTTATCCGATAGCAGGATGCATCGCGACAGGAACCACTAAGTGACGGACCAGCAGTACACAACCACCCCGGGGGATAGATGACCGATCCGATAACCAGATACGCGCCAACAGTGCGGACGCTATGTTGCGCGATTTGTCTGTTCTGTTCTATTAGCACTGTCGCCGCTGAAACCACGCAATACGTCAGCGATAATCTCGAAATCACCATGCGTAGCGGCGAAAGCACCCGACACCAGATCGTACGCATGCTGTCCAGCGGAACGCCTCTTGAGGTTCTGGAAGAAAACACTGAAACCGGATACTCGCGGGTTCGCGACCCCAAAGGCACTGTCGGCTACGTACTGACACGTTACCTGATGAACCTCCCAAGCGCCCAGGATCGGCTTGCGGAAAGTCAAAAAAAGCAGGCCAATACCGAGACAGAAACCAAGCGTTTGAAAGAGGAGCTTAAGCAACGTAATGAGGAACACAAAAGTCTCGCCGCAGAGAAGCAGCAACTCGAAGAAGACGCGCGGAAACTTGATCTTGAATTAAACACGATCCGCAAAACCGCCGCGAGCACACTCGCCATTGACCAGGAAAATCGGACGAACAAGGCGCGGCTCGTCACTATCGAACAGGATCTGCAAGTACTGAAGCAGGAAAATGAAGCACTGAAAGACCGTACGGCACGAGACTGGCTCATGGTCGGCGCCGGCGTCATTCTGCTGGGCATGGTGATTGGCCTGCTCATCCCGAAAATCCGCTGGCAGAAAAAATCATCTTGGGATTCGCTGTAACCGCTGCCATAACAATACGGGTGCCGGAGCCGGCTCCGGCACCCGCACTGAATCTCGCCTGCGTTTAGTTAGAAGTGCACGTCGACGGCAACGAGATCGTCACCTTTTGCCTCGTAACTGACCATCACCTGGCCGCTCGCGCCGGATACGTCCTTGAGTATCGCAGTACTCGCCTTGAAGGTGATCGGCGCACGCGTCTCGGCATCCATTATCGTGAATGTCTCTTTGACCTTGTCCACCGCCATCACCTGTCCCACATGTTTGTTCGGACCGGCAACGTTGCAGGCCAGCACCATCTGGCTACTGAACGCCAGCGCCAAGCAGAGTACCGTGTTGAATACCATTTTTTCTTTCATTAAACGCTCTCCATAAAGACAATATTGCCAACCTTACGTTGGAGAAACCGCCGACCCGAAAGTTCACCGTCTATTCGTCAGTCACGCAACCTTCCGAGGCGTTCTTGACGTTTTTAATGTACTTGTAAAGCGTTCCGCGCGACGCCTTGTATGGCGGCATAGCCCAGCGGGTGCGCCGTTCTGCCAGATCCACATCACTGACCGCTACGGATAGCTCATTACGATCGGCATCGATGGTAACGACGTCGCCGTCGCGAATCAGCGCGATAGCACCGCCTTCCTGCGCCTCGGGCACCACGTGACCGATGATGAACCCATGTGACCCACCGGAAAAACGCCCGTCAGTGATCAGGGCGACATCGGCCCCGAGGCCGGCACCCATGATAGCGGAAGTCGGCGTCAGCATTTCCGGCATACCCGGCCCGCCCTTCGGACCTTCATAGCGGATCACGACCACATCACCCTTTTGTATCTCGCCGCGTTCAAGGGCGGCCAGCATGGCTTCTTCCGCATCGTAAACTCTGGCCGGGCCGACAAACCGCATGCCTTCCTTGCCGGTAATCTTGGCCACGGCACCGCCCGGCGCCAGATTGCCCCTGAGTATGCGGATATGGCCGGTCGCCTTGATAGGCCGATCCAGCCGATGAATCACGTCCTGCCGGTCGGCGAGTGGCGTTACGTTCGCCAGGTTTTCCGCGATCGTTTTGCCGGTCACTGTCATACAGTTACCATCAATAAAGCCTTTCTCCAGCAGATATTTCATCACCGCAGGCGTGCCGCCGACGTCATGGAGATCCTCCATCACGTACTTGCCACTGGGCTTGAGATCCGCGAGCAACGGCACCCGGTCGCTGACGCTCTGGAAATCATCGATCGTCAGCGGGACATCGACAGCCCGTGCCATCGCCAGCAAATGCAGCACGGCGTTGGTCGACCCGCCGAGCGCCATCACGATGACCATCGCGTTCTCGAACGCGGCCCGTGTCATGATGTCACGTGGCTTGATATCGTTTTCCAGCAAATGGGCCATCGCCGCCCCGGCACGAAAACACTCGTCGTGCTTGGCTGTATCTATTGCCGGCGTCGATGAACTGTACGGCAGCGTCATGCCCATCGCCTCGATCGCGCTCGCCATGGTGTTGGCGGTATACATGCCCCCGCACGCGCCCGGTCCGGGACAGGATCGCCGGACGATATCGCTACGCGTCTGTTCATCTATTTTGCCGGCGATGAACTCGCCGTAACTCTGGAAGGCCGAAATAATATCCAGCTTCTGCTCACCCCGATGCCCCGGCTTGATGGTCCCGCCGTAAATCATCAGCGCCGGACGATTCAATCGCCCCATCGCGATCAGGCAACCCGGCATGTTCTTGTCACAGCCAGGAACGGTGATAACGGCGTCATACCACTGGGCGCTGACCACTGTTTCTATCGAATCCGCAATCAGGTCGCGGGACTGGAGCGAATAACTCATGCCTTCGGTGCCCATGGATATACCGTCACTGACACCGATGGTGTTGAAGCGCATGCCGACCGCGCCGGCGGCAACCACGCCGAACTTCACTTTGGCGGCAAGATCAAGCAAATGCATGTTACAGGTGTTGCCCTCATACCAAACACTGGCAATCCCCACTTCCGGCTTGCGCATATCATCTTCGGTCAGCCCGGTCCCGTAGAGCATCGCTTGTGAAGCGCCCTGCGATTTCGGCTCGGTAACGCGCGCGCTATATTTATTCAATTTCCTGGCCATTACCTGCTCCGTTCATCCATCGATTTGTCCGCGAAACCTGTCGCCGGCGAGGTCGCCACTCGGAATCAAGCACCGGCGGGCCCCAAAGAATACCAGAATTACGGATTTTACCGCGCCGTTTTGGTAAAGTATCGGCCCCGCGCGCGCTCAGCGCCATCATCCTTACGATAAATGACACGTCACTGATTTATGCTCGAGAAGCTCGAAAAAAAGCTGCTGCACTACACCCGCAAAGCGATTGCTGATTACGCGATGATAGAGACAGGCGATCGCGTCCTGGTGTGCCTGTCCGGCGGCAAGGATTCGTACACGCTGCTGCACCTGCTCAATCAACTGCGGCAGCGCGCCAACGGAAAATTCGAGATTCAGGCCTACACGCTCGACCAGTCCCAGCCCGGCTGGGACGATCGTTACTTGCGGCAATGGCTGGGAGATAGCGGTATCCCGTACACGATCGAAACGCGGAACACCTACGGCGTGGTCATCGAAAAAATACCGGCGGGAAAATCATACTGCTCGCTCTGCTCAAGGCTGCGTCGCGGTAATATCTACCGTTATGCGTCGGAAAACGGGTTCACCAAGATCGCGCTCGGCCATCACCGCGACGACCTGATCCAAACCCTGCTGATGTCGATTTTTTACAGCGGGCAGATCCGGTCGATGCCACCAAAATTATTGACGGACGACCGGAAAAATATCGTCATACGACCGCTCGCATACTGCCAGGAATCGGACATAGCCGCCTATGCGAAACTGCGCGCGTATCCGATCATACCGTGCAATCTTTGCGGCTCGCAGGAAAACCTCAAGCGCCAGAAAATGAAGGAACTCATCGCCGAACTTGCGCAGGAAAATCCCAAGGTTCCGTCAAACATTCTTGGCGCACTCGGCAATATCCAGCCGAGCCAGTTAATGGATCACGACTTGTGGAACTTCAAGGCGCTGGATGTTGATCGCCAACGGGCCCCGGTAGCATTCGACGACGAGGAGCCAGTACCGGAGCCTGCAACATCGTCCGTTGCCTGACCGTTTCGGCATGTGTATACGACGTCCGTCGCAACTCCTCTCCATCACTATCTCGCGTCCGCCAGCGTCCAATCGGTTCACCGCCATGCAGTGCACCGGTAAATACGCACAGGTGCCGGCAGGGCGCACCAGTCGGCCCATGTAACGGACTTCGTTAGACGCACTACCCGTGCGAAACAGTGGCCTTCCGACACGGGCGCTGACCCCGCCGCCTGCCGTCGACGCGGCGACCCGCTACCAAACGATCCGCATTTGACCACTAAATCCGGGCCGGGCCGTATCGTTCAGACCGGCAGGCTGACAAACAGCCCGAATCGGATAGAATAACGCTGACATTGTTGTTGCTGACGGCGCGGATGCGCAAGCCTGCCTGAAGGCAGACGAGACACCAACCGACGACAGAAGGATGGAATCCATTGCCTGAAAAAAGAAACAGCCAGCAATTCGTGAACTGGTTCCGTCACTCGTCGCCCTATATCAATGCCTTCCGGGGTAAAACATTTGTCGTTGCGTTCGGCGGCGAGGCAGTACTCGACGAGACGTTTTCCGGATTGATACACGATCTCGCGCTGCTTGGCTCGCTTGGCGTCCGGCTGGTAGTGGTCCACGGCGCGCGGCCGCAGATCGAGAACTGCCTGACCGAACATGATGCACAACTCCGCTACGTCAATGGCCTGCGTGTGACGGATGAGGTAGCGCTCGACTGCGTCAAACAAGCGAGCAGCGTCGTACGTCTGGAGATCGAGGCGTTGCTGTCCATGGGTCTGGCGAATTCGCCGATGGCCGGGTCGCGAATTCGCGTCGCCTCCGGCAACATGGTCGTCGCACAACCGTTGGGCGTACGTGACGGTGTCGATTACCGGTATACCGGCGAGGTTCGGCGGATAGACGTGGAGGCGATCACGCACCACCTCAATAGCGGCGCCATCGTGTTGTTGCCACCGCTGGGTTATTCTCCCACCGGGGAGATTTTCAATCTCAGCGCCCTGGAGGTTGCCAGCGCAACGGCGATCGCGCTGAAGGCCGACAAGCTGATTTTCCTGGTCGAGGAACGCGGCTTGCTCGACGGCCGCAAGAAACTGCTGGCGCAACTCGACCTGGCCGAGGCCCAGCACCTGCTTGCCGCGCGTCGCAAGCTGCCCGAGGAACTCACGCGGACCTTGCAGACTGGCGTATCCGCCTGCCGCGGCGGTGTACGGCGCACACATATCATCAGCCGCCACGTGGATGGAGCGTTATTGCTTGAGCTGTTCACCCGCGACGGTATCGGCACGCTGATCGCCGGCGATATCTACGAGGGTATTCGGCAGGCGACGATCGATGACATCGGGGGAATTCTTGCGTTGATCACTCCTCTCGAAGACGATGGCGTGCTGGTACGGCGATCGCGGGAACTGCTTGAAAATGAAATCGCGAATTTTTCCGTCGTGGAGCGCGACGGAACCATCATCGCCTGCGCGGCGCTGTACCCGTTCATTGACGAACATGCCGCGGAACTCGCCTGCCTCGCCGTACACCCCGAGTACCGCCGCTGCGGGTATGGCAACCGCCTTATGAACACGTTGGAACGGAAAGCCAGACTACAGCGGATCGGGCAGATATTTCTGCTAACCACCCATACTGCTCATTGGTTTCGCGAGCGCGGCTTTGGCAGTTCAAAACTCGAGGCATTACCGGTAAAACGCCAAACGCTCTATAACTACCAGCGCGGCTCGAAAATCCTGGTCAAGGACTTGTGACGGCAAAAAAAGCGCCGTGCTGAACGGCTATGAAGACTCCACAGGGGTCATCGAATCGAAGACCAGTGGCGCAAGCTGGCGTAGCGCGTCGGCATATACCTTGCGCTTGAATTCGACCACGTCTTCCATCGGCCGCCAGTAACTCACCCAACGCCAACGGTCGAATTCCGGCTTGTCGCTTCGATCAAATCGCACGTTGCTTTCATCGCCGATAAGCCGCAGCATAAACCAGACCTGTTTCTGACCGATACAGACGGGCTCCATGTCGTAACGAACCAACCGTCGCGGCAAACGATAACGCAGCCAACCCGAAGTACGTCCCATGACCATAACATGCTCGTCACGCAGGCCGATTTCTTCCTCAAGCTCGCGATACATCGCCTGCTCGATTGTTTCGTTCTCACGGACGCCGCCCTGGGGAAACTGCCAGGCATTCTGCCCGACGCGACGCGCCCAAAAGACCCGGTTATCCTGATTGCTCAGAATTATGCCGACGTTCGATCTGTAACCACAGTTATCAATCATCAGTTAAGCGCAAGTGCTAATTCCTTGTTATTATTCTATAAAGCGCCTGTTTTGGTAAAGGGGTTTCCGCCTCGGCCCGCATGACTGGAAAATATCCGGTAAAAACAACAGGCAACACGCGAATCTTGTAGATCATCGAACCGGTCCGCGGCATCTGCCTGGTCGCGGCCATGAAAGGAATATCCTGTTGACCCTCGCGATCTTCGACCTCGACAACACCCTGCTGGCCGGCGACAGCGATTATCTGTGGGGCCGCTTTTTGATCGAGCAGGGCGTAGTGCCGCGTGATCAATATGAACGTGACAACCAGCGGTACTATGATGACTACACCCGGGGAAATCTGGATATTCTTGAATTTCTCGCGTTCCAGCTGCGGCCCTTGGCCGCACACGATCCGGCGTTGCTGCGGCAATGGCGCAAAGTTTATATCGAGCAAAAAATCCTAGCGGTCCTATTACCAAAGGCCCGGGATCTGATTGCACGCCATCGAAACAACGGTGATACGCTGGTCATTGTGACCGCCACGAACCGTTTCATCACCGAACCGATTGCAAAACTCTATGGCATCGACGACTTGATTGCGACGGAACCCGAGACGGTGGCCGGACGCTACACGGGTCGCGTTGCCGGGGTACCCTCGTTTCGCGAAGGCAAGATCACGCGTCTCGTCGAGTGGATGGGACCGCGAGGCCTCAATCTGGCCGGCAGCTGGTTTTACAGTGACTCCCACAACGACCTGCCGCTACTGGAAATCGTCGACAACCCGGTCGCCGTGGATCCGGACGACACTTTGACGGCACACGCGGAAACCAAGGGATGGCCGATCATCACGCTCCGCTGATGCGCGGCCCGATTTTATTAACCGGGCTCGCGGCGCTGGCGCCCGTTTGCATGGTTTTTGCCGTCACGACCGGCAGCGTCGCCACCGGCTGGCACGACGTTTGGCTGGCGATGACAGGCCCTGCCGCGGAACCCGTTCAACGCGTAATCACGGAATTGCGCTGGCCGCGCGCCATCAGCGCATTTGCCACCGGCGGTATGCTTGCACTGGCCGGCGCGCTAATGCAGGTATTGTTGCGTAACCCGTTGGCCGATCCCTACGTGCTGGGCATTTCGGGCGGCGCGGCGGTCGGCATGCTGGGTGCCATGCTCGCCGGCATCACGGCGACGTTGGTGCTGACCGGCAGCGCATTTCTCGGGGCACTGGTATCGATGTTCCTGGTGTTCTCGCTGGCGCGCGGCGGCGGTGGCTGGACGCCGACCCGGTTACTGCTTACTGGCGTCATTGTCGCCGCGGGCTGGGGAGCACTCATCAGTTTCCTGCTGGCCGTCAGCCCTGAACAACAGCTGCGCGGCATGCTGTTTTGGCTGATGGGGGATCTGACGTACGCGGAAAATCCAGCGATCGCATCACTGGTGCTCGCTGCTGGTCTGGTCATTTGTCTGCCGTTCGCGCGCCACCTGAACGTGCTGTCACGCGGCGATTTACAGGCCAGCGCCCTTGGCGTAAACACGCAGCCGTTGCGGTTGCAAATCTATGTTGTTGCGTCATTGCTGACTGCCGCTGCGGTAACATTGGCGGGCAGCATCGGCTTCGTCGGATTGATTGTGCCCCACCTGGTACGTCTGCTGAGCGGCAACGACCAGCGCTTCCTGCTGCCCGGCGCCGTGCTGCTTGGCGGCAGCCTGCTGGTTGTCGCCGACACGCTCGCACGCACGGTACTTGCGCCTGATCAACTGCCGGTTGGCGTTATCACCGCTTTTCTCGGCGTACCGGTTTTTCTGGCCTTGCTGCAACGAGGATACCGGTGAACGCCCTGCTCGAAACGACCGAACTTCATGTCGGGATCGCCGGACTCGCGGTCTGCCGAAATCTCACCTTCTCAATCTGCCGGCCTCAGTGCTGGGCGATTCTTGGCAAAAACGGCGCGGGTAAAACAACGCTTTTGCATACATTGGCGGGCCTGCGGCCCTACGATCACGGTTCAATTCGATTGCTGGGTAAAGACATCGATCAGTGGCCCCGGCGAGATATCGCCAGACATATCGGCGTCACGTTTCAGGACTGCGACGACCGTTTTCCCAGCACCGTCCTGGAAACCTCTCTCATCGGCCGCCATCCGTTCCTGAGGCCGTGGCAATGGGAAAGCGACGACGATCGATCGATCGCCCGCGCAGCCCTGCGTGCCGTTGGTCTTGCCGGTCTGGACCATCGTATCGTATCGACGCTGTCCGGCGGCGAACGGCGACGGCTGGCCATCGCCACCACGCTGACGCAGGATCCTGACCTCTACTTGCTCGACGAACCGACCAATCATCTCGATGTCCATCACCAAATCGCCGTGCTGGATACGATTACCCGACGGGTACGGGAACAGGGAAAATCCGCGATGATGATCCTGCACGACGCCAATCTCGCGTCACGCTACTGCGATCACGTTCTGCTGTTATACGGAGACGGACGGCACGAATGCGGACCCGTATCGACCACGCTTACCGAGGCAAACCTCGCCAACGTCTACGGGCATCCGATTCACCGCATTCAGGGACCGGCGGCTGATGTCTTCGTGCCGGGGTAATCCGGGGTCACATGTTGGCGAACGCGTCCTTGTTGGCCGCCTTCAAACGAGCGTCCTGTTTGCTGACGACGCCCTGCCGGATCATCTCCATCAGGCACTGGTCGAGTGTCTGCATACCGAGCGACTGGCCGGTCTGAATCGCCGAATACATCTGCGGGATCTTGTTCTCGCGGATCAGGTTACGGATCGCCGGCGTGCCGATCAGTATCTCGTGCGCCGCAACACGACCACCGCCGACGCGTTTTAGCAGCGTCTGGGCAATTACCGCACGCAACGACTCGGACAGCATCGAACGCACCATTTCTTTCTCCGCCGCCGGAAACACGTCGATGATACGGTCAATCGTCTTGGCCGCGGAGCTCGTATGCAGCGTTCCAAACACGAGGTGACCGGTTTCCGAAGCAGTCAGCGCCAAACGAATGGTCTCGGGGTCGCGCATTTCGCCGACGAGAATAATGTCCGGATCTTCACGCAGCGCGCTTCGCAGGGCTTCGTTGAAACCCAGGGTGTCGCGGTGCACCTCGCGCTGGTTGACCAGACATTTCTTGCTGGTGTGGACAAATTCGATCGGGTCCTCGATTGTCAGGATGTGTCCGAATTCATCCTGATTCTTGAAGTCGAGCATCGCGGCCAGTGTGGTTGACTTGCCGGAACCGGTGGGTCCGGTCACCAGCACCAGGCCCCGCGGATTTTTTGCGATTTCCTTGAAACTGACCGGACAGCCCAGTTCCTCCAGCGACAGGATGTTCGAGGGAATGGTACGGAACACGCCGCCCATACCGCGGTTCTGGGTAAAGGCGTTGACGCGAAAACGCGCCAGCCCTTGAATTTCGAACGAGAAGTCGTTCTCATAAAATTCTTCGAAATCCTTGCGTTGTTTATCATTCATGATGTCGTACATCATGGATTGAACCGACTTGTGATCAAGGGGCGGTACGTTGACCCGGCGAATGTCGCCGTCAACCCGGATCATCGGCGGCAGTCCCGCTGACAGGTGCAAGTCCGATGCACCGTTCTTGACGCTGAATGCGAGTAACTCCGCAATATCCATCTGCATTACCTCCGGTTCTCTAGCTATATCAGGAGCCTGGCCGGCTTGTCGGAACCATGGCCTCCAACGGGCGTTAGCGGCAATAGCGTCGGATTCTTGATACATTATCATGCCTGTTGAAAGGCTGTAATCGCCGCGAGCCCATTGGATACCAAACCGCATTTCATCGCTGAATGTCTCGCCGAGATCCGCGACCGCATTACCCGGGCCGAGCAGGCATATCACCGGCCGCCGCACGCGGTCACACTGTTGGCGGTCAGCAAAGCGCAGCCGGAGCAGTCCCTCCGTGCCGCTTATAAAGCTGGACAACGATGCTTCGGCGAAAGCTATCTGCAGGAAGCCTCAGCCAAGATGACCGCGCTCGCCGATCTCGCTATCGACTGGCACTTCATAGGGCGCATGCAGGCGAACAAGACGCGGCAGATTGCGGAGTCATTCAGCTGGGTCCACGGGGTCGATCGGCTGAAAATTGCACAGCGTCTCAGCGACCAGCGTCCCGGGCACCTGCCACCCCTCAATATCTGCCTGCAAATCAAGCTATCCGACGAACCAACCAAAAGCGGCGCCGACCCGGACACGCTGCTGGCGATGGCACGAGATATCACCAAACTAACCGGCACACGGTTACGCGGCCTGAGTGTAATACCGGAACCGACCAGTAATTTTGCCGCGCAGCGGAAGGTGTTTGGAATACTCCGAGCCGCCGCTGAACGGCTAGCCGACGACGGGATAACGATCGATACGCTCTCAATGGGAATGTCTGACGATTTCGAGGCGGCGATCGCCGAAGGGGCGACGATAGTGCGCGTGGGTGCCGCGATATTTGGCGAGCGCCGCATAACCTCCGGCGACGGGCTGGTATGCAGCGATTAATAACAGTATCCTAATCACATAAAAGCCTAGACTTTTTGGACGCTTTCCCATTCCCGACACTTTATGAGCACGTCAATCGGCTTCATTGGCGGCGGTAACATGGCCCGCAGCCTCATCGGCGGTCTGATAGCCGACGGGATACAACCCGGCGATATCCGGGTTGCCGATCCCAACCAACAACAGCTCGATGACATCAGGCTGAGCTTTGGCACCCACGCCACCCTGTCCAACCGGGAGGTAGCGGAGAAATCCGATATCGTTCTGCTGGCGGTCAAACCACAAAATATTCATGCTGTCTCGACGGAACTGGCGCCCACAATCGAGCACGACAGGCCACTCGTAATTTCTATTGCCGCGGGTATTCGGCTCGCACATCTTGGCAAATGGCTCGGCGCGACCACTGCGATTGTCCGCGCCATGCCCAATACCCCTGCCCTGGTCAAAAGCGGGGCAACCGTGCTGGTGGCTAATCGACACGTGTCCACCGGACAGCGTAATCAGGCAGAATCGATCATGCGGGCGGTTGGCATGACGTTATGGCTGGAAGACGAATCGTTGATGGACGCCGTCACCGCCCTGTCCGGCAGTGGACCAGCCTACTTCTTCTTTGTCATGGAAGCACTTGAACAAGCCGGGGAACAGCTCGGATTGCCGCGCGAGACAGCGCGCCTGCTTACGCTGCAAACCGCCTTTGGCGCGGCGAAAATGGCCCTCGAAACCACTACCGATAGCCACCTATTGCGCGAACGCGTCACGTCGCCGGGCGGAACGACCGAGCGCGCCGTGAACGTCCTGAAAGACAATCGACTGGAACAGATATTTAGCGAGGCTCTAACCGCCGCCCGCGATAGGTCTGTTGAACTAGCCAACATACTGGGTAATGAATGACCGAAAATTTGTACATCGCCGCCTCGGCCAGTCTTGTGATCGGTGCGTTGTTCGGACTATACATTCTCGCCGTCATGGTGCGGTTGCTATTGCAATGGGTCCGCGCCGATTTTTATAATCCCATTTCACAATTTATCGTAAAAATCACCAATCCAGCCGTGGTGCCACTACGGCGCATCATTCCGTCAATTGGCAAAGTCGACACTTCATCAATCTTGGTGCTTCTTGCCCTGCAGGTGATCGAACTGCTGCTCGGACATATTATTGCCGGTCAGCCGTTTACCGGGACAAGCCTCGCCGTCAGCGCCATCGCCGACCTGATGCGCCTCTTTTTAAACGTGTTCGTTTTTTCGATTTTGATCCAGGTCGTGTTCAGCTGGATCGGGCCCGGCACGTACAATCCCCTCACCGCCCTGCTTCAGTATTTGACCGCACCAGTACTGCGTCCTTTTCAGCGCATGATTGCACCAATCGCCGGCATCGATTTATCGCCTCTCTTTGCGTTGATCACACTGCAACTGATACAGATATTGCTGGTGGCTCCCATCGCCGACCTCGGACATGCGCTTGCGCAGACCTAATACGACGCGGATGATCGCAGCGCCCCCAAGCTATCTTTAGGCGGCAGTCAGCCTGGGTTTGTTACCTCGGGAATCTCGTCAGCAGTGTTTGGCAGGAATAATACCTAGCCCCATCAGACCGTGCTGCTCTCCGACCAACCCCTTTTCCCTGATATGTCCTTTGATGAAACGTGATGAAGATCGCAGTTGCATCGCGTCTCTCGGCAACCACGAGTAACCGACTGTTACAAATAGGTAATTTCGCCCAGCAATAATCACTATTGCCCTGTCTATTCAATCAAGGCCGCCGGTTATCGTGCCGATAAACTCTGATGGAAGGTTCCGGTCCAGTTCTCACCAAGGAAATTAATTCATCATGGGCGTCCATTCATTGCACATCACCCCGCCGACACAGGCCAACAGCCTTAACCGGCAAATGAATGCCTTTGAGCATTGGCGCCTTGATCTCGGCAGTGCAATTACCAGCTGCCAGCAGTGGCTCAATAGCCACGGCTGGGGGTCTCCCGAGATTGAACTTCGCTTGCACGAAATGCAGGAGCGTCTGCGGTCGGACAAGTTCACAATTGCGTTCGTCGCGGAGTTCTCACGTGGCAAAACTGAACTCATCAACGCGATATTTTTCGCCGACTATCAGCGCCGATTGTTACCCTCGGACGTCGGCCAAACCACGATGTGTCCGACGGAAATTCTTTACGACCATGTCACGAGAGAATCATACATCAGACTCCTGCCCATCGAGACCCGGCTGGCAGACCGGACGATACGGGAATTTAAGGATGATCCTGACCAGTGGACAACCATCGCGCTCGATACGGCCAGTCCCGATAAAATGGCCGAAACGTTCCGCGAAGTGATCAAGACAAAGCAGGTCTCGCGAGAAATTGCGGAGCAGCTCGGGCTGCTGGGGGAGCGCGACGATTGCTTCGCCGACAGTGGCGGGCCGGACTCGGACACAGTGACGATCCCGATGTGGCGTCACGCACTCATCAGTTTTCCTCATCCATTGCTGAAGCAGGGCCTGGTGGTGCTCGACACCCCCGGCCTAAACGCCCTGGGAACGGAGCCTGAACTAACCTTCACGATGCTCCCAAGTGCCCAGGCCGTCATGTTCATACTGGCGGCCGATACCGGCGTAACCGGTAGCGACATGAATATGTGGCGAACCTATATCACGCGGTCGTGCAGCGCCACATCAAGCAATCTTATCGCTGCCCTGAACAAGATCGATACGCTGTGGGACGATATGAAATCACCGCAGGAAATCGAACATTCAATCAACGAGCAATGCCGAAAAACAGCGCGGCAGCTGGGCATAGACGTAAGCCGCGTGTTTCCAGTGTCGGCGCAGAAAGGACTGGTCGCTCAAATACGCGGGGACCGACGCCTGCTGACAGCCAGCCGGCTGGATTCGCTGCAGTCCTTCCTCGCCAATGAAGTGTTACCAGCGAAACAACGCCTGATCTGGGAGAACGTGGTTACGGAAGTCAGCGCCCTGCTCGACGATACTGGCACGCTAATAGCGACCCGGTTGGCCAAGCTACGCAAGAACCACAGCGACATCTGCGGCCTGCGCGAAAGGAATACCGAGCTCGCCAATACCATGATCGCCACGATACGAAAGAAACAGGAAGACTATTACCAAAACGTTGCCTACTTCGAGACCTGCCGTCGCAAGCTCGCCCAGAACTCAAAAATGATACTTGGCACTCTCAATGTTGATGCTATCGACCGGATGGCACAGGAAACACGCGATACCATGGTCGACAGCTGGACCACCTCGGGGCTCAAGAAATGCATGGCGGATTTCTTTGACGGCGTACGCGACACAATGAAAGTCGCTGAAACGCAGTGTGACCAAGCGGAAGATACCGTCGGAAAAATCTACCAGCGCCTGCAGGAAGAACATTCTCTGGTGCAAATGAATCTCCGGCCGTTTGATATCGGGAAATTCAGACGAGAGGTCGAAGACCTTCATAGCCGCGCCAAGGATTTCCGTGACAGCCGCACCACGACGATGACTGAACAAACTACACTGATAAAAAAATTCTTCGTATCGCTGGTGAGTCATGTGCGCCAGGTCTATGCGATGGCGCATCGGGAAGCCAAGATATGGTTCGAAGAACTGACTGCACCTCTTATCCGGCAAGTCGAGGACAACCGGGAGTTGCTCGAAAAGCATATGGAGTCCTTGCTGCGCGTCAACGAATCGCGCAACGAGCTGGCCGAAATGATTCAGGATATTGAGCGACGCATCTCCGTATTCGACGATCATCTGGTTCAGTTGCGTGACCTACGGCAGAGCATGCACCGAACCAAGCCTGATCACAGCTGAACGACGCGCTATCAGCATCCTGCCAAGTGTCCCGCAGCATCAATTCCGGCAGGGAGTAGCCCCCACCAATTGAGTCGGTTGCATGCACCACCCTCTACCGTTAGACTCAGCGGATTTTTCACCGCTACCGGCGGACGGATCAAGCCATGCCAGAACCGTTTCCGGCCGACTCCGTCGGCCTGGTTGTGCCAAAATCAATACACTTCGACGAGCCATTGCCGCTGGATGGCGGCAAGACTCTCGAAGACTACGATCTCGTCTATGAAACGTACGGCGAACTCAATGCCTCCCGCAGCAATGCGGTGCTGGTTTGCCATGCGCTTTCCAGCGATGCCCATGCGGCGGGATACCACCACGTTGACGACCGCAAGTCAGGCTGGTGGGAAACATGCATCGGCCCCGGCAAGCCAATCGATACGGAACGTTTTTTTGTCGTTTGTAGCAACAACCTGGGGGGGTGCAAGGGATCGACCGGACCCATGAGCGCCAATCCGGCAACAGGCCGGCCCTACGGGCCGGATTTTCCCGTGGTCACGGTGAAGGATTGGACCCGCAGTCAGGCACGCTTCAGCGACGCACTAGGCATAAAGCAGTGGGCGGCGGTGATCGGCGGCAGCCTGGGTGGCATGCAGGCTTTGCAATGGGCGATCGATCTCCCGAACCGATTGCGCCATGCTGTGGTGATCGCAGCAGCACCGAAACTTTCCGCTCAGAACATTGCGTTTAACGAAGTCGCGCGACAGGCGATCCGATCTGATCCGGACTTTTACGATGGCCGCTACGATGAACATGGTGTAAAGCCTCTCCGCGGCCTCAAACTGGCGCGTATGCTGGGGCACATTACCTATCTGTCGGATGACGCCATGGGCGGTAAATTCGGCCGGGAACTACGCGACGGAAAATTTGGCTTTGGCTTTGATGTTGAATTTCAGGTCGAGAGCTACCTGCGTCATCAGGCGGAGGCTTTCGCCGCACACTTTGATGCAAACACCTATTTGCTGATGACCAAAGCCCTGGATTACTTTGATCCCGCGGCGGATTACGACCACAATCTGGCGAAAGCGCTGGATCACGCTACCGCGAAATTCTTTGTCGTATCGTTCACCAGCGACTGGCGTTTTTCATCCGCCCGCTCGCGCGAAATCGTCAAGGCGTTGCTCGATGACGATCAGGATGTCAGCTACGCAGAAATCGAGGCCCATCAGGGTCATGACGCATTTCTAATGCCGATCCCGCATTATTTAGATGTCTTCAAGGCCTACATGAACCGGGTTGCCGAGGTATCCCGCTGATGGCGTTGCGTCCGGAACTGGAAATTATCAGCGAGTGGATAGCGCCAGGCAGCCGCATCCTGGATCTCGGCTGCGGCGACGGCGTGTTGCTGAAATATTTGAGGGATACGCGCAATGTCAACGGCTACGGCATCGAGATCGACGATCAGAACGTACTGCAATGTATCGAGGCCGGCGTTAATATCATTCAAACCGACTTGGACGCGGGCTTATCGGAGTTCGATGCCGACTCGTTTGACTATGTCGTTATGTCACAGACACTGCAGGCGGTCCATTATCCCGACCGGGTTCTCGACGAAATGCTGCGCGTCGGCCGGGAAGGTATCGTGACATTTCCGAATTTCGGCCATTGGCTGGCACGCTTTCAGCTGGCCATCACCGGCCATATGCCGGTGTCCAACATTCTGCCCTACGACTGGTATAACAGCCCTAACCTACACCTGTGCACGGTAAAGGATTTCGAGCAGCTCTGTACCAAGAAAAATATCGAAATACTGGAACGGACCGTGGTCGACCAGCGCCACAAGCGTTCGCTCGGCATGAGGTTCGCGCCGAACTTGCTAGGTGAAATCGCCATTTATCGGTTTCGGCGCGGTAAAAAAAGCTAGAATATATCGATAATTCCACTAAACTTGACCATGCACCCTGGGACGAGTATATTTACCTGAGTATTTTAGTCGGGTTTATTTCTTGTGGTTGCTCGAAGCCATTCCGCATTAGCCGATATATTGATAACTAATTGAATAATTAGGTTTATTATCAGGTCACATGCGTGACCGATTGACGATTTTTCAGGGAACTGTCGATGGCCAGTACTAAGTACGATATCAAGACCGCCGTAGACCAGCGCTACAAGCACGGTTTCGTCACAGATATCGAGGCCGATACCATCCAGCCCGGCCTGAGCGAAGACATCGTCCGCCTGATTTCCGCGAAAAAAAGCGAACCCGCGTTCATGCTCGACTGGCGCCTGAGGGCGTTTCGCCACTGGACCACGATGAAGGAACCGGTCTGGGCCCATGTCAGAGTCGCGCCAATCAACTATCAGGACATCATTTATTATTCCGCGCCGAAATCCCAGGACGACCGCCCGAAAAGCCTCGATGAGGTCGATCCGAAGCTACTCGAAACATATGAAAAGCTCGGCATCCCATTGCACGAACGGGCGGCACTGGCCGGAGTTGCCGTCGACGCGGTATTCGACAGCGTTTCAGTAGCAACAACGTTTAAAGATAAATTGGCGGAAGCTGGCGTGATTTTCTGCCCTTTTTCGGATGCCGTCCGCGACCACCCCGATCTGATCCAGCAATATCTGGGCACTGTCGTTCCATATACAGACAATTATTATGCTGCCCTCAATTCTGCGGTATTCAGCGATGGCTCATTCGTGTTTATTCCGAAGGGTGTCCGCTGCCCGATGGAATTGTCGACGTATTTCCGTATCAACGCGCGCAATACCGGCCAGTTTGAACGGACGCTGATCATCGCCGAGGAAGCCAGCAATGTCAGCTATCTCGAGGGCTGCACCGCGCCGATGCGCGATGAAAACCAGTTGCACGCCGCAGTCGTCGAACTGATCGCGCTGGACAATGCAAAAATCAAGTACTCGACGGTACAGAACTGGTATCCAGGCGACGAGCACGGCCGCGGCGGAATCTATAATTTTGTGACCAAACGCGGTGATTGCCGCGGCGTGAGTTCGAAGATTTCGTGGACACAGGTGGAAACCGGTTCAGCCATCACCTGGAAGTACCCGAGCTGCGTGTTGCGCGGCGACAATTCGGTCGGTGAATTCTATTCAGTCGCTCTGACCAACAATTATCAGCAGGCCGACACAGGAACCAAGATGATTCATATCGGCAAAAATACCCGGAGCACCATCATCTCCAAGGGTATTTCCGCCGGTCATGGCCAGAACAGTTACCGAGGACTCGTTAAGGTGTTAAAGGGAGCCGACGGCGCCCGCAACTACACGCAGTGTGATTCGCTGCTCATTGGCGACAAATGTGGCGCTCATACGTTTCCGTATATGGAAGTGACCAATCCAACCGCCATTGTCGAGCACGAAGCCTCGACGTCTAAAATCAGCGAGGACCAGCTGTTTTACTGCCTGCAACGTGGTATTTCCCGAGAAGATGCGGTCAGCCTGATCGTCAATGGCTTCTGTAAAGCGGTCTTCAAGGAATTACCCATGGAGTTTGCCGTTGAGGCTGGCCGACTGATGAGCGTCAGTCTTGAAGGCGCTGTCGGCTGATTATTTTTCCATCGAGGGCTTTGTTTCGATATGTTAAGCATCAAGGATCTGCACGTCAGCGTCGCTGGAAAACCGATCGTCAACGGAATCGACTTGGAGATAAAAGCCGGTGAAGTTCACGCGATTATGGGCCCCAATGGGTCTGGCAAAAGCACGCTTGCGCATGTGCTCGCCGGCCGCAGCGGATATGAGGTCACGCGCGGTACCGTTACTTATATGGGCAAGGATCTGCTCGCGCTGTCGCCGGACGAGCGCGCGCATGAAGGGGTGTTTCTGGCGTTCCAGTACCCGGTCGAGATCCCGGGAGTCAACAATATTTACATGCTGAAGGCAGGATTGAATGCGATCCGCAGGCATCACGGTGAAGAAGAACTGGATGCTGTCGACTTTCTAAGCCTGGTGCGCGAGAAAATGAAGATTGTCGACATGGATGAGTCATTGATGAGTCGCTCGGTCAATGAGGGCTTTTCCGGCGGAGAGAAAAAGCGTAACGAAATTTTCCAGATGGCGGTACTTGAGCCGCGGCTGGCAGTTCTCGATGAGACAGATTCCGGGCTTGATATCGACGCGCTCAAGATCGTCGCCGGCGGCGTCAATAAGCTGCGCAACAAGGATCGCGCGATTATTCTGGTCACGCATTACCAGCGCCTGCTCGATTACATCGTGCCCGACAAGGTTCATGTACTGGCGCACGGCCGTATTCAGCGTACGGGCGACAAGTCACTGGCCCTGGAGCTTGAGAAGCACGGCTATGGCTGGATCGAGTCGAAGGCCGGAGCGGCATGACGACGGTGGCAGGTAGTTCAGAATTCTATCTCGCTCAATTCTCCGCGGCGGAAGGTCATCTTCCCGGCCATGACACCCCGTGGGCGGCCGCATGGCGCCGTAACGCACTGAATCGCTTCCGTGAGCTGGGGTTTCCCGGCCATCGCGATGAAGACTGGAAGTACACGAGCGTCAAGGCACTCGAAAAACAACCATTTGATTCGGTACTGGAACCGTCCTCGCACCTTGCGCTCACTGACATAGAACGCCTGATTCCCGCGGGCGTCGAATGCATACGCATCGTATTCGTCAATGGCCATTTCTCCAGGGCTTTGTCCGACACTGCAGCGATGCCGGCCGGCGCCGACGTTTCCAGCCTAGCGACAAAACTGCGGGATGAGCCAGCCGCGGTTCAATCGCTGCTGGAAAATTCCCCGACAGTATTTCGAAATGGCTTCGGCGCGCTCAACGCCGCCTTTATGACGGATGGCGTATTTATCCGCCTGGCCCCGAGAACAGTGCTGAAACGGCCTATCTGGCTATTATTTATTTCCGGCGATCAAGATCGGGCCATCACATCGCAATGCCGCAACGTTATCGTTGCGGACACCGACAGCCAGGCAACCATCGTCGAACACTATTCGACCACGGGCGGCAAAGCGACGTTTACCAACTCGGTAACGAGCATCACGGTTAACGACAATGCCCGGGTAACCCATATAAAACTACAGCAGGAAAACACTACAGGATTTCATTTCAGCGAAATCGACGTTACACAGAACCGCGACAGTTTCTACCATTCGCATTCCGTCGCACTTGGCGCAGCACTTGCCAGAACAGACATTCGGGTAACCTTGCAGGCGGAAGGTGCGGAATGCCGTCTAGACGGGCTTTATATGGGTGATGGCAGACAACATGTCGACCATCATACCCGTGTTGATCACGTCAAACCGCATGGGAAAAGCACGGAATACTATAAGGGCGTGTTAAACGGTAACGCGCGCGGCGTATTTAACGGCAAGGTGGTAGTGCACGAGCAAGCACAGAAGACCGACTCCAGCCAAACGAACCGCAATCTCCTGTTGTCGCGCAATGCCGAAATTGACACCAAGCCGGAGCTGGAAATCTACGCCGACGATGTCAAATGCGCGCACGGCGCGACCATCGGCCAACTGGATGACGACGCGATATTTTACTTACGCTCCCGCGGTGTCGATGAAGCACTGGCGCGGAATCTTTTAACGTTCGCATTTGTTGACGATGTAATCAGACGGATCGAGATCGCGCCTCTCAGGAAACAGCTGGAGCAAACCATCCTGAACCGGCTGCCTGCAGGCACGAGTTTGAGAGGGCTGGTCTAAAATGACCCGTGATCACGGCTCGGCGGCCCATGGGCTCACCAGCGCGCTGAATATCGAGCATGTCCGGGACGACTTTCCTATACTGAATCAGCAGATTTACGGAAAGCCTTTGGCCTATCTCGACAATGCGGCCACCACGCAGAAGCCGTGCCACGTGATTGATGCCATCAAATACTATTATGAGCATGACAACGCCAACGTTCACCGCGGTGTGCATCAACTCAGCGAACGTGCAACCCGTGCCTACGAAGGAGCCCGCGAGAAAGTCCGGAAATTCATCAATGCAGGCAGTACGCGGGAAATCGTCTTCGTTCGCGGTGCCACAGAAGCCATCAATCTCGTGGCCGGTAGTTACGGTCAGTTAACGGTATGCGCGGGCGACCGGATTGTCGTTTCGGAGATGGAGCATCACTCAAATATTGTTCCGTGGCAGCTGCTTTGCGAGCGAACGGGCGCGACTTTGAGCGTCATTCCAATGAACGACAAAGGGGAACTGATTCTCGACGGCCTGAACGAGATTATCGATGACCGCACCCGCCTGGTAGCCGTCGGCCATGTCTCCAATTCGCTGGGCACCGTGAACCCGGTTAACAGGATTATTGAGACGGCACACGCCAAGGGCGTGCCTGTCCTGCTGGATGGCGCTCAGGCGACCGCCCACATCAGCGTTGATGTGCAGGCCCTGGATGTCGATTTTTATGTGTTCTCCGCTCACAAGATGTATGGCCCTACCGGCATCGGTGCACTCTACGCCAGGGAAAAACTGCTGCGCGACATGCCGCCGTATCAGGGCGGCGGCGACATGATATCGATGGTCACATTCGATAAGACGCTCTATAACGAGTTGCCATTCAAGTTCGAGGCCGGAACACCCAATATCGCCGGTGCGATCGGGCTTGGTGCCGCGATCGACTACCTGACGTCTATCGGACTTAACCGGATTGCGCGACACGAGCATGAGTTACTGCAATACGCCACCGAGAAAGCCCTCACCATCCCTGATTTGCGCATTGTCGGTACGGCCCAACATAAAGTCAGCATCCTGTCGTTCTTGCTGGAGGGCATTCATCCGCACGACATCGGCACCATACTCGATCACCAGGGGATCGCGATACGCACAGGACACCATTGCGCGATGCCGGTTATGACCCATTTCGGTGTGGCGGCAACCGCGCGCGCGTCGTTCGCGATCTACAACACCTACCAGGAAATCGATCGACTGTTCGATGCGTTGAATGAAGTCAGAAAGGTGTTTCGCTGATGCTGGATTTACAGGATCTTTACCAGGAGGTCATCGTCGACCATAACAAGCATCCGCGGAACTTCCACCGCATGGAGGACGCCAATCGAACGGCCGAGGGTTTTAATCCTTTGTGCGGCGACCGCCTGAACGTTTATATGAAGGTCGTGGATGGCGTTATTCAGGACGTTAGCTTCGAGGCTTCCGGTTGCGCCATATCGGTCGCTTCCGCCTCAATGATGACCCAGCAGGTGAAAGGAAAAACCGAACAGGAAGCGGACACGCTGTTTCGCAGTTTCCAGGACATGGTGACGGCCGATGCAGACACGCCGGTAGACGCCGGGCAAGTCGGCAAGCTTGCCGCGCTGGCAGGTGTGAGACGCTTCCCGATGCGGATAAAATGCGCCACGTTGTGCTGGCATACGTTAAAGGCGGCGCAGGCGCAAAAACCACAGGCAGCTACTACTGAATAGTAGCGACATCCAGACACGCGAATCCCGACGAATACGAATCATGGAAATACTAAAACGCGACTGTGATGCGGTGCTGATCCCTGCAGGCACCAAAATCACGATTCCGGCGGGCACACAAGTCACGATTACCCAGGCACTGGGTGGCAGTTACACGATCAATATTCAGGGCAATCTTGCGCGGATAGACGGAAAAGACGCGGACGCCCTCGGACTGCAACCGGTTACCAACATCGATGACGATAACGTCGCTGGTGGCCCAGTCGACGAAGCCAAGGTTTGGACCATCCTGAAAACCTGTTACGACCCGGAGATTCCGACGAACATCGTCGATCTGGGCCTGATCTACGAGTGTAGTATTTCGGCGCTCGAGGATGGCGGAAATCAGGTGAACATCAAGATGACTTTGACGGCGGTGGGATGCGGCATGGGCCCGGTTCTCGTCGAAGACGTGCGAAATAAGGTTCTCACTGTCCCGAACGTGACGAAAGCGAATATCGAACTGGTGTTTGATCCGCCGTGGGATCAAAGCATGATGAGCGAGGAAGCGAAACTTAGAACCGGCATGATGTGGTAATTCGTGTCGTTCAAGAACGAGGCAACACCGGACTGAACAATCGCGGATGGAAAGAATTACCGTGAGTGACTGGATCGACGTGGTACCGGCAGAAGAATTATCGCCTGGCGATTATCGCGTCACCGCGGTCGACGACGCACTGATCGCCGTTTTTAACATCGACGGTACGTTCTATGCCATCGAGGACATCTGTACTCACGACGGCGCGACATTAACGGGCGGACCGATCGAAGGAGACCAGATCGCCTGCCCACGGCACGGCGCGCGCTTTTGCATACGTACCGGCGCGGTGCTCTCTCCGCCGGCATATGAAGACGTCGCGACATTTCCGGTGCGAGTCTGCAACGGCCTCGTACAAGTTCGCGACGATCGCTGGGATTAAGGCACGCCCGGGGTTACAGGTCGTAGTCGTATTCGATGGTCAACGGCGCGTGATCCGAAAAGCGTTGCGCCTTGTATATCGTAGCGGATTTTATCTTATCCCTGAGCGTCGGCGAAGCGACCTGGTAATCAATGCGCCATCCGACATTTTTTGCCCATGCCTGACCGCGGCTTGACCACCACGTATACTGGTCCGGCTGTTGATTCACCTCGCGGAACGCGTCGAGATATCCTACCGCCCCAAAAAGTTCGTCCAGCCAGGCACGTTCTTCCGGAAGAAATCCCGAGTTCTTCTGATTCCCGCGCCAGTTTTTAAGATCAATCTGTTTATGCGCGATATTCCAGTCGCCACAGATAATGTAATCACGTTTTTGGCGGCGCTTCTTTTTCAAGAGCGGCATCATCCTCGCCATGATGTCGAATTTGACGGCCTGTCGTTCCGGGCTGGATGAGCCCGACGGCATATACAATGACGCAATACTTAACCTGCCATAATCCGCCTGAACATAGCGGCCTTCGCTATCAAAGTCAGGCCAGTTCAAGCCCATGGTCACCTTGTCCGGTTTTCTTCTACAATAAAGTGCTACGCCGCTGTAACCTTTCTTTTGCGCATCATGATAAAACGCATGATATCCAGCGGGTCGGAATATCTCGGCGGTAAGCTGGTGCTCTTGCGCCTTGGTTTCCTGCAGGCAAATTACGTCGGCCTCCTGCTTGGCCATCCACTTGAAAAACTCCTTGCTGGCCGCCGACCGTATACCGTTAACGTTAACCGTAATTATCTTCATATATAAATGCAGGAAAGACTCCAGCGACCGCTGACGGCACCCGGGCTATACAGGCGACAACCGTCGCTCCTCGACGGAGCAATAAATCAGCGCGCTATTTTTCCACCGTAAAGTGCACGACGGCATCGTGACCGGTTGGCGTATGACCAGCGTTCACTTCCTTAATAGCCACGGTATGTTCACCCGGAGTCAGACCAGCTACGTCATAATCCCCCTTAAGCTTTCTTAGCACATCGGGCTTGCGGTCATCGACGTAAACGTGAATGTGATCCCCGTTGGCGCTGGGTTTGACCTCGTAAGTAACCGTAACGGAGTCGGCATTTATTTTGGAACGGTCTACTGGCATAAGGATTTTGACGCCAACCGAACCGCTGGCAGTCGCGGACGCCGCGGGCGCCTTGCCACCGTCTTCCTTCGAACATGCCAGCATCAGCGCGGCAACAATGATAAAGACCCAATAATTTCTCGTCATAGTTCCCCCTGCTATCCATGGTACCAAGCATCCTGATAAGACGCGGCCGACACAATTATGCCATCTTTACAATGTCCGGCGGTGAGTGTTCAAATCCTACCATCTTCCGCAATCATCCCCTACGATTTATTAGGTGATAGAATCCTCGTTGGCGGAATCGCGCACCCCGGCCGCCAGCAGCCGGCGCCGGTTATCCGGAACCAACGCGACAGCGTACCGGTCGAATTATCATACTCAACAGCGAGTTTATCCACGGAGCATTCTTTGCGGCCCCTTGCGTCTTCGGTCCTTGTTGCCAGTCTACTCCTCGCACCCGGTGCGCTGTCATCGCTGAGTTTCGCGGACGGGCTGCCGGATATTGGTGATACCACAAGCACCTTCATGTCCGCCGACGAGGAACGGCGGCGCGGCGAAGCCTTTATGCGCCAGATCCGCGCAACACTTAATGTAATCGAGGACCCGGAAATCGTCGAGTATGTCGAATCGCTTGGATTTCGACTCGCCTCCAGCTCGGATAGCCCATCGCAGGAATTCACATTTTTTGTTGTAGAAGATCCCTCTATCAACGCGTTCGCCGCGCCCGGCGGCTTTATCGGCATCAACACCGGCCTGATACTCGCGACGGAAACCGAGGGTGAACTTGCTGCCGTGCTGGCACACGAAATCGCGCACGTTACGCAACGCCATCTTGCCAGGGCCTATGAAGCCGCATCAAAGATGAGTATTCCGACCGGAGCGGCGGTACTGGCGGCAGTCATTCTTGGCGCTCAGAATCGTCAGATTACCGAAGCAGCCATCGTCGCTGCCGCCGCAGGTTCGGTGCAGAGCCAGATCAACTTTACCCGGGCACACGAAAAAGAAGCCGACCGTGTCGGGATTCAGACACTCGCTCAAGCCGGCTTTGATCCGCGCAGCATGCCTGCATTCTTCGAGCGGTTGCAACAGGCCACCCGGTACTATGACAGCGATCTACCAGAATTCCTTCAAACCCATCCGGTTACGCATGCCCGTATCGCGGACTCGATGGCTCGAGCCGAAACGTACCCCGGGCGACAAGACACTGGCCGCTCTGCCTATCGTCTGGTGCAGGCAAAATTGCGGGTGATGCAATCCTCGCCTGCCCAAGCGATCAATTATTTTAGGGAGAAGCTAAAGGATGCATCGGCGGAGGACACTTCGGCGCTACGTTATGGCTACGTACTCGCATTGCTGGCCGATTCGCAGCTTGACGAATCGCGTGTTCAGCTGGATATATTACTTAAAGATGACCCGGAAAGACTCACCTATCTACTTGCACTTGCCAAGCACGACCTGGCGCAGGGAAACACCGCGCAGGCTGTCGCAATCCATGCAAATGCCTTTAAGTTATTTCCGTATAACTATCCCCTGACTATCCGATATGCCGAGGCGTTGCTGCAAGACCAGCAGGCAGACCGAGCTCGATCACTGCTCGAGGAATATAGCCGCCGCAAGAAACCGACGCTGCCACTTTACCAGCTTCTTGCCCGCGCCGAAGAGGCATCCGGCCAAGCGGTAAACGCGCACCAGTCACTGGCAGAGTACTATTATTTAATCGGAGAAACGGTGGCAGCCATTGAACAGTTGAAGATTGCCCTGAAATACACTGACAGACTAAGCGATTACCAGCGTTCGCGAATCACCGCACGCAGAGACCAATTCCAGGCGGTATTGGCCCAGGAAACCGCTCGTTAATTGACTACTTCCGGCGCAATGGCATGCTGATATTCATGTGCGGGGCGCAGACCCCACCACATGGCGGGTACGCACAAACTCCCGGTGCGGAACGTGCAACAAATCGGCAATTTGACGAACGAGGTACTCTTCATGCTTGTCTTTGCAGGCGTCGGAGAACACGACCGTCCATAGTAGCTCTATGATGTGGATCTTTCTTTCTAACGGAAAATATTGATCGACGAGACTGGTGAACTGGTACAGCGAAGTTGCGTCCCTGACTTCCTGCTCGGCCAGGCCGATCAGCTCACTGGTTTCCACCGGCGACAGGCCAAACATCCCCGAAACAGCGCGTTCAACAGCACGACATTCCTCGTCCGTGATAGTGTCATCGGCACGCATCGCCTCAACCAATAATGCCGCGGTGGCCAGCCGTACAGAATGTTCGTCAGCCTCCGGCGCGGCCCCCGGTTGCAGATACTCGGAAAAATAACTCTTGATAGATTGGAGCATGTTGTCCCTTTGCGGCAGGCGTTACAGGAAACGTTTGCGAAAGCGCTGGGGCATCCAGGTACGGTGACCACCCTGATCGCCGTGGTCTGAGAGCGTGCACGGAGCATATTTTACCGCATTTATCGCCTCGATTCGATCTCGCCGGGTTTTTTAATCGGCGATGCCTCGGTTTGTCCAGACTCCGCTACTGCATGACTATCACCTGGCCTGTTCGTTTTCTTCGCCGTCGGCGCAGTGTTTCCGCCAACTACCTCTGCCTCCTCCCGCTCGAGGAACTCCTCAATATCCTTATCTAAAAACTGGTCGTCCGATCCCTCGGCATCGCTCGCCGATGCAGCACCCTCCCCACCGGACACTGCGCCAGAACCCTCAGATCCCGTCGCAGAATTCGCGTGCATGGTCTCGTCGCCAGAATCGCTTCGCGGGTCTTTATCTCTAACAGCCGACACGTACTCACTTACCATCGATTCGACTTCTTGTTCCTTTTTCCGGAGTTCCTCTGTCATTCGATCGCGCTCCGATGCTAGCGCCTCCATTGCCTCCTCCATTTCGCTGAGCTTTTCTGTTATCTCCTTCCTTTCTTTTTCGCTGCTGCCGACGACTTCGCTTATCAATGATCGATACGGCACCACGAGATCCTTTGCCCAATCATCAAGCTTCACGATCGCCTCCCGATCGCGTGTGCGAAAGGCATCAATAACGCGGTTATGAAAAACCCGTTCGGACTCAATAATCTGCTCGGCCTTGAGTATTATCTCATCGTTCTCATCCCGTAACGCCTCTTTGAGTTCATTCAGCAACTCTTCCTGACGAGCGGATCCGGACGACATTTGCTTCTGTTTGAAGATCTGGAGAGCAACACTCACCTGCCGGTGACGACGGAAAGCGATAAATACTGTTACGCCGATGATCACCAGCAACGCAACTGTCAGTTCTACCAACAGGACAATGAGAGCAGGACTAATTTTCATGGCACCGCTATTCCTCGCACAACTGTTATATTGCCGCCCAATCCATCGAGATCAACGTACTCCTTTTGCCTATCAATGGAGCAACCGATTATTTTTTAATTCTCTACACATCGATCACGCCGCCGATCAATACTGAAATGGTTGTGCCTATGTCGTCACTCGCGCTTTTCTTCGTCGGCAGGAATGCTAGCCGATTCCTGTGGATGCTCAGCAACCGGGTTTTCATCCTTTCCCGCCGACTTACTGCGACTAACACTCATATTGTCGCCCCGGCGCATACGGTCTCGCCAGAATCGGTAACCACCATAGGCCGCACCTGCCACCAGAAAGTTAACAAGCATTACCTGCCAGAGCACAGTGCCCCAGCCAAGGTCCTCGAATTCGACGTACTCCGACATATCACCGCGAACGGGCACAGGCGTTTTGGCTTTATTCGGCTTAACATCATCACTCTGTCTCGCGCTGAATGCTTCGGATACCAATAACCTCGCCCCTTCAAATACTAGCGGCTCGAGCTCGTATTTTAGTTCGTCGAGGCGGGCATTCTTCCCGGCTACGGTGACAATAATCTCCTGACGTTCGGCGTCCGCCATATTACTTAACGTCTGTTGCCAAAGAACCTTTCCAACCCTTTCTAACTGCAGTGGCTTCTGAATTCCGGCAGTGCTCGCAATCGTTGCCGTGACAGTCATTGTCTCTGGCGACACAAGCCCACGATTCGCAATTACGTTAACACGGTAGGTCCCCGCTATTTCGGCCCGGTCCGCGGCGAGAGTCGCTATAACGGGCAGCGTCTGCACTGAAACATAACGGCGCTGTGCGCGCCGAAAGTTAACAGCATCAGCAATGATGGCGAAATGATGCGCTCCCGGCGACAACGGCTTATCTAATTTAAGCGTAAAAATTCCATCACCCGGATTTTCATCGCCGTTTTTGCCGTCGTCAAAAACTGTCCATTGCTGACGCAATTCGTCATTTTCGAAATGCAACACCGTTACCGATACCGTTTCCAGAAACGACTGATCGGTTACCAGTCTGCCGCTGTTCAGAATTCTCGTTTGAACAATGATCTCGCTTTTCGCGCCCTGATTATTGGAAATCCCCGTCACGTCAATCGCCAAACTGGAGTCCGCAATCACCAAATTGTCGGGGTCAACGCCTGCAATCAACTTCCAGACTCCCTCCTTGGGGCGTTTGATCGTTATTAGTTCGAAAGCGGCTTCTCGTTGCCAGGAAACGTTCGTCGGAGGGGACTTGAAATCGATGCTCTCGCCGGCAGAGTCAACTATCGTCGCCTGGTCGGCTTTGCTCTTACGGAAAGCCACCAACGTTAGTTCGCCAACCGTTCCGTCTACGACGATCTCATTGTTCTCCGTCGGAATCGCGTTAGGAGCAACAATATTTGTCATGACCCTCGAAAACGCCCGCTCGAGAAGCGCAGCCTTTTCCACATATTCAAATCGTCCATTTGTAGCTGCGGACAAGGATCTCAACAGCTGGCTGTCTACGCCTTCGGACAGGCCAATCGCATGGACAGTGACTTTCGCATCGGATAGATTCGCCAATATTTCTGCAAGGACACGCTGCCTGGAGGCTTCGTTTTCAGCCGCCGACCCGGACATATCAATGTACCCGTCAAACAGAATTACGAGGTGACGATCGAACCGCGGATCAGCAGCGGACCAGTCCTTTGTCGCGGTACGGAGCGCGTCCTCCAGGTTCGCAGTGAGGCCTGTCGGTACCAGCTTCTCAGACGCCTCACGTATCATTTGGCGCCAGCGACTATCGACCTCCATCACCGGCACAACATTTGTTGCTTGGTCATCGACCATCCATACACCGGAACGGGCGCCGGCCGGCATTATTCCGGAAATCAGTCGCAACGCACTGCCGCGCCGGTTATCGGGGTCGTTGGCGTGCATGCTCCCCGACCCGTCGATCAGGAAGCGCACGTCGCGTATACGGTGACTGTTATCGAACGCCGACGACGCCAGTACCAGTGGCCCGGTACCAAACAGCATCACAACAACCACTAAAGTTGTGGAGCACCAGCGCAGATCCATCGCTTATCGTTCCATTGCATCCATTGCGTCGATACCTTCCCCGTAAGGCGGGGTTTTCTCTCGAGGGATCAGATTCTTAACGTATTATCGGGAACACTCGTCGACGACTTTAGCGAAATCCTCCGGCAATTCAGCGAGGTAACAACCGGTTCCGTGGAATCACCATGCAATCATTCCGTTCGCGACGACAGGCGAAACACCAGCAGCCTCATGTCGCAAATGGGTTCGCTTCAGGTTCCACGTCGTGTGCCGATAAGGCAGGGTGAGAAATGGACTTGCCCCGGCATGATCGAATCATGTTGAAATTACTAAGAAATAGCCGCCAGGAAAAGGACTCGCCGGCCGAGGTTATCGAAGGCGTCAAGCTGATCGAGCTGATGCAATACTTTCCAATCGGTGGCGGCGTACGCTTTTATCCGGAATTCCAGCAAGATATCGTACTCCAATCGCTGGTGATCGGGTACGGAATCAACGACTACGTCGTCTACTCCCATAATGATATCCGCAGTCAGTTCGAGGGAAATCGGCATACGATTCTGCTCGACGACAACGGCAAAAATCTGCCATTAAAAAAGATAGAAAGTTTTTGTTTTCTGTTGCCGTACATCGACGGCCTTGAGAATAGCCTCGATTACGACCGTCGCGCAGCGCTAGGACCGGGTGGCCCGTTCCGCGCCGGCAATAACGTTACGCTACTTTCGTGTTACGTGGATCGCGGCGCACCGCAAATCGACACAACAGTACGTCGAAGAACCATACTCAACGACGGGTACTACGCCGGCCAGGAAATCGCAATCGTTGATATTTTGCCCAATACTTTTCTTGTCGTCGACCGACGTGAACACCAGCGCTTATGCACGCGCGTCCCCATTACTATCCGCTTCGCCGACCATGACGAATCACATCACTGTACGTTACTGGATCTTTCCAACCAGAGCATAAGACTGACTTACGACGATAAGAAAACGGAAACGCTGATCACACCCGGCAAAGAGATCATCATGACGATTGGTCTCGGCAACCAGGCTAAATCATTCGTACTGAGCGGCAAGGTTTACCGAAAACTTGCCGACGGCTGCGTGATCACGATCGACGGCATCCTGAAAGGCAATCATTTCATCGACATCGACAAACTGGACGTACTGGAAATCAAGTCCAATCTACTACAACATCCCGAAACACTGAAATCGCTAAAAAAACACCCCGGCACGCTCTAGCAGCAACGGCACCCGTTTCGGCGCACATACCACGATCTACCCGTAGCTATCTCATCCAGGCGAACAACTTGCTTAACAGCCGCTTGTTCCGGTCGGTAAGGGCGGTCTTGCGCCAGGCATTGGCCACCTTCCTGATAACCTCGGCCTGCGTCGGGTACGGATAGATCATACCTCCGAGCGCGCCAAGACCAAGCCCGTTTCTAATGGCCAGCGTAAACTGACTGATAAGATCGCCAGCGTGGGCCGCCACAATCGTCGCACCGAGTATCTTGTCCGACCCCCTCTTCAAATGGACCCGCGCGAAACCATCGGTCTCGCCATCGAGAACCGCGCGATCCACGTCACCCAATGCAACGGTGAACGTCTCGACTTCCACTCCGGCATCCTGTGCTTGTGATGCATACAAACCCACATGAGCTACTTCCGGCGAAGTATAGGTACACCATGGTACAACCAGGTTATCCGCACTCGCGTAACCCAACCCGAACGGGTGAGGAAACAGCGCATTCTGGATAACTATCTGCGCCGCCGCGTCGGCCGTATGCGTAAATTTCAGGGGCGAACAAACGTCGCCTGCCGAGAAAACCCGGCGATTGGTCGTTCGCAAATGCTTGTTGACCTTGACTCCGGACCCTGCGTCATATTCAACACCGGCATTTTCCAGACCCATCCCATCGACGTTGGGTGCACGCCCGATACCGACCAGGATCTCATCGACTACCAGCTCGCCCGCTTCGTCGCCGCGTGAATAGTGAATAACTTTCCCCTGGTCTGACGTCGAAATTCGGGTAATTTTCGCGTCACAGACAAACCTGACGCCATCACGCCGCATCGAATTCGCGACCAGGGCACCGGCATCCTCGTCTTCGCGCGGCAAAATCCGGCAATATTGCTCGAATACGCTAACCTCACTGCCAAATCGCGCAAACGACTGCGCCATTTCACAGCCGATCGGGCCCGCGCCTATAACGCCCAGACGACGTGGCAACTCGGTCAGCGAGAACACCGTTTCATTGGTCAGAAACCCCGCTTCCTTCAGGCCCGGAATTGGCAAAGCCACGGCGCGTGCCCCGGTCGCAATGACGGCCTTTGAGTAACGCAGTCTTGCGCCTTCGACCGCGACGGTATCTCGATCAACAAATACGCCTTCCCCGATATACACGTCGACTCCCATATCCTTAAAGCGGCGCGCGGAATCGACGTGACTGATATCGGCCCGCAACCGGCGCATGCGCTCCATCACTACACTGAAACTCTGCACCGGATCCGCACCGGGCGATATTCCATATTCCGGAGCGCGCCTTAGCACCTCCCAGATTCGAGCTGCACTGATAATACCCTTGGAAGGTACACAGCCCACGTTCAGACAATCCCCACCCATCAAATGGCGCTCAACCAATGCCACCTTCGCGCCCAGCGACGCGGCGATCGCAGCAGTAACCAGGCCCGCTGTACCAGCGCCTATCACCACCAGATTGTAGCGCCCGTCGGGCGTTGGATTCTGCCAGCCGGACGGGTGGACGTTCTCCACCAGCCTCCGGTTGTGCTCATCCATCGGCAAGAGATTTAATTGCGTCACATCGTCAGGCTGCATAGCAATAATATGTCCCCCGAATAGCCATACATAATTTCCGAACGAGCCGATATTCGGTTTATCCATTCTTAACGGAAACATATTTCCGGTAGATCACCGGAATCAATGCCAAAGCACCCAGCAGCGTGAATGCAAGCAATACTGACGGCGAGGCAATTTCCGCAACACTGTTTATTGTTCCCAATTGGCGCCCCGCATACGCGTACACAAAGCTTCCGGGAATTATGCCGATCGCGGTAGCCGCAACATAGCTGCCTACACCTATTCGAGTCACACCGGAAACAAGATTGACCAGAAAAAACGGAAACAGCGGGATAAGCCGCAGCGTCAGGAGATAGTGAAATGCGTTCCTGGAGAAACCGGCCTGCAGCGATGCGAGCCGCTCGCCAAACCTTGATTCTATCCAGTCACGCAATAAATACCTGGCGACGAGAAACGCCAGCGTCGCACCGGCGGTGGCGCCGACGTTAACAATGACTGTGCCGGAAACAGCGCCAAAAAGAAAACCTGCGACGAGCGTCAGTATCGCCCCGCCGGGCAGCGAAAACGCCGTCTGTAAAATATAGATTGCGATAAAAAGCCCGACGGCCGCGCCATAATGACGCTGCGTATACGCCAGAAATTCATCGCGATGAGTCTTCAGCGCTTCCAGCGACAGGTACTGCGCAAGGTCAAAGAATAAGAAAAGTCCGACGCCGGCACCCAACACCACCAGTAATAACCATCGACCGGCGGACCATCCGGCGGATGGTCCGCCGGATGGCCGAATGTCGTCAGTCGGATGCGGCACGGGTGATCCCATGACTTGAGAAGCCCTCATCGCAGGTTGATCGAGCATCCAGCGGAAGCATACTGCAGTCGCCTCGTCCTGACACGCGTGTCGCACGAGGTATAGCAGCCAACCCGCCGTGGTTAGCCGGTCTTCGGCAACTGCGGGGTTAGTCCTGGCATGGACGCCGACCTTACACGTGCAAAGTAACGCACATGGACAAGCGGACCCCCGGTCAATCGCATGGCATCATAATGGCCCGCACCATAGCAGTAACATTATTGACCACGTTGATGCGACCGCCACAGCCAGATGTAGATCGCGAGGTTGCCAGTGAGCACAAGGAATCCCAGCGCTATTTGATGATCACGTGTCAGGACATCAGGATAGATCAATGGCCACAGGTAATACTCAATATACCCGGTACTGTAGCCTTCGAGACCGGCCTGATTCCGCAGCCAGAATTCCAGCGGGGTCAACGGACACGTCCAGCCGGATAGTTCAGTCAGGACAGCCCACGCGACTGCAGGAACATGTATCCAGCGCAGCCATCGCCACTGCCACACGAGAAAACCACCCATGCCTACAAATAGAATAAATACCGCATGGATAGCGATAACAATGTCGGTGAGTAATTCATACGGCATGACGGCGGCCAGGTTAGGGATTACACGACCGCCAGAGCGCGCCCCGGACATCGCGATAAGGCGCCGCGCGGACGCAACCGTGACCACTGCACGGCACCAAAAGCCGGCCACATCACTGTCTGACGAAGATCTATCTGGCTATATCGCCGACAGACGCTCCGGAAGATGCGCACGAATATCCGCCACATCATGCTGAACCAGATTCTTGCCGATCTCCTCGGTCACGCACTGGTTCGTCCCGTCACTCAGATTCTTCCGCAACAGGCCAAGAAACGCCGGCGCCGCGATGATGATCAGATCATCGAAGCGTTTTTTGATGCGGGCCGCCTCGAGGTATACACCGAGCGTTTTTGCGAATACTTTCGCCTCGTGCTCCTTGGCGCTCTCGCGTGCCTCCATCGCGTGACGCCCTCCTAGACCCATCGAGTCAAACGATCGCCCCGGCAGATCCGTTGTCAGATCATGCTCATGCTGCCGGGACTCCGGATGAGAGAACTCGTCGATTTCCAGGAGTGGCGCCTTGCGCGACAGCATTTCATATACCTTTGCCCGACTGCTCTCCGCTACCAATATCCAAATAGTGCCCATTGATCGCTTCTCCATTGATGGTATTGCCTACCCGCTTTTCTTGAGTGTAATGACTTGTCGGGCAGGAATCCAACCGACCCTGACAACGGCCTGCCACCCGCAGGATTCCCGACCTGAAACACGTTACCTTGACGTCCGTTCGCCGCCACCGGGGGAAATTCCGTAATGTTGGGTATAACCGGAATCCGGTGATAATATCGGTATACGACCATTGGGCGCCCAGGCGGCTCTCTGTGGCGATGCAGCGACCAACGCGGACACGGTTTACATAAATGCAGCCATTGGACTCACGCCTCAGCGACAGCGAATATCGTTTACTCGAACACGGCATTGATAATATCGAGAAGACGAGCCGCGCCACGATACCGACGAAAGAGTTATTTGGCGCACTGAGCGGGCAGTCCGGAAAACACCGGTCTGATCGATGGATGGCCTCCGTCAACCATGGTCTTACACAACTATCGGCTGACTATCCGTTATTCGATCTCGATGCGATACATCAGAATCGCGCGCTCCACAACGTCATGATAATCGCCGCCGAATATGCCGGCGGATGCCGCCAACCGGAAAAGCTTGCCGTGCTGCGCAGCGCGGTGCTCAACGCGGCGCTCCCCGGTGCGCCGGAAGAGCGTGCACAGATCATTTACCTGAAGATAATCGATATCTTCACACCATGGCACTATCGCCTGCTCAGGGCATTCAGCCATGTATCGTTAATCGACGCGAAAGAAATGGATTCACAACTGCCGCCGGTCGTGAAGCAACCGAAGTTTTATGAAAACCTGGTCAACGATCTGGACGGTCTGGGACTTATTTTTATCAAAAAAAACGAGGGCAGAAATCGCACAATACAGGAAATCCCTGTCATTACTGACCAGGGACGGCGGTTTCTCCACTACATATCGTCCCCGCTATCCAACGAATAAATCCCGCCCCCGAAATATACCGCGCATGGTCCCATTTCGGCAGCGCCTGTCTTTGGCGCAGAAGCATAGGCGCTCGATAAACTACATCGGCCCCGACCGCGCCATACAAAATGTCGCGCAAGTCACGCACCCCCGTTACGGTGGTGACGTAACGGCCTGCGTGGGCTCAAACGGTTTTCGCCGTATTAACCGTGGCGGCGCATGTTTTTCCTCCCATTCACGCGCCAAACGCTGTGCCTCAATAATCTGTTCCGGGGTCAGTCTTGCAGACGAGGCGAGGTCGCGAAGACGTGTCGCCGACTCCGACCCTTGCGCCGCGGCCAGATTGAACCACATATGCGCCAGCACATGATCCTTCGGCACTCCCTTGCCCTCGTAATACATCAGACCAAGGTTATTCTGGGCCATCGCGTTACCGAGTTCCGCTGCCTTGCGAAACCACGACGCAGCCTCCACGTAATCCTGAGCGACTCCCTTTGCATCAACGTAGGCGCGTCCGAGATTATTTTGCGCCTCGGAATTTTCAGCAGCGGCGGCCTTGCGAAACAGCGTGATAGCCTGCTCATAGTCCTTGGGAACACCCTTGCCGTCGTAAAACATCTTGCCAAGGCGATTCTGCCCGACCGGATCGCCCAGTTGCGATGCGTCGCGGTATAGCGAGGCTGCTTTCAGAAAATCCTGCGGTACGCCATTACCCTCCTCATAAAGCTCTCCGAGCATGTCCATGGCAACCGGGTTTTCCTCGACAACCGCCTTGCGCAGCCACAGTACCGCATCGCCCGTACTCCTGGGCACCCCGCGACCGTCAAGATACATCTGCGCAAGCGCAACCTGACCATCGGTTACCCGGCTCTCCGCCGCTTTCCGGAACCACGTTACCGCCAGCGACCGATCCTCGTTGACACCGATACCGTCACGATACATGCGTCCGACCATATACTGCGCCTGACCTTCTCCCTTATACGCCAGCGATCTGTACTCAAGAAAGGCGTTGTCATAATCCCCACGCGCATAGGCTTCATCAGCCTCGGGGAATCCCGCCGACACTTCACTTGAATTCAATAAAACCAGGGCAAGCAATGCCCGTAAACAAGCCATCGTTCCACGACACAGTTTCATATTCGCCATCGAACCAATCGACAAGAAACCGCAAATTTACCACAAAGACTTGGCCCGGAAGCAAGGAACCCGCGCGATAAGACCATGCTCGACAAAGACGGCCTTGGTCTTCTCCGACCGTAAAAGATACCGTATCTGGAGCGGCAGGATGAGACCGCTTACCACACGGCGTCAGGTCTACCCCAAGATCAAAAAACGTTCGAGGCCGGGAAGACATTCATGCGGCAGTGGTTCTGCTGTCCGGTTATACAGGCGGGCGGGCATCAGCAGTGCACCGTCCGCTCCTCGGGGACGCTGGAGACCCGGCTGACCCTGCCAGGCCGGCGCAACAGCCGGTTACTGGAATTCCGCTCCGACCCACTCGCCCAGAAAACCGGTTAACACGACAACGGCGATCGTCAGGCTGATATGTTCTGCTATCGCGATACCCGGCGAAATGCCCTGACGTCGCGCCACTCGATAACTGAGCAGCGAAATAATACCAATACCCCACGCAATACTGACAATAATGGCGACGGACAATTCCAGCATGAGCAGCGGTACAAGAAACGACAGAGCGACCAGAAATTTCGTGACAAAGGTCGTCAACGTGGCCATCCATATCTGCCCGGGCGTATTCACGTTCCGCGACTCTTCCGATACATGAATACCGAGCGCGTCCGACATCGCATCCGCGACCGCGATGGTAATCACGCCCCCGACCACTACCTTGACGGAATGCGTTCCGCCATACAGACCCGACATCAAGCCGAGCGTGGTGATCACGCCGGACACCAGGCCGAAACTCACGCCGGTCGTTACCGGTCTTTGCAAAGAATCCATGGCGGTTTCCAGCGTATTGTCGGTTACGCAGCAGTATCGATTAAGCGCCTATTCCACATCAATAGTCGACGGCCACGCGGTCTGCAACACAGCGCGGTCGCGTACCGCCGCCAAAACGAACCCATGTCGCCGGGCCGGCTCCCCGACTGATAAGCGAAGACATACGCGCGCGGTTACCCCGGTCAACTCGGCATTCAGGGATACGGAGCGACCGTGGATGAAAACCGTCAGTCGCGGCGCAGCATGACTGTCACCACGCCAGTCGAGCATGTACCGCGCCATGACGACGGTTTGAACAACACCGGCAGCGCACACCTTCATCCCCGGTGAATTCTCTCGCCACCCGCAGACGAGGTCTGCCGCTATTGCGTTACGCCCTACCGGTCGAGACAATGACTCTACTCGCTAGACGCCCGGGCGCTGCTCAAGCAGCTCGCGAATCTTGCTGATGGTTGCCGGCCCAATACCTTTCACGGCGCCGATGTCCTTGTCCCCGGCCTGTTTCAAATCAGAGGACCGGTGATATCCGGCGTCATACAGCTTTCTCGCCGTACCGCTGCCGATACCTTTCAGACCCAGGGTTTCCTCATAGCCAACCCACTCGTCGGCCCAATTCGGATTGGCCTTTTTATGCGTCGCGATGATGCGACTGTAATCATCGTTACGCGCGGCCAGATCGAGCAGTGCCTGTCGTTTCCGGTCAGGCGCCGCTTTTGATTCCACTATCCGGCGAAAGTCTTTCAGGAAGGCAAGTTTCTTATCCGCTCTGGGTGCGGTCATTTCCAGGTTTATTTGTTCCTTCAACACCCACATACCGTCGTTGGCACCGCCGTAAGCGGGCAAGGTGGCTTTCGGTCCGCGACGAACGTCGCGGTGATGATCAAGAACGCTGAGCGGCGTCCCGAGTTTCAGACTCGCGATAAACTGATAGGCTCTTGTATCTGGGGTAATCGGGGCGGGGGGATTGACTATATTCGTCGCAGAGCGGCCGGTCTTCTTCGCGGCTGGCTGCGTCCCGCCGGATAGCGACTTGCTTTGCTGCCATTTCGCCAAACAGGCCAGCGTTACCGCGATAGCACCAACCACGATCCGCCACTGCATAGCCTTCTCCTGCTTTGACCGGCACCGGTTGGCCCGGTAATGTCTGAACAACCGCTACTGGCTGGAATTATGCCGGTTGCCGCCGGCTATTGGTAGTTTCTTTTCCCAGAAAAGCGCTGATCCAAGCTCCGGCACAAGCTGATACGGTCGAAAACCGAATCTCTGGTAGGCGGCTTGCGCCGCGTCATTGCTCTCCAATACCTCGAGTGTCAACTTGCAGCAACCGCGACCCACGGCAATACTCTCGACGAGGCCCAGCATTCTTGCGGCGATGCCCTGCCCGCGATACAGCGGCGCGACGACAATGTCATGAACATTCAGTAGCGGCAGCGCCGCGAACGTGGAAAATCCTTCAAAGCACACCACCAGACCGACCGGTGCGTCGTCGACAAATGCCAACACAATGACGGTGTTTGCGCGATCACGCAGTCTCGGCACGAGATGATCCCGGGTGTAATCCGACAATCCGTCGCCACCGCCCATCGGGTCCTGCGCATAGAGATCCAGGAGAGTAACGAGCGCATCGGCGTGCGCCGCGTCGGCGAGATCCGCCGGAACAACTCGTAGCATGTCGTCAATTCCCATCGTGCCAGAACGAGGCGTCACGGATCATCGCATAACCAAAAGCCGCAGGAAACGACTCCCCCGCCACAACCCCGGACGCATCGACGAGCGGTCTCCTGCCAGACTCTGCACTCAGCCGAGCCGGGCTGCGCGTTCAGCCAAACTACCGTATCCGGCCAGGCGCCTGGATACGTAACCACGGCGCCGGTTCCTGATGGGGCACCCCCGCTTTGGCGGTAACGAACTCCTTGACCGTCAAGTCTTCGAGGTGGTCCCAGCACCACGGAACTTCGGTGACGAACCGGTCGACCCATGTGCGGAAGTCACCGGAACGAATCATCCAGTCGCGAAAAAAATAATAGCCGTATCCCCCCGGCATCACGACCAGTTTCCGATCAATACTGCGTGCGGCTCTGAGCCGTTGCACCGCTTCCCGGGTGTCACCGGCGGACACATGCGGCCAGGGAATAATCGCCAGATCGAACTTGCTCCTGTCCATGGTCGCCCCTCCCCCGTTGAACAGACCCGTGATGACCCCACTCAATCGGTTGTATCAACGCCAGTATGCGCTCGCCAAAGACATTTTCAAATCGCGGTGCAACCGAGTCCCTCGTGAGACAACCGCGTTATTCTGCTTATTATCGCGTTACGCTCTTCGGCTGACGTCGCTTAACCAGCCTTTTCTTCGCCCGCGGCGCCTGACCGCCCCGCTTCCTGGCGGTACCCGACGATGAACGGCGACTTGCCGCCCGTGCCCGAGGTTCAACGACGCGAGTTCCCATTGCACTGACAGCGTCGAGCAATTCCTCCGCGCGCAGCAGATGCTCGGTCGCCTTGTTGCCCAACGCCCGGGCCTCTTCGATTCTGGCCCGGGCGATATTGATGTTCGGCCGGCGCGAAAGCAGCTCGCGTATGGCCTCCGAAATCAACCGTTCACGGCGTTCCAGTTCCCCGCTTTCTTCTGTCGCCTTTTTTCGTTTCTGCACATAATACTTCAAGGCGCCGACCAGCAGATCCACCACCTTGAGCAACGCTATCTCAACAGCCATCGGTCACCAGCCTCCCCGCCGGAAACGTTGAAAAGCTCCCGAACGACCTTCACTCCATTTTGCTACAACCAGTTCGTTAACATGATACCCAGCCCGATGCGACTGATCGACGTATTATAGTCAATCAGGCTCTCACCATAGCCGTTGAAATACTGCACGAAACCGTTTACCCGCTCGTTGATCGGAAAACTCCAGCCGACACTGATCGCGCCCCTGTTCGGCGAGTCCAGATTGTTCCGCAACATCAGATCCAGCACATGCTCGCCGAGCCGGTACGCGGCAATTACCTCGCCATGGCCAAGATACTGGTCGATATCCGGATTATCGTCATCCTCCACGCTCTCCGGGATTCGGTACCATGGACGCAGACTGAACGCCCAGCGGCTTCTTTCGAACAGGAAGTTCGCATAGACACGGCTCCAGCTGCGCGATCGCGCGCCGAGCTGCCCGTTGGACTGATGTACCAACCCGAGCGTGATGATCCGGTTACGCACGCCGAACAGTCGGTAATCGTTAAAGAACGACAGCATCAACTCCGGCTCGTGGTCAGTCTCACGAAACGGCGAGGACACCTGTGAATTGTATGCCTGCCAGAACGATACCTGTGTGTAGCCGAACGATAGATGGCCGTTATTACCGAACAGATTGCGCATCAGTGGCAACTTGAGGCTGATCTGGAACTTCACTTCAAGGTGCTCAGCGTCGCCGCCAAGATCCTCGAACGGTGCCTGATTAACCTTGCTGGCGTAGCTCAGCGGCAGGATGTAGCTGGGCTTGTGCGGCATCAGCGCAAACCGGTTCTGAAAGGCCGCCTGCTCCTTGACGATACGTTCATCGATGGCGGACAGTGGCGGCTCGTCCGCTTGCACGGTGCCGGATAACACCTCACGGGAAACAATCAATAACAAAAGAAAGAATCGCGCAGCGATGCCTGGCTTCATGCCTGTCAAACGGCGTACCCCCCTTGCCCTCTGTTCCTTCGCTGCCAACTCACGGGCGGCAGGTCAGCGTGCGCCAGTCGTAATGGCCGAGGACTCCGGCCCGTTCGCACTCAGCGTTTCAAAAAACTTTCGACCACGCCGTCGATCACGAACTGCACGGCCAGTGCGGACAACAAAATACCGAAAATCCGGCTGACGACATGCAAGCCGGTGACACCGAGCAGCCGGTGAATCTGACCGGCCACCAGCAGTGTCGCCAGGGTGATCAGCAGCACCGCGGCAAGCGATAACAGCACGGCTACCTGCAGCGAGTAATCGCCCTGGGTGTTCGCCATCAACAGGATCGTTGCGCTGATCGCACCCGGACCGGCGATCAGTGGCGTGGCCAGCGGAAACACCGCGATATCGGCCTTGCCGCGTGCTTCCTGCGCCTCTGCTTCGGTGGTTGAAACGCCGCCCGACGGTCGCGCAAAGACCATGTCAATGCCAATCAGCAACAGCAGTATGCCGCCGGCGATGCGTAACGCAGGCAGGGAAATACCCAGACTCCACAACAGAAATTTTCCGAAAAAAGCGAAGACCAGCAGGATAACGGCGGCGATCAGCGTGCCCCGGAACGCCATCGAGCGTCGGGCGGACGGCGTGGCTCCGGCGGTAATCGCAGCGAACATCGCCGCGACATCAACCGGCCCGACCGTTGCGAAAAAAGTGGTGAAGGCGACAACAATGGTTTCGGTCATGGACTGTTCAACGGCGCGCGATTTATCCGGAATCCGGCATGATACCTGATCACGCCGGCCCATGCCCGCCGGCGCCGGCTGACGCCGGCGAAACGCCCCCGCCTGTGTGCACAGGTTACGCGGGGGCGCTGCGCGCAAGACTCAGGGTTTGTGCAACGGCATCGGCGCCATCACGTGGACATACGGCGTTCCACGCCACATCACCCACGGACCACCCAGATGCGGATCGGTCGGCACACCTTTCAGCGATGCGGAGTCCGGCACCAGTATCATCATATGCGGCACACCTTCTTTCATCCACTCGTTGTCGGGCGCAGGCGCCGTGGCATAGGGATCGGTGTTACTGTCCGCACCGTTTTTCTGCAGCATGTAGCCAAATCCCATCCGCTCATTCTGCAACGGTTTCTTGTTCATCCATGCGTCCGCCCAGGCGAGCCACATATCATCGAGACACATCGGATCGTTACCCTCGGTATCCGGCATGTCGGGCAGGCAGGTCCAGCCGTTGGATCCTTCCCTGAGCACCGGCATTTCACCGCCCGCTTTGGCCGGCCAGTCCTTGATAGTCGCCTTGGCGGCAACGGACGCTGGCGCCGAACTCATCGCGTTGCGAATCTTGTCTTTATCATTCATTGATGCCGCATGTGTCTGCTGGGCCACCACGAACAACAGCCCCCCTACCAACGGCAAAAGCACACTAGTCTTCATGAAGTCCTCCATCACAATTACCTCCACGGATCGATCAAATCGGACGACGAACCTCCGGACGAGGTACGTCGGCTACCTAAGCGCTGAAATGCAGGAGCGCGGATGCTGGTGTAGCAGAATATGTAGAAATCGTCAAACAGCGCAAACCCTGTGCCACCGAAAGATCGGGTCAATTCGAGCGGCTGAACACCCGAAAATTGCGGGGGCCCATGACCCGTTCCTGCGTGGCGGTAATCGTAACCTGCCAATCTTGTCTTGCTAATTTCTCCGGCCGCCGGAAAAATCCGCGCCGCTATCGGGCGGACGTCGGGGTAATCCCAAGCCACGCCAGCCACTCGCCAAACAACTGCCCGTCCGCCGCCGCGACGGCAGATCGCCGGGAAAGCGAGTTTACAAATACCCCGTCACCGGCCAGCGTTACCGAATGACCGCCCGCCTCCTGCAGAATCAGACAACCGGCCGCATAATCCCAGATATTCTGGTTACCGTGCAGATACACGTGGGCGCGCTGCGCCGCAATCCAGCACCAGTCAAGCGCGATCGAACCGAAGCTGCGCTGCGACGCATATGGCGGGCTGCCGGCGAGGCGGGTTGCCAGATCCCTGGGCAGCCGCTTGAAGTCAATCAGGCCAATCGATTGCTGTAACGACAGCCCGGTCGCGCGGGCATGCAGTTTTTCGCCATTCAGAAACGCGCCGCGGTCACGAACCGCCGTAAAACATTCGTCACGCACCGGATCGTAGACGATCCCGAGCGCGATCCTGCCGTTTTCGAGCAGCGCCAGCGACGTACTGAAAAACGGCACACCGGCGGCAAAGTTACTGGTCCCGTCGAGCGGATCGAGCAACCAGACCGGCCGGCCGTCCGCTAAAAGCGCGCCCTGCTGGTCCGCCGTCATTTCCTCGCCGAGCAAGGAAACGTCTGGCCACCGTGCCGACAATGCCGCGCCGATTTCGTGCTGGACGATGAGATCTGCCTCGGTCATGACGCTGCCATCACGCTTGTGCGTGCGGGCCACATCGGCAAAACGCGGCAACAGCTCGGCCCGCGCTATGCCGGTGACGATCCGCTGAAGCTCATCGACGGGATATTGCTGAAGCATGGCGCCGCTTTACTCAATGGCCGCTGTAACGGGCCATGCCGATTTGGAGACTCTGAATAAAAGGTTTCTTGTCATTTCGACCGCAGGCGACCGCCATGGATGGCGGAAGGTAGAGCAACG
>VBWC01000030.1 GCA_006218035.1 Gammaproteobacteria bacterium
ATTTCACACGCCAGCGGATAAACTTCAGACCAGTGTTGCAATGACCAGTTGAACCTACGACTATGATATTAAAGATGTCGAACAGCTCATCATTGATCGTGGCAAGCCCTTGTGCTTGGAGTTCCTTTTCAGTCATCGACGTTATGAATATGAAAACTTCCCCACAATCATCTGACCAGAACTCCTTCTTCCTCGCAAGTGGATTAGCATTGTCGATGAGCCCCATTACTACAGACTGAATTTCCGGTCGCAGCCCGTCAATCGTTCCTTTCATTGCGGCAACAAGTTGATCGAGTGGTTGCTGCTTTATGTGGTATAGCACGAGCTCTCCGAACCGTCGCCCCCGGAACTGCTCTGACAATTCTTTGATATTCGTTTCTGCCACCCTATTCTCCACTGTGCCCGAATGTGATAACCGATATATTACTGCACGTAGCCCGCGTAGGATGGGTGAAGCGAAGCGTAACCCATCATCACGCCCTCTCCCCAAAACCATGCTCAGCGTCGGATGCGCCACCTGCCCAATCGGCAGGGTAAATACCTTCCCGAACATCCCGGTGGAACGTGGAATACGGCCATTCCTTCACACAGCGCACATGTCCGTGTCTGACCGGATTGTAATGGATGTAATCGACATGGCGGCGCAGATCGTCCTCGTCTTCCAGCGTATGCTCCCAATAACGGCGTTGCCACAGGCCGCGTTCACCTTTCGCAATACGGCTCGCCGAACGACGTTCGCCTTTCGGTATTCCGCGCGAGAATGCCGCCTTGATCTTTTTCCAGCGCGTCGGGTAGTCGGCATCGCCATCCGGCAACGTCCATACGCAGTGCAGATGTTCGGGCAACACCACCATCGCGATGAGTTCGAACGGAAGTTCACGCTTCACATCAGCAACCGCACGCCGAAACAGGCCGATGTTGTCGGTCAGCAGACGGCTCGACCGTTCCGCCACTGCGATGGTGAAGAAATAGCTTCCGCCGGGGATGAAGGTGCGTCGGTAGTTGGTCATGGTTGCCAGTATCGTGGCATTCGGACGTTACCTAAATTGATGGGTTACGCTTCGCTTCACCCATCCTACATATTGAAACGTCTTTCTTGGCGTCTGGGCGGTTCAAAATTATTTTTACTTCTTACCAAACATCGTCTTCTCGACCAGCGCACAAATAATATGGCCCAGCACCTTGTAGGCCTCCTGGATCTTGGCGGTTTCGGATGAGGGGATGCGCAGGCAGATGTCGCAGAGCTCGAGCATCGCGCCGCCGGACTGGCCGGTGATGCCGACGCAATAGAGTTTCTTTTTGCGCGCGGCCTCAAGGGCGCGCAGGATGTTCGGCGATTTGCCCGAAGTGGAAATGGCGAAGAACACGTCGCCGGCGTTGCCGAGGCCTTCGAGCTGGCGCGCGAAGACGTAGTCGTATTCGTAGTCGTTGCAGATCGCGGTCATCACCGAGCCGTCGGTGGTCAGCGCCAGCGCCGGCAGTCCCGGACGATCGAATGCAAAGCGGCAGGCGAATTCACCGGCAAGGTGCTGCGAATCCGCCGCGCTGCCGCCGTTGCCGGCCAGCAATATCTTGTGGCCCGCCTTGAATGCCGTGGCGCATTGCGTCGCGACCTGCGCGGTCTGTTCGATCAGCGTCGCGTCAGCGATGACCGCTTCGAGCAGCGCCACCGTTTTATACAGTTCGGCGGTGATATCGTTGTGCATCGCGGTCATGTCAGGCCTCGACCGGCGCGCCGTGCAGCCAGTCCATATAGGAGTACACTCCTTCGCGCACGGAACAGAACGGCCGCGTGTAGCCGGCCTCGCGCAGCGCCTTCATGTCGGCCTCGGTGAAGCTCTGGTAGCGTCCGCGCAAATGATCGGGAAACGGAATGTATTCGATCTCGCCCTCCTGATGCCACTCAATCACCGCGTTGGCGACGTCGTTGAAGGTCTGGCTGCGGCCGGTGCCGAGATTGAAGATGCCGGACTTGTCGGGCTGCTCCATGAACCACAGATTGACATCGACGACGTCATCGACCGAGATGAAGTCGCGGCGCTGCTCGCCGTCGGCGAAGCCGTCGCAGCCCTCGAACAGCTTGAGCGTGCCGCCGGCCATCAACTGTTTGTTCAGATGAAACGCGACGCTCGCCATCGATTCCTTGTGCTGCTCGCGCGGGCCGTAGACGTTGAAGTAGCGCAGGCCAACGATCTGCGCCTTGGCCTTCGGCAGCATGTGGCGCACGTATTGGTCGAACAAGAACTTGGAGTAGCCGTAGACGTTCAGCGGCGCCTCGTAGCGGCGATCCTCCTTGAACACCGGCCCGGCGCCGTACACCGAGGCCGACGACGCGTAGATAAACGGTATCTTGCGGGTCTGGCAGTAGTGCAACAGTTCCTTGGAATATTCGTAGTTGTTGCGCATCATGTAACGGCCGTCCCACTCCGTCGTCGTCGAGCAGGCGCCCTGGTGGAATATCGCCTTGACGGCCTTGCCGGCCGATTTGCCGGAGATAATCTTCTCCAGGAAATCTTCCTTGTCGACGTAGTCCTGAATATCGCAGTCGCGCAGATTGAAGAACTTGGTGCCGTTGGTCAGGTCGTCGACCACGACCACGTCGGTACGGCCCTGGTTGTTCAGGGCCTTGACGATATTGCTGCCGATGAAGCCGGCGCCGCCTGTCACGATTATCACGTTAGCTGTCTCCCTGTCCCGGCCATTATCGTCGTCTTTAGCGGACAACGACTACGATCATCCGGCCCGCATGCGCTTGATGATACCGGTAGTCGAATGGCCTTCGATATAGTCCAGTATCCTCACCTTGCCGCCGTTGGCGGTCACACAATCATGCCCGGCGACCTGCTCCGGCCGGTAATCGCCGCCCTTGACGAGATAATCCGGCAACACGCGGCAGATCACGCGCTCGGGCGTGTCCTCGGTAAACGGCACCACCCAGTCGACGCATTTCAGAGCCGCCAGTATCGCCATGCGGTGATCGAGCGGGTTGACCGGGCGGTCGCTGCCCTTGAGGCGGCGCACCGAGTCATCGTCATTGACCGCTACCACCAGCCGGTCGCCGAGCCGCCGCGCCTGCTCCAGATAGGCAACATGGCCGGGATGCAGGATGTCGAAACAGCCGTTGGTCATCACTATCGTCTCGTTGTGCGCGCGCGCGTCGGCGATCGCCAGCAGCAACTGATTTTCCTGTACCACGCCTTGCCCGGTCGCATCGGCCTCGTGCAGCGCACGCCGCATTTCCGGCACGCTGACGGTAGCGGTACCAAGCTTGCCAACGACGATACCGGCGGCGAGATTGGCGAGCGCAGTGGCCTGCTCCAGTTTTTCGCCCGCCGCCAACGCCGCTGCCAACACGGAAATCACGGTATCGCCGGCGCCGGTGACATCAAACACTTCCTTGGCCCGCGCCGGCAGTTGCACCGGCTCGGCGTCGCGTTGCAGCAGCGTCATGCCATGCTCGCCACGCGTGACGAGCAGCGCCTGCAGGTCACACTGCGCCAGCAGTCGCTGGCCACGCTCGATGATGTCGGACTCACTGTGGCAGCGGCCGACCACGGCCTCGAACTCGGAGAAATTAGGGGTAATAAGCGTTGCACCGCGATAGATGCTGTAGTCGTTACCCTTCGGATCAACCAGCACCGGCTTGTGCCGGTCACGCGCCAGCGCGATCAGTTCGGCAATGCCGCTCAGCGTGCCCTTGCCGTAATCGGAAAACACGACCAGATCGTGATCGGCCAGCCGGTCGTTAAACCACCCGGCCAGCAGCCCGGTATTAACGCCGGACAGGCTGTCTTCGAAATCCAGCCGGATCAGTTGCTGATGGCGGCTGAGCACACGCAGCTTGGTGACGGTCGGGATGCCTTTGATGCGCTCGAAACGGCAGGCGACGCCGGCGGCGGTCAGTGCATCATCCAGGATCTGGGCGGCGGCATCGTCGCCGGTGATGCCGAGCAGGGTGGGTCGCGCGCCGAGCGCGGCGATGTTCAGCGCGACATTACCCGCGCCGCCGGGACGGTCTTCTTCCTGGCCTACCCGCACCACCGGCACCGGCGCCTCGGGCGATATCCGCGAGGTGTCGCCGTGCCAGTAGCGATCCAGCATCAGGTCGCCGCACACCAGCACGCGGGCACTGTCAAACGTCGGGATATGTATCTTCACCAGGCCTCGCCTCGCGGGAATTTAGCCATCATTATCGCTTCTGCCGCCCCACACGGGTTGCGCGCGCATCATAACATAGCGCCAGTGACCGGAATCGCGGCCGGCAACGTGCCTGACCGGCGTTTACCGCGTTCTTTCGTTGTTCTCTGTTTCGCCAATCAACTAGAATTCAATTTCTTATACGATACTGGTCCGGCCCGGGCGTGACAACCGACAGCATGAACAGCAAGCAACTCTACCTGCGCCTGCTCGGCCACGTAAAGCCGTACTGGCGGTTGTTCGCGCTGTCGATCGTCGCGATGATCGTCATGGCCGCGCTGGAGCCGGCCAAGCCCGCACTGCTGAAGCCGCTGCTCGACGGCAGCTTCGTCGAGCGGGACCCGGATACGATCAGGCTCATGCCGATACTGCTGATCCTGCTGTTTGTCGCCAGCGGCGTCGCGACCTATGTCAGCAACGTGGCGCTGAGCTGGGTGGCGAACAAGGTCGTCATGGACCTGCGTACCCGGATGTTCGCGAAGATGATGTCACTGCCCAACCGGTACTATGCCGACCATACGAGTGGCGGGCTGATCTCGAAGATGATCTACGACGTCACGCAGGTGACGTTCGCCGCCACCAACGTGCTGCTGGTGCTGGTGCGCGACTCGCTGGCGGTGCTCGGCCTGCTGGCGTGGATGTTTTATCTCGACTGGCAGCTGGCGCTGATCTTTTTTATCGTGGTGCCGTTCATCGCGATGGTCGTCAAGGTCATCAGCCGCCGTCTGCGCACGCTCAACGAGTCGCTGCAGGGCTCGATGGGCGACATTACCCATGTGGTCGAGGAAAGTATCGGCGGTAACAAGGTGATCAAGGTGTTCGGCGGCCAGGATTACGAGAACAAGCGCTTCTTCGATGTCGCCAACTGGATCCGCCGCTACGGCATGAAAATCACGGTCACGTCTGCCGGCAGCGTACCGATTGTCCAGTTATTCGCCGTCGTCGCGCTGGCCGCGATCGTTTATGTCGCCTCGCTGAAACCGGAGATGACCGTCGGCACGTTCGTGTCGTTCTTCGGCGCAATGGCGATGCTGTTCTCGCCGATCAAGCGCCTGACCGGCATCAACGAGCACCTGCAACGCGGCCTCGCCGCCTGCGGCAGCGTGTTCGCGCTGATCGACGAGGCGTCGGAGCCGGACAACGGCACCCGCTCGATCGAGCGCGCCAACGGGCAGATCGAGTTCCGCGATGTCAGCCTGGTGTATGACGCTGGCGAGGCACCGGCGCTGCAACATATCTCGCTGACGGTGAATCCGGGCGAGACCGTCGCACTGGTCGGCCGCTCCGGCAGCGGCAAGACCTCGCTGGTCAGTCTGATCCCGCGCTTTTATCAGCCGACCGGCGGGCGCGTGCTGATCGACGGTATCGATATCCAGGAACTGACGCTGACCAGCCTGCGCGCCAATCTGGCGCTGGTCAGCCAGGACGTCGTGCTGTTCAACGACACCGCCGCCGCGAACATCGCCTACGGCACGGCGCAACACGCGACCGACGAACAGATCATCGCCGCGGCGACTGCCGCCCACGCGATGGAATTCATCGACGAATTGCCGAACGGGCTGCAAACCATGGTCGGCGAGAGCGGCGTGCGCCTGTCCGGCGGCCAGCGCCAGCGCCTCGCCATTGCACGCGCGCTGTTGAAGGATGCGCCGATACTGATCCTCGACGAGGCCACATCGGCGCTCGACAGCGAATCGGAACGGCATGTGCAGGAGGCGTTGGCGACCGTGATCCAGGGCCGCACGACCATCGTCATCGCGCATCGCCTGTCGACGATCGAGCAGGCCGACAGCATCGTCGTCATGGACGACGGCAAGATCGTCGAGACCGGCCGCCACGCCGAACTGCTGGCGCGCGGCGGCGTGTATGCCGGCCTCTACCGGATGCAGTTCAAGGACGACGCGGCACCCGCTGCCGGCGCGACCTGCTAGCCGCCGCTATCTGCGCGATCATGAGCAGTTCGAAACCCAGGGCCAGCGTCATCATCGCCATCTACAAGGACGTCGAGGCGCTGCACTGCGTGCTCGCCGGGCTCATGCGCCAGACCGAGCCGAACTTCGAGGTCATCGTCACCGAGGACGGGGACGATGCGGCGGTCGCCGCTTACATCGCGACCCGCACGCCTGAAGAGCTGGACCTGCATCACCTGACGCAGGACGACATCGGCTTCCGCAAAACCCGTGCGGTGAATCGCGCCATTGCGAGCGCGCGGTCGGACTACCTGATCTTCCTCGATGGTGATTGCATCCCGCACCAGCGCTTCGTCGAGAAACACCTGTTGCATGCCGAACCCGGGCGTATCTGTACCGGACGGCGCGTCTACCTGGGCCCGCAGACCTCGGCGCGCGTCCGGCAGGAGCCCGACCGGATCATTGCACTGGAAAATCGTCTGACGTTTTTTCTCAGAATGATTCCGCTACATGTCGATGGCATACGCAACTACGAGCTTGGCTTCCCCAGCGATTTATTGCACAGGCTCGTCAAACGCCGGCAACTCGGCATCATGGGCTGCAACTTTTCCTGCTACCGGGAAGATATCGAGCGCATCAACGGCTATAACGAGGACCTGCCCGGCATCGGCGGCGAGGACGATGACCTCGAGTGGCGCTTCAACGGCCTCGGCATGTTCACCAAGAACATCAAGTTCCAGGTGACGACGTATCACCTCCATCATCCAAGCCGCCGCCAGGACACCGAGGTGAATCTGGCGATTTCAAAAAGAAACCGCGAGAAGCGCGAGTACTTCTGTCCGAACGGTATACGCAAGGACATCACAAGCCCCGACCCGCGCTGACGCCATCACCCGGCGGGAGTCCGTCGATATCGCCGCCGTGTCGCGGTCCATCACCGGCGACGCCTGTGGCCAGGTGAGCAATGACCTTAACGATAGCGTATGGTCGGTCGATACACGACATGGTTAAGGAGGCTCTGATCAAGTGTCATTTCGAGCGAAGCGAGAAATCTTCTCGGTCAAGGACGCGAGGCGGTTCAATCACATCGAGATTTCTCCCGGCAACTGCTCCTGCGTTGCTCTACCTTCCGCCAT